>CAVTYA010000017.1:0-16497 GCA_963738765.1 uncultured Alphaproteobacteria bacterium | reverse complement strand
GCACCAGCGTGCCGCTCGATCCCGACCATGAAGAGCGCGCGATCTATCTGGTCGACGGCGAGGTCGAGATCGCCAACGAGCGCTATGAAGGCCCGCGCCTCCTGATCTTCCGGCCCGGCGATCGCATTACGGTGAAGGCAATCAAGCCGGTTCGGATGATGTTCCTCGGCGGCGACGCGCTGGAGGGCCCGCGGCATATCTGGTGGAATTTCGTCTCCTCCAGCAAGGAGCGGATCGAGCAGGCCAAACAGGACTGGAAAACCGGCCGTTTCGCCCATGTTCCCGACGAACATGAGTTCATTCCGCTGCCGGAGTAAGCTATCTCCTCCGCTATCCTTCCTGCGCTCGCACCTCTGGCGCGAGCGCATCGCCTTTGAAAGCCGGACCGAATGAATGCGATGCTCGCCAGCGACTTGCCCTTGCCCCGGATCGGCCGCGGCAAGGTCCGCGATATCTACGCCGTCGGCGACGATCGGGTGTTGCTGTTGACCACCGATCGCATCAGCGCGTTCGACGTCGTGATGGCCGAGACCATCCCGATGAAGGGCGCGGTGCTGACCCAGATCAGCGCCTGGTGGTTCCGGCAACTCGAAAGCGTGGTGCCGCATCACATGATCAGCGCCGACGCCGACGAGATCATCGCACATGTGCCCGCACTGAAAGACCACCGCGCCGACCTTTTGGGGCGCGCGATGCTATGCCGGCGCACCACCGTGTTCCCGATCGAATGCGTGATCCGCGGCTATATTTCAGGCTCCGCGTGGAAGGAATACGCAGCGCAGGGCACGCTTGCCGGCGAGAAGCTCGCATCCGGCCTGCTGGAGAGCGCAAAGCTCGAGCCGGCAATCTTCAGCCCGGCGACCAAGGCCGAAACCGGCCATGACGAGAACATCACGGTGGCGCGGGTGCGCGGGATTTTGGGCGATGAAGTCACCCATAAGCTCGAGAGCATGGCGCGCGCGGTCTACAATTTCGGCGAAACCATCACCCGCGGGCGCGGCATCATCATCGCCGACACCAAATTCGAATTTGGCCGCGACGGCAGTGGCCGCATCATCCTGATCGACGAGGTGATGACCCCCGACAGTTCCCGGTTCTGGGCCGTCGACGTCTACAAACCCGGCCAGCCGCAGCCGAGTTTCGACAAGCAGCCGCTGCGCGATTATCTCGACGCAGAGCGCCGCGCCGGCCGCTGGAACGGCGACGCCCCGCCGCCGCCGCTGCCAGCCAGCGTGGTGGAGGCTACTTCGAAGCGCTATCTCGAAGCCTATCGCCGCGTGACGGGATCAGAGTTGAAGATCGCGTAGTCATCGAGCGGCCCGAATTGGCGAAATTGTCTTCGCTGCGGTTGAGAAATATGACCAAGGCAAGCGATCAGCCCATCGCCGCCAACCAAACCATCGGCCAGGTCGCTCTCGTCGTGCGCGATTACGACGAGGCAATCGATTTCTATGTCGGGGTGCTCGGATTTACCCTGGTCGAAGACATCCCCATCGCAAAGCAAGACAAGCGCTGGGTGGTGGTGGCTCCGCCGGGTTCAAGCGAGCCACGCCTGCTTCTCGCGCGAGCTGCGAGTGATGAACAGGCATCGCGGGTCGGAAATCAAACCGGAGGCCGTGTGTTTCTGTTTCTTCACACCGATGATTTCTGGCGCGACTTCCACGCTTACAAGGCCAAGGGGGTAACATTCGTCCGAGAGCCGGAGGTAGAGAGTTACGGCACCGTCGCCGTTTTCAAAGATCTCTACGGCAACCTGTGGGACCTTCTTCAGCCTAACGCAGTTCACTCTGCTTGACCAAGCCGCGCCGATGGATGAATTGTTTTCACCACGGTTGAAGACATACCTTTTGTCCGCAAGCGTCGGCCTTTGCAGTCTCCGCCCGAACGGAGACCGGACAAATGCGGCAATTGACCTATGTCGGCGGCAGCACCATCGAATGGTGGGACGTACCTGCACCGAAACTGACGGATGGCCGCGATGCGCTGGTGCGGCCGCTCGCGGCGACGCGCTGCGATCTCGATCTTGCGATCGTCGGCGGCAGATCGGGCCTGCCCGGGCCTTTCGCACTGGGCCACGAGACCGCCGGTATCGTGATCGAGGTCGGCGATGCCGTAAACGATTTCGTTCCCGGCGATCTCGTCATCGTGCCGTTCCAGATCAGTTGCGGTGAATGCGAACGATGCCGGCGTGGACACACCAACGCCTGCACCGCCGTTCCCTTCCGCTCATCCTACGGCCTGAAACCGGTCTGCGGCGTCGAATATGGTGGCGCGCTGTCGGACCTGATCCGGGTGCCGTTCGCCGACCACATGCTGGTCCGGCAGCCCGAAGGCCACGCGCTGTCGCAAACCGCGGGGCTCGCCGACGGCGCCACCGATGCCTTCAGTGCATTGGCCCACTGGTTGCGGCAGCGGCCCGGCGCTGAGGTGCTGGTGATCGGCGGTTTCGGACAATCGCTCAGCATGTTCGCGGTGCAGGCGGGGTTGAGCCGCGGCGCGCGCCGTGTCGTCTACATCGATGACGATCCGCAGCGCCTGGCGAAGGCAAAATCACTCGGCGCGGAAGTTCACGAAGCGCCGAAGGGGCTCGTGATGGAGCCGCTTGGCCTGTTCCCGATCGTGGTCGATGCCGCCGCGACCGATGCCAGCATCCTGCTGGCGGTTCGCTCGACCGAGCCCAACGGCGTTTGCCAGCGCATGTACGGCGACTTCAAGGAGACCACGCCGGTGCCGCTGCGGCATATGTACGGCGTCGGCATCACGCTGCGCATCAGCCGCGTCAATGTGCGGGCCGAAATGCCAGACTGCATCGCCCATGTCGCCTCGGGGTGTTTTCATCCCGAACACGTCATCACAAGGCGCGTCCGCTTCGAGGACGCCCATGAGGCGATCGGCGACCCGACCATCCGGGTCGCCTTCGTTCGCGATGGCATTGAATAGCAGGGAACGCTAGGCTCGCCTCACAAGAGCTTGTCCACCTGACGACTACGGACAACCAATAAAATGGAGGACGCCTGACATGACCGACGCCGATGCCGTGCTCGTCGAACGCGACGGCCCTGTCACCATCGTATCCATCAACCGTCCGCATTGCCGTAATGCCGTCGACGGCGCCACCGCGCGAAAGCTGTACGATATTTTTCGCGCGTTCGATGCCGACGAGAACGCCTCGGTGGCGGTGTTCACCGGCACCGGCGGCTATTTCTGCGCCGGCGCCGATCTCAAGGCGGTGGCTTCGGGCGACCCCAACAAAAAACGCGAGGTCGGCGGCCACGATTTGATCGCGCCGATGGGGCCGAGCCGCCTGCGGCTGTCGAAACCCGTGATCGCCGCGGTCGAGGGCTTTGCGGTCGCGGGCGGCATGGAGCTCGCACTGTGGGCCGACATGCGGGTGGTTGCGGAGGACGCTACTTTCGGCATCTTCTGCCGTCGCTTTGGCGTGCCCCTGATCGATCTTGGCACCATCCGCCTGCCGCGGCTGATCGGCCATTCCCGGGCGATCGACCTGATCCTGACCGGACGTCCCGTCGGCGGCGCGGAAGCGCTGCGCATGGGTCTCGCCAATCGCCTGGTGCCGAAGGGCGAAGCCCGCGCGCATGCGATCGCGCTGGCCAGGGAGATCGCGCGCTTCCCGCAGACTTGCATGCGCGCGGACCGGCTGTCGGCGCTGCGGCAATGGGATTTGGAGGAGGAAGAGGCCATTGCCAACGAGATGCGCGGCGGCCTCAAGGTCATCGCCTCGGGCGAAACGCTGTCCGGCGCGACGCGCTTTGCTTCCGGCATTGGCAGGCACGGCGCGTTCGGCGGCGAGGCAGGGAATGGTTGACGGGGCACTCGCACCGACACGCCCCCGGAGTTCCATGAAAATCTTGTTGGCGCCCCGCGCCGCAGTCGTCTACGACTGACCGCGGAAGCAAGGGGCAAATGGTTAGTCGATCTGTTAATTTCGGTCCACGGGCACGCCGTGCGCTCAATGATATAGTCGGCGGCAGCGCGGCCAGCGTTCTGAGCATTACGTTCGGCCTTTCCTACGCGCTGTTGATCTTCGCCGGGCCGCTGGCACCCTATCTGTCCTATGGCGTCGCCGCCACGTTCATTACGTCGGCCGTCCTCGCCGCCGTGCTCGCGCTGGGCAGTTCCCTGCCCTTTGCGATCGGAGGTCCCGAGAGTTCGACGGCGGCGATCACCGGCATATTGGCCGCCTCGCTGGTCGAGCGCATGGCTGCGACCGATCCCGCCGCACCGTTGCTCGCGCCGACCCTGATCACGCTCGGCTTTTCCACGATCGTGACCGGCATCGTGCTCTGCGGTTTCGGCGTGACGCGGATGGGTCGCGCCATCCGCTACGTCCCCTATCCGGTCGTCGGCGGATTTCTCGGCGCGACCGGCCTGTTGATCGTTCTTGGCGCGATCCGGGTGATCACCGGTCACCAACTGCAATTTGGAACGCTCGACCGTTTCGCCAACATCGTCACGCTGTCCGAATTGAGCGCCGCCTGCGCCATGGCGCTGATCCTGAATTTGACCTGGCATCGCTCGCGCCAATCGTTCGGGTTGCCGGTCATTCTGATCGGCGGCGTGATCGCGGCGCATCTTGCGTTCTGGATCTTCGGCATCTCGCCCGAAGCGGCGCAAGCGTCAGGATGGACCTTCCAGCCGCCACCGCCGACCCACTTCATGCTGCCATGGAGCGCCAGCGAAATCCGCCACTATCCCTGGTACGCCCTGCCGGACCTGCTCGGTAACTTGATTGCCGTCATCTTCGTCACGGCCTCGAGCACCCTGTTCAACACGACAGGCATCGAAGTCGCCGCCCATCGCGAGGCCAACCTGGAACGGGAACTGAATGTCACCGGCCTTGCCAATATCGTGGCGGGCGCGTTGGCGGGCTATCCAGGCTGCATTTCGGTGAGCCGCTCGATCCTCAATCTCGGCAGCGGCGGCACCGGCCGGCTCTCCGGCCTCACCGTCGCAGCCATTTCCGCGCTGATGCTGGCGGTCGCCCCGGATCTGCTCGGCTATATGCCGAAATTCGTTCTCGGCCGGCTTCTGATCTATCTGGGCGCGGATCAGCTGCACAAATGGATCGTCGAATCGCGCAAGCGGCTCTCGAAGACCGAATATGTGTCACTGCTGGCGATCATCGTCATCATCGTGGCGTGGGGTTTTGTCCCGGGCGTGCTGATCGGCGTCGTGATCGGCTGCGCGACTTTTGCGCTGAGCGCGGCGCGGATCGAATCGATCAAATACAGCTTTGACGGTTCGGAATACCGCAGCTCGCTGGATCGCTCGCGCGGCGATCAGGATGTCCTGCTGGCCCATGGCGGAAAAATCCAGGGCCTGAACCTGCAGAGCTATCTGTTCTTCGGCTCGGCCAACCGGCTCTATCAGCACGTCAAGGCGCTGTTGCAGCGTTGTCCCGAATGCCGCTATCTGATCTTCGACTTCAAGCTCGTCACCGGCATCGATTCGTCGGCCGCCTACAGCTTTGCGCAGATCAAGCGCAGCGCGCACGATCTCGGCGTCAAGCTGGTGCTGGTGCATCTTTCCGCCGCGGCCGAAAAAGTCCTGCGGTCGAGCGAGTTCATCTCGGATGAGGTGAGCGTCACTCCCGAACTGGACCATGCGTTGGAATGGTGCGAGAACGAGCTCATCACCCAGCATCAGGGGCTCGAGCAGGAGGAAGCCAGCCTGCGCGACTGGTTTACCCAGATCCTCGGCGACGAACACGACGCTGACGATCTGGTCCGCCGCTGCCGGCGCATCGAGGTCGAGGCCGGTGAAATCATCGTTCGCGCCGGCGATGCCGCCGATTCCATGCATTTCATCCTCGATGGCCGCGTCGGCATCATGGTTCCGGCGGAAGAGGGCCGCACCACGCGGGTGCGAAGCCTCGGCCGCTACACCACGATCGGCGAAATGGGCCTCGTCTCGCATGCCCCGCGCAGCGCCACGATCCAGGCCGAAGTTGCGAGCGTGCTCTATGTCTTGAACACCCTTCAGTTCGAGGCCATCAAGGCCGACGATCCCAAGCTCAGCCACAAGCTGCTGACCTATTTCGTCTCCGTCATGGCCGAGCGGCTGACCTTCGCCAACCGCACCATCGCGGTGCTGCGGCGGTAGGGCTTTGTGTTTTTACCGCTGGCGTGGTGATGTAGTCCGTCCATTGGGTTCGAGAACATGACAGCACACATTTCTACAGCCGACGCCAAGCGCTTTGCGATCAGGGATTTTCGCCTGCAGAGCGGCACGGTGATGCCGGCCGTGACGATCGCCTACAAGACCCTGGGCCAGCTTTCGCCTGAGCGCGACAACGCCGTGCTGGTCACGCATGGCAACACCAGCGGTCCGCAGATGATCGATCCCGGCGGATCGACCGGCGAAGGCAGCTGGAGCGAACTCGTCGGCCCCGGCAAGGCGGTCGACACCAACCGCTTCTTCGTCATCTGTCCGAACATGCTGGGGTCGTCCTACGGATCGACCAATGCGGCGAGCATCGACCCGGCGACGGGCAAACAATACGGACCTCGCTTTCCCGACATCACCGTCGGCGATATCGTCGCGACCCAGCGCCTGCTGGTCGCGGACCTCGGTATCGAAAAACTGGTGGCGATCGTTGGCCCCTCCTATGGTGGATTCCAGGGCCTGCAATGGGCGGTCGATTATCCCGGCATGATGCGCGGAGTTGCCGCCGTCGTCACCGCGCCGCTGGTGCCGCGCGAACGCGCCGAGGGCAATGTCGCGCGCCTGCTCGCGACCTTGTCGCAGGATCCGAGCTGGAACGGCGGCGACTATTACGATCATGGCGGCGCGCTGGAGAGCATGATCCAGATCCGTTCCGCCACGCTGAAGACCTATGGCATCGAGACCCGCCTGCGTACCACGATGTCCGACCCGGAACAGATCGAAGCGGCGGTCCGCACCGAAGCCACGCGATGGGCACAAGGTTTTGATGCCAATTCGCTACTCACCCTGGCGAAGGCGCTGCGCGGCTTCGACGTGACGGCGCAGCTCGGCCGGATCAAATCGAAGGTCCTCTATATCCTGTCCCGGACCGACAAGCTGTTTCCTCCGGAACTCGCGGCATCCGTGATGCCTGCACTGAAGGCCGCCGGCGTCGATGCCGACTACTTTCTGCTCGACAGCGAGTATGGCCATTCGGCGTCGGGCCTCGACGCCCATAAATGGGCGCCAAGGTTAAGGGAGTTCATGGAGAGCCTCTGAGCGCCGTACGGCTTACACCCCCGCCATCATCACGTATTTGATCTCGACATATTCTTCCATGCCGTGATGCGAGCCTTCGCGGCCGAGACCGCTTTCCTTGACGCCGCCGAAGGGTGCCACTTCGGTCGTGATCAGCCCGGTGTTGACGCCGACCATGCCGGATTCCAGCGCTTCCGCCACCCGCCAGACCCGGCCGAGATCGCGTGAATAGAAATACGAGGCGAGACCGAACGGCGAGTTGTTGCACATCGCGATCACGTCGGCCTCGTCCTTGAAGCGGAACACCGGCGCCAGCGGCCCGAAGGTTTCTTCGTGTGCGACCAGCGCATCGGGCGACACGTTCGACAACACCGTCGGTTCGAAGAAGCTGCCGCCGAGCGCATGGCGTTTGCCGCCGGTGACGATCTTGGCGCCGCCCTTGACCGCATCGGCGATGTGCTTCTCGATCTTGTCGACCGCATCCATGTTGATCAGCGGCCCCTGCGCCACGCCGGCTTCGGTGCCGTCGCCGATCTTCATCGCCGCGACCTTCTTGGTGAGCTTCTCGACGAACTGGTCGTAGATCTTGTCCTGCGCATAGATCCGGTTGGCGCAGACGCAGGTCTGGCCCATATTGCGATATTTCGAGACCATGGCGCCTTCGACGGCGGCATCGATATCGGCGTCGTCGAACACCACGAACGGCGCGTTGCCGCCGAGTTCGAGCCCGAGCTTCTTCACCCCGACCGCGGCCTGCTGATAGAGGATTTTTCCGACCTCGGTCGATCCGGTGAAGCCGACGAAGCGCACTGCGGGATGCTCGCACAGCACCTTGCCGATCGCCGAGGAATTGCCGGTGAGGATGTTGAAGACACCCTTCGGCACGCCGGCCCTCTCGGCCAGCGCCACCAGCGCCAGCGCGGTCAGCGGCGTTTCATTGGCGGGCTTGAGCACCACGGTGCAACCCGCGGCCAGCGCCGGCGACACTTTTCGGGTGATCATCGAGCACGGGAAATTCCACGGCGTGATCGCGCCGCAGACGCCGATCGGCTGCTTGATCGCGAGCAGGCGCGCATCGGCCCGCTGGGTCGGAATGGTCTCGCCATAGACGCGGCGGGCTTCCTCGGCGAAAAACTCGACATAGGCGCCGCCGATATCGACTTCGCCCAGCGCCTCCGCCAGCGGCTTGCCCTGCTCTGAAGTCAGGATCAGCGCGATGTCCTCGCGGTTGGCGATGATCAGGTCGAACCATTTGCGCAAAATGTTGGAACGCTGTTTTGCCGTCAGCTTGGCCCAGGCGGGAAATGCGCGCTCGGCGGCTTCGACGGCCTGCGTCGTCTCCGCCGTGCTCATGACAGGGATTTTCGCCAGTTCGACACCGTTGACCGGATTGGTCACCGGCCGCGATGCCTTGCCGGTCCAGGCGCCGTCGATATAGCACTGCTCGCGCAGCAGCGAAGCATCCTTCAGGCGGTCGCGAAGCGAGGGTGTGGCGGATTGCGAAGCGCGTGCGGCGACGGGCGGGGTCATGGCGTTACTCCTCGGATTTCTTGGCGTTGAAACCGAGTATAGGCCGAAGCCCCTCATAATGCATCGGCCGCAAACGCGCGGCTGCTTCAAGCAATTTTGAGGGAACGAAACAATCAGGCCGCGCCGCTCATGTAGGTTTCGCGGCGACCGATCATGCGCTCGGCGGCGGCCTTGGCGGCGGCCCGGGACGAGGTCGCGCAGGTGCGGTATTCGAGGTCCGGCAGCTTGGCGGGATCGCGGCGGCTGAACCACGACTTGGAACCGACGGCGAGCAGCGCCAGCGCCTGGGCCACGTTGTCGACCGCCTCGAAGGAATGCAGCGCGCCGGTACCGGCATAGCGGACTTCGAACAGGCCGGGGCTGATCGGGGCTTCGATGTTCTCGCCGCGGCCGGCGCGGGGGTATCGTTTCCACTCACTCCAGGTCGAGATCATCGCCATTCCCTCGCAACTTCTATCGTTACAACCATTTGCATCAAATCATTCGAGCCGACAGCGCCGTTTACGCTGCAATCTGAATGTCTTACTCCAAAAATCGGCGGCGCAAATTTTAATGCGATCACGATATCGTGGATGCCCGGTCCGGTCACCGACATTGCCGATCATCCACCGCAAATTGTGGCGGAGTGTTGCAGTTCGGTCTCTTCGGGCTTCCGCGCTGCATCCCACCGCATCGCCTTCACGAGATCGCGAAATCGGCCGCAGCCGGTTGCCCGCGCTTGCGGGATGCGGCCGACGGGAGGAAGATTGCGCACTTCCCAAAAAAATACCCCCGGAGGTAACCCCCATGCAAAGCCAAGCTCAGATCGATCAGGTTCTGCGTCAGAAGAGCGACGCGAAGGAGATTCCCGGCGTCGTCGCCATCGCCGCGACGGGCAATGACATCATCTATCAGGGCGCGTTCGGCAAACGCGATTTGTCCAAAGACGACGCCAAGGACAATGCCATGACCGCCGACAGCGTGTTCTGGATCGCCTCGATGACCAAGGCGATCACCACGGCTGCCGGCATGCAACTGGTCGAGCAGGGCAAGCTCTCGCTGGACGAGCCGATCGGCAAGGTGCTGCCGGATCTCGCGGCGCCACAGGTGCTCGATGGTTTTGACGCCAAGGGCGAACCGAAACTGCGTGCGGCGAAGAAGCCGATCACGCTGCGCCATCTCATGACCCACACCGCGGGCTTCGCCTACGATATGTGGAACGGCGACATGGTGAAATACCTGGAGAAGACCGGCACGCCCGGCATCATCTCCTGTCAGAACGCCGCGCTGAAAACCCCGATCATGACCGACCCCGGCACGCGCTGGGAATACGGCACCAATATCGATTTCGTCGGCAAGGCGGTGGAAGCCGTCAGCGGCAAGCGGCTCGATGCCTATCTGCGCGACAACGTATTCACCCCGCTCGGGATGAGCGACACCGGCTTCAAGATCGGCGAATCCCAGCGCAAGCGACTGGTCGGCATGCATGCGCGCGGCGAGGACGGCGCGCTGGCGGCGATACCGTTCGAACTGGAGCAGAATCCGGAATTCCACATGGGTGGCGGCGGCCTGTACGGCACCGCGGGCGACTACATCAAGTTTACCCAGATGATCCTCAACAAGGGCAAGGGCAACGGCAACCAGTTGCTGAAGCCCGAGACGGTCGCGTTGATGGGCCAGAACCACATCGGCGATCTCAGCATGGGCAAGATGACGACGGTGGCGCCGGTGTACACCAACGACGTCGACCTCTATCCGGACCAGGTGAAGAAATGGGGGCTGAGCTTCCTGATCAACACCGCCAAGACCGCGGAAGGCCGCAGCCCCGGCAGCCTCGCCTGGGCGGGCCTTGCCAACACCTATTTCTGGATTGATCCGGCCCGCAACGTCGCCGGCGTGATCCTGATGCAGCTGTTGCCGTTCGCGGACGCGAAATGCCTGGAAGCCTTTGGCGGCTTCGAGCGCGGCGTCTATGCCGGGCTCGATGCCGGGAGCGGCCAGAAGGCGGCCTAGGCGCACGCACTTTCTTCCCGGCGCGGTCGACCGATCGCGCCGGGACATTGCCGCCTGCCCGATTTTGCCGATAGTCTGCATTTCCCCGGCCCACGCGCATCGACGCAGGGAGTAGTTCATTTGACCGAAATTGCGGACAGTTACGTTTGCGGCATCGCCGATGCACCGCTGCTCGGCGAGACCATCGGCCACAGCCTCGACAAGGCTGTGCTGCGCTGGGGCCATCGCGAGGCGCTGGTTTCGCCAAGCCACGATGTCCGCTGGACCTGGACAGAATTGGCGGAACGGGTCGACGCGCTGGCCGCCGGATTTCTCGCGCTTGGCCTCGAGCGAGGCGCGCGGATCGGCGTCTGGTCGCTGAACCGGCCGGAATGGACGCTGACGCAGTTTGCCGCCGCCAAGGCCGGGCTCATTCTCGTCACCATCAATCCCGCCTATCGCCTCAGCGAACTCGAATTCGCGCTGGCAAAAGTCGGCTGCGCCGCGATCGTCACGGCCACCGCGTTCAAGACCTCCAACTATATGGAGATGCTCAACACGCTGCTGCCGGAGCTTGCGAAAGCGCCCTCCGGCGAGCTGCACGCCGCGCGCCTGCCGCAACTGCGCGCGGTGATCCAGGTCGGCGGCCCGGCGTGTGCCGGCACGATCGCGTTCGACGAGGTCGCGCGCATGGGCGGTGCGCGGCATCGCGACGCGCTGGCGGCACTGACAAAGACCCTGCAGTTCGACGACCCGGTCAACATTCAGTTCACCAGCGGCACCACCGGATCGCCCAAGGGCGTCACGCTGACGCATCACAACATCCTCAACAACGGCTATTTCGTCGGCCGCGCGATGCGCCTGACCGAGACCGACCGCATCTGCATTCCGGTGCCGCTCTATCATTGCTTCGGCATGGTGATGGGCAATCTCGCCGCCGTCACCTCGGGTGCCGCGATGGTCTATCCCGGCGAGGGTTTTGACCCCTTGGCGACGTTGCAGACCATCGAGCAGGAAAAATGCACCACGCTCTATGGCGTGCCGACGATGTTCATCGCCGAACTCGACCATCCCGACTTCGCAAAATTCGACCTGTCGTCGCTGCGCACCGGCATCATGGCCGGCGCGCCGTGCCCGATCGAGGTGATGCGGCGGGTCAATGAATCCATGAACATGCGCGAGGTCACGATCGCCTATGGCATGACCGAGACCAGCCCGGTCAGTTTCCAGAGCGCGACCAACGACCCGCTGGAGCGGCGGGTGTCGACGGTCGGGCGCATTCATCCCCATGTCGAGGTCAAGGTGGTCGATCTCGAAGGCCGCGTCGTGGCGCGCGGCGAACGCGGCGAACTCTGCACCCGCGGCTACAGCATCATGCTGGGCTATTGGGACGAGGCGGAAAAAACCGCCGACGTGCTCGACGCCAATGGCTGGATGCATACCGGCGACATCGCCGTGATCGACGCGGAAGGCTATTGCAACATCGTCGGCCGCATCAAGGACATGGTGATCCGCGGCGGCGAGAACCTCTACCCGCGCGAGATCGAGGAATTTCTCTATCGCCATCCGAAGATCCAGGACGTGCAGATCTTTGGCGTCGCCGACGCCCGCTATGGCGAGGAGCTCTGCGCCTGGGTCCGGATCCGCGCCGGCGAAACGCTGACCGCCGACGAGGTCCGCGCCTTCTGTCACGGCCAGATCGCGCACAACAAGATCCCGCGCTACGTCGAATTCGTCGACGAGTTTCCGATGACGGTGACCGGCAAGATCCAGAAGTTTGTGATGCGCGATGCGGTCGAGGCGAAGCTCGGATTGAAGGCGGCGAAGACGGCGTGACGAGAGCAAGTGGCTAGAGATCGTCATTGCGAGCGAAGCGAAGCAATCCATCGCGCGGCATAACGGATAGATGGATTGCTTCGTCGCTTCGCTCCTCGCAATAACGGCGGTAGTTTGCCGACACACCTTCGCGATCCCGCGGCGTAATTTCGCCCGGGGCGTAGGTGTCTCTTCGCGCCTTGAGTAATCAGAGGGCGCGGGGAATGCCGGATGCACGCTGCACCCGCGGTCTCGTGTGCAGTGTGCACAAAATGGTGCGCACACGAGCATACAGGTTCAGCGGAGGCGATCCGACATTCCCTGCGCAATGGTTTTACAGCTTATAACGTGCTCTTCTCGGCGACCGGGCTTTTTTGCCACCGTCGCTGCGCGGATAAATCCAGCGCAACTTGACACCAGCGTCGGGGTGTCGGAACCACACGACTTCACCGTACGCGTCACGCGCTATTCGTCACAGGCGCATCCGCGTCCACCGCATCCCATCCCGCGTTTGTGACGATCGCGAACGCCCCTCTGGAGGGACAGGACGGCGGGAGTTGTAGCTTTGATTTGCCTGTCGGGATGAAGTGAAAAATTTTGCGTCGTTGCAAAAAAATGACTCGACAACGGAATCGTCACTCAACCGATTGATTTGCCCGTCGAGGCTGGGCAAGTTGTTCGGTCAAACGACGGGGCTGGGGTAGAAGCGTTTGATCGGGAGCCAGAGCGGGATATTTGTCCAGAAGGCTTCCAGAACGGGCTGGATGCGGCTTGAAGCGGCGCTGAACGCGCGTAAGAGCGCTCGGAATAGCTTTGCCATGCAGGCGGTGAAGCCCTCGAAGCCGAGGATATTGAGCGCGCGGGTAAAGTTATAGCAAAGCGCCATCAGGCTCCATTCACCGCGCACCTTGTCGAAGCCGCGAACGAGGAAGTGGCGATAGCCGGCGCGGCATTTAAGCGTGCCGAAAGGATGTTCGACGATGGCGGAACGACGGCGCATCAGCTCGCTTGCGCCTTCCATCCGCGCCCGGTGACGTTCGAGAACATCCTCGTGCTCCCAGCGATGGATGACGCGTTGGGATGCCTTCGGGGAGAGGCAGTTGGTTCTTAACGGACACGCCCGGCAGACCTTCGTACCGCTCGTATAGCGAATCTCGACGCGGCCACTTGTGTTGGTCCAGCGCCCCTCCATCGGACGCAACAGCTGGCCTGCCGGACAAGTGTAGGCATCGGCCGCGCCGTCATAGCTGAACTTCTTGCGGCTGAAGCGGCCCGCCTTCTCGAGCAGCCCGTTGCCCTCAGAAGGCGGCACATAGGCCGTGATGCCGTCGTCCTCGCACGCCTTCAGTTCGGTGCTGCTGTAATAGCCTTCGTCGGCCAGCACCTGCAGTGCCTCCGCTCCAAGGGCCTCCTTGGCAGCTTTTGCCATCGCATGGAGCTGGTTGACGTCGCTGCTATCGTTCACCACCTCGCTGGCGATGATGAGTTTGTGCTTGCCGTCGACGACGGCCTGCACATTGTAACCCGCAACACCCTGACCGCTCTTGACCAGAAGCCGGGCGTCCGGATCGGTCAGGGACAGCTGCGTCTCACCGCTCGCCTCCAGCCGGTCGAGGTCGGCTTGTGCGCGCGAGCGCTTCGCCATCAGGACCGCTACTTTGGCACCAATATCGGCGCCATCTCCGTTGCCACCTTCGCCGGGATCGTCGTTTCTTGGCTGCTTGGCCTCCGCCGCATCATTGTCTTCAAGAGATTTGCCATAAGCATCGATCTCCAGGTCCAGCCTTGCGACCTGTTCGGCGAGCCTCTTGCGCGTGAAGATACTCGCCTTGCTCGCATCGCCATGGAAGAACGAACCGTCGATGGCGACAACGGCTCCGCCGACAAGCCCAAGCTCGCGGACCAGCAGCACGAAGCTGCGGTTCACAGCCTTCAGCGCCTGCCAGTTCTCCTTGCGGAAGTTGGCGATCGTCCGATAGCCCGGCCGCAGGTTCTTCAACAGCCAGATCAGCTCCAGATTGCGGCAGGCTTCCCGTTCCAGCCGCCGCGACGACCGGACCTGATTGATGTAGCCGTAAAGATAGAGCTTCAGCAGATCGGCCGGATCGTACGGCGGCTGCCCCATTGCTTCTGCGCCGCGATCCGCATGGCGGAAGCCGAGCTTCCCAAGGTCGAGAGCGTAAACAAAGCTCTCGATCGCCCGGACCGGATTGTCTGCTCCAACATAGTCCTCAACCCGAGCAGGAAGGAGACTGGCTTGCTCACGGCTCTCGCCGGACTTGAATGGGCGATTCGTCATGAGCCGAATCGTACATCAACTCTCAAAAAAACCGAGTTCTTGCCCAGCCTCGTCGGGCAGTTTGGCGACGCTGCTGCGCTCCCTCTCCCGCTTGCGGGCAGGGCTGTCCGGGGACTGATTCACTGTGTCGCAGCGCATGCCCGGTTTAGCCGGCATGAAGCAGGTACTTTCTGGTTGTCGAGACTTCAGAAAGGGACCGGGCATGCGGTTTTGCGATAGCATTTTTGGAAGGCTTCTTGAACCGATCAATAGGCGGCGATTCCAGGCGGCTGTGGATCGTGTGGATGGGGATGCCTACGACAAGTCGTTCAAGAGCTGGGATCATTTGGTCGCACTGATCTATGCGCAGCTGAGCGGCAACGACAGCTTGCGCGCCGTGGTGGAGGGCTTCAACGCCAATCCTCAGCACCACTATCATTTGGGTACCGGCAAGCTGCGCCGCTCGACGTTATCGGATGCCAATGCCCGCCGCCCCGCCAGCGTGTTCGCGCAGACCTTCGCAAGATTGTCGGCGATGGCAAGCCGGCAGCTACGCGGTGAAGGCAAGGAGATGGTACGCCTGATCGACGCCAGCCCGATCCCGCTCGGCAAGGTTTGCTCCTGGGCAACGTGGAACGGCCGCATCCGAGGCATGAAGCTGCACGTCGTCTACGATCCCAAAGGGGATGTTCCGACCAGCGTCGAGGTGACGCCAGCGAACGTCAATGACATCGAGATCGGCCGTCAGGTTCTGATCCAGGAGGGCACAACTTATGTGTTCGACAAAGGATATTGCCGCTTCAGCTGGTGGCAAAAGATCAATGATAGCAGGGCTTTCTTCGTTACCCGGCCGAAGACGACGACCCGCCTCCGCTCGATCAAGCATCGACCCATTCGCAAGCGCAAGGGGAATGGCTTCGAGATCATCGCCGATGACGAGGTGAAGCTCGTCAGCAAGGGTGACTCGCGACTGCCGATCCCGTTGCGCCGCATCAAGATCAGGCGGGAGAACGGCGGAGCAATGACACTTCTGACCAACGATTTGACCCGTCCCGCGGTCGACATCGCCGCACTCTACAAGATGCGATGGCAGATCGAACTGCTGTTCCGATGGGTCAAGCAGCACCTGGATATCCGCAAGTTCCTCGGCAACAACGACAATGCGATCAGGCTGCAGGTTCTCGGCGCGATGATCGCCTACCTGTTATTGCGGATCGCCGCGCGCGCCAACTGCATCAAAATGCTTCCACTTAGACTGGCCGAGCTCGTCAGCCAGCTTCTGTTCACCCGTCGAGTCCTTGCCACCATCGACAGGCCTCCGCCCATCAATCCCAGCCGTCGCAAATCCACAACATCTCTTGACCAGATGGAGCTGTGCTATGGCTAAGTTCCCCGGACAGCCCTGCGCTTGCGGGGGAGGGCTGGGGTGGGGGTGCCGCCGCGAGTCACACTGGTCAGGTGGAGAGAGTTTTCCCCCACCCGCATCGCATCATTCGATGCGATGCGACCTCCCCCGCAAGCGGGAGAGGTGAAGTGAGTTCGCGGCCAAACCTCTGGAGTCTAAACCGGCAACCCGTTCTGCTGCGCCAATTCCTTCAGCGACACCTGCGGCCGGGCGCCGATGTGCTGGATCACTTCGGCGGCCGCGAGCGCGCCGAGACGGCCGGCGTTCTCAAAGCCTGCGTTGCGAACCAGGCCAA
>CAVTYA010000016.1:0-11380 GCA_963738765.1 uncultured Alphaproteobacteria bacterium | reverse complement strand
GTCTGCGGTATCACGATGAAGGCGGAACGGCATGCGCGCCTGGCCTCGATGCCGGGAGAATGAAATCTACCTCGGCCTGCCGAAATTCAGATATTTGATAGCCGAATACCGCTGTTTTTGAAATCTTTGCGAGCCTCATTGCGTTATCTTGTGCCGCTGCTTCGAACGGAGGACGCGCGATGACAGAGCCTACCGACGTCGACAAAGATCTCGCCCACATCGCGTCGGCGATTTCTGCGCGAAGGTGGTGCATTGATGGGTGGGGCCGTCCTGGCGGGCGGTCTTGCCGGCAGCGAAGCGCTGGCGGCCGCGGCCGGATAACGCCGACAACCTGCCGCCCAACATTCCGGAGTGGATGAAGACGCCCGGCGATCCGATGGGAAGCCAGCTCTATGGAACGCCGTCGCCGTTCGAGAAGGGCGTCGTCAAGAACATCCCGAAAAACCTGAAGCAATATATCTCCGCGTCCGGGCGCACGCCGCTGCAGGATCTCGACGGCATCATCACGCCGAACGGGCTGTTCTACGAACGCCATCATGGCGGCGTTCCCGACGATCGATCCGGCGCAGCACCGGCTGATGCTCCACGGCCTCGTCGACAAGCCGCTGATCTTCACCATGGACGACATCAGGCGCTTTCCGTCGGAATCGCGCATCCATTTCCTCGAATGCTCCGGCAATCCGGTCTACACCAAGCCCTACGGCAAGACGGCTTCCGATCTCGTCGGCCTGTTGAGCTGCGCCGAATGGACCGGGGTCAGCCTGAAGCTGGTCCTGCAGGAAGCGGGACTGCAGCCGGAGGCCAAATGGGTCGTCGCCGAGGGCGCCGATGCCGCGGCGCTGACGCGCAGCATCCCGATCGAAAAATGCCTCGACGACGCCATGCTGGTGTACAGCCAGAACGGCGAGCGGCTGCGGCCGCAGCAGGGCTATCCGCTGCGGCTGTTGCTGCCGGGCTTCGAAGGCAACATGAACGTGAAATGGCTGCGCCGCCTGCGCGTCGCCGCCGAGCCGACCTATTCGCGCGAGGAGACCTCCAAATACACCGACCTGATGCCGGACGGCACGGCGCGCGAGTTCACCTTCTACATGGAAGCCAAATCCATCATCACGCGGCCCTCGGGCGGCCAGCAGCTGAGCGCGCCCGGCTTTCACGAAATCACGCGGCATTGCCTGGAGCGGTCACGGCAAGATCAAGCGCGTCGACGTCTCGGTCGATGACGGCAAGAGCTGGCAGGAGGCGCAGCTGCAGGAGCCGGTGCTGACGCGGGCGCTGACCCGCTTCCGGCTGCCCTGGCACTGGGACGGCCAGCCGGCCGTGATCCAGAGCCGCGCCATCGACGAAACCGGCTACGTGCAGCCGACGCTGGCCGAGCTTCTCGCGCGTGCGCGGTGACAATCACTTCTATCACAACAACGCGATCTGGCCCTGGCGGATCGCGGCGGACGGCGAGGTGACCAATGCGCAACGCGTGAGTTTTACGGCGTTGTGCTGGTCATCGTTGCGCTGGCGGGCGCGACCTCGGCGCAGGCCCAAAGCCCCTACGGCATCGGGCGCGCCGGCGACGCCGGCGGAGATCGCCGGCTGGAACATCGACATCGATCGCGACGGCAACAACCTGCCGCCGGGAAGCGGCAGCGTCAGTCACGGCCGCGAGGTGTTCGATCAGCAATGCTGCGGCCTGTCACGGCGCCAAAGGCGAGGGCGGCGTCGGCGACCAGCTGGTCGGCGGGCAGGGCACGCTGGCATCGCCAAAGCCGGTACGCACGGTCGGCAGCTATTGGCCCTACGCCCCGACGCTGTTCGACTATATCCGCCGCGCCATGCCGCAGAACGCGCCGCAGTCGCTGAGCAACGACGACGTCTATGCGGTCTCCGCCTATATCCTCAATCTGAACGGACTGCTTCCGGCCGATGCGACGCTTGACGCCAAGACGCTGAGTGCGATCAAGATGCCGAACCGCGACAAGTTCGTCGGCGACCCGCGTCCGGACGTCAAGAATCCGGAATGCATGACGAGTTGCGGAGGCAGCAAGTAGGGGAGACCTTGACCGCCGCTTTCAAAACCATCGCCGCCTGGCTGCGGTCGCGAAAGGTCGAGCTTGGCCTCGGCGTACGCGTCACCGTGGCGGCGATGGGCGCGCTGGCGATCGCGCTGGCGCTGGGCCTCAAGCTGCCGCTATGGGCGGTGCTGACCTCCATCATCGTCACCCAGATGAGCGTCGGGCGCTCGCTCAAGGCGACCCGCGACTATCTGATCGGCACCGTCGGCGGCGCGCTTTATGGCGCGGCGGTCGCGATCCTGATTCCGCACAATGGCGAAGGCGCGCTGCTCGCGGTGCTGGTGCTGGCGGTAGCGCCGCTGGCGTTCATCGCCGCCATCAATCCCAGCCTGAACGTCGCAACCATCACGGCCATCATCGTGCTGCTGCTGCCCGATCATGAACCATGCCGATGTCCTGGATTCGGCGATCGATCGCGTGCTGGAAGTCACCGTCGGCGCGCTCACCGGCCTTCTGGTGTCCTTCCTGGTGCTGCCGTCGCGCGCGCACAGCCAGGTCCGCGCCAACGCGGCAAAGGTACTCGAATTGATGGCGTCGGCGCTCCATGAGCTGTTGTCCGGTCTCACCCGCGGCCGGGACAACGAGGCGCTGCATAACCTGCAGGACGGTATTGGCACCGCGCTCGCCGGTTTGACCGCAATCGGCGCCGAGGCCGAGCGCGAACGCGCCGCGCGCCTCACCAGCGGGTCCGATACCGGGCCGTTGCTGCGAACCGTGCTGCGGCTGCGCCACGACCTCGTGATGATCGGACGCGCCACCGTGGTTCCTTTGCCCGCCGATCTGCAGCGACGGCTGGTATCACCGCTGAAGGGCGTCAGCGACGCGTTCGTCGACTATCTCAATGCCGCTGCGGCGAGCCTGCAGACCGGCAAGCTTCCGCCGCCGATGCTGCCGGTCCAGGCCGCGCTGCAGGAGTATGCAGCCGAGGTCGCGGCGGTGCGCAGCGAAGGTCTGACGCGGGGCGTGCCGGGCGATGTGGCGGAGCGCTTTTTCGCGCTGGGATTTTCGCTGGAACAGATGCGGCAGAACCTGAAGGACCTGGAACGCTGCGTGACGGCCTGGGCGGATTCTCCGCCGGTTCCGAGGAAAGAGACGGCCGACGACGCGGACTGAGGCGAGAGCCTGCGGTTCAGCCGCACCTCATTCCATCACCATCGCATGATCGTCGGCGCCGGCGGTTTCGGCGCGGCGCAACAACAGCACCAGCGGAATCGCGGCGAGCGACAGGATCATCATCAGCTTGAAGTCGTCGACGTAGCTGATGATGGAAGCCTGCATCGTGGATGACCTGGTCGAGCGCGGCACGGCCGCCGGCGGTCCACGGGACTCATCGCGTGCAGCACGGCGCCGTTGTCGAAGGCGTTATTGGCGCCGTGACGTTGCTCGCGATCGTCGCGTGGTTGATCTGGCTGTTCCGGATCAGGAGATAGGACGCCACGACGAAATGCCGACGCTGGAGCCGACGTTGCGCGACAGGTTGTAGAGGCCGGTGGCTTCGGCGCGATTGCGCCGGCGCCAGCGTGGCAAAGGTCACCGTCGTCAGCGGCACGAACAGGAAGCCCAGTCCGGCGCCCTGGATGAATCCGATGACGGCGATGGTCCATTGCGAAACATTCGGGTGTCCAGCCGGTCATGTCATACATCGCCCATGCCGTGAGCAGAAGCCCGATCATCAGCAGGAAGCCGAGTATCGACCTTGCCGATCAGGCGGCCGACCAGGAACATGCAGACCATGGTGCCGAAGCCGCGCGGGCCCATCACCAGCCCCGCGGTGACCACGGGATAGCCCATCAGCGTCTGCAGATAGGGCGTCATCAATGCCATCGACGCCAGATAGGTGATGCCGACGATGAAGATGAACGAGCATGCCGACCGTGAAGTTGCGGATCCAGAAACAGCTTTGGGTTCACGAAGGAATTCTCGGCCGTGAAGGTGTGCACCAGGAAGATGTAGAAGCGCCGAGCCGCAGACCGACCGCCTCGATCAGGATCTCGAGCGACGAGAACCAGTCGAGCTGGCTGCCGCGATCGAGAAACACCTGCAAGCGCGGCGATGGCGACGCTGAGGCGTGCCGAAGCCGAGCCAGTCCAGCTTGGCTCGGCGGCTGACCTTTGGTCTCCGTCAGGAAATAGCGAAATGCCGACGAAGGCCAGCGCGCCGATCGGCACGTTGATGTAAAAGACCCAGCGCCAGCTGAAATGATCGGTCAGCCAGCCGCCGATCACCGGGCCCGAGCACCGGTCCGACCATCACCGACGACGCCGAACAGCGCCATCGCCGAGCCGCGCTCCTCGAGCGTGTAGATGTCGAGCAGGATCGACTGCGAGATCGGCACCAGCGCCGCGCCGAAGAAGCCCTGCAGCAGGCGAAACGCGACGATCTCGAACAGCGACTGCGCGATGCCGCACAGCATCGAGGCCAGCACGAAGCCGGCGATCGCCACCATCAGCACGCGCTGGCGGCCGAACCGGTTGGCGAGAAAGCCCGACGGCGGCGTCATGATGGCGGCAGCGACGATATAGGAGGTCAGCACCCAGTTGATCTGGTCGGCGCTCGCCGACACGCTGCCCTGCATGTAGGGCAGCGCGACATTGGCGATCGTCGTGTCCAGCGCCTGCATGATGACGGCGAGGATCGATACAGGCCGTGATCGCGGGGCGATTGATCCCGGGCGGAACGACGCCTTCGCTCGTAGACGGCGCCGGCCGTTACTCCCCGACGCGTCCGAACCAGCCGTCGATCGGAAATCCGGCAGGCCGCGCTCGTGGCCGGTCTCGACGCTGAGCTCGACGCTCATGCCGACGCGCAGCTGCGGCTTGCCGGGCTCATTGCTCGATGCTGCACCCGCATCGGAATCCGCTGCACCACCTTGACCCAGTTGCCGCTGGTGTTCTCCGCCGGCAGCAGCGAGAAGCTCGAGGCCGATGCCGGGCTGATGCTTTCGACGCGTGCCGGTCCACTGCACGCCGGGATAGGTGTCGACCTCGACGGTCGACCTTCTGACCCGGCCGGACATAGGTGAGCTCGGTCTCTTTCGGATTGGCCTGCACCCAGACGTGGTCGGTCGAGACGACTGTTGATGGCAGTGGTCGAGGCGGCGAGGTACTGGCCGGGCTGCAGCGACGGCACGTTGGTCACGATGCCCGCGAAGCGGGCGTGCACGATCGTATGCGCGAGCTGGCGCGCGGCCTCGTCGCGCGCGGCGAGCGCTCCTTGTATCGCGGGTGAGCTTTCGATCGGCGCATCGGGATTGCCGTTCAGATTGGCGGCGAGGCCGGCGAGCTGCTGCTGAGCGAGGCGAGCTTCTGCTGCGCGACCTGCAGGATTGCTGGCGGCGTCGTCGAACGTCGCCTTCGACGTGAAATTGTTGGCGATCGAGCTGCTCCTGGCGCTGGAAGTTGACGTATGTTGAAGTCGACGTCCTTCTGCGCCTGCTCGATCTGGGCCTGCATGTTGCGGTAGTTGGCCTGCAGCGCGCGAGAGATCGTCGCTGTGCCGGCCGAGCTGCGCGTTGGCCCTGTCGAGCGCGAGCGGAACTGCCGCGCGATCGAGCTTGAACAGGACGTCGCCCTTCGTGACCTTCTGGTTGTCGTGGACGTCGACCTCGCTGACGATGCCGGAGACGTCGGTCGACACGTCCGACCATGTCGGCCTGGACATAGGCGTTGTCGGTCGACATGACGGCTGCCGCCGGTGACGTAGAAATAGCCGCCGACGACGAGCGCGAGCGGCAGCAGCGCGAACAACAGCGGTCGCCGCAGGGAGTTTCCTCGGTCATCCGGTAGCCGGCCGTGCGATCGCGCCAGCGCGGCGGTTGCGGCAGGCGCCGTTTCCGGCTTGCGATCCGCGGGCGGCCGCGCTTCCGCCTTGGCCTTGTCGGCCATCCGGCTCTTCGCTTCGGCCGCCGGCAGGCGAGGGCGCCGCTCCGAGCCGACGAATGTTGGCGTCCGGGACGCGCGCGGTCGCGCGCTCGGCATCTCATGTTTTCTCGAATTAGCCATGGCTCGCTCGCTTCTGTTCCGCAACCGGCGAATCGCATGGCGTCCGTCAGATTTGCTTTCAGGATTCGTAAGGTCTTCAACAGGCACTGCCGGTCGGCCTCTTCCGATGCCGGCCAGCGCCTCGCGCGCGCGTGATGTCTCCCAGTTTCCGAAGCTGCGTCAGCTTGGGCCGCGCGGCGTCGGTCAGATGAAGCAGCCAGATCCGGCGGTCCGAAGGATGCGGTAGGCGCTCGATCAGGCCGAGTATTTCCAGCCTGTCGACGATCCGGCCGAGCGTGATCGGCTCGATATCGAGCAGTTCCGCCAGCCTGCCCTGGTGAATGCCCTCGTTCTGGTCGAGATACGCCAGCACCTGCCACTGCGACCGCGTCAGGCCGGTGCCCCTCGCGTTCTGCTCGAACCGCCGCCTGAGAAGGCGGGCCACGTCGTGTAGCAGGAAGCCGAGCGTGGGTGAATGGTCTTCCATAGGAACCTCATAATAAGCAAGCTTATGATAAGCTTCCTCCTGAGTGCTGCAAGGGGATCCGCTGCGTGGCGGTTTCATGCCAGCCCAGACGTTTCGGCATGCCCGGAAATGGAACCGGGCCGGTCCGCCAGTGCGGCAGGCGCGGCGAAGAAAAAGGCCCGCCGTCAGGCGGGCCTTTCGAGAGGGCGATCATGCCGACGCTGGATCAGGATATCGCGACGCCGTAATAATCATTCACGGCGCGGGCGCGCGCGGGATCGTTCCAGTTCCAGGTATTGTCGTTGCCGTATTTCGGCGCGCCCTTGAGCTGGGTTTCGGTAATGCCGGTGCGATAGCCGCCGATATTGGTATCGTATTTCAGCGATTGCCAGGGCAGCGGGTAATGGTCGTCGCCGATGCCGAGAAAGCCGCCGAAGCTCAGGACGGCGTAGGAAACCCGGCCGCTCTTCTTGTCGATCATGACGCGTTCGATCGATCCGATCTTGGTATCGTTGGCGCCATACACGGCCGTGCCTTCCACCTTGTCGCTGCCGATCAGGGAACCTGTTTCTCTTGCTTCCGTAGCCATTGTGCCTCTCCTTGGTTGAAGAACGGGCAACCGGCGGGCTAAGGAATTGTTCCTACACGCAGGCTCGTCGGCGATTGTGCGGGCTTGTCGGCTCCAGGAAAGCGGGAACACAATGTCGAAGACCCTTCTTGACTTGAGGAAGACAACACGATGAGCCCGCTCGTCACTGCGCTGCTTCTCTTCGCTGCATTTGTGGTCCTCGGGCTGATTGCGAAAGTCGCGATCGGGATGTGGATGAAGCGCCAGTGACCGCGGGGAACACGGCGCGTGACAGGAACTATCGCCGTCGCCGGCGATTGGACTCCCAGAGGAAACAAGTCAGGGAGATCAGATGCAGGAAACTCGTGCAAGCAATGACGTTCGTTCGCAGCAGATCCGGCGTGGCCCACTGATGGTCACGATGGCCGTTGCCGCGTTCGGTGTGCTCGCCATGCTGATCGTGGATCATGGCCCATGGAGCCGTCCTCAGGTGCAGACCGCCGAAGTCGCGACTTACAGGACGACCGGCGAGGCGGCGCGCGCTGTTGGTGCGTCGGTAACGCCGACCGCGCCCAAGGCTGCGATCGAACCGGCTGCGCCCGGGCCCAAGACCCAGCCGAACAATCCGGTCATGCCTTAGGCGTCTTCAGCGGATGCTGACAAACCTGCCCCATACCGCCGCAAGACCGGCGCCGGTCAGAACATAGACCGGATTGTCGCAGAATACGCCGCCATATCGGCATACATCCGTACTGAAGCTGCCGATCTCATGTAGGCCGGCGGCGTAGAACACCACGGACGCGATAAATAGCACCACAGCCGCAAAATACATCGGACGCCCTCCGCGTCGGGATCAAGCTGCAGGCGGGACAATTGGTTGCGAAGCAATTGCCGCACTGCCGAACGTGTACGCTTTCGATTGTTCCCCGAAACGTCTTTGACTTCGGTTGAGAAAAACCGCGCGATTTTCAGACAATTTTCGTAAATTGAATCCCGCTAATCGCTCGCCGGTTCTGCGCGAGCCGAATGCGAGCCCGCGCGCTGCGGCAGCACGAGAAGGCAGCCGATGATGAAGACCGCGAGCACCGCCGAGGCGAGCGGGCGGCTCAGCGCAAGGCCGCCATCGATCGACCGGCTTGTCGAGGAAATCGCCGACGGTTGCGCCCAGCGGCCGGGTCAGGATGAAGGCCGCCCAGAACAGCGTCACGCGCGAGATGTTGGTCCAGAAATAGGCGGCAGCGACGATCGCCAGCGCGGCGCCGAAGACCAGCGCGCCGCCTTCATAGCCGAGGCCGCCGGTGTCGGCCATCCAGTCGCCGAGCGCGGTGCCGAGCGTTTGCGAGAAGGTGATGGCCGCCCAGTAGAACGCTTCCACCTTCGGCGTGCTGACGGTCTCGACCGAGATCGTGCCCTCCGACCAGTACCAGAGCGCCGAGCGCGGCCAGCAGGCAAGCGAGCAGCAGCGTGGAGCCGCCGGTGTAGCCGATGCCGAGCGAGCGGTCGGCGAAATCGGCCATGGTCGTGCCGAAGGTGGTCGAGGCGATGATGGTCGCCCAGTAGAGGAACGGATGGAATTTGTTCGCGGCGATCTGCAGGCGACCAGCACCACCAGCAGCGCGAGGAACAGCGCCGTGCCGACGAGATAGCCCCAGTTGCAGCGTCATGGTGACGGTGTCGCCGCCGGTCTCGCCCAGCGTCGTCGCGGCGATCTTGATGATCCAGAAGACCAGCGTGACCTCGGGGACCTTGCTGAGGGATTCCCGCATGTTTGTTCCAGGTCCCGCCTTGCGGCGAGACAACTCCCGCTCGCCGGGTCGGTTCTGCGTTGCCGTAATGGTCGATTTGCGGCAAATCCCCGCGACCTCCGGCGGTCACGCAGAATTGCGGTTGTTCCGCCAGATCGCCGCTAACCCAATTGCGATAGCCAGCGCCCCACGCAATAAGCCCGCTGTCACCTGGCTTTCTGGCCATAGTTCAACAGTCCGCCGACGCTCTTCGGCGGATGCGCCCGCAGCGCCTCCTCGTTCGGCTCGGTGCCCCAGCCGGGCCGGTCCGGCATGATCAGGTGGCCGTCCACGATACTCCGGCACATGGGTGAACAGTTCGTGATCCCAGGCCAGGCGGTCGATATCGGTTTCCATGATCCGCAAATTCGGCACCGCCGCGCTGAAATGGGCGTTCATCATGGTGCAGAGGTGACCGTAGAAATTATGCGGCGCGACGTTGACCTCGTGCGCCTCGGCGCGTGCCGCGATCTTCATCGATTGCCAGACGCCGTTCCAGGGCGTGTCGATGATCGCGACATCCATCGCCTGCTCGCGGAAATAGGGCAGGAATTCGCGCAGGCCCAACAGCGTCTCGCAGGACGAAATCGGGTGCGGGCTTTGCCGCCGGATATAGCCGAGCGCTTCCGGATTGAAGCTGTCGATCTCGATCCAGAACATATCGAGGTCGGCGATGGTGCGCAGGATCTTCAGATAGCCTTCGGTCTTGGCGTTGAAATTGAGGTCGAGCAGGATATCGACGTCGGGTCCGGCGCCGTCGCGGATGGCCTCGAGATGCATGCGCAGATCGCGCAATACCTTGCGTTCGACATTGATCTCGGGCTGGAACGGCGCGCCGAAGCCGGGCCGCCAGCCCATCGGCTTGCCGTCGTCGTAGGTGAAGATGTTGGTCTTCAGCGCGGTGAATTTCTTTTCCCGCACCTCGCGGCCGATCGCCTTGACGCCGTCGAGATCGGTAATCGCCGGCTTGTACCAGCCGGGATGGTTGATGCGCCAGGTGGCGCAGTGCGACCAGTAGACCCGGATCCGATCGCGGATCTTGCCGCCGAGCAACTCGTAGCAGGGAACTCCGAGCAGCTTTGCCTTGGCGTCGAGCAGCGCGTTTTCGATCGCGCCGAGCGCCTGCGCGACAACGCCGCCGGCGGCTGGGCGGGTCGCGGCAAAAAGCTCCGCGTAAATCCGTTCGTGCTGAAAGGCGTTCTGTCCGACCACCCGCGTCGCGAAGACGCTGGATCGCGGCGCCGACGCCCGGGGAACCAAAACCTTCGTCGAACTCGCTCCAGCCGACGATGCCGCCCTCGGTGGTGATCTTGACGAAGTGGTAGTTTCTCCAGCCGGCGTCGCAGGCGAGCAGTTCGACGCTTCGGATCTTCGAGTCCTTGGTCATGGCCTTCCTTTTCTTGTTCTTCGCGCCGACCTGGGAGACTTGGCTCGACGGGCGCCACTGGAATGAACGATGAGAGAGATGAGCGGTGCCGTTATTCCGCCGCCTGAGATGATGGCGGGCGCATGGTGTCGACGCCGTCGGCTTCGGTCGCCGAGATCGTGGTGCGCACCATCAGGCGCGCGTCATGCGCGGGCCATGGCCGTCCGCGATGCATGGTCGCGCGGTTGTCCCACATCACGACGTCGCCTTTGCGCCATTGATGCAGGTAGCTCGTGCCGGGCGCGGTCGCGAACGCCATCAGTTCGTCGATCAGCTTTTCGCCCGCCGCCTTCTCCATGCCTTCTACGCCATAAGCGTGCGAGGCGAGGTAGATCGCTCCGCGTCCGTTGACGGGATTTTTCCACACCATGCGCCAGCATTGCGGCGGCAGCGCCGCGCGCTCCTCGGGGCTCGCGAGATCCGGCGCGATCTGGCCGCGGGAATGCGCGTAGTCGTGCCAGGCAAAGGAATTTTGCAGTCTGTCGCGCAGGTCAGGGCCGAGCCGCTCGAAGGCGAGGCGGGTCGAGACATATTCAGTCTCGCCGCCGTTGGCCGGGATGATCCGCGCCGACAGGATCGATGTCAGCGCCGGCACGCGCTTGAAGGACAAGTCGGTATGCCAGAGCTGATTGGCCTTGTTGCGCAGCGAAAGCCGGTGATCCGGCGGCACCACTTTTCCATCGGGGCCGATGGTCGAGAGGATCACGAAATGCGAGCCGGTGCCCTGCGAGCCGACCTTGGTCACCTCTGGTGGTCCGAAGCGACGGGAAAAGGCGAGCTGAACCTCGTCGGTCACCTCCTGGCCGCGAAACACCAGAACGGAATGCTCCTCGAAGGCCGCGCGCACCGCCGCATAAGCGGCATCGTCGGACGGCAACATCGGCAAGCCTGATGCCGCGCAATTCCGCGCCGAATCCCGGACCCAACGGCAAGATGTCCATCGGCGAGCCCCCTGCGTTTTGTCGCGAACGCTACGGCAAATCAGCCCGGTCGGCAACGCGCCGGCCGATGACCCGACGATGGTCGTCAGCGTGATCGGCAAGCTGCCCGGATATCCAAGAACCCGCGTGCATTCTTGCGGCCGCGCCGTCCA
>CAVTYA010000015.1:0-7832 GCA_963738765.1 uncultured Alphaproteobacteria bacterium | reverse complement strand
CGATCTCACCGCTCGACGAAGGCGCGCTGCAGCTGATCGGTGATCGGCTTCAGCAGGTAGCTCATCATGGTCCGGCTGCCGGTCTGCATGAAGACTTCCGCGGGCATGCCCGAGACGAGCTGCTGGCCGTCCAGCCGGCGGCGCTCGCTCCTCGGGAAGCGTCACCCTGCACCGTGAAATAAGGCGCATTGGTCTGCTGGTCCCGGCTGGTATCGGCCGACACATAGGAGACCGATGCCGTCGAGCTGCGGCGTCACCCGCTGGTTGAAGGCCGAGAAGCGGACGAACGCCTTCTGGCCCATCCGCACCTGGTCGATATCGTTGGGCTGCAGCCGCGCCTCGATCTGCAGATCGTCCAGGTCCGGCACCATTTCCATGATGGTGTCGCCGGCGCGGATCACGCCGCCGATGGTGTGCGCGGAAAGCTGATGGATCACGCCCGAAGTCGGCGCGCGGATTTCGATCCGGTCGAGCAGATCGCGCGCCGCGACGCCGCGCTCCACGAGTTCGGCTTCCTTGCCCTGGTTCTCGCCGAGTTCCTTGACGACATCGGTGCGAAAATCCTGATCGAGCCGGACGATCTGAAGCTGCGCCTCGCCGATCTTGGATTTCGTCTCGGCGATCGCCGACGTCAATTGCCCGCGCTCGCCTTCGATCCGCGCGCTCTCGCGCTGCAGGGTCGTGAGCCGCGTCAGCGGCACGAGCCGCTTGTCGTAGAGGTCCTGGACGCCGGTGAGTTCGCCCGCGATCAGCTCCAGTTGCTTGGACTTGGAATCGACCTGGGCATCGAGGCCTGCGATCTCCTCGCCGAGCTGCGCGACGCGGCTTTGCAGCAGGTCGGTCTGGCTTCGGCGCGCATTGGCGCGCGCCTTGAACAGCGATTGCTCCGAGGCCAGCAGCGCCTTGACGGTGGCGTCGTCCGATCGCGCCGCCAGTTCAGGCGGCACTTCGAGCTGCGCCGCGCCGTCGCGCTCGGCCACCAGCCGGGCGATCCGGGCGCGCACTTCGTCGAGCTGCTTGCTCACCATCTGCAGGCTGGCCTGCGCCTGGGTAGCGTCGAGCCGCAGCAGCAGATCGCCCGTGGCCACCCGCTGGCCGTTGTGGACCGGGATCTCCGCGACCACGCCGCCGGTCGGATGCTGGATGGCCTTGACGTTCGATTGAACCACGAGATTGCCGGGAACGACGACGGCGCCCGCCATCGGCATCAGCACGGCGAGGCCGCCGGCCAGCAGGCCGACGACCAGCAGCACCCGAAGCCCGGTCCGCAATTCGTTCTCGAAGGCGCGTCCGGCCCGCAATGCCAGAGGCTCGCCCGGCTCGTTATCGTTGTCGGCGAGGCCCTCGCGATTGACGAGAAAGGCAACGCCCGCGGTCAGGCCGACGCGGCAGGTTCTCGATCAACTGTCCGACGGCCGTTGCGGGCTTGGCGTCGCGGCCGGAGGCGGCAGCGTCAGTCGAGGGCTCTCGACATGCATCGACCGATGCTTGACGTCCGCTGCCGGAATCTCCGGTCCGGGCCTCGCCACATTGATCAGGGACGGGTCGTCGGGTGCGATGATCGGGCTGCGCCGGCTCGGCGGCGGCGCGGGTGTCGGCTCACGCTCGGGTTCGCTTCTTCGCGCGGCCGGAGCGGCAGCCTCCTTGCGCCCGGCTCGGTTCTGCGCATGACCGGCGTGACGGCCGGCTCGCGTACTTGCTCGCTTCTGCGCCTGATCGGGGCGGCAACCGGCTCGGATGCGGGCTCGATTCTCCGCCAGCCTGCACGAAGCCGGCTCGGGCGCGGGTTCGCTCCGCGCCAGGCCGGGCTGCCGCCGGTTCGGGCGCATTTTCGCTCCGGCGCGCGGCCGGAGCGGCTGGCCGTGAGTCCCAGTTGCTCCAGGCAGACGTCGAAGGCCCGTCCCATCTTGCCCTTGCGTTGCCGCTTCGCGGCTGGCGCGTTCGCGCGCGAGGCGGACGCAACTCCTCGCGCGCCGGACGACGCGTTTGCGCGCGTGCGGCTCATCCGGTTTTCCTGCTCGAACGCCTGCCGAAGGCGCTGCAATTCGAGAATCAGCGCCGCGCCTTGCGGCCCGACCGCGTCGTCCTGCGACTCGCCGTCCCAGCGCGGCGCGCGTCGGCCGTCGTGCGGCATGCTGTCTCCCCGTCTCGTCATGGCTCAACGCTCTCGGCGATCGGCGCACGGCGCACCGTTTTCAGGTCCGGCGGCTCCGGCTGTCTTGCCGCCGCGGGCTGTCTCGCTGGCGCAGGCTGTCGCGCGACCGCAGGCTCTCTTGCCGCCTGGACTGCCCGGTCGCCGTGCGAACGCGCGCGAATATCTCCTCGCATGGGCCGAACGCGATCGCCTTGCCCTCATAGAGCACCATCGCCATGTTCAAGCGCGGCCAGCGCGCTCGGGACGATGCGAGATGACGATGACGATGCACTTGTTGTGGCGCAGGATCTGGATGGCGCGGGTCAGCGCGTTCTCGCCGTCGGCATCGAGATTGGCGTTGGGCTCGTCGAGCACGACCAGGAACGGATCGCCGAACACCGCGCGCGCCAGGCCGATTCGCTGCCGCTGCCCCGCCGACAGCGACATGCCGCCCTCGCCGATCCGCGTCGAATAGCCCTCGGGCAGCCGCAGGATGATGTCATGCACGCCGGCGATCTGCGCGGCCTTCAGGATCGCGTCGGAAGGTGGCGGCCTCGTCGAAACGGCAGATGTTCTCGGCGACCGTGCCGTCGAACAACGCCACGTCCTGCGGCAGATAGCCGATATAGCGGCCGAGATCCTCGTTGCGCCATTGATCGAGCGCGGCGCCGTCGAGCCGCACCACGCCGTTCTGCGCCGGCCAGATTCCGACCAGCGCCTTGGAGAGCGACGTCTTGCCCGACGCGCTGGCGCCGAGCAGCGCCAGTCCCATGCCGGCCTTGAGCGAAAACGAAATGTTCGACACGATCGGCCTGGTCGTCCCCGGCGCGGCAACCGCGAGTTCCTGCACCGAAAGCTCGCGGCAGGGCCGCGGCAGCACCACCGGCGGCGGCGGCGGCGCCGCGGTGGCCTTGCAGATTTCGCGCAGCCGCGTGATGCCCTGGCGCGCGGCGACCAGCTGCTTCCAGGTGCCGAGCGCGATTTCGACCGGCGCCAGCGCGCGGCCCATCATGATCGACGACGCGATCATGATGCCGCCCGACGCCCTGTCGGCGACGACGAGATAGGCGCCGATGCCGAGCATGCCGGATTGCAGCACGTAGCGCAGCACCTTCGCGCCCGAGCCGAGATTGGCATAGACGTCGGTGGCGCGGATATTTTCCCGCAGATAGCGTTCATTGGCCTGCGACCAGCGCGCGGTGAAGCGATCGGTCATGCCGAGCGCGCGAATCACTTCCGCATTGCGCTGCGTCGCATCCGCCAGCACCTGCCGCTGCGCGCTGGAATCCATCGCGGCCTTGGCCGCGCCGCGCGACATCCGCTCGGTCAGCAACGTCATGGCGATGATCGCCGCGGTGCCGAGCACCGCCGTCATGCCGATCGCCGGATGAAACAGAAACAATGCGATGAGGAAGATCGGAATCCACGGCATGTCGAGGAACGCCGTCGGCCCCATGCTCGACATGAAGCCGCGCACCTGGTCCAGATCGCGCAACGGCTGCTGCATCAGCATCGGCTTCACGCCGCGAAGCGGCAGCGTGGCGAGCGCGGTGTGGATCGCCTGCTGCAGGCCGGCGTCGAACAGCGTCGCGACCCGGCACAGCATGCGCGTGCGCAGCGCGTCGAAATATCCCTGCACGAGATAGGCGAACAGCACCATCAGCGAGAGGCCGAGCAGGGTCGCGATGTTGCGGCTCGGAATCACCCGGTCATAGACCTGCAGCATATAGAGTGAGCCCGACAGCATCAGGATGTTGATCACGCCGCTGAAGACGGCGATGCCGACCATGCGCCGCGCGCTCTCGCGCAATCCGAGCGCCACGGGATCGTCGGACTGAAGTGTCGACCTGAGATTCGAAATCGCGCGGGACGGAAACGTCGCCTGTGCGTGACCGTGAGCGATACTCATACACTGCGCCCTTCTGGCTGGTGTCGCGACTTGCGCGATCAATTCTCCTTGACGGCTGATACCGACCATTTTTCGGCAAGAATGCGACCGCGGCGGGCGTTATGGATGGCACTGAAATAAAACGACGGCCCCGGTGTCATACTTATCCGGACCGTATCCGGACGATTTCGTCACGGCCGGCAGCGCGAAATTTGCGCACGGTCCGGGAGCTTACGGGACTTTCGCAGCAAGCATCGGCAACGCTTTCATAATTTTCGCGTGCGGGCGGATGGCGCTCGCAAAAAAGCGCGTTAGGCGTCACGGTTTCGTCCGCCTATCACCTTGCTTCTCCCGCGCATTGGCCCCGGTGTCGGCTGAAAGCCGCCACGAAGCTAAATAATTCTTCACATCTCGCAGCAACCCACCCGAGTGGATCACTTGGGCTGGCCGTCGTGCAACTCGACACAACAACAGGGGACGAACATGGCGCGCATCACACACGGTTTTCATCACCAACACGCTGGTAACGGTGATCAAATGGATCCGGGTCCTCCCGCGCCGCCGGTGCCGCCCGTTCGATCCCGGTCCCCCGGCGCCCGCCGCGCCCGCTTTCTCGGACCTTGGCTTGACCTTCAATGACGCCACGCGCGCGCTCGAGGGCGGATTGTGGCAAAACACGGTCTCGGAAGGCGGCCAGGGACTTGGCAGCATCGGGCGATACACCACCGATCTCACCAACGTTCAAACCGGCCTGCAGGCGGAAGTCGCCGCGGGGCAATTCACCGGCGCCACGCTCGCCCATGTCAACGCGATCCTGGCCGATATTACGACCGCGCTATCGGCGGCCACCGCCTCGGTGAACGGCGGCGGAACGTTCGGCAGCGTCGCCGCCGCGGAAACGGCGTTGCACAACAGCCATCTCGATATCCTCAATATCGTCAACAACGACGCCAATCTCGCCACTTTGGCGACACAAAATGGCGCGGCCGGATTTCTCGCGGCGCCCGACGCCTTCGCCGCCGGCACCACGGCCGCGAACGCGCCTCACGCCAATCTCGCGGAGATCGGCGCCATCTTCAACGATCTCGCCAATATTTCCATCGGCGGCATCAACGCCTCCAATTCGGCGCAGGCGATGGCCGATACCGACGCACGCCATCACCGACCTGCAGGCCTTGATGACGGCCAATCCGACGCTGTTCGGCGGTCTCACCGGCGTTCATGCCGATACCATCGTGCGGCAGCTCGAGCTCGAGAAGACCTACATCAATCAGGCCGGCGTCAGCCAGGATGCGGGACGGGCCAGCAACGACAATCTGCTCGACATCATCGACATCGTGCAGGGCGACACCAATCTGGTGAACATGGCGAACCAGGGACGGCGTTCACGGCTTTACGCCGTTCGGCGACGCGCTGAACCCGACGCCGAAATACATGGACAACGATGCGCAGACGACGTTCTGGGCAAACTTCATCGCGCAGTCCAACACGCTGGGACAGCAGGCGGAGCACGCTCGTCGGCGGCAACGATGCGCAGGCGATCGCGGCGCTGATCGGCAACATCCAGTCCTTCGAGAAAACGGTCACCAATTTCGACGCCGCCCAGGGCGGCATCTTCGAGGCCCGTTTCGACAACGAGCTGCTGGGTCAGACCAGCACGCTCGGCGCCGAGGTGAGCGCGATGATCAAGGGATTGCAGACCGGCAATGCGGCGCTGGTCGCCGCCGCTGCCGACGAGATGCACGCCAACGCTGCCGACGTCAGCGGCAACAACATGCCCGTGACCGGCGGCACCTACAATGCCGACGGCCTGACGGTGGCCGACGTGTTGTCGACGGCGGTTGCCGCACCGGCAGTTGCCGCGGCGGCACCGGTGACCCCGGCTCCAGCGCCGGCGGCACCGACCGCGCCTGCGGCGCCCGCCGTGCAAACCGTGGCCAGCGCACCGGCAACAGCGGCGGATACGGCCCCGGTCGATCCGCATCATTCGCCGGTTCCGGAGATGGCGCACCACTTCCACCACATGTGGGGATAACGGCGGATCAGCGTGGCCTCCGACGTCCCGTCATCCGACGGAGCGCCGGAGGTCGGCCTGATCGGTCAATCCAGACTCTTGCGCCAGCTCTTGCGGTTTGAACCATCAACGTCGCGGCCGGGCAGCCGCAAAGCAAAGGGAATTTGTTCATTCGCCGGGTTCGGCGAATCCTGATTTTGGGGGACGGGTCATTTGTGTACGAGTAACGATGGCTTCTTGCGGCGTGTATCGCGGGCCAAAAAGGAAAACGGTGCGATCCGGCGCGGTGCGCCGGCGGGTCGTAGACGCGAGGCTAACATCAAGTCCAGGCGCCGCCCTGATGGCGCCGGTTGCACGCTCCCTGACGGCGGGGCGCGCGAATGAGACAACGAAAGACCGATTACGGCACGATCATCCTGCACTGGCTCCTGGTTGCCGCATTCTGCGTCGTCCTTTGTCAGCGGCTTGCGGATCGCGACCGAGGCTCCCGGGCGCAACTGGATCAATCTGTTCGATGCCGTGCTGCCGCGCCAGAGCGTGTGGGTGGCGCACATGCAGGCCGCCGTCGTGCTGGTCGCGGTGTCGATCGCTTATGCCGTCTATGTCGCAAAATCGGGACTAGGCCGCCGCGTCCAGTTCGACAAGATCCGCCTGCGCGGACTGTTCGGCCGCAAACAGGCCAGGCTCGGCGCCTACAACATCGTTCTGTACTGGATCTTCTTCGTCACGATGCTGGGGCTCATCGCCAGCGGCGGGCTGTTGTATTTCGGCTTCTATGCCGGCCACGACGTGGCGACGCTGCACTGGTACGGAACCTGGGTGATCATGGCCTTTGCCGGCTTTCACGTCCTGTCGCACTACCGGATCGGCGGCGTGTCGCAGCTGCTGCGGATCTTTCGCCCCACCGGCCTCACCGCGCCGCCGCCGCGGCTCGATGCGGTCGAGTTGCTGACGTTGCTGGCCGAGCAATCGGCGCGGCTGGCGCCGGAGTCCGCGCAACCGCCCGTCACGCCGGCACCACCGCCGCACGACCGCGCGCAGGATCGGACGGCCGCACGGAGTTCGGCCGCGCAGGCGCGGCCGGCAGCCAGGCGACAAGCCAGCGCCTCAAAACCGCGCAACCCGACATTTCAATCCAACCCTTTTGTCGTCGCCGCGGCCGTCGCCATCACCGGCGCTTCGGTCATCGTGGCGGCCGACCGGCTCAACGTCGACCAGTTGCAAATTCATCGCATCAGCAGCGCGGATGCGCCCGTTCTCGACGGCGACACCTCCGATCGGGCCTGGCGCAACATCACGCCGTTTTCACTGATGACCAGCGAGGGCGGAAATTTCGACGGCACGGGCGAAACCAGAATAGAGATCCGCGCGGTGCATGACGGCACCTGGGCGTATTTCCTCTTCACCTGGCAAGATCCGACTCGGTCGCTGAAGCACCTGCCGCTGATCAAGGAAGTCGACGGGTGGCACGTACTTCACGACGGCCTCGAGGCCGGTGACGAACACGACTACAATGAGGACAAATTCTCGGTGCTGTTTACCACCATGAATGTGACACTGGCGGGCGACCGCACGTTCCACGCCAGCCCGCGCCCGATCGCCGACGCGCCGGCCACCATGACCGGCCGCGGCCTGCATTACACGGCGGCAGGCTACGCCGATGTCTGGCAATGGAAGGCGACCAGCGGCGGTTCGACCGGCTGGATGGACGAGATGCTCTATTCGGCCCGCCGGTGGAGCCGACACCGATGCAGGTTCACAACATCCTTAGCAACTACCTGAACGAAGGCAGGCAT
>CAVTYA010000014.1:0-239249 GCA_963738765.1 uncultured Alphaproteobacteria bacterium | reverse complement strand
AGAGCGTCGTCAGCGTCGAGCAAACCGCCAATATCGGTGGCGGCACGATCTGGAAGAAGGCCGATCTCGACGAGATCGCGAAGATCGCAAAAGCGAGCGGGCTCGCGACCCACATGGACGGCGCGCGGCTGCTCAACGCCACCGTCGCCACCGGAATCAGCGCGCGCGACATGACCGCGGGCTGGGATTCGGCCTGGATCGATTTCTCCAAGGGCCTGGGCGCGCCGGTCGGCGGCGTCATCGCTGGCAGCGCAGCATTCATCGACGAGGTCTGGCGCTGGAAGCAGCGCCTCGGCGGTTCGATGCGCCAGGCCGGCATCTGCGCGGCGGCCTGCGTCTACGCGCTCGACCACCATGTCGACCGCCTGGCGGAGGATCACGCCAATGCCCGCGCGCTGGCGCGGGGCCTGTCGCAGATTGCCGGAGTCGAGGTGCAACAGCCCGAGACCAATCTGGTGTTCTTCAAACCCGATGGCGCCGGCGTCAGCGGCAACAGGATGGTCGAAGCGTTGCGCAAGCACGGCGTGCTGCTGGCGATGATGGACGGCCGGATCAGGGCCTGCACGCATCTCGACGTTACGGCTGCGATGATCGAAGAGACAGTTGTCCTGGTGCGCGAGATCGTGCGGGGAGCGTAGCGCTCATGTCCCCATCGCCGCATAAATCAGCGCCCTCAGCTCGTTCTGAATCCGGCCGCGCTGCGAAGGCGTCTGCATCATGCAGATCGCGAACATATCGTCCGTGGGATCGATGAAGAAGGAAGTGCCGGCGACGCCGTCCCAGCGGCCGTTGCCCACGCGGTGTTCGGCGGCACCGAGGTGCGGACGGCGAAGCCGAGGCCAAAGCCGCTGTCGGCGACTGGAAAGTAAAAATCGTCGCGCGCGATCTTCGTCTCCGCGGAGCGTTGTTCCTCGGCAACGGCCGCTCCGGCAACGAGCGCGAATCCCGCCGCGACAAACCCGCGGCGCGCAAAACCGTCAGTTCTCCATCGCTTCATAGATCAACTGCTTCAGCGTCCGCTGAATGCGCTGACGCTCGGACGGCGTCTGCTCCAGCAGCACGAAGAACATGTCCTGCTTGCGGTCGATCACGAAATAGCAGCCGGCGGCGCCGTCCCATTTCAATTCGCCGAGGTCGCCGGGCGGCGGCGGTTTTGCATTGCCGGGATCGGTGCGCACCGCAAAACCAAGCCCGAAACCAAAACCGTCGCCCGGAAAATAGAAATAATCGCGGTCAACGCCCGAGCCGGGCCCGATCTTGTCCGTCGTCATCAGCTCGATAGGCTTTCGGGCTCAGATAGGTCTTGCCCTCGAATTTGCCGCCATCGAGCAGCATCTGCGCAAAGCGGCCGAAATCCGCCATGGTCGAAATCATGCCGCCGGTGGCGGATTCCCACTTCTTGGGGGTTTCGGGCGTGTACTTGCGCCCGACCCGGAAATCGCTGTCGTTCGGCATCGGCTGGGCGAGCAGCTTCAACTTCTCGGGATCGGTGATGAAGAAGCCGGTGTCCTTCATGCCGAGCGGATCGAGCAGCTTTTCCTTTTCGACCCCGAGCAGCGATTTTCCGGAAACGATCTCCATGATCCGGCCCAGCACGTCGGTGGAATGGCCGTATTGCCAGAGCGCGCCCGGCTGATTGTGCAGCGGCAGCTTGGCGATCCGCTCGGCGAACTCGGCCAGGTCGAAATCGCCGGCATAGATGTCGGCGTCCTTGTAGGCCTTGCGGACCAGGCTGTCGCCGTAGAAGCCGTAGGTGATTCCGGAGGTGTGACGCATCAGGTCGAGAACGGTCGGCGGCCGGTTCGGCGGCACCAGTTCGAGCGTCCTGGTGCCGTCCTCGGCCTTCTTCTCGACGCCGACCTTCACATTCGCAAACGAGGGAATGTATTTTGCGACGGGATCGTCGAGCTTGAGCTTGCCCTCGTCGATCAATTGCATCGCGACCACGCTGGTGATGGCCTTGGTCATCGACGACAGACCGAAAGATCGTCTGGTCCGTCATCGGCGCCTTGGAGACGACATCCTGCACGCCGAAGAATTCATGATAGACCGGCTTGCCGTGCTGCTGGATCAGCACGATGGCGCCGGGGATCTTGCCCGTCGCGACCTCGTTCTTGAAGAAGTCGCCGACCTTCGCAAGCTTTTCGGGATTGAAGTGCGCGCCCGGCGGGAATATCGAACGTGCCCTCGGCGCGGACTGACGGCGCGACCGCCAGCGCCAGCAACGCACCGCAAAACATCAGACGCAATACATGACGTGAAATCATCATCCCGCTCCCCGAGTTATTTCAGGAAGTGTAACGGCGGCGTGATCAGGCACAAGGGCTGCCGAACGGCGGCCAGCGCCTCCTCATGGAGTTGGCCGCTGGCATCGGAAAAGCAGCAGAAAATCACCCGGACCAGCGCGGGTGCGTTGGGCAAAGCATCGACCACGGTCTTGACCGCGATGCCGGCCGCACGATCGGCCGGGAAACGATAGACGCCGGTGGAAATCGCTGGAAAGGCAACAGAGGCAAGGCCGTGCTTCTGGCAGAGTTCGATCGAGCGGCGATAGCAGGAGGCCGAGCAAATCGTCTTCGCGAAGGCTACCGCCATTCCACACCGGCCCAACCGCGTGGATCACATGCCGGGCCTGGAGCCGGTAACCTTTTGTGATCTTGGCGTCGCCGGTCTTGCAACCATGCAGCTTGCGGCATTCGGCCAGCAGTTCTGGCCCGGCCGCCCGATGGATCGCGCCATCCACGCCGCCTCCGCCCAGGAGCGACGAATTGGCCGCGTTGACGATGGCGTCAACGCTCAATGTCGTGATGTCGGCGACGATGACTTCCAGCCGCGCCTGCGCCGACCTGGCGCGCCGTCAAGCTCAGGCCGTCGCGTTGATCGCGACGCCCTTGTCGGCAAACAGCTGCTGCAATTCGCCGGCCTGGAACATCTCGCGGATGATGTCGCAGCCGCCGACGAACTCGCCCTTGACGTAGAGCTGCGGAATGGTCGGCCAGTTCGAATAGGTCTTGATGCCGTTGCGCAGGTCGGCGGATTCCAGAACGTTCAGGCCCTTGTAGCCGACGCCGACGTGATCGAGGATCTGCACCACCTGGCCGGAGAAACCGCACTGCGGAAACTGCGGCGTTCCCTTCATGAACAGCACGACGTCGTTCGACTTCACTTCGTTGTCGATGAATTGCTCGATGCTCATATTCGCTTCCTTTTGGGGCCCTGCCCCTGCGGCTTTGCCTAACGGGCGGCTCGGCCCGTTTTACCCGACACTGCCCATATATGTAGCCCAAACCGTTGTGCATCCAAAGTAAAATGGCGGGCAGCTGGCATGCATGGGCCTGGCAACCGAGCCTACCGGACCGGCCGACGGCCATAGTCTGATGGCATCAATATCATAGCCGCGGGAGGCTTTTTTCCCGAACGGGAACCCCTATCTAGGACGGACTGTCCGTCAGGAACCAGTTCGCCGAAGCAACGTTCTCTCCCCGACCGGAGACACCAGTGACGAAACCAGCATCCGCCGCGGCCGCGTTTTCCGCGCCTTCCCCGTCACTTTTTGCCGATTCCGGCACCCTCGCCCAGAATCTGGTGCGAAGCCTACCTCGCCGTCCGCGACGAGACCGAGCGCCGTGCCGCGCCCTTGAGCCCGGAAGACCAGCTGATCCAGTCGATGCCGGACGCCAGCCCGGCGAAATGGCACCGCGCCCACACCACCTGGTTCTTCGAGCAATTCCTGCTCGGCGAGCATTGCGCGGGCTACAAGCCCTTCCACCCCGACTACGCCTATCCTGTTCAATTCCTATTATGTCAGCGCCGGTCCCGCGGCACGCCCGCCACCAGCGCGGCCATCTGACCCGCCCCGGCGCCGACGAAGTCACCGCCTATCGCCGCCATGTCGATGCCGCGATCGTGAAATTCTTCCAGACGCCGATCGAGGACACACTTGCCAGCGCTGGTGCCGCTGGTCGAGGTCGGCCTCAATCACGAGCAGCAGCATCAGGAATTGATGCTGACCGACATCCTGCACGCCTTCGCGCAGAATCCGATCCCGCCGGCCTACGATCCGGCGTGGCGCTTTCCGGCCTCGACCCGCGGCGGCGACGAGTGGGTCACGCTCAACGAGGGCATCCACACCGTCGGGCATGCCGACGACAGCTTTCATTTCGACAATGAAAAGCCGGCGCACCGCGCGCTGGTCGGCCCGGTCAAGCTGGCCCGCAACCTCGTCACCAACGGCGAATGGCTCGCCTTCATGAAGGACGGCGGCTACGCCAGCGCCGACGCTGTGGCTGATGGACGGTTTTGCCGCCGTCGGCAACGAGGAGTGGCAGGCGCCAGGTCATTGGCGCAAGATCGACGGCGAATGGCGGATCATGACGCTGGGCGGCCTGCAGCCGATCGATCCGTCAGCGCCGGTCTGCCATGTCAGCTATTACGAGGCCGACGCGTTCGCGCGCTGGAGCGGCAAGCATCTGCCGACCGAGATGGAATGGGAAGTCGCCGCCCGCGCCGGACAGCTCAACGACGCCTTCGGCATCGTCTGGCAGTGGACCCGCAGCTCCTACTCGCCCTATCCCGGCTACCGCGCCATCGAAGGCGCGCTCGGCGAATACAACGGCAAGTTCATGGTCAACCAGCTGGTGCTGCGCGGCTCCTCGCTTGCAACCCCGGACGGCCACAGCCGTATCACCTATCGCAACTTCTTCTATCCGCATCACCGCTGGCAATTCACGGGACTGCGCCTCGCCGACTACGCCTGATTTCCACTTTAAAACCGCGCCGGAAAGCGCGTTCAGGAGAGTATCATGAATGTGCATGCCCCCGCTTTGGCCAAAGCGCACGCGTTCGACGAAGCGACCTCGGCGTTCGCCGACGACGTGATCGAGGATCTGTCGCAACATCCGAAACAGCTGTCGCCGAAATATTTCTACGATGCCGCCGGCTCGGAACTGTTCGAACAGATCACGCGTGCTGCCGGAATATTATCCGACCCGCACCGAGCTTGGCATCCTGCGCGACCGCGGCGACGAGATCGCCGACATCATCCCGAAGGGCGCGGCGCTGGTCGAATTCGGCGCCGGTGCGACCACGAAAGTCCGGCTGCTGCTGGAAGAGTGCGACTTCGGCGCCTACGTGCCCGTCGACATATCCGGCGATTTCCTCAATGCGCAGGCCGACGCGCTGCGCAAGGATTTTCCCGGCCTCGCCGTCTATCCGGTGGCGGCGGATTTCACCGCGCCGTTCGCGCTGCCGGAAGAGATCGCCGGCATGCCGAAGGTCGGCTTCTTCCCGGGATCGACGCTCGGCAATTTCGAGCCGCACGAAGCCTGCGCCTTCCTGCGCAGCGCCCGCGACATTCTGGGCGCAGGCGCGCAGATGATCATCGGCGTCGACCTCGAAAAGAACGAGCGCGTGCTCTACGACGCCTACAACGACGCAGCCGGCGTCACCGCGCGTTTCAATCTCAACGTGCTGGTGCGCATCAACCGCGAACTCGGCGGCAATTTCGACCTGTCGGCCTTCATGCATCGCGCGATCTACAATCGCGACCGTCACCGCATCGAGATGCACCTGATCAGCAAGAAGTCGCAGACCGTGCGGATGCTGGGCCGGAATTTTTCGTTCCGCCCCGGCGAAAGCATCCACACCGAGAGCAGCTACAAATACAGCGCTCGAGCGCTTCACCGCGCTGGCGCGCGGCTCCGGCTGGACGGTGCGCGAGTCCTGGACCGACCGGGACGAGATGTTCTCGGTTCACGCGCTGGTGGCTTCGGAGTGAGATCGCTCCGCATCCGATCGCAGTGAGATCGACTCCCACACCGCGACCACGATCAGGATCGCGGTGGTGAGGAATCGACAGCATCAGCGGCGACAGGTCGCGCGCGAACCACGCGAGAACAGCAAGCGCGACGATGCCGACACCGTGCGAGAGCTGAAGAAAACCGCGAATCGAGTGCTTGAACAGGATGGTCCCGACCAGAAACAGTAGCGGGCCGCCGATCGCGCTGACGACCGTCCGTGATATCGGTATGCCCGCCCGGATGCTTCAGCACCAGTTCGTCGGCTACCGCCGACAGGATGATGCCGGCCGACGATCGGCATGTGCAGATAGGTATAGGCCAGCCGCGCCAGCCGCCCGGACTCGGTCGATTTCGAGATCTGCTCGGAGCCGGCCTCCGCGCCCTTGTGGAAATAGATCCACCACATCGCGATGCTGCCGACGAAGGCCGAGAGGAACGCGCTAACGTTTTCGGCGGTCCAGGTCAGGTCGGCAAACGTCGCGCCGGTGACGACGATGGATTCGCCGAGTGCGATGATGATGAAGCCGGCGCAACGCTCGGCCATGTGGCCGCCTTCGACGGCCCAGTCCGCGACCGACGACGGCCCCAATTTCGGGTATCCAGAACCGCACCGCCGGCGAGATATATTCGATCGTCAGCGCCACGCCCCACAGCCATAGCCGCGACTGTCCCTCGCGCGAAGCCGCCGGCATCCAGAACATCGCCGACACCGACAGCCAGACCAGAATGCGGATGGCATTGTGCCGCACCAGCGTCCGCTCCGGCGGCGTCGAGAACAGCCAGAACAGGGTCCGGCCGACCTGCATCGCCGCATAGGCGATCGCAAACCAGAGGCCGCGGCCTTCGAACGCCGTCGGGATCGAGGTCGACAGCACGAGGCCGCCGAGCATCAGCACGAACAGCAGGATCCGGACCGGCGTCAGTTCGGGATTGAGCCAGTTGGTGATCCAGGAGGTGTAGACCCACACCCACCAGACCGCGAGGAACAGCAGCGTGACCTGGACCGCGCCGAGCGGCGTGAAACCGGCCGAGCAGCGTGTGCGAAATCTGGGTGACCGCGTAAACGAAGACCAGGTCGAAGAACAGCTCGGCGTAGGTGACGCGGCTGTGTTGGTTCGGCACGATCACGCGAAACATCGCGCCGCGTGAGTTTTCCGCCATCGCTGCGCCCCGCCTCCGCCCGACGGGCTAGCCTCCGGGGACCCCGGTCTGCAGCGCCAGCGCGTGCAGCACGCCGCCCATCTGGCCCTTGAGCGACTGGTAGACGATCTGGTGCTGCTGGACGCGCGACTTGCCGCGGAAGGATTCCGAAATCACGGTCGCGGCGTAATGGTCGCCGTCGCCGGCGAGATCGCGGATCGTCACCTCGGCATCGGGAATGGCTGCCTTGATCATCGATTCGATATCGTGGGCGTCCATCGGCATTCCAGGATGATCTCCATCAGATGCTTCGAATCACGGCCGGCTCTCGCGACCGTGAATGCCAAACCTAGCGCGTACGCCCTTCTAGGTCACCCGTCCCGCCACTATATTCCCCGTCCAATCGTTTTAAACCTGCAGAGTTGGGCACGTCCGATCACAACGGACTGACCGAAAAAGAGGCTCAGAACCATGAAACTCCCCGGTCCCGACCATCCGATCACGATTACGGCCAATCCGAAGCGCATCCGCGTCTCGGCCGGCGGCGTCGTGATCGCCGACACCACCCATGCGCTGACCTTGAAGGAAGCGAGCTACCCGGCGGTGCAATACGTGCCGCGCGCAGGACGCCAATATGGCGCTGCTGGCCCGCACCGAGCGAACCACCCACTGCCCCTACAAGGGCGATGCGAATTATTTCAGCATCAACGCCAACGGCAAGAGCATCGAAAACTCGATCTGGACCTACGAGACGCCCTTTCCGGCCATGGCCGAGATTATCGGCCATCTGGCGTTCTACCCGGACAAGGTCACGATCGAGGAAGTGGCGTGAGGTTCTGAGCGCTCTTAAGAGGGTGGGCCAAATTGCATCGTCATGGCCGGGCACAGCCGTCCGAAGGACGGCGTCGCTTGCGCTCGCCGATGTCCCGGCCATCCACGTCTTCTTCCATTGATGTCGCTAATTCGCGGATGCCCCGGACAAGCCCGGTCATGACGAGTTCATTCCGCGAAATCCGGGGTCAACGCCATTCCAAATCTGACGATTTGGGCTTGCTGAATCGGGTTCCCGGTAGCAACATTCGGGCGCCATCACCCTGCCGGGGGCGCACATGTCATCTATTTCCCAAACCGTGGCGGCTGCGGACGTTGCTGCCGCGCCGAAAGCCAAAGTCCGCAATTTCTCGATCGATCGCACCCGCACCTTCCTGACCCTCGTGGTGCTTCTGCATCATGCGATCATCCCCTACACCTATTTCGGTCACACCGATCCGAAATCGTGGATCGGCTTCGACTGCATCGTGCTCGCCACCGACAGCTTCTTCATGGCGATGTTCTTCTTCCTGTCGGGGTTGTTCATATGGCCTGGTATCGTGCGGAAGGGACCGAAGACCTACCTTTACGATCGCCTTATTCGGCTTGGCATTCCATTCGCGATCTGCGCGTTCACGATCATTCCGATCGCCTACTATGCCATCTCGCTGCGCGCAGCATCCCGAGATCGGTTTCACCGAATTCTGGTGGAAGACGATCACCGTGGGTCCCTGGCCGAGCGGACCGATCTGGTTCCTTTGGGTCCTGTTCGGCTTCGACCTCGTTGCATGCCTGCTGTTTCGGCTGTCACGCGACCTGCTCGACTCGATCAATCGGCTGTCGCTCAACGGTCACGACCGGCCCGGGGAATTTTTCATCGTGATGTTTGCCGTCACAGCCGCGCTCTACGTTCCCGGGCGAATTCACTTTGGCGCTGGCAGCTGGTTCGAGTTCGGGCCGTTTTCGGTCCAGCACGGCCGCGTGATGCTCTATGCGACCTATTTCTTCTTCGGCGCCGGCATCGGCGCGCAGAATTTTAATAGCGGGCTGTTGGCGGCAGACGGCAAGCTGGCAAAGCGCACCTCGAACTGGGTCGTCCTGGCGCTCGTTCCGTACTGCCTGATGTGGGTGCTGATCTACATCAAGCGTGAAATACTGGGGAATCCGGTGAAACTGCCGGAGTGGTACGAATCGGACTATGGCTTCTGCTTCGCCCTCTTCAGCGTGGCCATCCTGTTTTTGATCCTGGCCTACTTCCTGAGATTCAAGCAATCAGGCAAGAGCATGCTCGATCCGATGCAGGCCGACGCCTACGGGATGTTCCTGGTGCACTACCCGATCGTGCTGTGGCTGCAATACTGGCTGTTCGATCTCAACCTGCCCGCGATCGTCAAGGCAATGACGGCGTTCGTGCTGACCGTCGCCTTGAGCTGGGCCGCGACGGCAGCACTGCGCAAGGTTCCAGGCGCCGCGCGGATACTCTAGTTGTCATTGCGAGGAGCCAACGGGTCGCAATGACGTTGATAAAGTTGGCCTACGACGCCTTGCCGCTCATATAGGCCGGCAGCCAGGCCTCGAACGCCGTATTGAGCGCCTCGATCGCCACCGGCGCTTCGCCCGCGACCGCGATCGCGTCGCCGCCCGTGGTGCCGATGCGCGCGCAGGGCACGCCAGCCCCTTTCATCTTCGCCAGCACCAGCCCGGCCTGCTCTGCCGGCACGGTGACGATGTAGCGCGCCTGATCCTCGCCGAACCAATAGGCATGCGGCACGATCGAGGCCGGCGCCGCCAATAACTGCGCGCCGATGCCGCTCGCAATCGCCATCTCGGCGAGTGCGATCAACAGGCCACCGTCGGAGACATCATGCACTGCGGTCGCGGTGCCGGCATGGATCATGCCGCGTACCACATCGCCATTGCGCTTTTCGGCCGCGAGATCGACCGGCGGCGGCGCGCCCTCTTCGCGGCCGCAGATATCGCGCAAATAGACGGATTGCCCGAGCCACCCCTGCGTATCGCCGATCAGCAGGATCGCCTCGCCCGCGGCCTTGAACGCCAGCGTGGCCGACTTGGTGAAATCGTCGAGCAGCCCGACGCCGCCGATCGAGGGCGTCGGCAAAATGCCGCGGCCGTTGGTCTCGTTGTAGAGCGAGACGTTGCCGGACACGACCGGGAAATCGAGCGTGCGACAGGCTTCCGAAATGCCCTTCAGGCAGCCGACGAACTGGCCCATGATCTCGGGCCGCTCCGGATTGCCGAAATTGAGATTGTCGGTAATCGCGAGCGGCCGTCCGCCGACCGCGGTGATGTTGCGCCAGGCTTCCGCCACCGCCTGCATGCCGCCTTGATAGGGATCGGCCTCGCAATAGCGCGGCGTCACGTCGACGGTCAGCGCGAGACCCTTCGGTCCGTCCTGCACGCGCACGACCGCGGCATCGCCGCCGGGACGCTGTACGGTGTTGCCCAGAATGACGTGGTCGTACTGCTCCCATACCCAACGCTTCGAGCACAGTTCGGGCGTGCCGATCAGCGTTTCCAGCGCGTGCGAAATTCCAACCGGCGGCTTGACCTCGCGCGCCTGAATCACCGGAAGCAGCGTCGATGCCACATGCGGCCGGTCGTAGAGCGGCGCCTCGTCGCCCAATTCCTTGATCGGCAGATCGGCCATGACGTCGCCGCCATGCTTGACCACAAAGCGCTTGCTCGGCGTGGTGTAGCCGACCACGGCGAAATCCAGGCCCCATTTCCTGAAGATCGCCTCGGCCTCTTGTTCCTTCTCGGGCTTGAGCACCATGAGCATGCGCTCCTGGCTTTCCGAGAGCATCATCTCATAGGCGCTCATGCCGGTTTCGCGCGTCGGCACCGCATCGAGATTGAGATCGACGCCGAGGTCGCCCTTGGCGCCCATCTCGACCGCCGAACAGGTCAGCCCCGCCGCGCCCATGTCCTGGATCGCGATCACGCAACCGGCTTCCATGATCTCGAGGCAGGCTTCCAGCAAGAGCTTTTCGGCGAAGGGATCGCCGACCTGCACGGTCGGGCGCTTCTCGGCGCTGTCGTCATCGAATTCGGCCGACGCCATCGAGGCGCCGTGAATGCCGTCACGGCCGGTTTTCGAGCCAAGATAGACGATCGGCATGTTCACGCCGGAGGCAGCCGCGTAAAAAATCTTGGTGGTTTCGGCAAGGCCGACCGCCATCGCGTTGACCAGGATATTGCCGTCATAGCGGGTGTGGAAACGCACCTGTCCGCCGACGGTGGGCACGCCGAACGAATTGCCGTAGCCGCCGACACCGGCGACAACGCCGGAAACCAGATGGCGGGTTTTCGGATGCTCCGGCGCGCCAAAGCTCAGCGCGTTCAGACACGCAATCGGCCGCGCGCCCATCGTAAAGACGTCGCGCAAAATGCCGCCGACGCCGGTGGTCGCGCCCTGATAGGGCTCGATATAGCTCGGGTGGTTGTGGCTCTCCATCTTGAACACCACCGCCTGGCCATCGCCGATGTCGATCACGCCGGCATTCTCGCCCGGACCCTGGATCACCCAGGGCGCCTTGGTCGGCAGGCCCTTCAGATGGATGCGCGAGGATTTGTACGAGCAGTGCTCGTTCCACATCGCCGAAAAAATCCCGAGTTCGGTGAAGCTCGGCACCCGCCCGATCAGTTTGAGGATGCGCTCATACTCGTCCGGCTTGAGCCCATGGCTGGCGACGAGTTCGGGGGTGATCTGGGGTTCGTTCATGGGTCTCTTATTAGGTAGATCGAAGGGGCGCGAAAAGGCCTTTTATGGCGCATTTTCGCCCTGTCCAGAGTTTTGGGGCCGCTGGTCGCAGGATGAGGGTTTGCACAACGCGGACAGATCGGATTTAAGGGCTGAAACACCCAAATAAAGGCCCCATTTCGTGAACGAGCTATCCAAAACCGCATTCGTCAAGCGCCCTGATCTTTTCGTCGAAACCGACGGCGAATTCGCCGGCTGGCGCACCTGGACCCGCGACAGCTTCGAATCCAACAACGGGCCGTTCTGGCACCGGATCGAGGAAGACGGCCGCGTCCGCTGTGCGTTCCGGGTCGAGAAGAAGCACCTCAACGGCATGCGCAACGTCCATGGCGGCTGCTTCATGACGTTTGCGGATTATTGCCTGTTCGCGATGGCTTCCTCGGTGCTGCAGGGGCCCGGCGTCACTGTCTCATTCGGCTGCGAATTCCTCGATGCCGCGCGCGAGGGCGAACTGGTCGAATGCGAGGGCGAAATCACCCGCGCCGGCGGCTCGCTGATCTTCCTGCGCGGCATGCTGAAATCCGGCGAACGCACGCTGTTCACCTTCTCCGGCACCATCAAGCGGGTGAAACGCAAGCCGCCGGTGGATGCGGCCAGCGCCGTTGCCTCCTGATGTGATTCGCCCTCTCCCACAAAAGCATCGCGGCTGGCGCGATTATGCGTTGCTGCTGGCGCTGGCGTGCTGCTGGAGTTCGACCTATCCGCTGGCCAAGATTGCGCTCGGCTCGATTCCTCCGATCACCTTCATCTCGGCGCGCTCGCTGATTGCGGCGGGCTTCCTGCTCGCGGTGTTGCACCTGCGCGGCATTCGGATTCCGACCGACGCAAAAGCCTGGAAGCTGTTCGCGTTCCAGCAGACCATCAACTCGACGATCCCGTTCCTGATGATCACCTGGGCGCAGCAATATGTGCCGGCGGCGCCCACCGTGGTGCTGGCCTCGACGACGCCGATCTTCGCCTTCTTCATCACCTGGGCTATCACGCGGCATGAGCCGGCCACGTTGCTCAAGCTGGTCGGCGCCATGTTGGGGTTGGCCGGCACCGCCGTGATCATCGGCCTCGACGCGCTGGCCGGTCTCGGCGGCAATATCTTTGCCGAGATGGTGATCCTGCTCGCCACCATCTCCTTTGCCTGCGCCACGATCTTCGGATTGCGGCTAGGCGACTACGACCCGATGGTGGTGGCGGCGGGCTCACTGCTGTTCGGCGGCGTCATCCTGCTGCCGGCATCGCTGATACTGGAGCATCCCTGGACCTTGCAGCCGACCGCACCGGCGCTCGCCGCCACCGTCACCGTGGGAATTTTCTCCAGCGCGCTCGGCTTGATGCTGTTCTACATGTGCCTGATGCGGCTCGGTACGCTGACCACCAACGCGCAAGGCTATCTGCGCATCCCGATCGGCGTCGGCCTGTCGGTGCTGCTGCTCGGCGAAACCGTGCCGTCCAACCTCGCGCTCGGCCTGCTGCTGGTGATGGCCGGCGTCGCCGCCATGACCATTCCGAAGGACGGTTTGAGACGATGGATCAATCGAAAGCGCGCAGTGTGAAACGCCGGCCAAGTCAGGCAGGGTAGCCCACTCAGCTACTTCTTCTCTTCCAGCAGCTTGCGGTATTTTTCGACGTCGCGCGTCACCAATTGCCCGAGTAGATCGGGCGCGTGCGCGATCACGTCGGAGGTGCCGCCGGCCGCGAACGGCACGATCATGGTGATGGGGTGTTTTGGATAGTCTTCGGCCCTAGCAGCCGTGACCGATAACGCGGCGACAGCCGCCAGCAGCGCCTTCCTCAAGAGATTCACGCCGCGGCTTCCAGGTGCGCGACAAGCCCTGCGAACAGGCCGCGGCCGTCGGTGCAGCCCATGATGTCTTCGACGTGGTTTTCCGGATGCGGCATCATGCCGAGCACATTGCCGCGCTCGTTGACAATGCCGGCGATGGAATTCGCCGCACCATTGATGTTGGAGGCCTCGTCGACCACGCCATCGGCGGAGCAATAGCGATAGAGCACCCGCCCCTCGCCCTCGAGCCGCTTCACGGTCTCTTCGTCGGCTTCGTAATTGCCTTCGCCGTGCGCCACCGGCACGCGGATCACCTGCCCGGCATTGTAGCCGCGCGTGAACGGCGTGTCCGAGCGCTCGACCCGCAGATGCACGTCCTGGCAGATGAACTTCAGCCGCGCATTGCGCATCAGCACGCCGGGCAGCAGGCCCGCTTCGCAGAGGATCTGAAACCCGTTGCAGACGCCGAGCACGAGGCCACCATTGGCCGCGAAATCACGCACCGCATCCATCACGGGCGCCCGCGCCGCAATAGCGCCGCAACGCAGATAATCGCCATAGGAAAACCCGCCGGGCACGACGACCAGATCGGTTCCCTTGGGCAGCGCGGTCTCGGCATGCCAGACCATTGCGGCCTCATGGCCCGATGCGAGCTTGAGCGCACGCGCCATGTCGCGCTCGCGATTGATTCCGGGAAAGACGAGGACGGCGGATTTCATGGCGGTTCCGGCTGGAAAACGGGAATCGGCGGCTGGCGGCCGATGGGGCAGAGATAGCCAATTGACGAGGGGTTTTCCAGTGCTAGCCTCGCCGAAATGCCCTGCGTCGGGGCATGGCTCAACAGCATCTCGGGATTGAAACCATGAATGTTGTGCCGCAGGCGACCCCCGCGACCGATCCGATCACCGCCGAAGGCGTTGTCGCCGCCGGCGTCTATGTCGACGGCCGGCGCGTCGCCAATATCGCCATCGATGAGGCGTCGAGCTGGCGCAGCAAGCCCGGTCACGTGGTCTGGATCGGGCTGCACGAACCGGATCTGGCGCTCCTGACCAGCGTGCAGCAGCAGTTCCACCTGCACGATCTCGCCATCGAGGACGCCGATCACGCCCATCAGCGGCCCAAGATCGAACAATATGGCGACGGCCTGTTCATCGTGGCGCGGACGGCGCAACTGATCGACGGCAGCATCGCGTTCGGCGAGACGCATCTGTTCGTCGGCGAAGGCTATCTCGTCTCGGTCCGCCATGGCGCCTCGACCTCCTATGCGGCGGTGCGCGAGCGCTGCGAAAGCTGTCCCGCGCGCGCTGGCGCGCGGCGAGGACTATATCCTCTACGCCATCCTCGATTTCATCGTCGACAACTACTCGCCGGTGCTGGAAACGATCCACGCAGGAGGTCGAGGCGATCGAGGAGCTACGTGCTGGCCAGCGCCATGACGCGGGCGCAGATCGAGCGGCTGTACTGCTGCGCCGCGACCTGTTGCGGCTGCGCAACGCGGTCGGACCGCTGGTGGAAGTCTGCCGCCGGCTCGAACACGACAATCTGCCGATGGTGCGTTCGACCATGCAGCCGCTGTTTCGCGACGTCACCGACCACGTCAGGAACAGTCCAGGAGCAGCATCGATTCCCTGCGCGAGGTGCTGGCGTTCGCGTTCGAGGCGAGCCTTCTGGTCGGTCAGGCGCAGGAGACCGCGGTCTCCAAGAAGCTGGCGTCGTGGCTCGCCATCATCGCGGTCCCGACCGCGGTCGCCGGCATCTACGGCATGAATTTCAAGTACATTCCCGAACTGCAGCTGGAGTACGGCTATTTCTGGCGTGATGGGATCGATGCTGGTCGCCTGCACGGGTTGTTCTGGCGATTCCGCCGCGTCGGATGGCTGTGAGCGCGCGGTTGACCGCGACGCCCACAATCAGCGTCAGCCCAGAACCTCGACCCGGTAATTCTCGATGACCGTATTCGCCAGCAGCTTGTCGGCGGCGGCTTTCAGCGCCGCCTCCGCCTTGGCCTTGTCGGAGCCGGACAGTTCGATGTCGAACACCTTGCCCTGACGCACGCTGGCGACGCCATCGACGCCGAGCGATTTCAGCGCGCCTTCGATGGCCTTGCCCTGCGGATCGAGAATGCCGGATTTCAACGTAACGGTAACGCGTGCTTTCACTCGATCTACCTCAGCTCTTCACCAGCACCGGGCCGGAGCCCGCCGGCCGTTCGTTCTCCATCAGGATGCCGAGCCGCTTTGCCACTTCGGTATAGGCCTCCAGCAGGCCGCCGAGGTCGCGGCGGAAACGGTCCTTGTCGAGCTTCTCGTTCGACTTGATGTCCCACAGCCGGCAGGAGTCCGGCGAGATCTCGTCGGCGACGATGATTCGCATCATCTCGTTCTCGAACAGCCGTCCGCATTCCATCTTGAAATCGACCAGACGGATGCCGATGCCCAGAAACAGCCCGGTGAGGAAGTCGTTGACGCGGATCGCCAGCGCCATGATGTCGTCGATTTCCTGCGGCGTCGCCCAGCCGAACGCGGTGATGTGCTCTTCGGAGACCATCGGGTCGTTGAGCTGGTCGTTCTTGTAGTAGAACTCGATGATCGAGCGCGGCAGCTGGGTGCCCTCCTCGATGCCGAGGCGCTGCGACAGCGAGCCGGCCGCGACGTTCCGCACCACCACCTCCAGCGGCACGATCTCGACTTCGCGAATCAGCTGCTCGCGCATGTTGAGGCGGCGGATGAAATGGGTCGGCACCCCGATGTCGTTGAGGTGCTGAAACAGGTACTCCGAAATCCGGTTGTTGAGGACGCCCTTGCCCTCGATCACCTGGTGTTTCTTGGCATTGAACGCGGTCGCATCGTCCTTGAAGTGCTGGATCAGGGTTCCCGGCTCCGGACCTTCATAAAGGACCTTGGCCTTGCCTTCATAAATGCGGCGTCGACGGCTCATTGGGATGTACCGTGTGTTGTTGAAATCCATGAATTTGGTGTGCTCCGGATGACAAGGATTGCGACCCACGACGGAGCTGCCGTGAAGGCCCGGGAACAGGAAACAGAACAAGAACCGAGCCTGATGGCAACCTATCCGATTGGCCTACCCAGCACAATCGATCCGGCCCGCTTGGGCCTAAGTTTTACCGCGCTTGCCCTGCGGCTTAACGGCCCGTTGTTTTGCCGATTCGCGCCAGCTTATCTAGGTATTCGAGCGGCCAGTTGCCGCAACGCGGGCCGCGTTCACCATCTCGGCACAGGATCGGAACCGCAAACATGACCACATTCGACAAGCGCGAAGAAGGTTTTGAGAAGAAATTCGCCGCTCGACGAGGAACAGAAATTCAAGGCCGAAGCCCGCCGCAACAAGCTGCTCGGCCTATGGGTCGCCGAAAAGCTCGGCATCTCCGGCGATGCCGCCACCGCCTACGCCAGGGAGGTGGTCGCCGCCGATTTCGAGGCCGGCGACGCACGACGTGGTCCGCAAGGTGATGAAGGACCTCGCCGCCAAGGGCGAGGCCATCACCGAATCGGATCTCGAAGACAAGATGAGCGAGCTGATGGTGCAGGCGATCGCCCAGGTGAAGGCGGGGGCGTGAGGCCAAGCGAATAGGGAGTGGCGAATAGCGAATAGGGAAATTTCCATTCGCTACTCGCTATTCGCCATTCGCCTCTTCCCTTTCACCCCTCCTTGAAACCATATTCCGGCACGTTGCCGCTGGCGCCGTAATATTTGTACGGCAGGAATTTGCCGGACATCGTGATCTTGACCCGGTCGCCCTTGGGATTGGGCAACCGTTCCATCACCATGTCGAAATCGATCGCCGACATGATGCCGTCGCCGTATTCTTCCTCGATCAGGGCCTTCCACGCCGGGCCGTTGACCATCACCAGTTCGTAGAAGCGATAGATCAGCGGATCGGTCGGCGGCATCGGCATGCCGCGCATCGGGGTCTCGTTGAGCATCGCCGTCTCGGACTTCGAGAGCCCGAACAACTCCGCGGCGTTGGCGGCCTGCGGTTTTGTCAATTTCATCTGGCCGAGGATGGCGCCGATGATCAGCACCTCGGAATAGCCGCCGATCTTTTCGCAGATGTATTTCCAGCTCCAGCCCTTCTCGCGCTTGATGTCGAGCAGCTTTTCGGTGAGGTCTTCGCGTTTCATGTGGCTTCTCCCTTGCATTCGTCATGCCCGGGCTTGTCCCAGGCATCCACGCTCTTCGGTCAGTTTAGGAAGACGTGGATGGCCGGGACAAGCCCGGCCATGACGCCTGTCTTGATTCTTCGGATACCGATGCGATCACCAGCTCGGGCTTGCCGATCCGGACCAATGGCACGTTGCGTGGATCGTGACCGGGCACCTCTGTTGCAAAGGTCTTGCTGCGGCTGACCAGGAAATCGACGATATGGTTTCGCAGCGCGTAGTAATAGGGGTGACGGTGCAGATCGATGCGGCCGCGATCCTTCGGCAAGGGATTTTCCACGATCTCGGCCAGCACGGCACCCGGGCCGTTGGTCATCAGGAAAATCTTGTCGGCGAGATAGATCGCCTCATCGACATCATGGGTGATCATGAACGCGGTCTGCCCGGTCGTAAGGCAGATACGGCGCACCTCGTCCTGCAGCGTTCCCCGCGTCAGCGCGTCCAGCGCCGAGAACGGCTCGTCCATGAGCATGATCTTTGGCGTGATCGACAACGCGCGGGCGATACCGACGCGCTGTTTCATACCGCCTGACAATTCCGACGGGCGCTTGTGTTCGGAGCCGGTGAGGCCGACGAGATCGATGAAGGTCTGCGCATGCGCCTTTACCTTGGCGCGGTCCCAGTTTCGCCATTTCGAGGTCACGGCATAGGCGACGTTGCCGAGCACCGTGCGCCACGGCAACAGCGCGTGGCTCTGGAAGATCACGGCGCGGTCCAGACTGGTGCCCTCGATCGCCTGCCCGTCGACGATGACCGTGCCCTCGCTCGGCTGATCGAGGCCGGCCAGGATGTTCAGCACCGTGGTCTTGCCGCAGCCGGAATGCCCGATCACGCAGCCGAATTCGCCGCGCGCCATCGACAGCCAGAGATTTTCGAACACCGCGGTCGAGCCGCCGTCGGCGCCGGGATAGCGCCGTGCGATACCCTCGATGGAAATGAATTTCTCCGTCATCGCACTCATTCCGGGAACGTGACCATGCGCGTGAAGCGCGCGAGAATCTGGTCGAGCAGCATGCCGACGATGCCGATCAGCAAAATCGCGATGATGACATTGGTGATCGAGAGGTTGTTCCACTCGTTCCAGACGAAATAGCCGATGCCGGTGCCGCCGACGAGCATTTCGGCCGCGACGATCACCAGCCAGGCGATGCCGATCGAAATCCGCATGCCGGTCAGAATGGTCGGCGCGGCCGCCGGCAAGATCACGGTGAAGGCGCGCCTGACGGTGCCGACTTCCAGCGTGCGCGCGACGTTGATCCATTCCTTGCGGACGGCGGCGACGCCGAACGCGGTATTGAGCAACATCGGCCATATCGAGCAGATGAAGATCACGAAAATCGCGGAGATCGAGGAATCCTTGATGGTGTAGAGCGCGAGCGGCATCCAGGCGAGCGGCGAGATCGGCTTCAGGACCTGGATGAACGGATCGAGCGCCTGGTTGATCAGCGGCGACATCCCGATCAGGAAACCGAGCGGTATCGCGACGATGACGGCGAGGAAATAGCCGAGGCCCACGCGGGCGATGGAATAGCCGAGCTGAATGCCGAGACCCTTGTCGTTCGGCCCGTTGTCGTAGAACGGCCGCTTGAGGTGCTCCCACAATTTCGCGCCGACATCGAGCGGACCCGGCATCGCCGATTTGCCCTGCGTCGCGGTCAGCCCCATCAGCTTGGCGTATTCCGGCGTCATGGTGGCGACGGCCGCGGTACCGCGCGTGGCGATGTGCCAGATGCCGATGAAGGCAACGAACAGCTGCGATCGAGACGATCGCCGCGCGGAAGCGGAGCGAGAAGGTCACGTCACCTTCCTGATCTTGAAGCTCGTGAGATACTCATCGGGCTTGCCCGGGTCGAAGGTCTTGCCCATCACCGAGAACGATTTGTACGACGCCTGCGGCGGCGTCAGCCCCATCTCGGCCATCACCTTGCTGGTGTCGGTGGCGAGATAGACCTGTTCGGCCACCGCCTTGTAATCGACATCGCCCTTGATCTGGCCCCAGCGCTTCATCTGGGTCAGCATCCACACCGCAAAGGATTGCCAGGGGAACGGATCGAAATCGACGCGCTTGGCATCGGTTTTGACGCCACCGAGCCCGTCGGCATAGGTTCCGGTCAGCACCTGCTCCAGCACCGTCACCGGCGCGTTGATGTAGTTTGCCGGCGCGATCGCCTCGGCGATCTGCTTGCGGTTCTCGGCCTTCGACGCATAGGCGGTGGCATCGACGATCGCCCGCGTCAGCGCCGCAAAACTGTTCGGCGAGGTCGTGATGAACTCCTTGCTGGCGGCAAAGCTGCAGCAGGGATGTCCGTCCCAGATTTCCTTGGACAGGAAATGCATGAAGCCGACACCGTCGAAGATCGCGCGCTGGCAGATATTGTCGGGCGCCAGGAAGCCGTCGATGTTGTCGGCGCGGAGGTTGGCGACCATTTCCGGCGGCGGCACCGAGCGCAGTTGCACGTCGGTATCGGGATCGAGGCCGTGCTCGGCGAGATAATAGCGCAGCAGATAATTGTGCATGGAATAGTCGAACGGAATGGCGAACTTCATGCCCTTCCAGTCCTTCGGGTCGCGCCTGTCCTTGTGCTTGATGGCGAGCGTAATGCCCTGCCCGTTGATGTTCTCGATCGCCGGCACCGCAAACGGGATCGCCTTGCGCGCCGAGCCCTAGCGAGATTGCGATCGGCATCGGCGCCAGCATGTGCGAGGCGTCGTATTCCTTGTTGATGGTCTTGTCGCGAACGACGGCCCAGCCGGCGGTCTTCACCACTTCGACGTTGAGGCCGTGCTTGGCATAGAAGCCCAACGGTGCCGCCATGATGATCGGCGTCGCGCAGGTGATCGGAATGAAGCCGACCTTGAGGTCCTTCTTCTCCGGCGCGCCCGCGTCCGCAAACGCCTCGGTCGCGGTCTTGAGCGGGAAGAACTGCGAGATCGCCGCAAGCGCGGTCGAGGCGCCGACCGATTTCAGGAACGCGCGGCGCGCGGCATCCCTTGGAAACATCGCGCGCACGACGGCCGAGGCGACGACGCCCTCGTAACGTTTTTGCTCGCTTTCGACCGGCTCGCAGCGCAACGCCAGCGTCGCATGCTCATGCTCGGCCGCGGAGCGATGCTGGCCGCAGACGCAGCCGGATCGGCTGAGCGCGCGGTCGGCATCGAAGGGATCGTCGAACGTGGACATGCAGCGCCCCTTTGTCACACCGGTCGCGGCGGAGGTCCCACTCCACCGCGCTCCGACCATTCAGTCACTGCCCGGCCATTCTGGCCGCGCAGTGAGAAACATGCACGTTTCTATGCCGCCTTGCCTGTTATCCGGGCAGCGGTCGGCAGGCCTTCGTCGATCGGCAGCGAAGGATCGCGCGACCATTCGTTCCAGGAGCCGAAATACATCCGGACATCCTTCACGCCGGCATTCTTGAGCGCGAGGAAGGTGTTCGACGCCCGCGCGCCCTTGAAGCAGTAGAGATAGACCGGCGTGTTCTGCGGAAATGCCGACGGTGGCGCATTCCGCCAGAATCTCGTCCTTGGACTTGAAGCGCGGCCCTTCGGCGGTCGGCTTCATCATGCGGTACCATTCGAGCCAGACGGCGCCGGGGATACGGCCCTTGCGCGGGCAGAAATCCTTGCCGTAGGGCGACGAGCTCTCGCCGATCCATTCGTCGACGTCGCGCACGTCGAGCAGCGCGATGCCGGGCTTGTCGAGCGCCGCCAGCATGGTCTTGGCGTCGATCAGGATGTCGCCGGCCTCGGGAATGATCGAGAACGACGCTTTCACCGGCGACGGCACGTCCTTGGTCGTCGGCAGCCCGGCGGCGACCCAGGCATCGTAACCGCCATGGAGCACCTTGATCTTGGGATAGCCGAGCATGGTCAGGAGATAATAGCCGCGGCAGGACTGGCCGAAGCCGGAGTTCATCGACTGTTCGTAGATGACGGCGGTTTCCTTGCCGGACAGGCCGGCGGCGCCGAACGCGTCGGCGAACTTGGTCTTCAGCTCCTGCATGCCCTCCGGCGTCGAGGTGGCGAGGAACGTGAAGATTTCATGCACGTTGACGGCATTGGGCAAATGTCCCGCGGCGTAGGCATCCGGATTGCGCGTGTCGATGACGACACACGGTTCTTTCTTGAAGAACTCGGCGAGTTCGCCGGCAGTAATCAGAACGTCCGTCATGGCAGGCCTCTCCTGTTTCTTGGGGTTGCAGTCAGGGTCGAACGAAATCCTTCTCTCCTCTCAATCGCCCGCCAACATCTTGCGAAGCTGCTTGGTGGCGGGCGTGACGATGGCGACGAAATAGGCTTCGCGAAGCCGGCGCTGGGCGCGATGGCTCTTGAGGTAGCCGCGCGCGCCGCAATGGAGCATCGCCGCATGCGCGGCCGCGACGCTGGCGTCGCCGAGCCGCAGCCGAAGCGCCACGACGCGGCGCCAGTAGCTGTCGTCCGCATTGAAGGGATCGCGCGCCAGCGCCATCGTCTCCTTCTCGAATTCGGCAAGCAGCTCGCGGAACTGCACCGGCTGCTGCGGCAGATAGCGGTTGACGTGGCCGAGCGGTGCATCCGACCTCGTCCATGATCGCGATGCAGTCCCTGATCAGGCCGAGCGCCATGCCGGCCTGCAGCAGGATGAAACCGGCGCGGATTTTCTTGACGAACGGCGCGGCCGGATCGGCCAGGATCAGATCATCCGGCACGAAGACGTCGCGGAACTGGACGCCATAGGTGCCGGTGCCGTCCATGGCGAGGAACGGCTTGCAGGGCTGCAACGTGATCGCGGGATCGGAGCAATCGGCGAGGAACATCACGATGCCGCCGGGCTCGTCCTCGCGCTCGAAGATCGTGCCGAAGAAATGGTTGGGACCGAGGTTCGACACCCAGGGCAGCGCGCCCTTCACGATGTAGCCGCCCTCGACCTTGCGTCCCTTCAGTTTCAGCTTCTCGATCCCGAAGAAGCTTTTCATCGGATTGGAAAGACCGGTACCGCCGAGCATTTTCCCGGTGGCGAAATCGTCACCGAACCTGGCGATGAGCTTCGGATTGTCGGAATTGGCTGCGTACCAGACCAGCGTGTTCTGGCACCACGCCATGAAGGCGGTGGCGCCGCAGACCTCGCCGAGCGCCGAGATCGATTGAATGGCGCAGCGCAGGTCGGCTGCGCCATTTTTGGGTTGATGGCTGCCCCAGGCGCCGACCTCGCCGAGGCGCCGCAGCAGTTCGTCGGGATAGACGGTCCCCTCGTCGATCGCCGCCGCCTGAGGTGCGAGGTTCTTGCGCGCGATGAGGGCGACCTGATCGGCGATCGATGCCGATAAAAGATCGTCGTCCTCAGCTACCCGCGATACAGCCAATGAACCCATGAGACCCTCCGCACCTCAGTTGTGGCTGTTCAAGCGCTGACCTCGAGATTGACCGGGCGCGTAAAGGTGTTGGCGACCGGCGACCATTTCTTGACGTGGGTCACCAGCGCGTCGATCTCGCTTTGCGGAATGCCCTCGCAGTCCATGTCGACCTTGACCCGCACGTCGGTGAAGCCGACCGGTTTTTCGCTGACGTCGCCGGTGCCCCAGACCGCGGTGATGTTGAGGTCGCCCTCGAGCTCGAGTTCGAGCTTGTTGACGATCCAGCCGCGGTGAACCGCGTTGGCGTGCAGGCCGACCGCAAGGCAGGAGCCGAGGGCTGCCAACGATGCTTCCGACGGATTGGGCGCAGTGTCGTCGCCCAACAGTCCGGGCGGCTCGTCGACGATATAGGGCGCGAGGTTGCGGATGTAGTTGGCGTGGCGGAACTTGCCCTCGGCCACCGTCTTGCATTTCAAGGTCTTGATGACCTGAGGGTTGGCCTTGCCATTGGCGATGAGCTGTTCCAGCCCGCCTTTGTCGATCGGGGCTAGGCAGCCCGTAAGCACTGTTTTTTGAGCGACCGCGGTCATTATTTCTCTCCCTTGGGGGTAGGATACCGAACGGTCTGTTTCCTGCACGAAGCGTGCCAGACCCAACCGAAATCAAAAGGCGAAGTACTGGAGGGCTTTAGTCGCTGCTGCCTGCGGATTGATCAGCGGCGTCTTGCTCAAAGCCGTTGCAGTTGCCCGCAGGCTTGCGATTATTTTGAGCGCGCAAAAGATGCGGCTTGATGATTTTGCCGCGGTCCGATTAACTGCAGCGTATGGGCAAATCAGCTTCGAAGAAAAAATCCGTCGCGGCTCGCAGGCGATGAGGAGTCGGCGCGCGGGCGACTGCTCAACGCGGCGACACACCTGTTCTGCAAGAACGGCATCAACGCCACCGGCATCGACGCCATCATCGACGAAGCCGGCACCGCCAAGACCACGCTCTACAAACTGTTCGGCTCCAAGACCAACCTCGTGCATGCGGTGCTGGAGAGCGAAGGCAAGCAGTGGCGCGAATGGTTCATCGGCGCGATCGAGGCCGGCGGCGGCGACCCGCAGACGAAACTGACGCGGATCTTCCCGGCGCTGAAGCGCTGGTTCGGCGAAGAGCGCTTCTACGGCTGCCCGTTCATCAACGCGGTCGGCGAGCACGACAAGGATGCCAAGCAGTTCCGCGCCATCGCGATGCGCCACAAGAAGGTGGTGCTGGCGCATATCGAAAAGCTCGCCGGTGAAATGGGCGCGGTCGAGCCGGAGAGCCTGGCCCATCAACTCGCCTTGCTGATCGACGGCGCCATCGTCGCCGCCATGGTATCGCGCGATCCCGGGGTCGCGGATACCGCGGCGCTTGCTGCCGGTAATTTGTTCGGGCCTTCCAAGGTGAAAAAGCCGAAGCGGGCCAGCGGCGCGGCGGCACAGCTGGTGGCGGTCTGAGCGGGTTCAACTTTGTCAGTTCGGCTGACGAAAGTTCAACAACAAGTGATCGCAGAATGAGAAGCGCTTCACAGGAGCGATCGACCAATTGAAGTATTTGATCGCGTAGCAACCGGCATTTCCAGGCACCAAGGCCGGAAACCTTTGAAAAATCAAATCGCGGGATGGAAACGCTCGTGGGGCAATTGCAGCTCCAGGTTCGCAGCGAAGTCATGTTCGAACGCATCTGATTTAAAGGGGTGACCGACGTCATCCGAATTTTGAGGAGATTGTCATGGACGATTATCGTCAGGATTCCGCATGCACCGGTATTTCCGGGCTAACCCAAGCCGGCTTCGACAAACTAACTTCCGACGAGACGGCAACCTATCGCAGCTGGCGCCGAGCCGTGCTGGCTTTCTATTGCGCAGTGCTGCTGTTGGGCGGCTTCGCGCTCATGGTCTCGATTCCCGTCTCGAACCGGGAAGTCGCGCAAATCATGCCCGCGCAGGCGATGCCCGCCGTGAACGTTCCGTAACGCGCTTCCGATACATATTCGGGGAGACTGATGGTGGCGGCGAGAATAACCGTCGCTTCGGCTGAAGCTTTTCAGCGCTGATCGAGCAAACTCGCCTCCAGCCGCTCCAGCTCTCCCGCCAGATCGCGCTCGACATCGGCGACGGCCATCCTGACCACGCGGTAGTCTCGCGCCTCCAGCCAGGCCTGCCGGGCGGCGCGGTCGGCCACGATCGCCTCCGACTCATCGGGGTTTTCGAGCTCGATCGCGATCCGGTGCACGAAGGAGACGAAATCGGGGATGTGGCGGCCGACCGGGGTCTGGCGCTTGAACAGTCCGGCAAAGCGGCGGTCGCGGGTCAAGGCCTGCCACAGGATGCGCTCGGCGTCGGTCGGGTTCCGCCGCAGCAGCCGCGCCAGGCCCCGTACCGTGCTGCTGCTGTCGGTGGGCACGCCGCCTTGCCCATGCTCGGCCAGCAGCGCGCGCAGCCGGGTCGCCTGTTCGCCGTCGAGCACGCCGCCCTTGGCCGGGCCCTTGCGCCCATCGGCGATCGCCATGACCACGCCGTGCAGGGTGTGCATGTCCTGCTTGGTCGGGTCCATGCGGGTAAAAATGTTGCGCAAATTGACCAGCATGGTGTCGCGCTTCTCGGCCGGCCGCAGGAATTCGACCTTGTCGAGCTCGCGGACCAGATTGTCGAAGAAGGCCTGCATCTGGTGCTGCGAGGCCGGTTCGGACCGTTCGGGCATCGCAAACGGCAACGCGCCTGATGTCGACAGCTTGAACCACTCGTAGCCGATCAGGAGCACCGCCTGCGCCAGGTTGAGCGAGGCAAAGCCGGGATTGACCGGGAAGGTGATGATGCGGTTGGCGAGCGCGACCTCCTCGTTCTGCAGGCCATAGCGCTCGCGGCCGAACAGGATGCCGACCCCGCCGCCTTCGGCATGCGCCACGATCTCGCGGGCGGCGGCGTCCGGCGCCACCACCGGCTTTGCCTGGTCATGGGCGCGGGCGGTGGTGGCAAACAACAAAGTGAGGTCGGCGACCGCCTGCTCGACGGTGTCGAACAGCTCGGCGCGGTCGAGAATGTGGTCGGCGCCGGCGGCGGCGCGCTGGGCTGCGATGTTCGGCCAGCCGTCACGGGGCTTGACGATTCTTAAACGGGTCAGGGCGAAGTTGCCCATCGCGCGCGCGGCCATGCCGATGTTCTCGCCGAGCTGCGGCTCGACCAGAATGACAACGGGACCCGTGAGGTCGTGGCCTGTTTTTGTCTTGTCGGTGCCCGAGCCGGACATCTCACTTCACTTTCTGATTCAACCTCTGAAGGTCTTGAATTAAGCTCCGAAGAGATTGATTCAAGACCTCATCCCGGTCCGCACTGGATTGCCTGTCCGGCAGAATTTCTCAAGCAAAATAACAGGGTTAGTGCCGTTGCTTGAGGTTCTGTAAAAACCTCAATTGCGCCATCCACAGGGCTCGCTTGTGCGCGATCTGGCTTCGGATAGGGTATCAATCACAAATAAAACGAACCCGAAAGCCGCAGCGACGGCGAAGGGAAACATGGGGGAGGCCTTGATGCGCGGCAGGTGGTCGTTGGCCATTATTGGCGTGATTCTGATCCTGGCCGGCGGGTTGCTCGCCTATCTGACCCAGACCGCAGGCGGTATCCGGATCGAGGACATCCGCTTCAAGGGTGCCAAGGGCAACACCATGAGCGCCCTGCTCTACATCCCGCCGAATGCGACCCCACAGACCCCGGCCCCCGGTATCCTCGCGGTGCACGGCTATATCAATTCGCGCGAGACCCAGGACGGCTTTGCGATCGAATTCGCCCGCCGCGGCTACGTGGTACTCGCCCTCGACCAGACCGGCCATGGCTATAGCGACCCGCCCGCCTTCGCCAACGGTTTTGGCGGACCCGACGGGCTTGCGCACCTGCGCAGCCTCGACATCGTAGACAAGAACAATATCGGGCTGGAGGGGCACTCGATGGGCGGCTGGACCGTGCTCGCCGCCGCCACCGCCATGCCCAACGACTACAAATCGATGGTGCTGGAGGGATCGTCGACCGGCAAGCCGTTCGCCGCCGACGGCACGGCGAGCTGGCCGAAAAACGCAGCTTTGGTGTTCGCGCAATACGAGGAGTTTTCCGAGCTGATGTGGGGCGTCGATCGCGCCCGCGAGGTCACCCAGAGCCCAAAGCTGTGGGCGATGTTCGGCACCAAGGGACCGGTCGAACCCGGCAAGGTCTATGGCGATATCGCCCAAGGGTCCGCCCGGGTGCTCTATACGCCCGCGATCACCCATCCGGCCGAACACATTTCGCATGAGGCGATCGGCTACAGCCTCGACTGGTTCGCCAAGACCCTGCAGGGCGGCACGCCGCGGCCGGCCGACGACCAGATCTGGTTCCGCAAGGAGATAGGCACCCTGATCGCTCTCGTCGGCTTCGTGGCACTCCTGATCGGTGCCTTCGACGGCCTGCTGGAGGCCAAGATGTTTTCGCGCCTGAGGCTGCCGGAAATTGCTGACGGCACCATGCCCGAGCACGCCGCGGCCAGCGGCAACCGCTGGACCATCGCCTTCATCCTGTCCGCCTTCATTCCCGCGCTGACCTATTATCCGGCGTTCGCGCTGGCCGGGACTTTTGTAAAGCCGTCGGCGTTGCTGCCCCAGGGCATCACCAACCAGATCGTGGTGTGGGCCATCATCAATGGGCTGATCACGCTGGCCTTGATGCCGTTCGCGCCTAAACGGGCCGGCCGGGCCGGCATCTTCCAACAATCGGTGCTGATCGCGGTCGCCACCGTCGTGATCGGCTACGCCGCACTGTGGCTGGCCGATCTCGCCTTCAAGATCGATTTCCGGTTCTGGATCGTCGCGCTCAAGCTGATGAGCGCCAAGCAGTTCCTGATTTTCCTGATCTATCTGGTGCCGATCACGGCGTTCTTCGTGGTGGCGCTGCATGTGCTGCACCGGAATTTCTCGACCATGGGTGCGGGGCGCGGCGCGCTCTATCTGACCAATATGCTGGCGCTGACGCTCGGCTTTATCGTGCTCTTGGTGCTGCAATACGGCACGCTCTGGATATCGGGAAAGCTGTTCAATCCGCTGCCCGATCCCGGCTTCGTGCCGCTGTCCACCATTGTCGCCATTCAGTTCGTGCCGCTGCTGGCGATTTGCGCCGTCATCGCGACCTTCACCTGGCGGCGCACCGGCTCCAGCCTGCCGGGCGCGCTGATCTGCGGCCTGTTCGTGACCTGGTATGTGGTGGCGGGGACGGCTACCCAGGCCGCGTTCTAGCCGTCATGGCCGGGACATAGGCGAGCGGACGCGACGCCGTCCTTCGGACGGCTATGCCCGGCCATGAACGAGCAGCGGTAAGCGAACCCGCCGGCGCTGGCTTGCGACCAAGTCGGCATGATCGCCTATGTGCGCAGCAAGCTGGTGCCCGACCGCCCCACCATCGCCTCCGTCCACGGACGCGCGGAGGTCGACCGGATTGCACCGACGGATCCAGCCCGAGCGATCGCGCTGGCCCGCACCATTCCCGACGCCTGGTACCGCGCCCAGGCGCTGTCCAGCGTCGCCCGGCATGTGCGCGAATTCAGCGTCGGCAGCATCGTGGGCGAGGCGATTGGCGCCGCCTATGACTGCTCCGACGCCTATAACACCGTGGCTGTCATGTCCTGGCCGCTGCGGGCCGCCTGGAGCCGTGGCCGTCAAGCCTATGCACGGGGCGAACTTGATCGGGTGCTGCGGCTGGCCCCCGAGGTCGAGCCGCTCGCCTCGCGCATATTCGCGCTGGATTGCCTGTGGAGCGGCTGCCACGCCGCCGACGACACCTTCGCCGAACCGGTCTGGCAGACGATCCTCAGGCTTTGTAACCCGGATCATCACTGGCGCGCGGCGCGGCTTTATCGGCAAATCGCCGAAGCGAGGGAGCAGCAACAGGCGGGATCGGCGGCATCAGTGATATCCGCCATGCCGGCCGGCAAGGCGAAAACCGCGCTGTCGCGCCGGTTCAAGCTCACCTGAGAACGGGCCGCAGCTGCCCGCCCAATCGCCTTCCAGCCTGCGTTTTCGGGTGCTATAGCGTCGGCATTACCCACCCCCGCCCGAAACGCCCTGTTCCAAAAAGGCCCCCTCCGTCATGGCAAAAATCAAGGTGACCAACCCCGTCGTCGAACTCGATGGCGACGAGATGACCCGGATCATCTGGCAATACATCAAGGACAAGCTGATCAACCCCTTCCTCGATATCAACCTGATGTATTTCGACCTGGGGATGGAATACCGCGACAAGACCAATGACCAGGTCACGGTCGACGCCGCCAACGCCATCAAGAAGGTCGGCGTCGGCGTCAAATGCGCCACCATCACCCCGGACGAGGCGCGGGTGAAGGAATTCGGCCTGAAGGAAATGTGGAAATCGCCGAACGGCACCATCCGCAACATCCTCGGCGGCGTCGTGTTCCGCGAACCCATCATCTGCAAGAACGTGCCGCGGCTGGTGCCCGGCTGGACCAAGCCGATCATCATCGGCCGTCACGCCTTCGGCGACCAGTACCGCGCCACCGACTTCAAATTCCCCGGCAAGGGCACGCTGACGATGAAATTCGTCGGCGAAGACGGCAAGGTGATCGAACGGGAAGTCTACAAGGCCCCCAGCGCCGGCATTGCGCTGGCGATGTACAATCTCGACGATTCCATCGCCGATTTCGCCCGGGCTTCGCTGAACCAGGGCCTCGCCAAGGGCTATTCGGTCTATCTCTCGACCAAGAACACCATCCTGAAAACCTATGACGGACGGTTCAAGGACATCTTCCAGGAGATCTACGACAACGAGTTCAAGGCGAAATTCGAAGCCAAGAAAATCACCTACGAACATCGCCTGATCGACGACATGGTCGCGGCGGCGATGAAGTGGTCCGGCGGCTACGTCTGGGCCTGCAAGAACTACGACGGCGACGTGCAGTCCGACACGGTGGCGCAGGGCTACGGCTCGCTCGGCCTGATGACCTCGGTCTTGATGACGCCCGACGGCAAGACGGTCGAAGCCGAGGCCGCGCACGGCACGGTGACCCGGCATTACCGCGAGCACCAGAAGGGCAAGGAGACCTCGACCAACTCGATCGCTTCGATCTTCGCCTGGACCCGCGGCCTGTCGCATCGCGCCAAGCTCGACAATAACGAGGCGCTGGCGAAGTTTGCGCTCACGCTGGAGAAGGTCTGCGTCGACACCGTCGAGGCCGGCTACATGACCAAGGACCTGGCGCTGCTGGTCGGCGCCGACCAGCGCTGGCTCTCCACCACCGGCTTCCTCGACAAGGTCGCGGAAAACCTGACCACGGCGATGGTGCCGGCATAAACCGCCGGCTCCGGGGTTCGCTGTTCCTGGGGGCTCAACGTGGAAGCAGAAGACCATGTCATCTCTTAGGATCACGCTTGCCTTGCTGTTGCTGTCGGCCTCGCTTGTCGCCGCGCACGCCGAGACACCGCTCCCCGACGCCATCGCGGCGCCGGGAGAAACGGTCGTGCTCGCCGTGCACGCCGAAGGCGCGCAGGTCTACGACTGCAAGGCAGGCGCCGAAGGCAAACTGGCCTGGGCGTTCCGTGAGCCGATCGCAACCCTGATGGCCGACGGCAAGACCGTCGGCCGTCACTATGCCGGACCGAACTGGGAACACGCCGACGGCAGCGCCGTGGTCGGCAAGGCCATCGGCAATGCGCCGGGTGCTGCGCCGAACGATATTCCCTGGCTGAAGCTCCAAGTGGTTTCGAAGCGCGGCAGCGGCATCCTCAGCGCGGTCACGACGGTCCAGCGGATCAACACGCAGGGCGGCAAGCTCGACGGCGCTTGCGACAAGGCCGGCGCCACCCGCAGCGCGCCCTACTCCGCGGATTATGTCTTCCTCCGCAAGGGGTGAGCGCGGAAAGCTCCACCGCCCATCATCCCGGTTCTGATTCAATTAGAACCGGTCAGGCTCAGGCCGACTGACGCCGATTGTGTTCGGCTTCGCTCAGCACGTAGTGGCCATGGGTTCGTGAGGTCAGCTTTCCCGCCTGCAGCATGCGGTGAAGGCGGACGACCAGCGTCGCCCGCTTGATCTCGATCTCGGCCTCCTGCAGGCCATCGACGATTTCCTGGACAGACAATCCGCGCGGGCTGTGGGCGAGGATTTCGAGGATGAAATCCTCGATTTCGTCGCCGCCGGATTTTGCGAGACGAACATTGGGCCGCCGGTCCAGCGATAGCAGCTCGGATTTGGGCGCCAGATCGGCGCCCGGCGAAACCGCTTCCCGCAACCGCGCGACGATTTCATCGTAGACCGCCCGGGCTCGCTCGGCGTCTGACACTACCAGATTACCTAAATGGTAAGCCAGCACATCCGCCTTCACGAGCAGGTCCTGCTCGACCTGCCGAACAACGTCCGAAGAGAGCGCCATTTGTCGGTTCCAGGATCCTTTTTACCTTTTATTAAGGTAACAGAACATTACCGATCCGCCAGAGCCTTACCGGTCGAATCGGTGGTTACCCCCAAAAATGGTTAACGGTCGACTAATGTTTGACTCTTTGAACACTGTGTGTAATTTTTAATTACAGTTTTAACGAAGGGGGTTCCGATGTTCCCGTATCTCTCGACCCGGCTTGGCAGTCTCCTAGGCGCAGGTATTTCGACCCGCCCGCCCCGCGAGCCACGACCGAAAGCCCGCATTTCATGGCCAAGGATCAAGATGCAGACCGTGCGGCAGACCTGCCAGGGCATTCGCATTACCGATGTCGCTTTGAGCTTTTCAGGCTGGGAGCCGCCGCAAGCTGGCACCGGCAATTCCCAGCCGAAGTTCGAGGGCACGTTGTACTTTGTCTGGAAGCGTAAGAATTAATTGCGACGGATGTCGACACGACTGTGCAGCGGTCAGGCGTCCTCACCCTGCCCGGCCGCCGGTTCGGCCAGCGCGATTTCGCCTGCAGCGATATCGCCCTTCGGCGCCTCCGGGCTATCGGACAGCCGCGCCTGCGCGGTTTCCTTTACATGCGCGGCGAGCGCCGGCAGGCGTTCGATCAACGCGTGAAAATCCTGGGCGTCGAGCGCCAGCAATTTCGTCTTGCGCGTCGCCGTCACTGTGCCGCTGCGATTGGTGCGACGTAGCAGCGCTATCTCGCCGAAGAAAGTGCCGTCCGAAAGCCGCACCCGCTGGTCGGGCAGGTCGATTTCGACCTCGCCAGCGGTGATGAAGTACATCGATGAAGCGACGTCGCCGCGCCGTACCAGCACTTCGCCGGATTCGATGGTCTGCGCCCGCAACAGCCGCATGATGTCGGCGATTTCCGTGGCGCCGAGATGCGAGAACAGCGGCACCCGCGCCAGCATGCCCCAGGTGACGACGAAATCGCGGCGCCGCACTTCATCGGCAAACGCGGTGGAAATGATCGCCACCGGCAGCGCGATCATCGCCAGCCCCGTCACGATGGCAAACACCGACACCACCTTGCCGAGCGGCGTCACCGGCACCACGTCGCCATAGCCGACGGTGCCGAGCGTCACGATCGCCCACCACATCGCCTGCGGGATGGTGCCGAACTTGTCGGGCTGCACCTTGTGTTCGATCGCGTAGAGCAGCGAGGCGAACAGCAGCACCGCGCCGGTCAGGATCACGACGCAGCCGAACAGCGTCCGCCGCTCGGCGTGAAGTGCGGCCAGCAGCGAGCGCATCGCCGGCGAATAACGCACCAGTTTGAGGAACGGCAGCATGCCGAACAGCACCAGCGCTTCCCTGTCGCGCAAGATCAGCGCGACCGCCGACGGCAGGAAGGCCGCCAGATCGATGATGCCGAGGCTTGAAAACGCGTACTCCATGCGCGCCCGGATCGGCGTCATGTCGCGCATCGAATGCCCGACCACGCTCCAGATCCGCGCCGCATATTCCAGCGCGAATGCCGCCATGGCGGCGATTTCGACGGTCATGAACAGGCGGCCGAGCCGCGCGTCGAATTCCGGCACCGAAGCCAGAACCGCCGCCAGCACGTCGACGATGATGATGGCGACGATCAGCCGGACGAAGCGCGAGCCGACCGAATAGGGCAGATGATCGTGTTCGAGCAGCTCGTAGAGCCGGTCCCGCAAATCCGGGTCGCTGAGCGCGCGTTTACCCGGAACAGTTGCCACCGTGAATATGCCCCTATCAGGCTTCCGCCATCGCCTTTTCGATGGCCGACAGCGCCGCATTCGCCTTGGCGCCGTCGGGTCCGCCGGCCTGCGCCATGTCGGGCCGGCCGCCGCCGCCCTTGCCGCCGAGCGCCTCGGAGGCGACCTTGACCAGATCGACCGCATTGAAGCGCGAGGTGAGATCGGAGGTGACGCCGACCACGACGCCGGCCTTGCCGTCTTCGGTGACGCCGACGATCGCGACCACGCCGGAGCCGATCTGCTTCTTGCCGTCGTCGACGAGGCTCTTCAGATCCTTGGTCTCGACGCCTTCGACCGCGCGCGCCAGCAGCTTGACGTCGCCGACCTCGCGCACGCCGGAGGCCGCCGCCGATCCATTGGCGGATGAAGCGCCGCCGCCCATCGCCAGTTTCTTGCGCGCATCCGACAGATCGCGCTCGAGCTTCTTGCGCTCTTCCATCAAGGAGGCGATCCGCGCCGGCACGTCGTCGATCGTGGTGCGCAGCTCCAAGGCCGCGGTCTTCGCCAGCGCCATGGTGTCGTTGGCGTGTTTGCGCGCGTGATTTCCGGTCAACGCCTCGATACGGCGGACGCCGGAGGACGACCGCGCTTTCGCCGGTCACCGAAATCAGGCCGATATCGCCGGTGCGGCGCACATGGGTGCCGCCGCACAATTCGACCGACCAGCCGAGCGCGTTCTGGCCGTGCTCGCGCGCTGTGCTTGCCCATCGAGACCACGCGGACCTCGTCGCCATATTTTTCGCCGAACAGCGCGCGCGCGCCGGCTTCGCGGGCGTCATCCACCGCCATCAGGCGCGTGGTGACCTCGTCGTTTTCCAGCACCACCTCGTTGGCGATATCCTCGACGCGGGCGAGTTCTTCCGGCGTGATCGGCTTCTGATGCACGAAGTCGAAACGCAGGCGATCCGGCGCCACCAGCGAGCCGCGCTGGGCGATGTGATCGCCGAGCACCTGCCGCAACGCTTCGTGCAGCAGATGCGTCGCCGAGTGATGGGCGCGGATCGACGAGCGCCTGACGTGATCGACGTCGAGCTGCAATGCCGTGCCGACCTTCAGCGTGCCCTGCTCGACCGTGCCGAGATGCACGAAGAGATCGCCGGCTTTCTTCTGCGTATCGGTGACGCGGAACTTGACGCCCTCGCCGGTCATCAGGCCGGTATCGCCGACCTGGCCGCCGGACTCCGCATAAAACGGCGTCTGGTTCAAGACGATCGCGCCGCTCTCGCCGGTCTTGAGGCTGTCGACATCCTTGCCGTCCTTCACCAGCGCTGCGACCACGCCTTCGGCGGTCTCGGTCTCGTAGCCCAGAAATTCGGTGGCGCCGAGCTTTTCGCGCAACGGAAACCAGACGTTCTCGCTCGCGGTATCGCCGCTTCCCGACCACGCCGCGCGCGCCTTTTCGCGCTGCCGGTCCATCGCATCGGTAAATGACGCGATATCGACGCCGATGCCGCGCGACTTCAGCGCGTCCTGGGTCAGATCGAGCGGGAAGCCGTAGGTGTCGTACAGCGTGAACGCGGTATCGCCGTCGAACATGTCGCCTTTCTTCAGCGAACTGCTCTTCTCGTCGAGGATCGTAAGACCGCGCTCCAGCGTCTTGCGGAACCGGGTCTCCTCCAGCCGCAGCGTTTCCTCGATCAGCTTTTCGGCGCGCACCAGTTCGGGATAGGCCTGCCCCATCTCGCGCACCAGCGCCCAGACCAGCCGATGCATCAACGGATCGCGCGCGCCGAGCAACTGCGCGTGGCGCATGGCGCGGCGCATGATCCGGCGCAGCACATAGCCGCGGCCCTCGTTCGACGGCAGCACGCCGTCGGAGATCAGAAACGACGACGCGCGCAGATGGTCGGCGATGACGCGCAACGACGCCTTCTGCGCCCCCTGCGGATCGGCGCCGGTCAAGTCCGCGATGGCGCGGATCAGGGCGACGAACAGATCGATGTCGTAATTGTCGTGCTTGCCCTGCAGGACAGCCGCGACGCGTTCCAGCCCCGCGCCGGTATCGATCGACGGTTTCGGCAGCGGATTGCGCACGCCGCCTTCGAGCTGCTCGAACTGCATGAACACGAGATTCCAGATCTCGATGAAGCGATCGCCGTCCTGCTCGGGCGAGCCCGGAGGGCCGCCCCAGATCTTGTCGCCATGGTCGTAGAAGATTTCCGAACAGGGACCGCACGGGCCGGTGTCGCCCATCTGCCAGAAATTGTCGGAACCTGCGATGCGGATGATGCGCGATTTCGGGAAGCCCTGCGATCTTCTTCCAGAGATCGAACGCCTCGTCGTCGTCGATATAGACGGTGGCCGTGCAGCTTATCCTTTGGCAGGCCGAACTCCTTGGTCACCAGATTCCAGGCGAGCTCGATGGCGTGGTCCTTGAAGTAATCGCCGAACGAGAAATTGCCGAGCATCTCGAAAAAGGTGTGATGCCGCGCGGTGTAGCCGACATTGTCGAGGTCATTGTGCTTGCCGCCGGCGCGCACGCATTTCTGCGAGGTGGTGGCGCGCTGATAGGGTCGCTTCTCGACGCCGGTGAAGACGTTCTTGAACTGCACCATGCCGGCATTGGTGAACATCAAGGTCGGGTCGTTGCGCGGAACCAGCGGCGACGACGGCACGATCTCGTGGCCGTTCTTGGCGAAGAAGTTGAGGAATGTCGACCTGATCTCGTTGACGCCGCTCATGTTCATCCAATCGTGAAATTGACCGGCGGGTCCGCAAAACGCGCTAACCCTTCCAGCGGAACGCTTTTAGACAAGGGCTGTCGCGGTGTCCAGAAACTGTGCAGGCGGATCATAGGCTTGCCGCACCACACAAACGCTGTTGCAAGAATCGTTGATATTGCTGCGGCTGCGTTGACAGGCTTGGTCGAAGCCGTGTTTTGCTCCCATCTGTTGAAGACGTCACGTCGGGAGAGATCGGCTTAAGTGCCGGCGCCGAAGGAGCAACCGCCCCGGAAACTCTCAGGCAAACGGACCGCGTGACTTGTTAGCATCTGGAAAGAGACACATAGGCTTAAGCCCGCGGGCTTCGGCCTGATGCGTCCGCCGACGGGATAATACTCTCAGGCACAGCGACAGATGGGGCTTTCTGCGGGTTTTCGGGGGCTGGTCCCCGGGAACCGTGAGGGCTCCTTGATGCTGGCGCGCGACGAAATCTCCCTTACAACACACCCCTTTGCACGCCCTCCATGTGGCGCGCGGCGGCAAAATGGTGCCGTTCGCCGGCTATGACATGCCGGTGCAGTACGCCGCGGGCGTACTCAGGGAACACCTGCATACCCGCAACGCCGCCGGACTGTTCGACGTCTCCCATATGGGCCAGCTCGCGCTTGCGGCCGAAGTCCGGCAAGGTTTTGGATGCCGCGCTGGCGCTGGAGCGGCTGGTGCCGGCGGATATCGTTGCGGTTGCGCCGGGGCGGCAGCGCTATGCGCAGTTTACCGATGCGAGCGGCGGCATTCTCGACGATCTGATGGTGGCGAATTTCGGCGACCATTTGTTTCTGGTCGTCAACGCCGCCTGCAAGGCCGAGGACGAGGCGCATCTGCGCGCGAATCTGTCCGATGTCTGCGTCATCGATTCGCTCGCCGACCGCGCGCTGATCGCACTGCAGGGACCGAAGGCCGAGATGGCACTGACGAAATTTTGTGCAGACGCAGCTTCGATGAAATTCATGGATGCGGGCCCGCGCCGCGTTGCCGGTTACGACTGCTTCGTCTCGCGCTCCGGCTATACCGGTGAAGACGGCTTTGAGATTTCGGTTCCGGCCGAACACGCCGAGGCCCTGGTAACGGCGCTGCTCGGAAACGCCGACGTGCTGCCGATCGGACTCGGCGCACGCGACAGCCTCAGGTTAGAGGCCGGGCTCTGTCTGTACGGCCACGACATCGACACCGCGACGACGCCGGTCGAAGGCGCGCTGGAATGGTCGATCCAGAAAAGCCGCCGCCATGGCGGCGCGCGCGCGGGCGGTTTCCCCGGCGCCGAGAAGATTCTCGCGCAGTTTGAAACAGGCGCAACGCGCCGCCGCGTCGGGTTGCGGCCGGAAGGCCGCGCGCCGGTGCGCGAGGGCGCGCTGTTGTTTGCGGACGCGGCCTCGACCGAAGCCGTCGGCAAGGTCACCTCCGGCGGTTTTGGTCCAAGCCTCAATGCACCGGTGGCGATGGGTTATTTGCCGTCGTCCCTTGCTTCCATCGGCACGTCTGTGTTCGCCGAAGTGCGCGGGCAACGACTGCCGCTGCAGGTAGCTGCCATGCCCTTCGTTCCCAACACCTATAAACGCTAGAGGAAGTTTCATGACGACGCTGTTCACCTCCGACCACGAATGGCTCCGCATCGAGGGCGACGTCGCCACCATCGGGGTCACGGATTATGCGCAATCGCAGCTCGGCGACGTCGTGTTCGTTGAACTGCCAAAGGTCGGACGAAGCCTGAAGAAGGCCGAAGCCGCCGCCGTGGTCGAATCCGTCAAAGCCGCCTCCGACGTCTACGCGCCGATCTCGGGCGAAGTGCTCGAGGTCAACGACGCGCTCGCGGCCGAGCCGGCATTGGTCAATTCCGACGCCGGCGGCAAGGCATGGTTTTTCAAACTGAAGATATCAAACAAAAGCGAACTGGACGGCCTGATGGACGAGGCCGCCTACGCCAAGCACACGGCCTGAGGATCAGCCCATGAACGCGCCGCTCAAACTTGCCAACGAAGCCGCCACCGATTTCGTGCGCCGTCACATCGGCCCCTCGCCTCGCGACATCAAGGCGATGCTGGAGACGGTCGGCGCAAAAAGCCTCGGCGCGCTGATGGGCCAAACGCTGCCGTCCTCGATCCGGCAGCAGGCGCCGCTCGATCTCGGCCGCGGCTTGAGCGAAACCGAGGCGCTGGCCCATATGGGCGAACTCGCCGCGCAAAACCAGGTCTTCACCTCGCTGATCGGCCAGGGCTATTCCGGCACGATTTTGCCGGCGGTGATCCAGCGCAACATCCTGGAGAACCCGGCCTGGTACACGGCCTATACACCGTATCAGCCGGAAATCAGCCAGGGCCGGCTGGAAGCGCTGTTCAATTTCCAGACCATGATCTGCGATCTCACCGGGCTCGATGTCGCCAACGCTTCGCTGCTCGATGAAGCGACCGCGGCCGCGGAAGCGATGGCGCTCGCTGAACGCGCACTCGCAGGTGAAAGCGAAAGCATTCTTCGTCGACAAGGAGGTCCATCCCCAGACGCTCGCGGTGATGCGCACCCGTGCCGAGCCGCTTGGGCTGGAACCTGGTCGTCGGCGATCCCCTGACCGATCTCGACAAGGCCGATGTGCTTGGCGCCCTGCTGCAATATCCGGGCACATCGGGCGCGGTGCGCGACCTGCGGCCGGCGATCGCAACGCTGCGCGCCAGGGGCGCGCTTGCGATTGTCGCGGCGGACCTGCTGGCGCTGACGCTGCTGGCCTCGCCCGGCGAACTCGGCGCCGATATCGCGGTTGGTTCGGCGCAGCGCTTTGGCGTGCCGATGGGATATGGCGGCCCGCACGCGGCCTATATGGCGGTGCGCGATGCGCTGAAACGTTCGCTGCCCGGCCGCATCGTCGGACTGTCGGTGGATTCGCGGGGACAGCCGGCCTATCGGCTGGCGCTGCAGACCCGCGAGCAGCACATCCGTCGCGAAAAGGCGACCTCCAACATCTGCACCGCGCAGGTGCTGCTGGCGGTGATCGCCTCGATGTATGCGGTCTATCACGGTCCGGAGGGACTAACGCATATCGCGCGCACCGTGCATCGCCGCGCTTCGGTGCTGGCGGCGGGATTGCGCAAGCTCGGCCTTGCACCGAAGAGCGAAGCATTCTTCGATACCGTGACGGTGGACGCCGGCGGCAAACAGAGCGAGATCGTCGCCCGCGCGCTGGCCGAGAAAATCAATCTGCGGATCGGTGAAGGCACGCTCGGCATCGCCGTGGATGAGACCACGACGCCCGCCGTTATCGAGGCCGTGTGGCGCGCGTTCGGCGGCAAGCTGTCCTATGCGGACGTCGAAGCCGGCACACGCGAGGCGTTGCCGTCCGAGCTGAAGCGCGCCAGCGCCTTCCTCACCCATCCGGTATTCCATGCGCATCGTTCGGAGACCGAGCTGTTGCGCTACATGCGAAAACTTTCAGATCGCGATCTGGCGCTCGACCGCGCGATGATTCCGCTGGGCTCCTGCACCATGAAGCTCAACGCGACGGCGGAGATGATCCCGCTGACCTGGCCGGAGTTCGGCAATCTGCATCCGTTCGCGCCACGCGAGCAGGCCAAAGGCTATCACGCGCTGTTCGCGCGGCTGGAGCAATGGCTGTGCGATATCACCGGCTATGACGCGATCTCGCTGCAGCCGAATTCGGGCGCGCAGGGCGAATATGCCGGGCTGCTCGCGATCCGCGGCTATCACGCCGCGCGCGGCGAGCCGGATCGCAAAGTGTGCCTGATCCCTTCATCGGCGCACGGCACCAACCCGGCCTCCGCCAGCATGGTCGGCATGGAAGTGGTGGTGGTCGCCTGCGACGCACGCGGCGACGTCGACGTCGACGATCTCCGCGCCAAAGCGGAAAAGCATTCGAAAGATCTCGCCGCCGTGATGATCACCTATCCCTCGACGCATGGCGTGTTCGAGGAACACATCACGGAGATCTGCGACATCGTGCATGGCCATGGCGGACAGGTCTATCTCGACGGCGCCAACATGAACGCGCAGGTCGGGCTGTCGCGGCCCGGCGATTACGGCGCCGATGTCAGCCATCTCAATCTGCACAAGACGTTCTGCATCCCGCATGGCGGCGGCGGCCCCGGCATGGGCCCGATCGGCGTCAAGGCGCATCTGGCGCCCTATCTGCCCGGCCATCCCGCCACCGACGGCGCGGTGCCGCATGCCATCGGGCCGGTGTCGGCCGCACCGTTCGGCTCGGCGTCGATCCTCACGATTTCCTACATCTACATTTTGATGATGGGCGGCGAAGGCCTCACGCGCGCCACCGAAATCGCGATCCTCAACGCCAACTACATCGCAGCGCGGCTGCAGCCGCATTTCCCGGTGCTGTACCGGAACGCCAAAGGCCGGGTCGCGCATGAATGCATCGTCGATCCCCGTCCGCTGAAAACATCGAGCGGCGTCACCGTCGACGACATCGCAAAACGGCTGATCGATTACGGCTTTCACGCGCCGACGATGAGTTTTCCGGTGCCGGGCACGCTGATGATCGAGCCGACCGAATCGGAATCCAAGGCCGAGCTCGACCGGTTCTGCGATGCCATGATCGCGATCCGCAACGAGATCAGCGAGATCGAGGCCGGCCGCTGGAAGGTCGAGGCCTCACCGCTGCGCCATGCGCCGCATACCGTGCACGACATCGCCGACGATGCCTGGGCCCGCGCCTATAGCCGCGCCGAGGGCTGTTTTCCCGCAGGCGTCTCGCGATCAGATAAATACTGGAGCCCGGTCGGCCGGGTCGACAATGTCTATGGCGACCGCAATCTGGTGTGCTCGTGCCCGCCGATGGAGGATTACGCGCAGGCGGCGGAATAAAGGCCGCAACGCCGGCATTCCGGAGCGCGCCTTGGCGCGAACCCGAAATCTTGTCGCGCAAAACAAATCGGGCGCTGCGAACGTCGGCAACTCAACGTCCTCAGCGCCCGCTATGTCGAAACTCAGATCACGCGGACCCGGTCTCGGAAAAACCTTATGCCTCCGCGGCGTCCTCCGGCTCTTCGCCGTCGGCGTCGCGCTCAGGGCTGCCTGCCAGAATCTGCTCGGCGATCAGGCCGGAGTTTTGCCGGATCGACGCCTCGATCTTGGCGGTCATGTCGGGATTGGCCTTGAGGAACGCTTTCGAATTCTCGCGGCCCTGGCCTAGGCGCTGGCTGTCATAGGAGAACCAGGCGCCGGATTTTTCGACGATGCCGGCCTTGACGCCGAGATCGAGGATTTCGCCCATCTTGGAGACGCCCTCGCCGTACATGATGTCGAATTCGACCTGCTTGAACGGCGGCGCCAGCTTGTTCTTCACCACCTTGACGCGGGTCTGGTTGCCGACCACTTCGTCGCGCTCCTTGATGGCGCCGATGCGACGGATGTCGAGGCGGACGGAGGCGTAAAATTTCAGCGCGTTGCCGCCGGTGGTGGTTTCCGGCGAGCCGTACATCACGCCGATCTTCATCCGGATCTGGTTGATGAAGATCACCATGGTGTTGGATTTGTTGATCGAGGCGGTGAGCTTGCGCAGCGCCTGGCTCATCAATCGAGCCTGGAGACCGGGCAACGCATCGCCCATCTCGCCTTCGAGTTCGGCCTTCGGCACCAGCGCTGCCACCGAGTTGATCACCAGCACGTCGACCGCGCCGGAGCGCACCAGCGTGTCGCAGATTTCGAGCGCCTGCTCGCCGGTGTCGGGCTGTGAAATCAGCAGTTCGTCGATGTTGACGCCGAGTTTTCTGGCATAGACCGGATCGAGCGCGTGTTCGGCGTCGATGAAGGCGCAGATGCCGCCCTTCTTCTGGCCTTCGGCCACCGTATGCAGCGCCAGCGTGGTCTTGCCCGAGGATTCCGGCCCGTAGATTTCAACCACCCGCCCCCGCGGCAGGCCGCCGACGCCAAGCGCGATGTCGAGCCCGAGCGAACCGGACGAAATGGTCTCGATGTCCATCGAGCGGTCGTTCTTGCCCAGCTTCATCACCGAGCCCTTGCCGAACTGACGCTCGATCTGGGAGAGCGCGGCGGACAGGGCCTTGGTCTTATCCATGGAGGATCCTTCGACGATACGCAGGGCAGTAGCAGACATAGGACGTGCTCCTTATGGCGGGGATTCGCTAGCGGGACAAATGGCGACGAAGTCTCGGGAATCGGCGGCTGATGGGAACCTTGTACCATGTTTGTTCTCTGTTCGCAATATGTTCTTTGCGAAGACCGGGTACTGGCCCCTTTCCATCCCCCGTAGTGGTTAGTGGTCCCTTTACAATTTTAGGAGTGGCCCCATTTGATGGGAACCATGAGCAGGCGCCCGAACAACGGTCCAAGCTTCACCAAGTCCACGGTCAAGAAGCCGCGCCCTATGCCGTCGTCTCCGGCAAGGAAACTGGCGCACCTAAATCAAACGGCTATGGACGCCGACAAGAAGAAGCGCTTTTTGGCTGACCCAAATAGCTTTATTGACCCACGGTCGATCGACGAATTTCTGAAACGCAATTCCTGAGGGCGCCTCAGGTGGCGGCCTCTTTATCTAGGTTCGGGTCATCAAATGGCAATTGGAGCGTATCACCGCGCTTAGGCAATACTTGATCGACCATGTGCAAAAATCGCTGCCACCCGTACTGGCCCCTTTCCATTCCCCGTAGTGGTTAGGCGACTTGAAATCCCATCACCAGCATTTTCAACCAATTGATCCGATCATCAACAGACCACGGACCCTGGGGCGGCAGTTTTTCGCCGATGGATTACGAAAGCGTGGAATATTCGCTCGGAAAAACGGAAATGCCTTCCGTGCGAGCGGCGGCCGCCGAGATCGGCCGGCGGGAGCCTCGGCCGTCCCGCCAGCGCACGAACTGTTTTCCGAGCGCGTATCAACTATAATTTACAACCTTTGGTTTTGTTTTTGGGATTGAATACCCTCAATCGGGCTGGGGATGTCCCATGATCTACAAGGGCGTGGAGTACACGCTGACGCCGGTCGCGCCAGGCGTCTGGAAATGGCAGTTCCAGATCGCCGGCAAGGTGATCTCGGGCAAAACCGAAGCCAAGCTCAACCTGCTTGCCATCCGGCGCATTCAGCTGCGGATCGATCGCGAACTGAAGAAGGCCGAGCGTGACGAATGATCGCTCGTTGTTCAAATCCAGGCGCGGCGCCGGCCGCGGCAGTTCCGCTCGGGGGACCTTCGAGAGCGCCTAATCGGCGCTGGCCAGCCGCCGCATCGTGAATTCGATCTCGCCGCCGGGCAGCTCCCGCCAGCTTTCGACCGCGCTCATATAGGCCGCCTTGGGATAGCGATCGAGGAAGTCGCGCGCCCTTGTACGCGCCGCGTCGCGCGGCAGCGTAAAGGTCTCGCGCAGATAGCCATCGTCCGGCCTTCTCCGGCCGGCCATCCGGCTTGCGAGATCGCGCGGACGCAACACCATGTCGCAACTCCGAACCACATGACGACCGGCTTGATATAGGGCGGCGGAGGATGAAATCCCAGTCTCCGCTATCGGCAGCGGCTTGCAGCCTATTGGCTGCGTTGTGCGTTGCTGCCGGTCTTGGTCTTCGGCTTGGCCGGTGCCGCGGCCGCCTTCGGCGTGTCGGTGCGCACCGTGCCCCACGGATCGGAAGAGGCCTTGGCGTCGGGAATCTTCTTCAGCGATTCCTTGTAGGCCTTGTCCTTGATCGCATCCTGTTCCTTCTCCTCCGGCGATTTGGAGGTGAGTTCGGGGATCAGGTTGATGTTAGGGGTCGCCATCTGCGCGTAGGCCGGCGCTGTCAGCAACACCATCACGGCAGCCGCACTCAAAATTCTCATGGGACGCTCTCCTTGCGTTTTCCTCGTAGCGTTTTCAAGCGAAGTGGGGACCGGTTCGCGTAGCAATCAAGTTTACGCAGATTGCGTAGACTTATCTGCGGTAGAAAACGCGTAACAACCAAAGCCGTATATCACCGCCGAAACCGCTGCGCCAAGCGTGGCAGCGGCCGCTTCTGGCTCAGAGGTGATCCGACTTGCAGGATTTCGGCGGTTGCATCCAATCGTCCCAGATCGGACCGCATTTGGTGCAGCCGTTGAGGGCGAGCCCCATGGCGATCACACTGAACAGCATTACCAATCGGCGCAACATGAACGGCCCACTCCCCCGAGCGGCCGATCATAGGGTCCAAACTCGGGCATTTTCAAGCCGGGAGCTCTCAGGGCGGCGGCGCGATGGTCCGCCGCAGCCGATCCACGCTCCCTTTGTTGACCCGCCGCCCGGTGAAACTACAGTCGGGAACCACATCTAAGGAATCGACTGCATGACTTTGCCGATGAGTTGGGACGAATGGGCGCGGCACGACGGCATGGCGCTCGCCGGGCGCGTCCGAAGCGGCGAAGCTGACGCGCGGCGGAATTGGCGACCCAGGCCGCCGCCGGCGTCGCCAAGGTCAATCCGGCGCTGTCCGGCGTGGTCGAGCTGTTCGACGACGTGATCGCCGATCCCGGCCGGCGATGGCGCCAATCTCGACGGGCCGTTTGCCGGCCTGCCCTTTCTGATGAAGGATCTCGGCCCGACGATGAAGGGCCGCCTGCAGGAAATGGGCTCGCTCCTGATGCGCGGCAATCGCGCCACGGCCGACACGTTCCTGACCGCGAAGATGCGCCAGGCCGGCCTCAATCTGATCGGGCGCACGACGACGCCGGAATTCGGCGTCTGCAGCTCCGCCGAAAATCCCGCCGTCTATGTCACGCGCAACCCCTGGAATACCGACTACACCACCTGCGGATCGTCGGCCGGCAGCGCGGCGATGGTCGCGGCCGGCGTGGTGCCGATCGCGCATGCGACCGACGGCGGCGGCTCGATCCGGATTCCGGCCGGCGTCAACGGCAATATCGGGCTGAAGGTATCGCGCGGCGTGTTCTCGCTGGCGCCGCATCTGTCCGACCTTACCGGCCTGGTCTCGATCCAGGGCTGCCAGTCGCGCTCGGTGCGCGACACCGCGGCCTTCGTCGACGCCTGCCGCGGCGGCGCGCCGGGCGAGTTCATGCCGTTCTGGACGCCGACGCGAGCCTTACACCGACATGATCGAGCGCGATCCGCCCGGCTGCGAATCGCGCTGTCGCACGAATGGGGCGACTATCGCGCGACGCCGCATATCGCGGCCGAACTCGAACGGGTCGGACGCTTCCTCGAAGGCCTCGGCCATCACGTCGATTATGCCTTGCCGGCGATCGACTATCGCGCCGCCTTCGCGGCGCAGACCACCTGCTACATCAGCAATTTCGCCAGTCGTCATCGGCAACATGCTCGCCGCGCGCGGGCTGGAGCGGCCGCCGGCACGATCTGATCGAGCCGGTCAACATCCGGATCTGGGAAGCCGGCCGGCACACCAGCTTCGCCGATCGGGCGCGCATGCAGGCGGTGTTCAACACCACCTCGCGCGGCTTCGGCGCGTTCTTCGAGGACTGGGACATCATCCTGACGCCGGTCACGGCGCTGCCGACGCCGAAAGTCGGCACCACCGAATACCTCACCATCAGCGACAATCCGTCGGTGCTCGACTGGTTCGCCAATCTCTGGCGCAACTTCGCCTACACGCCGCTCGCCAATCTCTGCGGCATGCCGGCGATCTCGCTGCCGCTGGCCGCGCACGAAAACGGACTGCCGCTCGGCATCCAGGCCATGGCCCGGCAGGCCAATGACGGCCTGCTGCTGCAACTCGCGGCGCAGATCGAGCGCGCAATCGGCGGCAAATGGAACGCCGGACAACAACCCGCCGTTCACGTGACCCGCAATTGAGGGAATCCGCACGCCTTCGATCGGCAGCGAAATTTTCCGATAACATTTCAGGACAGGAAACCAGTCCCCATGCAGCAGCAGCAACCGGCCGCGGAGTTCGGCATCGATGAAGCAAGGCGCGTGCTTGGCGAGGTGTTTGCGCCATGGGTGCGGGATCTGGATTTGTCGATCGAGCGTTTCGACTTCATCTCGCCGCCGGGCGGCGCGGCCGACTGGCAGCCCGGCGCGATCCTGCGGATGCCGTTCTCGGAACGGCTGTGCCGCAACGGCGGCATCGTCTGCGGCCAGGCGCTGATGGCGTTCGCCGATACCGCGATGGTTTTGGCCAACCTCGCCGCCAACAAGGGCTACCGTCCGATGACGACGGTGGACCAGACCACGCATTTCATGCGCGCCGTGACCGCCTCCGACGTGCTCGCCGATGCGCGCGTGGTGCGCCTCGGGCGCACCATGAGCTTTGGCCGCGTCACGCTGTCGGGCGCCACCGACAACAAGCCGGTGGCGATGGTCTCGAGCGCGTTCGCGATGCTCTCTTAGGTACTTGCTTGGCTATTACTTGCCGAGAATTTCTTCGGCGGCATTGACGATGCTGATCGTCGGATTCTTGGCGCAGTAGGTGCCGAATTTCTTGGCGTTGGCGACGAACACTTCGGTGTCGATGATCGCTTCGTCGGAATCGCCCTTGTACCAGCCGTCCATCCAGGTCAGCACCATCTTGATTTCGTCTTCTCCGCCCTCGATGAACTGCTTGCAGGTCATGGTCGAGAGGTCGAGCACGACGGCGTGCGCCGGCGCGGAGGACAGCGTGGAGCCGAACGTCAGGACCGCGGCAAACAACATGGAAGCAGTCGTCTTCATCATAATCTCCATTGGCGCATCGCGCCTCAATAATACGGACGGGCGTTTGGAAAGCCACACCAGCGTGGCCCCGGCCGTTGTGGTAAACGAAATCTGAAGAGGAGCGCAAGCAGGTTGCTGACTGGATTCAATTATCCGTAATTTCGCGCTGCTAATTTTAATGAATGACAAATGATGGATCACGGCGATGATCGAACAACGCAAAGCAACCAGACAGCGCGTTCTCAAACAGGGAACGCTGGCCTTCGGCAGCGGAGGCGGCGTCGACTGCATGGTTCGCAACATTTCCTCGAGCGGTGCGCGGATTGATGTAGCGAACCCGATGGGACTGCCGCGGTCGTTTACCCTCGTCATCAAGACCGATCACTTCCTGCGCCGCTGCCATCCGGTTTGGTGCAAGGACACCAAGGTCGGCGTTGAGTTCGACTAGATACATGGCGTTTTCGAGCGAAGCCTGCCCCGGACTTGATCCGGGGTACCGGTTCGCGTTAGGAAAACGCGTCAAACAAAAAGCTACACCTTGGCGCGACGGCGCCAGCGCCACGCCGCAGCCGCCAGCAAAATCACCACAAGCACGAACGCCATCGCCTTGCTCAGGAATCGCCCGCCGGGCCGATCGATCGTGCGCGACCACAGCGAAGGCGCCTCGCCTGGCCTGGGCAGGCGGAACGCCACCACGCTGTCGCCAATGGACGTCCCCGCCTCGGAATGACCGCCGGCGCCGATCGCGACATATTGCTCGCCTTTCCAGAGATAGGTCATGGGATTGGCGACGCCGGGAACGGGCAGCCTGCCCTGCCACAACTCCTGCCCCGATTTGGCGTCGAAGGCGCGCAAATACGCATCCATCGCGCCGGTGAATACCAGACCGCCGGCGGTGATCGCGACGCCGTTGAACAGCGGCGTCCCCCAGTTGAAGGCGATGCCGAGCGGCGCCAGGTCTTCCGAGGTGCCGACTGAGGAATGCCAGAGGATCTTTCCGGCCTTCAGGTCGACCGCGACCATCTCGCCCCACGGCGGCTTGTTGCACAACAGTCCCAGCGGCGACATCGCCACCGCGCGCGTCATCGCAAACGGTGCGCCCTGCTGCTGGCCGAAATCATGGCCGGGCGGCGGATTGAAACCGGCGGCTTGCGCGCGCGGGATGAGTTTCACCACATGCACAGCGTGGCTGGTATTGGCATAAAGGATCTGGTTGACCGGGTCGAACGCCGCGCTGCCCCAGTTCACGCCGCCGCCGGTCATCGGATACAGCAGTGTGCCTTGCGTCGAAGGCGGCGTGTAGAGGCCCTCGTTGCGCGCGCCGGCGAGCAGTTCCTCGCAGCTCGAGCGGCCAAAGCGGGGAAACAGGTTGAATGCATCGTCGACGGAGATTTTCTGCGACATCAGCGGCGGCACGTGTGTCGGAAACGGCTGCGTCGGCGACAACTGTTCGCCCTCCGCCCCGCCTTGCGGCACCGCGCGTTCCTCGACCGGCCATATTGGCTTGCCGGTATCGCGGTCGAGCACGAACACAAACCCCTGTTTGGTCGGCTGGATCACGACGTCGCGCATGCCCTCGCCGGTGTCGATGCGCGCCAGCGTCGGCTGCGCCGGCAGATCGTAATCCCAGACGTCGTGATGCACGGTCTGGAACGACCACACCAGTTCGCCGGTCTCGGCGCGCAGCGCGACAACGGAATTGGCGTGCGCGTTGTTGCCAGGCCGCTTGCCGCCCCAGAAATCGGTACTCGGCGAAGTGGTCGGCAGGAACACCAGGCCGCGTTCTTCATCCACCGACATCGGCGCCCAGACATTGCTGTGGCCGGCCTCGATGCCGTCATGGATCAAGGGATCGAAGGTCCAGCGCGGCTGCCCGGTCCGCGCATCGAAGGCGCGGACCGTTCCAAGCGGCGCGGCGACGCGGCGGTTGTCCGCGATCGCCGAGCCGACCACGATGACGCCGCGGCTGACCACCGGCGGCGAAGTGATCTGAAATTCGCCCGGCCATTCCAGCTTCATGCCGACATCGGGCTTGATTTCGCCATGCTCACCGAAATCGGCGCAGGGAATCCCGGTCCGGGCGTCGAGCGCGATGACGCGGACATCGTTGGTGCCCATGAAAATTCGCGCCCGGCAGGCGGCGGTATCAGTCGCCTTGTCGTCGACCCAATAGGTGACGCCCCGGCAGTTGTAGCGGTTGGCCGGGCGCTGGCTGGTCGCGATCTTCGGATCGTATCGCCACTTTTGCGCGCCGCTGCCGGGGTCGAGCGCGATGACTTCGTTGAAGGGCGAACAGAAGATCAGGCTGTCCTCGACGAATAATGGCGTGGCCTGAAACTTGGTGCGCTTCATCACCTCGGGCGCGCGGCGATCGAGATCGCCGGTGCGAAACTCCCAGGCGCGGACGAGATTGCCGACATTCGCCGGCGTGATCTGAGTCGACGGCGAGAACCGCATGCCGCCGCGATCGCCGCCCCAATGCTCCCAGGCCAGGGCCGGCGATGCACCCAGCAACAGGACGACAAACAGGCGCAGCAAATATCGCATGGCGTTCCGCTGACGATGCGATCATTCCAAAGCCGGCCGCATCTTGCGCCAAAGGATTACGCCATTGCCGCTTCAGTATCCACCCCTGCGCCCCATCCCCTCGCCGCCGGAGCGTCCACCGAAACCGCCGCCGCCAATGCCGATCCCGATCCCGATGCTGACCGGCGGTCCTGACGGCTCGTAAACCTCGCGCGGCGGCGGACGGCGAACCACCACGGTATCTTCCTCGATGATGCGCCGCGCCGGCTTCGCGTTGGCGCGCTTGGGCGGATCGGGATCGGCGCGCTTCCTGGGCGGCAGATCGACCTTCTGCAGCGGCGCGGGCTGCACGTTGCACGGACAGGTCGGCGCTGCCAGCGCAACATTGGTCGCGGCAACGCTGACGGGCGCGGCGACCACCGCCGCGGTCCCGGGCCGGTTGCGCAATCGCTCTTCCAGCTTGCGCGCGGTCGCAGTCAAATCGCTGTCGGGGAATTGCGCCAGGAAGGCGCGATAGCCAGCCGCGGTGTTGATGATGACGGCGTTGTTCCAGGCCACCATGCGGCGGTGGCGATCGAGCCAGTCGCGCGCCAGAAGCCCGAACGGCGTTTGCGGATACAGGCCGACGAAGGCCTCATAGGCCTCGTCGGTGCCGTCGGCCACGATCATTTCATTAGCGGCTTCAACGGTCTTGCCCTTCAACTCGCCGCGCCACTCCTCGACCGTCCGCTTGGTGGCGGCGGCGAGTTTTGGACCGGCGGCAGCAAGCCCGGAGAACCTGAAATCCTCGGTCAGCGAGGAACTGTCCCACGGGGTCTGCCGGCCTTCGGTCGCCTTGTTGACCGACAGCCGAACGCGCTTGAAGGTTTCCTCGATCGATCCCGGCTCCTTGGCGGCGGCGAGCAACGCCGCCGTGTACGGGCTGTCGACGCCATTGCCGTCCTCGGCTTCGGCACCCGGCGAGGTCGAAAACGACAGGAAGGTGCCGGGCGCTCCGATCCTGGCATCGACGATCGCAAGCCCGTGGCCCGCGGCCCTGAGCTCAGGGAATGGATTGTTGCGGCAGGAATCGAGCAGCACGATGCGCATTTTGGTCGGCACCGAGGTCAGCGTGTTCAGGATGTCGTTGAGACGCACCGCCTGGATCGGAATGTCCGCCTCCCGCTTCGGGTCGACGTCGACGGGCACCAGAAAGTTTTCGCCGTCGATCTGCAGGCCGTGGCCGGCATAGAACACCAGCGCCACGGTGTCGGCCCCCTTGGCCGCCACCTTGCCGGCAAACTCCGAGACCTTTTCGCGCATCTCGTTCTGCGAAAGGTCGGATGCAGCCGAGACCTCGAAACCGGAATCGGTCAGCAATTGCGTGACCGCCTTGGCGTCGTTGGCCGGATTGGGCAGCGCGGGAACCGAGCGGTAGGCCGATTGGCCGATCACCAGCGCCAGGCGGTTTTCGGCGGACGCGGGATTGCCATAGCTGAGGATCGCAGAGCAGGCGATCGCCGTGAGCAGCGCGGAGCGTGACATGGGTAGCCTCCCGTCAATGCAGGCTACAGATAGGTCTCCACATCCGCACCAAGGTTCAAGGCGGCCGATGTAGCAAGCCACCAACCGCTGCTACGCAACGCCGCAGCCCAGGCGTCCAGTGCCGGCCCCTGCGATTTCAAACTATCAGTTCGGCTTCACTTCGGCTTCACTTGGGTTTCTTGGCGGTATCCGCGGGCTTGGTGATGCTCCACGGGTCGTATTTTTCCTTGGGCTCTGGAATTCTTTCGAGCGCGGCCTTGTAGGCCTTTTCGTCGACTGCCGGCTTCTTGTCGGTTTTCTGCCCGCCGTCGTCGTGATGCCGCTTGCCGCCCATCTGGGCATGCGCCGGTGCCACGATCAACGCAAACACGGCCGCTGCAACTGCGAACGTCCTCATCAACGCACCTCTCCGCCGTCCCGCCCCGGAAATATTCTGCAACATAAGTGTCACAGGATAGCCTGTCTCACGGCCGTTTTCAGCAATTGTTGATCGCGAATGCCATTAACCGACGCGAATTAAGCGCCGCCAAGGGGGCGCAATTTCGACTGGCCGGAGCATAAATCCGAGCCATGGGACGGGGCCAAATTCACATCGTGATGGCGATGATCGCGGCGCTTTCGCTGGCGGGGTGCGGCTTTGCCGACACCCGCTCGCCGGTGGTGCCGGAATTCATGCGCATCAAGGCGGCCGATCCGCCGCCGATCGAGACGCCGCCCGACGTCAAGCGCCTGGTCGCCGAGAAACTGGATTCGGTGTTTACGGCGGCGTCGCATCCGACCCATGTGCAGGTCTCGGCGCCGCTCCACGATCTGCGCGGACGGGGCTGGACCGCCTGCGTCAGGGCCGAACTGACGTCGGTGATGGGCAAACCGCTGGGCATGCAGACCTATCGCATCACCATCACCGAGGGCGTGATCGCCGATCGCCAGCATATCGATGCCGACGATACCTGCGCGAGCGAGAGTTTTGAACCGATCTAGCGGGCGTTGATGCCGGCCGATTTGCAACGGATTCAATTTTCAAACAGCCTAGATAATCCTAACCGTCATTGCGAGCGAAGCGAAGCAATCTATCCCTCCTCACAAAGAAAGAATGGATTGCTTCGCTTCGCTCGCTACGACGGTGCCCCAATTGCAATCACACATTCGCGATCCCGCGGCACGATGCGCCCGGGTCGTTGAAAAACCTTCCGCCCGATCGAGGGCGCAGGGAATGCCGGGTGCTTGCTGCACCCGCGGTCTCGCGTGCAATATGTGCACAAGACACGCACACGAGCATACAGGTACAGTCGGAATATCCCGGCATTCCCTGCGCAAGGGAGAGTATGGGCGTAAAAACTATATATAAATCAAAGCGATGTAGCTGGTGTGTCCACCGTTTTGTCCCGATGCGCCTTGAGTGTCACGGTCGCGAATTTTTTGCTTCGGATGAGGCCGACATAACGACCTACCCGCTGAGAAAGGACTGAAAGAGAACGGATGACCGATTTGCAGCCACACCGACACCCACGCCCGACCGCACCGCTCTCCGCAGGAGCGCGCTTCATTCGGGGCTTTACCCGCGTCGGTGCGATTGCTGTGGTGCTGATCGGTGTGGCGACCTCCATCATCGGCGGTGTCGTCGGTTATGGCACTGTGCAGGACGGATGTTGGTGACCGGCGGCCCGCCTGTGCGCGGTGGCGGCGGCATGCCCCATCGCATCATGCTCAACTCGCGGCCAGTGTCGGCTGCCTCGTCCCGGCCAACAGCTTCGCCGAGTACGCGCCGGAGCCGAACCCGGAGACGAAGAAAAAAGATGTGGTGTGGTTCGCGCTCAACGATGACCGCCCGCTGTTCGCTTTCGCTGGCATCTGGAGGACGTTCAATGGTGATCGCGGCACGAAGTCGAAACCGGTGCCAGGGCCGCATCAGGTCTACGGTTTTCTCACGACATCGCCGAACGCGGTGGTCGAGCCGATCCATCCGAAGGCGATGCCGGTGATCCTGACGACCGACGAAGAGCGGGACGTGTGGATGCATGCGCCGTGGGACGAAGCGAAGGCCTTGCAACGGCCACTACCCGATGACGCGCTGAAGATCGTGGCGCGTGGCGCAGGCAAGGAAGACAAGGCCGCCGCATGAAGTACGCCACCGATAGGCCCTTCGCCGATCCAGAGAAGGCCGCGCGCAAACTCCTTGAGATTGCCAACGAGACCGAGGCCATTCAGGACGGGCGCATTCACATAGAAAAGCTCAACGGGTCGTTCCTGTTCACGAACGGCGGCAGCCCGGCGGAGTATACGGCAGGCCTGGCGCTCGCGATCTCGTGCGGTTGGCTTTGACGTCACGAATCCGGGACCTATGTGAAGTTCACGCCGGCCGGCGCCGAGTTGTTTGCGTAGGATCGTCGCTAATGTGCGATCTCTATTTGATCACCCCCATCTTTTCCCAAAGACGGGCGACTCCACTTGGTCGACTTTCCAACCGAAAAAATCATAATTGCCTGACCAAGCGAGGATTTTGGCCGCGCAAACCTGACAGCTGAAACTGCCTGAACGCTTCTCTGGATGGTGCTCCCTTGTCACGGTGTAAGGGAGCCCACAACTGGGACAGCTAAAATATTCGGTCGTCCATATGTCGCTTGCCATCCTCAAATTATGCAACGCACTAAGCACCAATTCCAGCCCAGAAGCCTGCCACGATAAATGACCCGCTACTCAACACTTATGGCCTGCCGACTGTCTGGTAGCGCTTTCTTAACTCCACAGATTCTGGATGCGCGGATCGGCGTGATGCGCGCATTGAACCGCGGCCACGTCCGGGTGTTCAATCCCGACCGCAAAGACACGCACTGGAGCCGGCGAAAGCTGAAGAGAGACGAAAGAACCGATGGTTTAGTTGCGCTGACGAGCTTCAGCGGCAGACCGGGCTCTTAATTCCGCCTCAACCACAATCCTGATTTCCTTTGCGCTGGAGAGCGCCCGCCTGATGTTTGGATCTTCCGACCCAAATTCAAACGTAATGAGCCGGTTGCAGTGCGCGCAATTCGTCTGGAAATTAGGCCTGACCTTCTGAGCCCGCTCCCGAAACACCTGAGAGCATTTTGCGCATTTGATTTTGACCTTATCGTCAATCATGAAATGCCCCTAAAGAGGTGGAGCATCTCCCGCAGACCTTAAGGGATCGATAATTTGATCGCGTCAAGGCGGCCGGGCGCGCGGAGTGGTGACACGCGTCGGGCCTGACCATCCCCTTGGCCCGCCGGGCATGGTCAAAATCAAGCGTAGATGCGATTCGTGGCGGAAAACCGCCGCCGCTCAACCAGTATATTCGGTCGGGCTGCGTTGTTGTGCGTTTCTTAGATTGCGTGGGTTGAAATGAGATGGCCACAACGCCGCCGGGCGGTCGCGAGGAATGGCCTTATTGACAGCCATTGCCGGCCTTCTACGGCGTCGCGACCAATCCGCTATCTGTTGCAACTATCCAGCGGTTGCCCCAACGCACGATGGAGTCGATCCGCCCAATACCGGGCACTGTATCGCCGCGAATTGCCATCCGCACCCCGTCGGGTCCTCCGAGCACCGCCGTTCCGCCGCGAACGTCAAGAACCGTCCAGCCCTCAATAGTTATCGGTCTTGTCTCTGGCGACGTCATGACAGGTCCCCTGGGCGCTACTGAGCCGGTTGGGGTCATATCTGGCTGGATAGCCGAAGAGGCCGTGCTTGAAGAGTCCACAGATAGGCGAGCCCCGTCCGACGATGCGGCGAGAGATTTGCCCGAAATGCTCGCTGCAACTGTCGAGACCTGACCTGTGCCTGATGGCGTTCGCAAACCTAACGTGGATGCCATCTTTCGGGCGCCTTCGCTCTTACCGCCTGACTTTGTATCGGCAATTCGACGCGACGGCGTTTCTGCCTGAGTGATTGTATTGAGGGCCGAGATATTTGCAGGACCGTACCAACTAAAGCCGCCAGCCCATCCCAATCCAAAGCCCACAACCAGCGCGCCTGCGACCAGCCAGATAGCGCGCATTCGATCACCGTCCGGCTTCAACAAGGCCAAAACCTCATCTCCATTGGGACTTGAGAAATCCCATGGGTCCAGCGTCGCAGGCGGCCTCGGGACTTCGCAGCTGCCGTCAGCTTCCGCCGGCCGGATCTCTTCCAAGGTATTCGCCTGGTGCAATTGCATGATCGGACCCCTTGTGGTCCCGAATGATCATGCCGGGAACTAAACCAATCATTAACGGCGAATCAGCCGCGAGACGCGTGGGCTAGAATGTATTGCGCAGAGGGCGATCATTAATCGCAATGGCGCCGGATCGTTGAGGTGACGTCATGAATCGCATGGAGGCGACAAGTTCAGCTTTCTCAGGAGTGGATCCAGCCCGTCTGAGCGGCGCGGCTTAACTTCCACTGACCTGCTTTGGAGGTTATCAGCGCCGCCCTTCTTCGATTGCTTTGTGATGCTGGCCCTATTGTTTGCAGCCTTGGCTCTAAGATCATGCGGATCGTGCCAATGACGAGGAATAATATCGCGACGCGGTGGGACAACGGTTGGCTTTGGCGACGGCGGTGGCAAATCGGCTTGGCCTTGTTCGCTCGGCTGAGCGAACACAACATCAACCTTCTCGGCGCTGGTCGGAGTGTCCTGATTGATAATAAGCGGCAGGCGATCGGCCTTGTTATCGGCCACTACAGGCATGACAAGTTCTGGCGAGGGCAGCGGCGCTGATTTCTTCGCCGCGGCAGCAATAGCGCCTAGTCTAGTCCAGCAAGGCAAACCACTCCAAGTGCGACGGCTCTAATCACGCGGAGCCCCTATGCAGAGAGGCTCCGAGCCTTGTGAACAAATTGGTCCAGAATGAGGCCTCTCGGTTGATTTGGTTAAGGGCGCCAGGGTGCCGTGGGTTGTTCTACCCCCAAGCCCCAATAAACCCGTTTCGTCGGAGCCGGAACTCATGGGCGAGGCCCGCAAGCCCCTCCAAGGCCTATTAGGAGGGCCATGGGTTCGGAGGATGGATCGGGATTCGAACCCCTCGCGCGCGTCCTGGTTGCGCAAACCCGCGCCAGAGGTTTGACACCCCGCCCAATTCATTCTTAAAATTATATTATTAACCCACAATCAAGCCCACAAATGTGAACGAATTTACGAAATGAAAACGTTTCGGTCCTTCAATTGAGCCCGAGGGTCGATTTATGGAAAAGCGTAGTGCTGATCGCCATCGCGTCCTGAAGGTCGGAACGATTGAGTTCGGCGGCGGCGTCATCAATTGCATGGTCCGCAACATGTCAAACACCGGCGCTGCGCTCGACGTTGCCAGCCCCGTTGGGATCCCCGATCAATTCACCCTGGTTCTGCTGGCTGACGGACATCATACCCCCTGCCAAGTCATTTGGCGCAAAGAGAAGCGGATGGGCGTGACTTTCGAGTAGGATTTCATGGTTGAGCGGAGATCGATCGGCCGAACGACGATTTCAAAGAGTGCATTGCTGTTTTTCGATGAACAGCGCGGCGTATTTTCTTGCCACGTCCGCAATATAACGAGTGGCGGCGCGGGAATTCGATTGCAAGACCTCGATGTCCTGCCAATGAACTTCGAATTGACATTCGATAATTTTCATAACGTTCGCCGCTGCCAGATCGTTTGGCGACGAGGTGATTTTGTGGGCGTGCAATTTCAGGATTAACGAGGCCATCAAGAATGACCAAGCGGAGTGGTCTGCCGGCCGACGATCTTCGGCTTTCTGATCCGGAGCCGCTGCTCGTCTGTGTTGGGCCTGCGGCCATCGCGACGCCGATGTCAGGCCCATGTTCGAGCCGGCCGCAATGGGTACGGGCGGGGTAGAGACTCTAGGAGCCCTCTCAGGAAACCATTTTCCCGGATCTTGAAATCGTCCCGAAACGAACCTGTGCTCTCATCCCCTCAGTAAGGGGATGCGATCATGTTGCCGCTCATTCCCAATGCGATTTACCGCCATTTCCTCAAGGCCGCCCTTCCCGGCATGGCAAGCCTGGGAGCAAGGCGATGACCGAGATTTTTGCAGCGCTGCTTGCATTCCTCAGCATCAGCGTCTTTCTCGCTCACGCGTTCGATGCGTACCGCACGGGCTAGGGCCACGAAACTGAAGGCCGCCCATTGAACCGTTTCCGAAGTCCGCAGACCCATCTAAGACGCGCGCGGTCCCCTATCCCCCGCTTCACCGAAAGAGAGCCCCGCACCCCCAGGCGGGGCTTTCGCTTTTCGGGCGCGGTCTGGCGGCGCCACCGTGGGTGAGTCCGTGTCACATCCTGTGGCATAGCGATTGCAATTATTCAGATGCCGGGAATTGCAGCGGCCCAGCTTGTGACAGGGCGCCGCCAGGACAATGTATTTCGAGCCCGGCGGCATATCTTTTAGGGACTAGCGGCACAACCGCCGGCGGGCATGCGCCGCCAGCCGCTGCCGGTTGCGCTTTCTCATCGATCGGCGCCGGCACTTCATGTTCGCCTCGCGGGGAATTTGATCACGTTGCCCGTCATGACTGCACCGCCTTTCCGGCGTAGTCCGCCGTCTGTGCCGGCTGCAAGCTCCGCGTTCCGACTTGCTCGGCCAATCAAAGTCGGCAATGCCGGATTCGGCGCCGTCGAGTTCAAGGTCGCTCCGATCGCCGGCCGCCCACGCGGTTTGTCAAGGCTGCTAAGGGATGGCTCGGCCACGCCGTCGTCCTCCGCGGGCTCGCTGACCTCGTCGTCGGCGCGGTCGAATTCCATTTCGATATCGCCCCAGCCGCGATGCGCCCAGGCTTTGATCTGGTTCGACATGCAGTCAAAGGATCCAAGGCTGGGCTCATTGGCGAAGTCCCCATCACAGGGCCCGCAGCCTGGCGGACTCGCCCAAGCCCTGGAATACAGCCCCCCAGCGACTCCGCTGGACGTTCTATGGCGGTATCTGCAGACGTGTTTGTCGGTGGCGTGCTATGCACCCTGTTAATTAGCCTGGGTCATTTGGATCACGCTCCAAACCGGCCTGGGATGATTCTTCCTCGCTTTGCAGATTCTGGCTGCTATTGATGGCTCAGCGTGGTGGAAAGAAACTAAACCAGCGCGGATACTCCCTGATCTTCCCGCTAGTCACCGGACTGGATACGGTGCGGGGCCTGCAACTGAGACATTGCTCTCGCCTCACGGTTGCGGAATGATGATCCCCTTAGAAGTCAGTAAAGCAGGATAGCCATGTCCGCGCCGCGGGAAGATAGGTTTAAAATTACATCCGTTTGGGCCGACCAACCCATGTTGCAGGTCGAATTGAACAGCGGCCTACATGATGATTGGCGCATTGTGACAGTCTTTTTCCAACCTGATTTCAAAGACGCGCTAGGAAACGACCACCGCGCCTCATACGTCACTGTTTGGGAGCGCAAGGATGCCTAGAGCCTTCAATGAAAAATCGGCCGGCGCACGATTATTACGATGCTACTGAACGCCGCCCTTGTTGCGATCTGGTCCCTGTTAGGCGGCTAAGATGGCTTCCTGGTCCCTTGAGTTTGAAGAGTCGATCCCGCTGCCCGACGACTGAACGCCCGTCACCCTGCGCGACGCGGCGACCTACGTCACCGGGCTGCTGAAAAAGGAATCCGCGTTACCCGATTGGCAAGCCGCGATCGAGGCCCTGATGCTGGTGGTCGAGCGGAACGAGGCCGACCATGCTTGCGCGGATTAGCGTCATGAAGGCGCGGCACCGACATGAGGTCTGGCTGTTCAATCCCGACGCCACTGCCAGCAACTCCCGGCTCGAGGCAAAAAATAACAAAAACTTGGCGCGTAATCGCAACTGCAAGACACCGGGACTGCGTACTAGAGATCAATGACATCTGACGACGAGGATTGGATAGCCGCCGAAAAGGCGCTGGATGCGGCTGGCCGCCTACCGGTCGGTCGAGATCGCATCGAAGCGCTAAAGCACGCCGGCCGACTTCGGTTTTACGCCCACAACAAGCGTTTGGCGAAAGAAGCGAAGCAAGACAGCTGAGCCAGCGAATGACGACCGTTCTTTTCGTCTGCCCGAACTGCGGCGCTGGCTACCAAGTAACGCAGGAGTGGCGTGCCATCGAGGCCTCCGGGACCTTCGGTTGTCGGATTTGCAGGACAGAGATTTACTCGTGGTCCGGGAATTATGATTATTTCGATTGGAAGGCCTTCGAAGCCAACACCAAGCGATGTCGCCAGCGCCGCAAAAATAAACAGAACCCCCCGCCGGGTGGCTGGCCACCCGAGGAGGTCTCTGCTGGGGTTGCGCCGTTGCCCGGCGACACCGGGAATACTGCCAAAACGGCGGATGCATCGTAAGTCGCTTGGGCTTAGCCAGCTCATCCTTATCAGCGTTATCCGCAGCATATCCACAGACCGCAAATCGGAAATTGGGGTCTCGGAAGAGCCACTTGCTGCGCACGAATCCACAGGCGCAAAAACCGGCCGCTCGGCGCTGATTAGCGACGGCTTTTCCGACCGTGACCACGTGAATTTTGGTTAGCCAACTCTCGAATTTTCCGCGGAGGTTTTGCCCCGGTTTTCCTTCTCTTCGTAGCTCACCTTGGCACCCTCATTGAGGGTACTCAGCCCGGCTTTTTCTACGGCCGAAATGTGCACAAAGACGTCTTTTCCGCCGCTGTCCGGTTGGATAAATCCGTATCCCTTGGTGGGATTGAACCACTTCACTGTTCCTGTCGCCACGTCCGTCTCCCGCTAATGAACAGCACAGCCTAAGGCCGGCGCGCGAAAACTCGCAAGGAAAAACCCGCCGAGCGTGAACCGGCGGCTTTCGATTTCGTGAGCACTGAAATAACGGCAGCCCGACGCGCGGTGAGTGGTGAACGACACGCGCCGGGCCTGGCCATTCCCTTGGCCCGGTATGCATGGCCGAAGATGAACATAAGTGAGAATTCTTGGCGAAAGCCCCTGCCCCTTAGGACAATAGCGACAAAGAGGCGACGGAAGCGCGCGTCTGCGGCCTTGTCGCGCTTGCTCATGACCGGCAGGGCGCAAGCAAAAACCCCCAGCGTGTGATTGCTGGGGGTGTTTTCAAAATATGAATAAGTAAAGCAACGGATCAGCAATAGCCGACATTCCCTGACACATTTGTGAAGTAGTTCACAAAGAGGCAATAAAAGCCGCCGGCCCTGCCCAGCGAGCACGGCGCTTGCTTGGCCGAAGGGGCACCCGAGCCCTAACTTCCCGGGTGCATGGCCCAGCGCATGTCCATACCCGGCAAACATGCGTTGGGCCGCCTCAGTTGGCGGCGTCCTCGTCGGCGGCTTACTCAGCAGGGGCAGTGAATCGCACGCCTGTCGGCTCGCGGCGGATAACCAGCCAGCCAAAGAGCAGCATATCAGCCAGCACAAGCAGCGAAGATACCGCGGCTATCGGATCGCCGATTGCATGTCCCGAATGGACCAGGGCGACGCCGATTGTCAGAATGATCGTGCCTACGATCCAGACCCAGACCTGCAATGAGGCCAAACGGCTACGGTCGACCGCCGGGTGCAGATGGTAATAGATGCCAAAAAGGAAGAGAGACACCCAACCCAGTAGATTAAGGTGGGCATGGGCTGGCAGCGTTGAGTGATCTTGGGTGATCCCCATCGCGATGCCCCAGATCATGCCCGCGATGACCATCGCTACGGCCGCGCGGAAACTCAGTATGGAAGCTGTCATTTCAATTCCCCGATGTGCCCGAGTTGTCAGGGTAGTCAGGGAGACCCGCGCGGTGCAAGACGCTGCAACGAAAAACCCGCCGAGTTGAGCCGGTTGGCTTGATCCCTGCCCCGGCGGCGTTAGCGCGGGACCGAGGCCCCGCCCGCCCAACCCCCAACACTCTGCCGTGAACGAAACTCTTTGTCTGAGATCGCGAAGCCTTCCTGAAACAAAGCCGTCTTATCTTCTGGATCAGTTTAACACCCATAAGGGAGTGCGGAATGCGTACTCTGATTTTCGGCGCCATTTTACTCGCAGTCGCCGCTGCAGGGTTTCACACCTTGATCTCGTCCTCACTTGCTGCAGCTCGGGACGCCAGGGCATCGACATTTTCCGAACGATTTGCTCCAGCGCTCAAGCCCCAATGAGAAAGCCCGCCCGGCGCTCTCGCGTCGGCAGAGTAACGGTTATGTCCTTGGTCGCGGGACCGAAGCCCCGCCCCCGACTACTTTAGGAAGCCCAGCCGCGCGTCCGGCCGCTCCAGGCCGGTGGGTTTGCCGGTCGATCGGGCCTACGAATGGGCTGCCAGCGCCGGCCCGATGAAACCATTTTCCCAGACCGCGAAGTCGTCCCGCAACAGACGCGATCTACGATCCGCTTTGATTAAACAGCGGGGTTCGATCATGTTGGCCCTCATCCTCAACGCGATTTATCGCCAATTGCTCAAGGCCGCCCTTCCCGGCATGGCAAGGCTGGGGGCAAGGCGATGACCGAGATTGTGGCAGCACTGCTTGTCTTCCTCAGCGCCAGCGTCTTTCTCGCTCACGCGTTCGATGTGTACCGCACGAGCTAGAGCCACCGAACCTAAGCCCCCGTGCATTTCTTTTGAACCTTTCCCGAAGTCCGCAGACCTATCTGTGAAGCGCGCGGTCCCCTATCCCCCGCTTCCCCAAAAGAAAACCCCGCACCCCCAGGCGGGGTTTTCGCTTTTCGTGAGGACCGCGGATGTTGTGCTCTGCGGCGTTCGCTTTTTGGAAGAGGCATCTCAACTAGGGTTCGTAAACGGAACACCTTTCTCCGGTTTTGCCGCTACAAAAACTGTTCGTAAGAGAGTGCGCTTTTGACAATCGTTGAATAATTGGGCTCGCTCGCCGCCGTTAGCGGGCTCGTTTGGGAACGGCCTCAGCTTATCGCCCCCCAGCCCCCCAGCTGAGGCCGATTCTCGCGATTTGATTTTCGCAGTGTATGCAGAGTGAAGACCGAAGCCCCGCGCCCTTTGGTGTCACCACCGCAACCGCCTTGCGTGAGCCACCAGCCGCTGCCGGTTGTGCTTCCTCATCGCTCGGCGCCGGCGAATGGTTCCAAGGCCCTGTTTTAATTCGTCAGAGCGAGTGTCCTAGTTTCACTTCCGTGCATTATCCGGTTGCCATGTCCGATGATTACGCAGCCAGGTTTCGCAAGCAGGCCGAGGAATGCCGAGAGCAGGCCGCCAAGGCAGTCAATCCTATCGATAAGGAGGCGTCGCTCCGGCTCGCTGAGGAATGGCTCAAGATGGCGTCCTCAGTTGATGCTAGAGGACGGTAAGGCCACCTCAGTTGGCGACCTCTTCCCTTGAAGCCCATCAGTTCAGGGCGACTGCTCATAGAAGCGCCTTGTGGGAACCCAAGCGCCGCGCTTTGTTGATTGCGCGGGTCCTTGGCGCGACACCAGGCTCCGGCTTGCCTCGCACCATCCACCGCAATAGCCCCTGCCGTCCCGAACGGCGGGGGTTTTGCGTTGGGCCCTTTCCACCGGCGAAGGCCCTGCGTTCGAAGAGACATATCCATTTGCCGCGGACCTTTAAAGGACCGAGCGCGTTGAGGCCATAGAGACCGGGGCGGCCAAGAACGCGGAGCTTTGGCTATGAGCGGTATTCTTCCGCTTCACATTCAAAGAAGGCTGGAGCAGCGGTGGTCCTCCCGATTTCTTCGGTCGGTTCCACCGGCCGCAACTCCAAAGCATCGGTTTGAAGAGCAGAACCAACAGCTGGCCGCGATCCAGCCGCACCGCCGGAAGAACGAGCCCAGCGCCGGCGTAGGCTTACCAGAGGACCACCGGAGTTTCGCGACGATCGCGTCGACCAGCCAAAGGCGAAGCGATGAGCAATGAGAAAAGGTCAGCTGAGCAACAGGTCGCGGACGAGGCCGATCGAAGGGCCCTCCACCCTCTGGCGACGAGGCAGACAATAGCGGACAGCCAAGCGGCTCCGGAATTTCAGGAAAATCTCAAACGCCTGAAAGCCGAGCGGCTGGCACGAGAGGCCGAGCGGCTGAAGGCGAAGACATAAGATGGAAAACGAGAAAGACGCGCTCGCCGATTTTGGCTTGGACGCCATCGACCTGCGCTGGACGCTGAAGGACATTGCGGCCAAACGAAGTTGGATAATCAACAAGCAGCATTTGGCACAGTTAATTGATTTAGGTCTCGTCGAGATGCGGGATGATGCCCCGCACCTCACCATCGCCGGTCAGAACACGGCCTGGAAGGATTGACGGGCCCATAAAGACCGCCTTCGCGCGCCTGTGCTTGCTCTTCCGCCTGAGATGCGGAAGAGTCGGTGCGCTTTCGGAATGGCGGGTCAATGGCTACCGAAGGTTCGATAGAAGAGGACGTGGAGGGTTGCTCTCGCGCGGCTGACCGATCAGGCCGCCGGTTATGCCGCCAGGCCGAAGGTACGCCTTACCGACGATGAATTGACGGCGGCTTGGCTTTTTGCGTTCAAATGCATGGCTGACGACCTTCGGATAAGCGCGGGCTGATGACTACTCTGATCTAAGGTCCGAAATGACGCTAAGAGTCTGTCCGGGAACATCAAACGGGATTGCAGAGTTTTCGGAGCATGAGGCGGATTGATGCGAGACGTAGGAAGGCCAGCGCCTTGCGATTTAGGTTTTCCCAATCCTTTGCGAGCCGTCGGCAGCGATTGAGCCACGCAATCGTCCGTTCGACGATCCAACGGCGTGGAAGCACCACAAATCCTTTGGCGTGATCGGAGCGCTTGACGATTTCGGTTTCGAGATAGGGGAGGATTTTCGCCAAGGCCTTCTGGAATTCCGGTCCCTGATAGCCGCCGTCGGCAAACAGCTTTTTCAAGAACGGATACATCCCGAACAGTGTCGCAAGAAGCAGAATGCCGCCGTCGCGGTCTTGGATATCGGCCGGATGAACAATCGCGTGCAGCAGCAAACCCAGCGTATCTACGAGAATATGGCGCTTCTTGCCCTTGATCTTTTTGCCCGCATCATAGCCATGCGGATCGATGTAGGCCCCCCTTTTTCTGCGCTCTTCACGCTTTGGCTGTCGATGATGGCGGCGGTGGGACTGGCCTCGCGTTCGCCTTGCTCGCGGCACTCCACATATAGGGCGTGATGGATGCGATCGAGTGTGCCGTCGTAGCTCCACAAATCAAGATAATCGAAAAGCGTGCTGCGTGGCGGCAGATCTTTCGGAATTGCCCGCCACTGGCATCCCGTGCTCAACACATACATGATCCCGTTCATCACCTCGCGCACGTCGACGTGGCGCTTGTTGCCACCGCGCCTGGCCGGTGGGATCAACGACCCCACACGCGCCCATTCGTCGTCAGTCAGATCGCTCGGATATCGTAGTGCACTGCGGTCGTATCGTCTGCGGTTCTTCGCCGTCCACATCGGTGACCTCCTCGAATCAGGCCACCACACTTGAATCACAAATGATTCACTGGATTCAACTTGTTCTCGGACAGACACTTAGGTCGCAACAGCGGCCCAGGCCATGTCGCCTGCGCCGCTTCACCGGCCTGATGGCATGACCACGCAGATCGCCTTCTTCTGCAGACCGGGTAGGACATTGGTTGGCGGTGTCTGCATGTCCAGGGGCGCCAAACGCCAAATTCGAAGGTGTGCGGTGTGGGGTGCAGGGCACGTTTGTCGTCAGTGGTACTGAGCCAACGTCTAAGTGTCTGACTCAAAACGATCCATTTGATTTCAAGCCCTTGCGAGCCGTCGCGTGAGGGTGCGGATGTGAGCGACAAAGACCCAGGCGATGGCGCTGGCGATGGTTGTTTCGAAGTCCTTGGCGAGCCTACGGCATCGACCGAGCCAGGCGAAGGTTCTCTCCACCACCCATCGACGCGGCAACAGTTCGAAGCCAGTGCTCTGATCGGAGCGTTTGATGATAGCGATCGTCCAGGTCCCGATCTCGCGCAAGGCATCGCGAAGCTTGTCCCCGGCGTAGCCGCCGTCGGCGAAGACGTAGCGCAGCCAGGGATACAGGAAACGGATCGACGACAGCACACCGACCGCGCCGTCACGATCCTGAATATCGGCTTGGTGAACCTGCAGGCCGACCAGATGACCTTCGGTGTCGGTGACGATGTGGCGCTTACGGCCCTTGATCTTCTTGCCCGCGTCAAACCCGCGTGGACCGCCGCTTTCCGTTGTCTTCACCGATTGGCTGTCGATGACGCCGGCGGTCGGGCTCGCCTCGCGGCCAACCTTCTCGCGCGCTGCCATCACCAGCATGTGGTTGATGCGCCACAAATGTCCCGCTGCGCGACCACTCATAAAAATAACCTTGGACGGTCGACCGCGGCGGAAAATCCTTCGGCAATTGCCGCCACTGACAACCCGTCGAGGCCAAATACAGGATCGCGTTCACGACCGCACGCAGGTCGGTCTTTCGTGGCCGGCCGATCGCGCGACGCGGCGGCATCAGAGGCTCGATCAACTTCCACTCCGCTTCCGACAGGTCGCTTGCGTAGCGCAATCCGTCCCGCACATAGTGTGGTCGAGTGATTTCGGTCCAGGCCATCGTGATCTCCCTCGAATCTTCGCAAATCCGATGGAATCACAACCTCCTGAAATCACTCACCTCCTTTTCGGTCAGGCTCTAAGGGCTTATCGTAAAGTTCGGGCGACCTTCCTCCCACCCAACAAAGGGTGCATGACCGATCGTGTGACGCTGATTACTGGTGCAGCGGCTGGAATAGGTACCGCACTGGCGCGCGTTTTTGCATCAAAGCGCCATCGACTGGCGCTTGTTGATAGAAGCTTGGAGCGCCTGACGACGTTGGCTAGCGAGATCGTCGCCGCTGGCGGCACGAAGCCGATTTTAATTCCCTGCAACCTCGAACACCCCGACGCCTGCGAAAAAATTGCCGCGGCCCTGGCGGGGGAAGGTGTGGAGGTTGAATTCGTCGTCAACAATGCGGGATTCGGTCTATTTGGCAATGCAATCGAACTCGATCGGGAAGAGCAGCTCGGCATCATCGCCGTCAACGTCTGCGCGCTGACCGATTTGTCGTTACGGTTTTCCGACAGCCTCGGTCAAAAGCAGTCCTGACGACCCCGAACGCGACTTCCGCTCCACCCGAATAACGGACATTGTACAGCCGGTCGGCATGTCTCAAACTGCCAACAGCAGAACTCTCAATTCAGTTAATTTAGTCGCACCACAGAAAAATGTTCACGAACACAACGGGTCAATCGCTCTTGCCGTCGGAATCGTCCCGACCCAGGTGCGCTCCTTGCATTGAATGCGCTGCGATCGATCACGCGACGTCACTTTGCCTTTCCGGAAAAGGGAGGCGCGGCTCTCAGTTCAGCCGTCAAATTCTTGGTGAAGAACTCTATGTACCTCCTTCGGCTGTCGACTGTGGCCTCACGGTCGTATGCCATCTTGTACCCGAAGACTTTTCTCATCGGCCCTGGCAGATCAAAGCCGTGGTACGTGTTTGGATAGGAGATGACCTCGAACTCTGCACCCGTGACGACGCCAGCGCTTTTCGATTTGATGCATTCGGCCGGCGGCGACCAATCATCTTTTTCTCCGACAAAAACAATCGTCGGCGACTTGTAAACGTAGCCAACTCCCTCGAGCAATTTTTCACAATTAGGATAGTAGGCTGCGATCGCGCGAAAGTGGTCGGTCGGTCCCCCCTTTGCGCTGAGGAGCGCGGCGCTCGCGCCATCGCTTAGACCAACAAGGAATATGTTGTCCTTGCTGATGTTCGCATGGCGCTGCAGAGCAGCCATCGCATTGAATGCGTCATCTCGTCTGAGCTCATATTGTCTAACCAAGACCGATCGGTGCCCCAATCCGCCACACGCTTTGCCCCCCATTAAATTCCGAGGCCCATAGCTATCCAAAATCAGCGTGGCAAATCCGTTGCTCAGCAACTCGCGGGAGTGAGCCCGAAGTGTCGTTAGTGCAACTGCATCCAGCCCTCCACATGGATGCAGCAAGATGACGACCGGAAATGGACCGCTCCCTTTTGGGAATGAGAGGTCGCCACTAATATTGGCGGTGAATTCGTTTTGCGTGACCTCGCTCCGAAAGGTAAGGAACTCCGCGTGTGCAAGGGATGGAAACAGGACAGGGGTTAGTAAGACCAACCAATGACACAAGTGACGCATAGCTGCGGTTCCTAAAAGAGGCCTAAGAATGAGCATCACGTTTGATCCTCAGGTGCATTACAGCGTCAAGAAATAGTCAATGAGCGAGGCCGTCGCGCCCACCGAGAGGAAGACATCCCTTATACTGACGAGCCGGCTTTAGCGACCTGTCCAAGTCTGCCCCGGGTCAAAAACAGAAGTGACTCAACCGGCACGGCATGTCCGTTGCACCCTCAAGAGCGGACGTCGCCAGGTCGTCCTAGGAGGTCCGTTTCGTGCCCTAGCCTACTCCGCCGGCTGGTATTGCGTGTTCAAAAATCAAGCCGTCGGCGTCCGACTTGACGAGCCGAAATTTGCCTCGGCGCGCGCCGGGGAGGAGCCATGGCCATTGAGGATCCGAACCTTCCCATCGGACTCGGAATATTTTCTCAGGAAGGGATTGACAGGGCAAATCACGTTGAATCGTTTCAACAAATTAGTTTTCATGCGCATCGAGTTTGCGCGAAGCGCTGGGAGCCCCGATGAGGCCTACAGGGATCTCATGACGCTGATACCGTACACGCGAATTGGAGAGCCCGATGACATCGTGCAGGCAGCCGTCTGGCCCGCTTCGGACGCCTCCGACTGCGTCACCGGCGTGACATTGTTCGTCGATGGCGGCATGAGGCTCTATTCGGGATTTGCAACCGGCGGGTGAGGTGCGACCGAAGTAAGGGGGCGACCGGCGGTCGCCCCCAACTTCCTCGCTCCCATGTTGTTATCCTTTCGCGAGCGGAACGGCGACGAACTTGGTCGCATCCGCCGTCTTGACCCGCATCAAGATGCTACGCTTGCCGCTTGCATTGGCCTGCACCAGTGCGGCGCGTACATCGCCGACATTAGCAACCGCGTTTCCGCCGACGTCGAGGATGACGTCGCCGGTCTGGAAGCCATGCTCTGCGGCGGGCCCGTTGGGATCGACGCCGGTCACGACGACGCCCTTTTGACCCGCGCCCTCAACTTCGCTGGCCGGCGCGAGACCGAGGCCGAGATGCGGCACGCCTGCCGTATTGTCCGATCGACCTGCTTCCACACTCGCCTGTCGGTCGTTCGGCATTTCGGCAAGACTGATCGTCTTCGAGGTTGTTTCACCCTTGCGGACGAAATCGAGCTTCACCGAAGTGCCCGGCGCCATCATGCTGATATTGCGCGCGAGATCACGCGAATCCTTCACCGCCGTACCGTTGACCGCGGTGATCACGTCGCCGGCTTCGATGCCCGCTTTTGCCGCGGGGCTGCCATCCTGCGGATTATCAACGATCGCCCCTCGCGCCTCCTTCAGCCCGAGACCGTCGGCAATGTCGGCGGTCACTGGCTGCACCTGCACGCCCAGCCAGCCGCGAGAGATGTAGCCCTTGTCCTTGAGCTGGGCCACGACCAGCTTCGCCGTTCTGGCGGGAATATCGAAACCAATTCCGACCGAACCGCCGGAGGGCGAGTAGATCGCGGTATTGACGCCAATGACATTGCCATTCATGTCGAATGCCGGTCCACCCGAATTGCCCTTGTTGATCGGCGCATCGATCTGCACATAATCATCATAAGGTCCCGCGCCGATGTCGCGACCGCTGGCCGAAACGATACCGGCCGTCACGGTGCCGCCGAGCCCGAACGGATTGCCCACCGCAACCACCCAGTCGCCAATACGCGGTGGTTGATCAGCGAACTTCACGAAGCTGAAGTCTTTCTTGCCCTCAACCTTGATCAGCGCAAGATCGGTCTTCTTGTCCGTGCCGATCACCTTCGCCGTATAGATCGTTCCGTCGTCGGTTGTGACCTCGACGGATTTGGCGTGATCGACGACATGATTGTTGGTGACGGCGTAGCCGTCAGACGAGATGAAGAAGCCGGAGCCCTCTCCGGTGATCATTCTGTGCGGATGCGGCATGCCGCCAGTCCCGCGGTCTCCGAACTGCCTGAAGAACCGCTCGAACGGAGCGCCCTGTCCGCTGCCGTCATTTTCCTGGTCCACGACCGGCATCTGTTGGCCTTCGTCGTCAATTTTCACGCGGACCGAGAAGACTGCGGGCTTTACCCTGGCGACCAGATCGCCAAAGCCGGCATTCGCCGGCGCGACCTCGGCCGCATGCGCCGCCGAACCCCACGCCGGAAGACCGAACGATTTGTATCCGCCCGATCCAGCGAACAGCACGGCCACGCTCAATCCGGCAGCGGAAGCCAGCAGCGCAAGGCGCCGCGGCTTGAAGATTTTTCGTGCTGTCGGTTGATTGGCCTGTGATTTATCATGCATGACAAGTCTCCATTGTTGACGCCGGCAGTGGCGTTGGAAGTTCTCGTCTCAAACATAGCGTACGAACATTGCGTGGGGCTGTTCAGAAAATTACCGTTACGAAAGGCGAGCGATAAAAACGGCGACAGATTGCCGCGCACATTTTTGCATTGCTTGGGCGTCGCTCGCGCGAGCCCTAGCATGGCCAATAATTCATGAAACGGAAGTTGGAGCGAGTTGTTGATTCTGTGCTGGAGGCCAAAATCGGAGATACCAATGCGCTCTATTCTACTCGCAAGCGCGGCAGTGCTCGCGCTCTCGCAGGTCGCTCTGGCCGCGGGGTCGAATAATCAGAATTCGGCCAATCCGCCGCCTGCCAATCAAACGGCCTCGTCTCAACATATGGGATCGAACCTACGAAGCATGCTTCAGAAATCCGGCTACACCGACATCCGCGTCGCACCCACGTCCTTCGTGATCCACGCCAAGGACAACGACGGAAATCCGGTCGTCATGTCCGTTAGCCCCGACTCGTTCACGGAAGTCACCGATATCAACACCACAAACGGATCGACCACCGGCGCCGCCATGGCGAATAATGCGGCTAGCGCCGGCAGGTTCGTCACGATCGCGGGCAATGATGACCTAAGTTCCAAAGTGGTCGGCCTGGATGTCTACAACGACAACAAGCAGGATATCGGCCAAATCAAGGATATCGCGCTGAACCAGAATGGCCAGAACCAGGCTTATGTTCTTTCGGTCGGTGGATTTCTGGGAATGGGAGAACACTATGTTGCTGTCAATCCCTCTTCGGTAAAGGTCAGCTACAACGACTCGGACAAGAAGTGGCATGCATCGATGAACGCCACGGCCGAGCAATTGAAGGCAGCTCCGGAGTTCAAATATTCCGGCCGGTGGGCCGCGGACCGAACCTAGCCGGCGCGTGCTGAGCTTCGAACACCCATCCGGGACTCCGCACCGCATCTTCTGAAGCTGGTCCTCACACCCGATCGGAGCCGTTCAGGAAGGCGCTGGCGCCAACGACGGCGCCGAGAAAGCCGGCTGTCAGCAGCGACATCGACACGTATCGTGCGCGGCAACACCCCCCAATTGTCGAGCGCCAGATGCTTCAACCCATATGCCGCAAGAACGGCGCAGATGAAAAAAACGAAAGCCGCCTCTTCTTCATCTCCTCCTCCCCCTGACATCCGTCAAATGAGAAGCGCCGCCGGGTTTGATCGAATCCGGCGGCGAGCCTTGGCCGATGCGCGCAGCGTTAATGGGTCGCAAGCGGACAAGCACTGTCGGCGAGCTTGCCGAAAGCTTCCTCACCGGACATGGTCTGGACAAGACGGTAATAATCCCAAGGATACTTCGACTCATCCGGCTTCTTCACCTGCATGATGTACATGTCGTGCTCCATCAACCCGTCCGCGCGAATTTTTCCGCTGCTGGTGAACATGTCGTCGATCTTTGCCTTGCGCAGCTGCGCCATCACCTTGTCGGAATCGGTGCTGCCCGCAGCCTTGACGGCATTGAGATAGGTCAGGGTGGCCGAGTAATAGGCAGCCTGGTTCATCGTCGGTTCGCGCTGGGTCTTCGCGAAATAGCGCTTCGCGAAGGCACGGGTCTTGTCGTTGAGGTCCCAGTACCAGCCCGTGGTCAGATACAGACCCTGGGCCGTCTTCAACCCCAGCGCATGGATATCGCTGATGAAGGCCAGCAGGGCTGCCGGCTTCATTGTCTTGCCGACGCCGAATTCGTCCGACGCCTTCAGCGAATTTGTGAAATCGTTACCGGCGTTGGCGAGACCCAGCACCTGCGCGCCTGAGCTCTGGGCCTGCAGGAGAAAGCTGGAGAAATCGGAGGTCGACAGCGGAACACGCACCGCGCCGATCACTTTGCCCCCGTTCCTTTCAACGACCTTGGCCGCTGCCTCCTGCAACTGCGTACCGAACGCATAGTCTGCGGTCAGGAAGAACCAGGTCTTGCCGCCCTCCTTGACCATGGTGGTCGCCGTGCCGTTACCAAGCGACGTAGTATCGTAGGCGTAGTGGACCGTATACAGCGTACAATCCTTGCCCGTGAGAGACGCTCCGGCTGCGCCGATGGCGAAGAACGGTGTCTTCTTTTCCTTGGCAATCGTTGCCATCGCGATGCTGACCCCGGTGTTCGAACCTCCAAGAACCATGGTCAAACCGTCACGGTCCGCCCACTCTCGAAATTTCTGGGCCCCAAGATCCGGCTTGTTTTGGTGATCCGTGGTCAAAAGCTCGATCTTGTTTCCAAGAACACTTCCGCCGAAATCCTCTATCGCCATTTTGGCTGCTTCAATGCCGCCCTGTCCGATCACGTCGGCATAGAGACCCGACATATCGTCGATATCACCAATTACCACCTTGTTGGCGGCCGCATGCGCGGTGGCGATCGAGCAACCTGCGACCAAAGCGCAGATCAGCATTTTGGATTTCAAATAGTTCATGTTCCGGGTTCCTCCGCTTTCGAATTGCTTGGCGTCTCTCGGTCGCTCATTACGAGAGAATTAGTCGGTCTGAATGCATCGCGGAAGCTTTCGAAGCCGTGCAACAAATCTCTTTAGTCTCATTCAAAAATGCATGGGTAGCGACGCCGCGCGCGGTTGACGAAGAAACCTGTTGCCGCCGAACGGGAGGCACCGTTTGCGGCCGGGCCGGCAACCGCATTGCTTGAACCGGGTCCAGAGGCACCGTCTCACGACCGAATGAACAGGCCCTGACCGGAGGAGTTGGGTGAAATGGAGAGTTTGGCTTGGACGACCCGTTAGGGGAGTGCCGCAGCGGCGTTCGAAACGATCAGGTTATCGGTGTCAACCGGAGTCAGTGCACTGGCGCTGCCACTGCCCAGAAACTGATCGAGCGTGGACTGAATTCTCTGCTTTGCAGAGTGGGGGCCGCGGTCGCTCATCCAGGTGTGCTGGAATGGGGTGCGGATGATGTCGATCCCGTCCGCCTTGGCCTGGAGTGGGGTCGGCAGCACGCCAGGATCGGCTATGAAGTTCGGATCTTTTGAACGGAATGAAAGAATCTTCAACTTGCTGCTGAGCACGAAGGGCACGCGCAAATTGTCGAGTGTAATCACTTTCGAAACCAGTTCCGGGTGCTGTTGTGCGAAGTACATGGACGTATCACCGCCGTTCGAGTGTCCGACCAGCGAGATGTGACCGTAGTCGGCATTCGGGTGCAATTTTTTCAATTGCTGGATTGCAAACAGGATGTTGGCTTCGCCCTTTTCGTACACTGCGAGCCTACCGACATAGGGGAGACCTACCTTGGTCACCGGGCGGATCGGAAGGAATATCCTGCTGGATGCTCGCCACCAGGTATCCTCTCGCCGCGAACACGTTGGCAAGGAACGAGTACTCGGTGTTCTTTATGGTATTGCCATTGCTGATGATGGCGACGGGGAGCTTCCAGTAGCCTTCACTCGCCTTCATCTCGTAGTCGCAGCGCACGGCAACATCCACCGAGACGGGCCGCTCCCGCACGGTGTCGAACAGGTCCAGCGTCTCGTGCTGGATACCCTATTTGTCGATAGCGAAATAAAAAGCGCCGGCGCAGGCGCAAAGGCACGCCAAAACAGCGATTCCCCGCTTCATCGTTTCCGTTCCAATCACTTTTGTTCAACAAATGCTATAGAAACGTGGCGAGAGCGAGTTTGACACGGCGGGACCGAATTAAATTCAGGAAAGTTATTGCCCTGCAGCAGAGCTGCAGACCTGACTTTTACCGGCGAGTTGGGCTGGTGGCGCCTCGAGCGGCGCGAGCTGTTCGCGCAGGAACTCGGCAAAGGCGTCGCTGGCAACTATCCTCGGTTCCTGATCGTCCGGCTCACAATCGAATACGGCGCAGTTGACTTAACCTGACGACGCACTTCTTGATGGCAGTGGTAGGATTTCATTCGCGCGTTGGCCACCCCATCGATATGACGCTGATCCTGATCATTGCGGCAGCCATCGCCGTCCTTTGCCTGGCGGAGCGCAGCGTCGAGCGCCTCAGGCTGGCGATTGCCGCGCTGTGTCTGATGGCGGCGGTGCTGCTGTTCGCCGTCGCCGATGTCGAACGGGCGATCCTGCTGTCGTCGATCCTGGCCGTGGCCATCTTCGGCGCGTCGACCGTCAAGTACCGGCACAGCGGGCTGAAACTGATCGTCACCGATTTGCCGCTGGCGTTCGCGGGAACGGTGCCGTTTTTCATCGTCCAGTATCCGCTCGCGGTGACGGCTTTTTTCGCCGGAGCCGTCGTGCTCGTTCTGGCCGCGCTCGCCGTCCTGGTCTATGCGGCCGGGCCACCGGTTTCCCTGCAATGGCAGATCATTCTGGTCGCCGTTGCCGCGATCGGTCTGTTTGCGGCCTACCGGACCGGCGGCGGCGCCGTTTCCTTCCGGCGTATCGCGGCGCAGCGGCGATGTTTCTTCTCGGCCTTCATCGCCTCGCTGCTCGACCCGATTTCCTGGCGGCAGTTCGGTGGACTCGTGCTCAGCGATATCGCCGACGAGCCGCTGCCGCTGATGCCGGCGATACCGGCGCGCCGCCCGGACGCGCCCGACATCATCGTGATCCAGCACGAATCGATCTTCGATCCCGGGTGTTCGGGCTCCCGGTCGAGCCCGGCGTCGAAGCATTCCTGTCCCCGAAAGACGGCCGCCATGGCACGCTCAACGTCGACATTTTCGGCGGCGGGTCATGGCAATCCGAATTCAGCCTGCTCACCGGCCTTTCCAGCGCCAGCTTCGGTTCAAACGCCTATTTTCTTTTCAAGCGAGGCGTCGGCCGGTTCCACAACAGTCTGCCGAATTCACTGACGGCGCTTGGCTATCAAACGATGCTGACGTCGAGCTGCCGTCGCAGCTTTCTCAACTACGATGCGTTTTACCGTTCCATCGGCATCGGCGAACGTATCTTCACCGATGATTTTCATCCGCCCTTCGATGTCGATCGATATCGAGGCGACCCATTCCGACGCGATGTTTCTGGAAGCGGCGCTCGGCATTCACATGAAACGGATCGCTGGCGATGCCGCGCCGCGTTTCCTGTATATGCTGACCAACTTCAATCACGGCCCGCACAACCGAAGACTGACAGCACCCGGGCGGTTCGAGAGCGAACGGGCGTTTGCTGCCGCAAGCCTCGCCGATGCGTGCTACGCCGAGTACTACGCCCGGCTTGCGGAGACTGCGGCGACCTGGACCAGGCTCAAGTCCGAGTTGTCCGCCCGGTTTCCCGGACGTCCGATGCTGATCATCCACTACGGCGATCATCAGCCTGTGATGGCGCGGCGGATCGAGGCTAAAATCAAACTCCCCGTCGATCCGCGCCGCCAGTTTCGCACCTTCTATGCCATGGAAACCCTGAACGATCGCTCCGACCGGATGATCCCCGGGCGCGGCCCGGACCTCGATATTGCCTTTCTCGGCACCGTCGCGATGCAGCAGGCCGGCCTGCCGCTTGACGAGATCTTCGCCACCCGCGCAAGCCTTCTGGCGCAGTGCGGCGACGCCTACTTTGCATCGCCCTCGGAACGGAAACGCCGCTTCCACCGCACGCTCGTCAATCTCGGCATGATCGACGTCGCGCCAGCCGCGCGATAGCCATACCAAGTTGCGAACCGGCTCCGATCAAAATTCACGTTCTGTGAACGTCCTTGTAGACCAGCATGTCGGTCAGCCGCTGCTCCCGTTCGTCATCGAACCCGCAGGTGTAAATCCAATCCTTTGGATTTTCGTAGGTGCCGAACAGCATGTCCCACCAGGTAATGTCGCCGTAGTTGTTCTTGTGGCGATCGTGCTGATGATGGATGCGATGCATCTCGGGGCGCTGGAACACGAACCCGATCCAGCGCGGCGTCCTGACGTTGGTGTGGTAGAAGAACTCGCCGAGCGCCGTGCAAGCCGTGTAGATGGCTCCCGCTTCGAGCGACAATCCAAGCAGGGTATACACCAGCAGGCTGCCGAGAATGGAGTTGAAGACCATTTCGCCGGGATGCTTGTAAAACGAGGTGATCACCTCCAGCCGCTGCGGCGAATGATGGATCTGGTGAAACAGGCGCCAGAGCAGATCGCTTTCGTGGCGCCAGCGATGCCACCAGTAAAAAATGAACGTCGCAATGAAGTAGGCGATCAATCCTCCGATCGCCGGCGAGACATGATCCGACAGCCGGAATATCGACCAGGATGACAGCCATCTTTCCCAGCTAATGCCGGCCAGCAGGACGACGATCAACTGAATGCCGTTGACCAACAGCACCCGCAGCGGCCACGTCCGGACCTGCGGCAAGGGCCACCCCGGGAATATTCGCTCGAGAATGAAACAGCCTGCGAAAGCCGAAAAAATCAACCAGATCATGTCGCCTCCAAACTACCGCACGTGAACCAGGCACGCGATAAGGTGCAATGAAGAACAGCATGAATTCGGCCGCCCGATCGATAGCACGTTCGTGCCACGCGGCGGCGTTGCCTTGGCAATGCGATGAACCGACGATTGCAGTTCACCGTTTCCCGTAGTATATTTATGCCATGATCAAATCGTGGCGGAATTCCGCGACGCGCAAGGTCTGGGATGGCGAGCGGCCGAACCAGTTTCGCGGACTGGATTTCGAAGCCGCTATCGATTTGCTGCTAGCCTTGAATGTCGCGGGCGCGCTTGGCGATCTCAGTCCGTTGAAAAGCGTGGGACTGCATAAGCTGAAAGGCGACCGGAAGGGGCAATGGGCGATGACCGTCAACGAGCGTTGGCGCATCTGCTTCCAATTTCGCAAAGGCGACGCCCACGAGGTCGAGATTGTAGATTATCACAGAGGTTGATCCTTATGGCTCCCATCGTCCATCCCGGCCGCTTGCTGAAACGCGAATTGGCGGCCCGCAAGCTCAGCGCCAATCGCCTGTCACTCGATATCGGCGTGCCGTCCGGCCGCATCACCGATATCCTCAATGGCCGCCGCTCGATCACGGCCGATACCGCGGTGCGACTGGGCCGTTATTTCAGCAACAATGCGCAATTCTGGCTGGACCTGCAGAGCCAATATGACATTAGCATCGTGCAAAGGGAAAAGGGCGCGGAGATCGCCAGGCGCGTCAGGCCGGCGGATCCGGCGTGAGCGGGTTGGCGTCAACAAACCGCGTCAGGCCATTACAGACAGCGCGTTGATGGCCGCGCCGGGCACAGCCTGAATGCGCTCGACAGCGAGAACAGGAACCTGGCGGTACGGCTGCTGTTGTCGGGCGCGCGGTAGCTGAGCGGGGCGGCAACGCCGAGATCGGCCTGCCAATCGTCGAACAGGAACAGGCGAACGCCGCCGCCGACCGAGGTCAGCGACAGGCCCTCGCCAAGACTGTAGCCGGCGTTCCAGGCCGCGCCGCTGTCGACGAAGCTGTAGAGCTGATAGCCGCTGAGATAGCGATAGTTCAGCTTCTGATCGAAACGCAGCTCGAGCGAACCGGCGATGCCGTTGTCGCCGCTGATTTCGGCACTGCCATAGCCGCGGCCGAACGCGGCGCCGCCGAGGTAAAACTGCTGCGACAGAAACAGCGGACCGGACGCCCATTGGCCGGCGGCCGCGAACTTGACCGACCACGCATCCGACAGGGTCTGGTAGCGCGTGAACCAGAAATTCACCGCCGAGAATTCCGCAGACGCTCCGTCGTGCGACAGAAAATCATCGTCGCGGCGCGAGGCCCCGAGGATGTCGAGGCCCTGACGATAGGCCAGCGTCAAATAATTGGTGCCACTGAAAGGATCCTGCAGGCGGTAGTCCGAAGTCAGGCTCAACGCGCGAATATGATCGGCATAGATAGGCCCGAAAAAGTCGTTCTCGGTGACGTTGCTGAAACCCATCGCCGCGGTCAGCGTCAACGTCGATTGCTGCGATTGCAGCGGGACGATGCTGCCGTGGAATTCGAACAATTCGGTCTTGGTGTTCTGGTTGAAGAGGTGTCGGTAGTCGCCCGGGCCAGACCTCGCTGTAGAAACCGGAGGCGCCGACGCGGGCGCCGTCGGTGCCGACCGGCACGTCATAGGCGATGCGGCCGAACGCGAGCTGGCGCGGATCGGCCGGCGTGGTCGAGAGATTGACCACCAGTGAATCGCCGGGCGCGAGATAGGAGTTGAACGCCGCGGTGGCATAGCTTTGCCAGGGGCCGACCGACGACGATCCGAGATTGTCGACGCCGAACGACGTGAAGACGTGCCAGGTCTTCAGGTAGACGATGAGGCGGAAACGGCCGGTCGCGGTGCCGATCTCCTCCAGCGCGGTATCCTCGATGCGCACGCCGGGCCGGCCGTTGACCAGGAGCAAGTGCCGTTCCAGGGTCGCAAAGCGCGACGGCTGTTCGGCCACCACGGCGTCGAGCATCGGCCGGATGCCGAACTGTTCGGCGCCCTCGCCCTTGAGCAGCACCTCGGTGATGCTGCCCTCGATGACCGTCAGGCGAATTCTACCGCCCTGGATGTCCTGCGGCGGAATGATCGCCCGGCTCAGGTGAAAACCTGCGGCGCGATAGACGTCGCTGACCGCGGTTGCCATCGCGGCCGAGATCGGCCTGCGACACTTTTTTCCCGAGATAGGGTTGATAGGCCGTTGCGAGCCGGTCGCACGGGATCGGCGAAGGCGCCGGTGACGGCCACATGGCTGCAGCACGAACAGCGGCTTGGTGTCCGCCTGCCCCTCCGGCCGCGCCATGCGCTGTCGGAATCGGAGGCCGGCGCGGTCGGCGCCTGCTCGGATTGCTGATTCTCGAAGCGCTTTTCGGTCTGTGCCGGGGATCGTAGCCGGGCTGGCTGGCCTGCTGGGCGTTCGCCGGCATGGACGCCAGTGCCGCAGCCAGCAGGAGAATTCCGGCCATGGCTATGACCGGCAGCGCGTCCGCCGATACGGCGCAGGCGCTCTCGCTTCCGTAGTTGTACGGACGGGCGCCGCCAGTTCGTGGGAGAATCCGTTAGCCATATGATTTTTCATAGAATTTTATGGTCAATGAATCGTTAACGCGGCGCCCCGGTAGACGCCGGTTCCCACTCACTCAATCTTGAAACATTTCCGATACGCCTGAGGGTCCAGGACGGCAATCGGAGAACGTCATGCGGTCAGTTGCATCGCGTTTCGCGGCTTCTGGCGGCAGCGTTGGTTCTGGCGGCAGCTTCCAGCGCTCTTGCCGCCGATGACGGCGCCTGGACGGTCAGCAAATCCTCCGGCGAAGTCTGGCTCACCAGTACCGGCGCGCAGCCGGCGTCGTTGAAGCAGGAAGAGACTGCTGAAGCCGGGTGACACCATTCGCACCGGCCGCAACGGACGCGTGCTGCTGCGGCGCGGCGAGGAAACCATGCTGATCTCGCCGAATTCGGTGGTCGGCGTGCCGGCGAGAAGAAGGACGGGCTGTCGACGACGATCGTGCAGCAGGCCGGTTCGATCCTGCTCGAGGTCGAAAAGCGCAACGTCAAGCATTTCGAGGTCGAGACCCCCTATCTCGCCGCCGTGGTCAAGGGCACGCAGTTTCGCGTCACCGTGAACGCCGGCCAGCACCAGCGTCGACGTGATCCGCGGCCAGGTCGAGGTCGCCGACTTCAGGTCCGGCCAGATCGCGCAGGTGATGCCGGGCCAGCACGCGACCACCTTCACGCACGGCAAGCTCGGGCTCTCGCTGAGCGGATCGGGCACCTTCAATCCGATCGAGCAAGGCAAGCCGCGCACGTCCTCGATCGAGCGCGTTCCGGTGCCGAGTGCCGGCCTCACCGCGCCGCGCAACGCCGCGAGCGGCATCAACCATCGCACCATGCGGGCACGAATCGCGGCCAAAGCCCGGCGTGACGCGCATCTCGTCGTCGATCGGCGAAGTCCGGCTCAACTTCCACAGGGTCACGCACGGCCTCGCCCGCGACAATTCAGCGCCGATCGCGGCACATCGCGAAGCGCTGCGAACAAGGACACGATCTGGAGTTCATCTGGCTCCACGACGACGACGGTCGCGACCGGCAACAGCCAAGGCACATCCGGCAATGCGGCGACCAGCAGCGGCAGTACGGCGTCGAGCGCAACTGCGTCCACGGTTTCGAGCGTGGCGACCACGGTTGCCAGGCCGTGACCGGCATCTGCAACGCAGCAACGGGAACGGAACGGCAATGGCAACGGAAACGGCAACGGCAACGGCGACGACAACGGCAACGGCAACGGCAACGGCAACGGCAACGGCAACGGCAACGGCACGCGGCAATAACGGCAACCATGGTAATGGCAACAATGGAAATGGCAATGGCAATGGTCACGCGCATAAATTAGCAGACTTGCACGCGCAGCCTGACCGGCTGCAACGATCATGACGCGATTTGGGGACGGGGACAAGGTGAAACAATATCGGCCGCATCATTCTGGTGATGATTGCGCTCGCGATCGTCCTGTCATGCGGCTGGCATGGCGCGCTCCGCCATGCGCTCGCCGATCTGCGGTTCGGCTGGCAGTCGCGGCAGGCCAGCGGCGACATCGTGATGGTCGCGATCGACGCCGCCTCGATCGACAAGATCGGCGTCTGGCCCTGGCCGCGCCAGCTTCACGCCGAACTGCTGCGGCGGCTGCAGCAGGCCGAGGTGCAGGACATCGCGCTCGATATCGATTTCAGCACGCCCTCGGACGCGGCGTCGGACAAGCAACTTTGCCGACAGCGCTCGAAAGCGCCGGCGGCTCGGTGATCCTGCCGTCGTTCCAGCAGCCCGGCATCGACAGGACCTCCATTCACGTCAACCGGCCGCTGCCGCAATTCGCCAGCCACGCCTGGCCGGCGCTCGTCAATGTCGAGGTCGGACCGGACGGCCTGGTTCGCCGCTACCCGTTCGGCGAGAAGCTGGACGGCAAATTCCTGCCCTCGATGGCCGCCATGCTGGCCGGACAACATGACGAGAAGCGCGCGCCGTTCCTGATCGATTTCAGCATCCGCAGCCTCTCGATCCCGAAAGTCTCCTACGCCGACGTGTTGCGCGGCGACCCAGCGACGCTGCAACGGCTGAAGGGCAAGAAGGTCATCGTCGGCGGCACCGCGCTCGAACTCGGCGACCGCTTCAGCGTTCCGAACGGCGAGATCGTGTCCGGGTCCGATGCTGCAAACGCTCGCCGCCGAATCGATCCGCAGAACCGCGCGCTGCAATGGACGTCGGACATCGTCACGCTGGTGGGGCTTGGCATCCTCGCGCTGGTGATGCTGCTGTCGTGGCGCCGGCTGTCGGCCGGCCAAGCGCGTCGGCCTGCTGGTCGGAATGGCCGCCGCCGTCGAAGCCGGCGCGATCCTGCTGCAGGCGGTATTCCCGCTGATTCTCGACACCTCGCTGTTCCACATCGCCATCGTCGTCTATCTCGCGGCCATCGCGCTCGACGAAATCGATTTCCGCGACGTGCTGGGCCGGATCGCCGAGAGCCGCTTTCAGCGCATCGCGATGTCGCTCGGCGACGGTCTGGTCTGCACCGACCAGGACCACCTGATCACGGTCTGGAATCCCGGCGCGACCGCGATCTTCGGCTACCAGCCCGGAAGAAATGATCGGCCAGCCGTTCGATGTGATTTGCGCCGACCCGACGAAGGCCGCAGACCTCGCCGTTCTCGATCCGGCAACGCCGCCGAGCTCGCCGCCGGCGCCGTGATCGAATTCGACGGACGCCGCAGGAGCGGCGAGGTATTTCCGGTCGAGGCCAGCTTCTCGGGCTGGCAGGGCACCGACGGATTCCAGTTCGGCGCGATCCTGCGCGACATCTCGGTGCGCAAGCGCGAAGCCGAGCGCATCCGCTATCTGGCCGAATATGATTCACTGACCGGGCCTGTCAACCGCAACACGCTTCATGCCGAACTGGCCGCGATGATCGTCGACAGGCGGAGAACGGCGGCGGCGAAGTGGCGCTGCTGGTGCTCGGCCTCGACGGCTTTCAGCAGATCAACGACATGCTCGGCCACGCCAGCGGCGACCTGGTGCTGCGTGCGGTCGTCCGAACGGCTGACGGCCGAGATTCCGGACGGCCGGCACGGTCGCGCGGCTGAGCGGCGACGAATTCGCCATCGCGATTCCGCATGGCCGATATCGGCGAGCGCGTCGGCGAGCTTCGCCGAACGGATCAGCGCAGGCTTCGACGCGCCGCTGCTCGCCGGCAACGCGCCAGCATCGCGTCACGGGTCAGCATCGGCGCGGCGGTCTTCCCCGCCGACGGCAGCACGGCGGACGAACTGCTTGAGCAACAGCCATCTGGCGCTGAGCCGCGCCAAGGCGACCCGGCGCGGCGGCCACGTGCTGTTCGAGGATGCGATCCGGCGCGAACTCGAAACGCGGCTGACGCTGGAGGCGGAGCTGGCGCTGGCCGCGGACCGCAACGAGTTCGAACTGTTCTATCAGCCGCAGCTCCATCTGGCCGACGGCAGCCTGATCGGCGCCGAAGCCCTGATCCGCTGGCGTCATCCGGTGCGCGGCCTGGTGTCGCCGGCGGAATTCATGCCGGTCGTCAACACCTCGCCGATCTCCGAACGGATCGCCGACTGGGTGCTGCGAGACCGCCTGCACGCAGGCGCGCGGCCTGGGAACGCGCCGGACACAGCTTGCGCATCGGCGTCAACCTCTCGCCGTCGCAACTCGCAGTCGGGCGACCTTGCCGACTCGGTCGCGCACGTGCTGGCGCGCGACCGGCCTCACCGCCGACCAGCTCGAGCTCGAAGTCACCGAAGACATCCTGCTGCACGACGAGCAGGCGCGCTGGATACGTTCCTGAAAATCCAGGAGCTCGGCGTTCGCATCGTGTTCGACGATTTCGGCACCGGCTATGCGAGCCTCAGCTACCTGAAGAAATTCCCGCTCGACGGGCTGAAGATCGACCGCTCCTTCGTGCTCGGATCTGCTCGGCAATCCCGACGACGCCGCGATCGTCAGTTCGACCATCGGGCTCAGCAAGCAGCTCGGGCCTGTCGGTGATCGCCGAAGGCATCGAGAACCGGGCGACCGCCGATCTGCTGGTCAGCATGGGCTGCGAGGAAGGCCAAGGCTATTTCTTCGGCCGGCCGATGCCCGCAGCCGATTTCGAACGCCAGTTCCTGGCCGCCGCGGACGCCGCCGCGCAAGTGGCCTAGAGCCTGTCCGGTTCGGTTAAATCCGAACCGAGGCTCAATCGTTCTATTTTAACGCGTTTTCCGGTCCGGCATATCCTGTATAGTCGAATTTTGAGACTGCCGGATCGCCCGGTGGCGCCGGATAGTTCGAATGAATCAATCCAGTCACGAAGTTTTTTCGCGTGAGGAGACCGCGGTCGCCGGTTCCGATCGCACGTTCGGACTGGTGATGGCCGGCGTGCTCGCAGTGGTCACGGTGTTGAACTTCTGGCATGACGGCAGATTGTGGCCGTGGAGCGGTGCACTGGCCGCGCTATTTTTCGCAAGCGCGCTGGTCCGTCCCGCCCTGCTCAACCCGCTCAATCGTGCATGGCTCAAATTCGGACTGCTGCTGCACAAAGTCGTCAACCCGATGGTGATGGCGCTGATATTCTTCGGCACGGTGTTGCCGACCGGCCTCGTCATGCGGATGCTGGGCAAGGATCTGCTGCGGCTGAAGCGGCAGCCGGACGCGGACAGCTACTGGATCGTACGGCAGCCGCCTGGACCGGCGCCCGAGACCATGAAAGATCAGTTCTGAAGATGGACTTTCACTATGGATTTCCTGCTGAGCTTTGGCGCTTTATGCGCGTGCGCAAGAAATTCTGGCTGTTGCCGATCCTGATCATGATGGTGGTGTTCGGCGGCCTGGTGGTGCTCGACCAAGGGCTCCGCGATCGCGCCGTTCATCTACACGCTGTTCTAGCCGGCCGATGCGCATCCTCGGCATTTCCGCGTTCTATCACGACAGCGCCGCGGCGCTGGTCGAGGACGGCCGCATCGTCGCCGCCGCGCAGGAGGAGCGCTTCACCCGCAAGAAGCACGACCCGTCGTTTCCGCACCACGCCATCGCCTATTGCCTGGCGGAAGCCGGCGTGCCGAGCCGACGAGCTCGATCACGTCGTGTTCTACGACAAGCCGTTTCTCAAATTCGAACGACTGCTGGAAACCTACATCGCGCTTCGCGCCGCGCGGATTTCCGTTCCTTCCAAGATGGCGATCCCGCTCTGGCTGCGGGAAAAACTGTTTCAGAAAAGCCTGCTGCGCGGCGAGCTCGAGGAAATTTGCCGACAGCTTCGATGCGCGGCCGGCTGCTGTTCTGCGAGCATCATCTGAGCCACGCGGCCTCCGCGTTCTTTCCCTCGCCGTTCGAGAGCGCCGCCGTGCTGACCATGGACGGCGTCGGCGAATGGGCCACGACGTCGGCGGCGATCGGCAACGGCAACCGTCTCGAAATCTTCCAGGAAATCCACTTTCCGCATTCGCTCGGCCTGCTCTATTCGGCCTCTCACCTACTACACCGGTTTCAAGGTCAACTCCGGCGAATACAAGGTGATGGGGCTCGCGCCCTATGGCGAGCCGAAATACGCACAGCTCATTCTCGACAATCTGATCGACCTGAAGCCGGACGGCTCGTTCCGGCTCGACATGTCGTATTTCGACTATTGCACCGGCTTCACCATGACCAACGATCGCTTCGCACAAGCTGTTCGGCGAGCCGGTGCGCGGCCCGGATCAACTGCTGACCGGCGTTCCACATGGATGTCGCGGCCTCGATCCAGGCGGTGCTGGATGAGGTCGTGCTGCGGCTGACGCGCAGCCTCGCCAGGCAGACCGGTGCGCGGAACCTCTGCCTCGCCGGCGGCGTGGCGCTCAATTGCGTCGCCAACGGCAAAGTGCTGCGCGACGGCCATTTCGAGACATCTGGATTCAGCCGGCGGCGGGCGATGCCGGCGGCGCGCTCGGTGCGGCGCTCGCGGCCTATCACATGTTCAAGGGCCAGCCGCGCGACGGCCGACGGCGCGGACGGCATGGCCGGCGCGTTCCTCGGGCCCGAGCTTTCCGCAAGGCCGAGATCGAGCAGAGGCTGACGGCGGCGGGCGCAAATTCGACGTGCTCGGCGAAGACGACGATGATCGAGACCACGGCGCAGGCGCTGGTCGCCGCAGCAAGGCGGTCGGCTGGTTTCAGGGCCGCATGGAATTCGGCCCGCGCTCGCTCGGCGCGCGCTCGATCCTCGGCGACCCGCGCTCGCCGGCGATGCAGAAGAACCTCAATCTGAAGGTCAAATATCGCGAGAGCTTTCGGCCCTTCGCGCCGGCGGTGCTGCGCGAGGACGTCTCCGACTGGTTCGAGCTCGATGCCGACAGTCCCTACATGCTGCTGGTCGCCGACGTCAGGGAGACAGCGACGCCGGCGCATGACGCGCGGACGAGCAGGCGCTGTTCGGCATCGACAAGCTCAACGTCGCGCGCTCGGAAATTCCGGCGGTGACGCATGTCGACTATTCGGCGCGCATCCAGACCGTGCATGCGCGAAACCAATCCGCTGTTTCACCGATTGCTCAGCCGCTTCAAGGCGCTGACCGGCTGCCCGGTGCTGGTCAACACCAGCTTCAACGTTCGCGGCGAGCCGATCGTCTGCACGCCGGAGGACGCCTTCCGCTGCTTCATGGGCAACGAGCTCGATCTGCTGGTGGTCGGCAATTGCGTGCTGCGCAAAGCCGAACAGAATCCCGCCCTGAAGATCGACTACAGCCGGGAGCTGGAGCCGGATTGAGGCTCAGCGCGCGCGGACGATGTTGGAGCGTGGACTCATTAGCGCGTAGCCAGAAGCGGATTGATGCGAGTTCGATACAGGTTCCAGGGGCATCAGTCATGCCGGGGTGGGGAGCCGCTTCCGCCAGGCGATCCAGCCGACGACTATCGATAGTGACGCCGCGATAAGCGGCGGCACCCCGTGCCCGTATTCGCCGTGGAGGGTGACGGTCGCGAGCGCCACCAACATCACGGTGCAGCCGAGCGCCGCGCCCCACAGCCGCGTCCGGGCCTGCGCCAGCAGAACGGCGGTCGTGAGTTCCAGCGATCCGGTCACGAAATGGAACCAATACGGGTATCCCCACCGCAGATATTCCTCGTAGATAGGCGCGGGAGCGAAGATGTTGATGAGCGACCCCACGACAAAGAAAGCCGCAAGTGCCAAGGCCGCGACTTGGTGCACCGAGAGTTGGCGCCAGGAAATCTTTGACATTTGTCCATCCTTTTCCGATGAAGGCGACGCATTCGTTCCGAAGGAGATGCGAATTTCCGGAGCAGGTCCGAAAGTCGCATCTCGTCGCTGATCCGCGGACCTACGCCGTGGCGGCCTTCTGGGCCGCCGCGAAGACATCGCGGGGAAGCGTTGTGCCGGCGACGTGCTCCGTGCCGGCGACGCCGAGGTCCATCCAGCCCGAGTTGACGGCCTCAAACATCGCTTCAGCCGGTCCGGTCTGGCCCTTCGGGATGCCGAACTGCTCGAACGCTGCCGGCCAACCGGCCCGCGGGACAGCGAAGGCTTTGACGTCGAGCTTCAGGACTTCCCCCAATTGCGCGGCGACTTCATCCGCGCTGACCATCGAACCGAGTTCGATGACGCGATGCCCCGACCACGCCGGCCCGGTCAGCAGCGTCGCCACCTCGGCACCGATGTCGTTCGTCGCGACCATCGTCGATTTCCGGCTGGTCGGGTTGTAGTAGACGGGGAGCGTGCCGCCCTGGGCGACGTGCAGGCCGTAAAGGAAGTTTTCGAAAAACCCGCCGGCGCGCACGAAGGCGGTCGGCGATGTCAGTTTGCGAAAGGCCTTGCTCCAGCAACGACAGGGCCGTGATCATCCCCAGCCCGCTGGTCCGGTTCGCCCCCATCGACGAGAGCGCGACCACCCGCGGCGGCGCGGCCTTGGTCAGCGCCTCGACATAGTTCGCGATGACGCCCTTGGCTTCCTTGAAGTCCGGCGAAGGGGCCCAGACGGCCGGCAACATTACAAACGCGCCGTCGACGCCCTTGAGCGCCCGCTCGATGGCGGCCGCATTGTTCCAGTCGCCGTCGACCAGTTCGACGCCCTGGTCCGTCCAGCTTGCCGCCTTCGCGCGGTCGCGAACCAGCGCGCGTACTTTCTTACCTTGCGCCAACAGATGTGTGGCTGTTGCGCCGCCGACTTTTCCCGTAATTCCCACGACTAGAAACATGCGTATTCTCCCGGTGCTAAATGGTCTATATTCTAGGGTAGGTCTCATATAGAGACCTCAGACCTGCACCGTAAGGAGGCAGTTTTTTGTAACCAGGAGAGAAAAAGGGAACCCGCATGAGCGACGCATTGAGCGCGATCGAGCGATTCAGCCGATATCAATCGGACGACGCCCAGTCAGTAGAATCCGTACATTGCCCGGTGCGCGACGTGCTCGACCGCATCGGCGACAAATGGAGCATGCTCATGATCATGACCCTCGCGACGCGACCGCAGCGCTTCAGCGAGCTTCACCGAGCCATCCGCGACATCTCCAAGCGCATGCTCACCCAGACGCTGCGCGACTTGGAGCGCGACGGACTTATCACCCGCCACGTCTTTCCGACCAAGCCGCCGAGCGTTGAATATTGCCTTTCCCCGCTAGGCCAATCCCTGCTGGAGCCGATGGCGAGCCTCATCGATTGGGCCGACCGTCGTTATTCCGATATCCATGCCGCGCGCGTCCGCTTTGACGGAGCACCCTGTGATGTCCAGCGCTAGTGATCTGAACCAGAAGTTCGCATCATCGCATGCGTGAGGTCTACGGCCGGGAGCTGGAGCCGGATTGAAGCTCAGGGCGCGTGGACGATATTGTTTTCCGACAGCAGCTTCATGACACGGTCCGCGACGAACTTCTGTCCATCAGGCGTCCAGTGCGCGCCGGCCCCCTCGCCGCGGTAATAGTCGGCGCCGTCAAACGAGACAAAGGGAATCTTGCCGGCCTCGAGGTGACGGATGAGTTGCTCATCCCGATATTGCAGGCCGACCATGAATTTGGCGCCGTTCGCCTCGACAAACTCGCGCATCTTGTCGACCAGCCGCTCGGTCGGATCGGGCACGGTCACCAGCGGATAGACGACGCCGACATAGGACGCCGTCACCAGTCTTCCCAGCCACAGATTCCGCACCCACCAATCCTCCTTGATGTATTGCAGGCGCGCCTTGGGCACCGGCACATTTTTCAACACCAGCGATCCGTCCGCGGCGGTTTCGAAATAGGGTTTTTGATAGCCCTCGTAACGGATGTTGGTGCTGTTATCCAACCGGTCGTTCTGCGTACAGAAAATCAGCACGACCACGGCGGGCTGGATCTTCGCCCATAGCCGTTTCAGCAAGAGATATTCCTGGTCGGTACCGTATCCGGAAACGCCGGCGGAGAGGATTTTGTATCCGGCGACGCGCGGCTTCAGCAGCTCGGTGAAACGCTCATCCGCCTCGGCGTCGAGGCCCCAGACGAAGGAATCGCCCAGGAACAGGATCGTCGGCGTGCCGTCGCGGCTGAATTCGCTGTCCCGCAAACCGAGGCTGTTGTGGTGCACATGGACGCTGCGGACATTGCTGGCAACCGAGTCCGAATTCGGGGCCGGCGCCCAGCCGAGTTCGGCATCATAGCGGTAGCTCAGGGATCGCTCGGTCGTGCCCTCCCGCAGCATCCGGAAGTCGGCGACCCGCAGCACGACTTCGAGCGCGGCCAATGTCAGCAGCGCCATGCCGAGCGATATGCCGGCCGTCCGGAGCGTTTCGCGAAACCTTTCCCACCTGCTCGGATCATTCATGAGGCTTCGAAATCCGGCATGTGTGGCATCGCGCACCCTTGACCCGACTGCTTTGGCATCTGCGGCGCAGGTTAGCGAAGAAATATCTCCCATGCTATCCTCGCAAAAAAACCGGAGATGGGGACATGCGGCGCGCGTCAAAAGTGCTGGCGGTGCTCGTGATCGGGACCGCGCTTGGATTGTTCGCAACATGGGCGACGGTCATTCGCGGCACCATGGGCGGCGGCGTCTCAAGCGGGCCCTGGCACACCAGCGTGTACACCGGATCGAGCGAAGGCGGCCCGTATCTGCGTGCCCGCATTGCCGTGCACGGCCTGCTGGCGCTCGGCCGCGACGAGACGATGTATTATACGGCGCTGAACGACAGCGACGGCAACGCGCTCGATGGCAACTGCAGCTACCAGATCGAGGGACGCGACCCGCCGACGCGCTGGTGGAGCATCACCGCCTACGGCGCCGACGATTTCCTGATCCCCAACGCCGCCGACCGCTATTCGGTCTCGATGAACTCGGTGGCGCGCCGCGCCGACGGAACGTTTGCGATCACGCTCTCGCAAGCGCCGGCCGAGGGCAACTTGATCCCGGTCAACGCGGGACGCTTCAACCTGACCATCCGGCTTTACAATCCGCAAGGCAGCGTCGTCGCCGATCCCACACAAGTTGTTCTGCCCACCATCAAGCGGGCGGCCTGCCAATGATCGCGCGGAACTGGAAATGGATCGCCGCGACGCTGGTGGTAGCAGCTATCGTCCACATCGCAACGGTGTTCTTGCTGCCGCGCCTCATCATGCTGCGCACCGTCGCGGGGATTTCGAAACTGGCGGCGGCCAACACGATCCTGCACGCGCCGCGGCCGAATGCGAATTCGCGCCGCGTGGTGCGCCCTTCCCCGGACATGCTGTATTCGATCTGCGTCTATGATTTGAGCGCGGCGGGTGGCGCGATCCGGGTGTCGACCCACGACATGCCCGACACCTATTGGTCGGTCTCGCTGTTCGACATCGATACCAACAATTTCTATGCCTTGAACGATCGGCAGACCAAGGCGGGCGCTGCGGATTTCGTTTTGGCGGCATCGGGGGCGCCGGCCGGAACTGCCGGATTGCCCGTGGTCGTGCCGCCCACCAACCGCGGCATCGTGCTGTTTCGCACGCTCATCAACGACGACAGCCGTCTGGCGGAGATCGACGCCAAGCGACGATTTGCCGCCTGTAGCCCGTATAGATAGACAACGGGCCGGCAATTTCGCCGAACGACACGCGGGCCGCGCCGGCATACTGAACAGCCGGTTAACATTACCGCTCAAATTCGAGTCCGGCCCCTGCGGGTTTTTCCAACCTTTTGGACTAGCTTGCCCGGGAACGCGATGGAAGCAGGCGGCGCGGTGGGCGTCCTTGCGCGAAACGCGAACGGGGAAGCGGGGAAGTGGCCGAGATTGCCGAACAAGCGGTGGTCCGTCGTGCATCGATCAACGATGCCACGGGCGCGCGTGCGCTGCCGCTGCTTTCCGAAATATCGGTGGCCCAGTGGCGCATGCTCGCCGAACACGCCGTCGAGCCGAACGGCTATTACCAGCCCGACTGGGAATTGGCGGTCAACGCGTCTGCGCGCGGCCGCACCGGCGCTTCCGCACTCAGCGCTTCCAGCGATGGCGCTGGACTGATCGGCCTGCTGCCCGTCATATCGATGCGGCGCGCCTGCAGGATTCCCCTGCCCGCGCTGGTCGGCGCCGAGCCCTACGGCACGCTGTGCACGCCGTTGCTCGATCGCGACCTGGCGGAAGATGCGGCGGCCAGGATGCTGCAGCAGGCGCGCCGATCCGGCGCGCATGCGCTGATCCTGCACAACGTGTCGCTCGACGGACCGGCGATGACCGCCATTGCCGCCGTGTTGCAGCGTCACGCGTTGCGTCCGCGCGTGCTGAAATCCGGCGTCCGCGCCTCGCTTGATGCCACCCGCGATGCCGACGAATTGCTCCGCGACGCGCTCGGCGCGAAGAAATTGAAAGAGCTGCGCCGCCTGCGCAACCGCCTCGCCGAGCATGGCGCCATCCATTTCGAGGTCGCGCGCTGCGCACAGGATGTTGCCGCCGCGCTCGAAACGTTTCTACAACTGGAAGCGAGCGGCTGGAAGGGAAAACGCGGCACCGCGCTATCGCAGGATGATGGCGATGCGGCCTTTATCCGTCGCGCCACGGTGGCGCTGGCCGACACCGGCCAATGCGAGATCGTGACGCTGCGGGCCGCCGCCACGCCGGTCGCGGCCGCGATCGTGGTCCGGCATCAGGACCGCGCGTTCTATTTCAAGCTTGGCATCGACGAGCGCTTTGCGAAATATTCGCCCGGCGTGCAGCTGACGCTCGAGCTGACGCGGCATCTCTGCGCCGATCCCGTGATTGCGTCGGCCGATTCGACCGCAAGCCCGGACCATCCGATGATCGATCCGATCTGGCGCGGCCGGTTTGCGATCGGCGACGTGCTGATCCCGCTGCGGAAAAACGACCCGGTCGTCGCGCTGATCCACGCTGCGCTCATCTTGCGCCAGTTTGTTCTGGAGCACGCGCGCCGCGCGGTTCGCTTGATCCGCAGGCGTCACGGGAAAATCGCATAGGCGGCGGCATCCCTCGGTCCCGATAGTCTCACTTCAGCGGCGAGTGCGGCGCCGGCAGCATGATGGTCGAGTGCATCTCTTCCAGGAGCGGCGGGCCTACCTTGAGGAATTCCTGCCAGGCCGGATCCTTCATGGCGTTGCCGCGCGCTTCGGCCCGGGCGTTCAGGTCGGGATAGGCCCAGATGTGCAGGACCTCGTTGGGCTGTCCTGCTTCGGTCTGCCAGAGGCCGACGATCTTTGAATATTTTTCGCGCGCGGGCAGCACCGCCGTGAACGCATCGAGCCACTGCTTGGCGGCGCCTGCGGGCCTGGCGCGATAGTTGCGCATCTCGTAGATATTGCCTGAAGTCGCAGGGGCCACCGGCGGCCTCACCGCATTGAGCAGGCGGACGTCCTGACGGATCAGCAAGGGACGGATCAACGGCAGATACTCGCCGCCCCAGCGCGGGTTCTTGGCGAGTTCGGCGCGCAATCTTGCGCGCTCGTCGAAATCGCGATAGCTCCACATGTGCAGGACCTGGTTGAGCGGCCCGATCTCGGTCGACCAGTAGCCTTCGAGCTTGCCGAAATTATCGCCGCGGATGTCGCGCGACACGGTGCTCGCCGCCTTGACCATGTCGCCGCGGTGCCCGGCTTTACGGTGTAGGTTCGAAGCTCGTAGATCATGACGGTTCCCCCAAGTTGTTCTTTTCGCCTATTCGCCGCTGTCGTCATCCTGAGGTGCGAGCCCTTGCGAGCCTCGAAGGATGAGAGAAGGTGGTGCATGCAGCCATCCTTCGAGACGCCGCGCAAGGCGCGGCTCCTCAGGATGACGGCGGAATTTGTCGCAGCGCCCCTACTCCGCCGCCTGTGCGTTGATTTCTCCCGACACCTCGCGGATGGCGCGGGCGAGCTGGTCGGCCGGCTGGGCGCCGGAGACCGCGTATTTCTGCGCGAACACAAACGTCGGCACGCCGGAAATGCCCTTGTCGGATGCCTCCTGCGCCTGGCCCGAGATCAGCGCCACGTCCTCGTCGGTGGCAAGGCGCTTGCGGACATCGTCGGCATCGAGCCCGACATCGGCCGCGGCCTGCAGCAGCACATTGACGTCGGTGAGATCGCCGCCGTCGCGAAAGTACAATTCCATCAGCCGCTGTTTCATCTCGGCCGATTTTCCCTGCGCCTCCGCCCAGTGGATCAAACGATGGCAATCAATCGTGTTGGGCTGGCGTTTGACCAGATCGGGCCGGTAGGTGAGCCCCTCTTCGCCGGCGGCGGTCACGACGCGCCCGGCAATGTCCTTGTAGGCCTCGACCGAGCCGAATTTGGCGGTGAGATATTCGTCGCGGCTGATGCCCTCGCGCGGCACCCAGGAATTGAGGAAGAACGGCCGCCAGCGGACTTCGACCGGAACATCCGGCACCAGCGCCAGCGCGTTCTCGATCCGGCGCTTGCCGATATAGCACCACGGGCAGACCACGTCGGAAACGATATCGATCTTAAGCGGCTTTAAGGTGCTCATCGCAGGCTCCTCGGCTGGAAGAGCCCAGAGATAAGCCCGCAATCCGGGCCCGGACAAGGCGCTATTTGTGCAAGGCTCTAGTTGAGATTTGCCGCCATCTGGCGCATCCGCTGGGCGGTCAGATCATCGGCCGGAAAGAAGGTCTCCAGCGCCAGTTCCGACAGCGTGACGTCGACCGGGGTGCCGAACACCATCGTGGTCGAGAAGAAGCTGAGCACCTCGCCATGGTGCCGCATCTTGAAGGGGATTGCGACACTGTCCGGCGACAGCGGCCCTGAACGCGCCGGGATCGGATAGGCCTTCAGGTCATGATAGAGCTTGATCAGTTCGGGATCGGCGGTGGCTTCGCACTGGCGGTGCAGCCGCTCCAGCAGATGCCCGCACCATTCGGCGAGGTTGACGGTGCGCGCCGCCAGCGCCTCGGGATGGAAGGCGAGCCGCAGGATGTTGAAGGGCTGCCCGAGCAGGCGCTCCGGAATTCCCTCCAGCAGCGGCGCCACCATGCGGTTGGCGGTCACCAGGTTCCAGTGCCGGTCATAGGCCAGCGCCGGATTGGGCTCGTGCGCCTTCAACACCAGATCGATCGCCTGGCGCGCCGATTTCAGCGCGGGATCGTCGAGCGAGCGCTGCGGAAATGCGGGTGCGAATCCTGCGGCGACCAGTAGCACGTTGCGTTCACGCAAGGGCACCTCCAGGCGTTCGGCCAACCTCAAGACCATGTCGCGGGATGGCGCCGCGCGGCCGGTTTCGACAAAACTGAGATGACGCGCCGAAATTTCGGCGTCGCCGGCAAGATCGAGCTGGCTGAGATGGCGGCGCTGCCGCCATTCGCGCAAGTGGTCGCCGATATGGACGGGCTGGGTACGTTCGGCTCGCGCCGCGGATGCATGTGCGTTCATGGCAGGAAACCTACCATGCGAATTTCGTTCCTTCCATTACGTCCGAGGTAATCGAATTGGGTCGCGGGTCGGATCATCTTGTCAAGCACAGGAGATGACCCATGCTGATGCTTTCCCTTGTTCGCACCCTCGCCGTCCTGATCCCCTCGATGCTCAATCTGGCAATTTGGGCATTGGCGCGTTCCCTCAACATGCCCGAACCACTGGTGCACGACACCAGCGTTTTCGTGTTCGCGCAGGTGCAGACGATCGAGAACAGGATCGGCAAGGCGCTGTGTCCCATGCGGCTCAAGCACCGGCTCCTCGCCTGGCTCCGTTGAATCCACTCAACCTCAACCGATAAGGAGATTTGTCATGATCAACCCCTCGCAGTTGCTGCGTCGCGCCCTTTTTGCCGACGCCATCTTCAGCGGCGTCTCGGCCATAGGGCTGACGCTCGGCGCCGGCGCGTTGGCGTCGTTGCTCCATTTGCCGGAAGCGCTGCTGCAGGAGACCGGCCTGTTCCTGATCGCCTACACGATCCTGGTGGGCTGGCTCGGCACGCGACACGCGGTCCCGAAGGCACTGGTGATGCTCGTGGTTGCCGGCAACGCGGCCTGGACGCTCGCCAGCATCGCGCTGTTGTTCTCCGGCGCGGTGTCGCCGAACCTGTTGGGTGAGATCGTCGTGGTGGCGCAGGCGATCGCAACCGGCGTGTTCGCCGAATTGCAATATATCGGCCTGCGCAGGAGCGGCGGCGCGGTGGCGGTTTAATCGTCATTGCGAGGAGCGCAGCGACGAAGCAATCCATTCTTTCTTTGCGTGGTGAGATGGATTGCTTCGCTTCGCTCGCAATGACGCTTCAACTCAGGAGTACAGCCGCAATCATCCCGACCAGCGTCAGAACGAGCCCTGCCACCAGCATCGGCACCAGGCTGCTGCCGGCATAAGGATCGGCCTGCTCCTTTGCAGTCACAACACGCGCTGGGTAGATCATTGCACCGCTCCTGTTTGATCACGCCTGAATCGTTCGCCCGGCGCCAGCATGACGCCCTGCCCGCCGGCGATGCCGAGTTCGAGGCTTGCGGCGATCCGCCGGGCAATTTCGACGAAATGCATCGCGGCCGCCGGCGGGCAGATCTGCCGGGCGGTTTCCTCGAACAGTTCCAGCCAGCGATCGAAATGGGCGGCATCGACCGGCAGCGGCATGTGCTTGACCATCGGGGTGCCGTGATAGCGGCCCGACATCAGCGCCACCGACGACCAGAACGCGCACATCTGCGCAAGATGCGGCTCCCAATCGCGGATTCGGGCGTCAAATACCGGCGCCAGCGCCGCATCGGCCCTTACCTTGGCGTAGAAGCCGTGCACCAGACGCTCGATCATGGCCTCGGTGATGCCGGTCCTCGCGGTGATTTCCGCCGTGATCTTTTCGCGCCGTTCTGCCCCTGTCATGGCAGGTCTCCTTAAATAGGCATTTCAAATACCTATTTAGCCGGGTATAGCTTGCCTGCAAAGGCTTTTTTTCGAGGGGCTCCCATGCGCCTGACGTCATTTACGGATTTCGCCCTGCGCGCCCTGATGCGGCTGGCGGGCGAGCCGGCGCGGTCATTTGCGACCAGCGAGATCGCTGCCGAATTCGGCATCTCGCGCAATCATCTGGCCAAGGTGGTGCGCGATCTTGCCGATGGCGGATTCATCGCGACCCAGCGCGGCGTGGGTGGCGGATTTACGTTGGCGCGGTCCGCCGACATCGATCACGCTCGGCGAGGTCGTGCGCAAACTCGAAGGTGAAGCGCTGGTCGAATGTTTTCGCGAAGATGGCGGCCATTGCGCGCTGACGCCGCGGTGCCGGCTGAAGGCAAAACTCGCCGCCGCGCGCGAGGCCTTCATGCGCGAGCTCGACGCCACGACGCTGGCGGAATGCGCCTATCCCGCCCGATCCAGACCCAGCCCTGCGAGGGGTGCGGCATGAAACCGGTCGAATTCTACGACGGCGATCTTCAGATCGACGCGTCCGTGATCGCCGAGGGCCTCGGCATCGCGTTGCCGGTTCTGAAGCAACAGATGCAGGCCGGCGAGATCACGAGCCTGTCCGAGCGCGGCCTTGATTCGGATCTCGGCCGGCATCGGCTGACGTTCTTCTCAAAACACCGGCGGTTTCGCGTCGTCGTCGACGACAGCGGCGCGATCCTGCAACGCTCGGCGCTCGATTTTGGAGATGCGCCGCTGCCGGGTTCGGCGCGAAAGCCTGGATAAGGCCTAGGCCTGAGCTTGAAGGGCCGGCGCAGGCTCAGCAGCCCGCGGCCTCGCGGCGGGCAGCTTTCTTGCCGTCACCCTGCCACGGCTGTTGCCGTTCAGGTGCTTGCCGTTGAGATGCTTGCCATTCAACAGCTTGCCGTTCGCCTTGACGCCATTCGCTTTGGCGCCGTTCTTCTTCGCCGCCTTCGCCGCCAGCTTTTCGGCCTTCTTAAGCGCCTTGCGCTCCGCCTTGGCCTTCAGCCGCAATTTCTCGGCCCGCGCCTCGGCGCGCTTCTTCTTGCGCTTCTTTTCGCAGGCGACGCATTTGCAGCCGATCGGCTTCAGATAGGCTTTGAAATAATCGGTGCCGTAATCGTAGTTGATCTCTTCGCCCGGTGAGATGTTCTTGATGGCGCGGATGAAAACCTTGCGCTTGCGCGGGCGGACGTCGGATTCCGCGTTCGGCTTGCAGGCGTGGTTGATGTAGCGGGCGACGTTCTTGCGCACCGAGCCGTCGATGGTCCAGCGGTTGTTGAGCTCGAACAGATATTTGTTCTCGATCGCGTCGTCTTTTTTCTTCTTCGAATCCAGCAGCGGCCCAAAATAGCGGATGATTTTGGTGCCCTTCTTGATCGGTTTGGTGGCGAAGAGGCCAAGCCCGGTGGGGGAACGGCCGACGCGGTAGGGTTTATTCGCTGGAATAGCAGGCATGGCGATGACGTGACTGACACACTGGTGAAGGCGAAAAGGGATCGCGGAGCCGCCCTTCTAGGACGATTCCGCGCCCGTGTCAGGTGTTTCGCGCGGCTTGCTTGAACCTTCCCCAGATTGCACACGTCTGATCGGTCGAGGTTCCAAGTTTCCCCTGGCGATAAGGTTTTGGGATGAAACGCGCATCCGGATTGGCCGTCACAGTGCTGATATTTGCCGTTTCACCGGCAATCGCCCAAACAATCGGCAGCAGCTATACCTCCACCGCCCCCAGGGATTGCCGCGCGATCGACAAGCCCAGCGAACTCGACGGCAGCACCACGCGCCTCTGCGCGGGCAAATCAGGTCTGGTGGTGCGGATCGCCGAAGACGATCTGCGCGAAACCGTCTCGGTCGGCCGCAACCGCGTCGAGGCGGCCAGCGAGCCGGCGGCTCAAGTCTGGTTTCACCCGTTCAACTCAAGCGGCCATACCATCGAATGGCGGAGTGCGGACGACAAGCCGTTCGCGATCATCCAGCGCTGGTACCTCGCCGACAATGGCGACCCCGACACGAGCGGACGGCCGACCGACAAACCGATGCTGGTGGTGACGCGGCTGCCGCCCGGCGCGGTCTGTCACGTCGCTTATGTCGACGCGCAGGCCAACCCCAACGCCAATGAACTCGCCCGCAAGGCGGCGGACGAACTGGCGCGCGGTTTCAACTGCGGCGAGGACGAGGTGAAGGTGATCGGCGAAACCGGTATCGCGGTGGGACTGGCGAAGCGCTAGGCTTTGGGGCGAGCCGTTACGGCCGTGGCGGACGGCCCCCGGTCGATCGTATCATTGCCTCCAGCAACATTTCCGCAGATGTGCCCTCGGGCGACCGGCACAGAATTCTTGGAGAGGCGGCCCTCGAGCAGCAGCATGGTAAAGCCGTGCACCAGCGACCAGGCGCTCGCGATGGCGGCGGCCTGGTCCAGCGACAGTGATTCCCCGGAAATCTGCTCCTGCCGGCTGGCACCGACGCCGCGGGCCAGCCCCGCGAACGAGGCTTCGGACGCCTCATGCAGCGATGGCCGCGAATAATCGAGCCGTTCGCTGCGGAACATCAGCCCATACATGCCGGGATGCGCCTGCGCGTAGGCGACATAGGCTTTGGCGCTCGCCATTCCCCGCTCGGGCAGCGTGGCAGCGGAAGCGCGCGCGGCCGCCATCGCCGCGCCGAATTGCCGGAAGCCGATCGCGGCGAGTTCACTGAGCAACCCGGTAAGATCGCCGAAATGATGGGTTGGCGCCGCATGCGACACGCCGGCCTCGCGCGCCACCGCGCGCAGCGTCAGGCCGGCCAGCCCGTCGCGCTCCAGCACCTGCTCGGCCGCCCTCAGCAAGGCCTCGTGCAGGTCGCCATGGTGATACGGCGTATCGCCCGACGATTTGCGACGCCGGGCGGCGGGCTTTTCGGCTGCCGCCTTGGCCGGTCTGCGGGCCCGTGCCGCGAGCGGGCGGCTCGCCTTGTTTTCTCTGGATAATCTTGCCATGCGAATCCTTATATGACGTCATTTTGACACTGTAAAGATTTTGCTTGACGGCGCACCGGCCGCCCGGTACTCATATCTTTACGATGTAAAGATATAACACAGGGAGCGAGCGATGCTGGACCAGGTGACATCCAATGCGGCGCGAACCAATCTGGCGCCGATCCCGATGGAATGCGATGCGCCGTTCCTGAAAGTCACCGGCGAACTGCCGCGCGAGCTCAACGGCACGCTTTATCGCAACGGCCCCAACCCGCAATTCGAGGCGCCGGGCGCGCACTGGTTCGTCGGCGACGGCATGCTGCACGCCTTCCATCTCGAAAACGGCCGCGCCAGCTACCGCAACCGCTGGGTCCGCACCCCGAAATGGCAGGCCGAACATGATGCCGGCCGCGCGCTGTTCGGCGGCTTCGGCCGCAAGCTGCCGGATGCGCCGGCCTCAATCACGCAGGACGGCGGCGTCGCCAACACCAACATCATCTTTCACGCCGGCCGCCTGCTGGCGCTCGAAGAGGGCCATCTGCCGACCGAGATCGAGCCGGATACGCTCAATCGAATTGGCTATTGCGACTACAAGGGCGCGATCTCCGGCCCCTTCACCGCGCATCCGAAGATCGACCCGGTCACCGGCGAGATGGTGTTCTTCGGCTACAACGCCGCGGGGCCGCTGACCCCTGCCCTCTCGTTCGGATCGGTCAATGCATCCGGCGTGGTGACGCGGTTCGACCGTTTCGAGGCGCCCTATGCCAGCATGGTGCACGACTTCATCGTCACCGAACATCATCTGCTGTTTCCGATACTGCCGATCACCGGCAGCATGGACCGCGCGATGCGCGGCAAGCCGCCCTATGCCTGGGAGCCGGAGAAAGGCGCCTATGTCGGCGTCATGAAGCGCAACGGTTCGGCCAAGGACCTGGTCTGGTTTCGCGCGGAAAACTGCTACGTCTTTCATGTCATGAACGCGTGGGAGGAAGGCGACCGCATCATCGCCGACGTCATGCAGTTCGAGGAAGCCCCGTTGTTCACCCATCCCGACGGCTCGCCGACGGATCCAAAGAAGTCGCGCGCGCGCCTGTGCCGCTGGACCTTCGATCTCGCCGGGAATACCGACCGCTTCACGCAAACCTATCTCGACGACCTGACCGGCGAATTTCCGCGCATCGACGACCGCCGCGCCGGGCTGACGAGCAGCCACGGCTGGTACGCCTGCGCCAATCCCGAGTTGCCGATGTTCGGCGCGCTGTCGGGCGTGGTGCATGTCGACGGCCGGGGCAAGCGGCTCGGCAATTATCTCTTGCCCGCCGGCGACACCATCTCGGAGCCGGTTTTCGTCGAGCGCGGCAGCGATGCCGCCGAGGGTGACGGCTGGCTGCTCGCCGCGGTCTGGCGCGCCCGGGAAAACCGCAGCGATCTGGCGGTGTTCAACGCCGGGGATGTCGAGGCGGGTCCTGTCGCGCTGGTGCATTTGGGACATCGCGTGCCCGATGGTTTTCATGGCAATTGGGTGGGGGCGGAGTAAGTCTCCTCCCTCATCATTCCGGGGCAGCCCGCAGGGCCGAACCCGGAATCCAGAGACAATGCGCGCGAGATTCCGGGTTCGCGCTTCGCGCGCCCCGGAATGACGGCATAGGGAGACGCAGAAGCACCACGCACTCCGGGGAGACACACATGCACATGCCGTCCATCACTGCCGGTTATCTCGCCACACTCGCTTTGCTCTACGCCGTGCTCGCGCTTCGGGTGATCCGGCTGCGTCAGGGAAACAGGGCGCCGTTCGGCGACGCCGACAACATCAATCTTCGCAGCGCGATCCGCGTGCACGGGAATTTCATCGAATACGTCCCGATCATCACGCTGATGGTCGCTTTCCTGGAAATGTCCGGCGCCCCGGCAACGCGGATTCATCTGCTGATGGGTGCGCTCGTGATCGCCCGCCTGCTCCATCCGCTCGGAATGTATGCCAAGACCGAACAGCCTGCCAGTTCCTGATCGGCCGCGTCGGCGGCATCACGATCACGATCGGCCTGCTGATCGCCTGCGCGCTACAGATCCTGTCGCGGCTCGTTCTGGGCGGCGTGGCCTGACAACGACTTAACTGATTGAGCAATATCGCACATTTATCTTCTCATCACTTAATTTTGACACTGTAAAGATTTAACTTGACGATCGTCCGGCTCGCCCCTAGTTTATCTTTACAATGTAAAGATTAGCCCGAATGAGGCTGCCATGACGATTTTCCTGATCCTTGCCCCCTACGGCGCCTTCGCCCTGCTGATGCTGGTGACCTCGGCCGCCGTGAGCCTGTTTGCCACCGCTGCGATCTGCCTCGCCGTGATCGCGCTCGACATCGTACGCGGCCGCTCGGTCAAGATCCTCGGCGCCGGCTCGGTGGTCGTGTTCGGCGCGATCGGCGTCTACTGTCCTGATCGATCCCGCGATCAGCGCGTCGGCCGTCAAGTTCGCGGTCGATAGCGGCATCTTCCTGGTCTCGCTGCTGTCGATCGTGATCCGCTTCCCCTTCACGCTGCAATATGCGCGTGAAGCGGTCGACGCCGAGACCGCGCAGCTGCCCGGCTTCCTGCATGCGAACTACTCATCACCTGGGCCTGGACCGGAGCCGCGCTATTGATGATGATCGGCAACATCGCGCTGCTCTATGTCCCGGGCCTGCCGCTCTGGTCGGGATTGCTGATCGCCTTCGCCGCCCGCAACAGCGCGGTCTATTTCACCAAATGGTATCCGCAGTATCGCAAGGCGAAATACGGACCGGCTCCGGCCAGTGCCCTGCCCGGAACGCCCTGAGACAACCAGACCAGCCGCCAAGCCACCCATCCAACAGAGAGCAGGACGATGAAGGACGTATTCGCCAGACTCGCCACCGATTTTTTCTCCACCATCCTGTTCCTCGCGATCTACCTCATCACCGACAACGTGCTGCTGGCGACGCGGTGTGGCGATCGCCGGCGCGATCGCGCAGGTGATCTACGCCCGCGTCAAGGGCAAGCCGCTCGGCTTCATGACCTATGCCAGCCTGGCGCTGGTGATCGTGCTCGGCAGCGCCACGCTCTTGACCAACGATCCGCGCTTCGTGCTGGCAAAGCCCGCGATCGGGCATTTCGCGATCGGCGCCATCATGCTCAAGCGCGGCTGGATGCTGCGCTACCTGCCGCCGATCGTGACCGAAACCATTCCGGAATATGTCACGCTGGCGGGCTACGCCTGGGCGGCGCTGATGTTCGCGCTCGGCTGCCGGCACCATCGCGGTGGCGCTGACCGGCGACATGAAGCTGTGGACGTTCTATGTGTCGGTGGTGCTGGTCGGCGCCAAGCTTGCGGCCTTCGCCATCCAATATGTCGCGTTCCGCATCCTCGTCACGGGCCGGCTGCGCGCCGCCGCCGGCGCTTGATCGCCGCACCTTTGCACACCATAGGCTTGCGCGGCGAGATAGGTTATACCGCCGCCCGAGTTGACGGAAATCTCAGAACCATTCCGGTCGCTGGGACGATATTGGGGAGACAGAAATGGCAGTGGACGGCAACTGGAACATCATCATGACCACGCCGATGGGCGAGCGCAAGGCGACGCTGTCGCTGAAGAGTTCAGGCGGCACGCTGACGGGCACCCAGGGCGCCGACGGCAATTCCGGCGAAATCTTCGACGGCACCGCCAACGGCGACGACGTCGCCTGGAAAATCTCCATCACCAACCCGATGCCGCTGACGCTGGCCTTCACCGGCAAGGTGTCCGGCGACAGCATGTCCGGCGAAATGGGCATCGGCCCGATGGGCAGTTTTCCGTTCACGGGAACGCGGGCGTAGGGCTCGCAGCATTCGTCGTCCCGGCGAAAGCCGGGACCCACACGCCGCGGCAGTCATTGTTTTGCCGCGGCGGTGGATGGCCTTCCATCAACAATGCTCAGCGGTGGTTATGGGTCCCGGCTCGAGGCCGGGACGACAACTCACCCCAGATTCAATTCCTTGAAGAAATCATTGCCCTTGTCGTCGATGATGATGAAGGCCGGGAAATCCTCGACCTCGATGCGCCAGATCGCTTCCATGCCGAGTTCGGGATATTCCACCACCTCGACCTTCTTGATGCAGTGCTCGGCGAGGTTTGCCGCGGCTCCGCCGATCGAGCCGAGATAGAAGCCGCCGTGCTTCTTGCAGGCCTCGCGCACCGCGACCGCGCGGTTGCCTTTTGCGACCATCACCATCGAGCCGCCGGCCGCCTGGAACTGGTCGACGAAGGAATCCATCCGTCCCGCCGTGGTCGGGCCGAAAGCGCCGGAGGCGTAACCGTCCGGCGTCTTGGCGGGACCGGCGTAATACACCGGATGGTTCTTGAAGTAATCCGGCAGCGGCTCGCCCTTCTCCAGCCGCTCGCGCAATTTGGCATGCGCGGAATCGCGGGCGACGATCATGGTCCCGCTCATCGACACGCCGGGTCTTGATCGGGTGCTTTGCAAGCGTCGCCAGAATATCCTTCATCGGCTGGTTGAGATCGATCTTGACGACTTCGCCGCCGAGCGACTGCTCCACCGCGGGCAGATACTGCGCCGGGTTGTGCTCGAGCTCCTCGAGATAGACGCCGTCTTTTGTAATTTTGCCGAGCACCTGGCGGTCCGCCGAACAGGACACGCCGAGCCCGATCGGCAAGGACGCGCCGTGGCGCGGCATCCGGATCACGCGCACGTCGTGGCAGAAATATTTGCCGCCGAACTGCGCGCCGACGCCGAGCGACTGCGTCATCTTCAGGATTTCCTGCTCCATCTCCAGATCGCGGAAGGCATTGCCGTCGGCCGAACCGTGGGTCGGCAGCGCGTCGAGATAGCGCGCGGACGCAAGCTTCACGGTCTTCATGCAGAGCTCGGCCGAAGTGCCGCCGATCACGATCGCCAGATGATAGGGCGGGCACGCCGCGGTGCCGAGGGTCAGCACCTTCTCCTTCAGAAACGCCAGCAGGCGATCCCTGGTCAGCACCGAGGGCGTCGCCTGGAACAGAAAGCTCTTGTTGGCGGTTCCGCCGCCCTTGGCCATGAACATGAACTTGTAGGCGTCATCGCCTTCGGCATAGATCTCGCACTGCGCCGGCATGTTGTTGGCGGTGTTCTTTTCCTCATACATCGACAGCGGCGCCACCTGCGAATAGCGCAAATTACGGCGCAGATAAGCGTCGCGCGCGCCTTCCGACAGTGCCGCCTCGTCGTCGCCATCGGAGATGACGTTAAAACCCTTCTTGCCCATGATGATGGCGGTGCCGGTGTCCTGGCACATCGGCAGCACGCCGCCGGCGGCGATGTTGGCGTTCTTCAGGAAGTCGAAGGCGACGAACTTGTCGTTGTCGCTGGCCTCCTTGTCGTCGAGGATCGAGCGCAGCTGCTTCAGATGTCCCGGCCGCAGATAATGATTGATGTCGCCGAACGCGGCCTCCGACAGCGCCCGCAGCGCCTCGCGCGACACCACCAGCATCTCCTTGCCAAGCACCTTCTCGACCCGCACGCCCTCGGTCGTGATCTTCTTGTACGGCGTGGTGTCCGCGCCGAGCGGAAACAGCGGCGTGTGCCTGTAGGGCGGGACGGGCTTTGGGTCGGGAAAGGCGGTGGGGGCGTTCATGGGGAGCTCGCAGGTTGAGAAGCCGGAGCGGGCGCGGACGCCATCCCGGCGGTAGAGCCGTTCTAAGCATTTTTGAGAGAAAAGGAAGGTTCCGGAGGCCCGGCAGCAATGCTTCTCACCCCTTCCCTTCCTGCTTCTCCGCATAGGCGTCCACCAACGCGCGGATCATGCGCTGATAGGGTAAGCGGCGCTGGCGGGCGGCGCGCTTGAAAAACGCCACCGATCGCTCGACAGGCTCAACGTCACCTTCACATTGTCCTCGCGCAGCACCAACCGGTCCGGCATCCACGCGAATGGGCAGAAATTATTGAAATCTGAAGTCCCATCGCGGTCCCGGCACGTATTGACGCGCTCGCGCAGACCTTGCATGAACTTGGCGTGCGCGTTTCAATGCCGTGGGGGTATTATGACAAAAACACTGCGCAACCGTTTCTTGCCGGACCTTCGTTCCGCGGCGTTCGCCGCAACGCTCGCCTTGCTGACCGCCTTCGCCGCCTCGCCGGCCCGCGCCGACCGCTGCGACGATCTCGGCACGGAGCTCGCCAACCAGATCGACGGCATCAAGGTCCGTTTCAGGGCCGCCAATATCGTCTATCTGACCCATCCGGCGGCGAAGGAGCTGTCGCTCGGTTGCCGCGGCGAGAACTATTCCATCGAGTTCTACGCCAAGGGCGACCGCAAGCCGAAGCCGGAATTCCTCACGCTGGTCGGCGCGATCACAGCCGTCGTCTTCACCGTGACCAAGGACGACACCACGACCGGCACCTCGCGCTGCCTCAAGCGCATGGGCATCTTGCGCGGCGACAAGGTTTCCATGCGCTATCGCCGGCTCAATATGGAATGCACGCGCACCAAGACCGACGCGTCGATCGCGGTGACCCGCGGCAAGGACGAATAGGTCCGCTGCGGAAAGCCGCCGGCCGCAGGCCAGGTTCGATCAATTTGTAATGAAATCAGAGCCTCTCGTTCACCGTTCGACGGGATCGGCAGCGATGGCGCGCAATTAAGCGCCCGGATTCATAAATCGTTCGTTGCAGCACGGCGAAGGTCGGAGGCAACGAAAAGGATGTGTTCCGATGTCGATCGCAAGTGTCAGCGCGCCGGTGCCGATCGCACCGCCTCCATCCAGCGCGCCCCAGCCGCCCGCCGACAAGACGCCTGACCCGAACGCCGGCGCCGCCGACGGCACGCGCATTCCGCAGCCGACGGTGCTGGCCCCGCTGCCGCCCGGACAGGGAACGCGGATCGACCAGCTGGTCTGAGCTGCGGACGTCATCGGCGGGCTCGTCCCGCAATGACGATGGCCAAGCGCCGCAAGTTTGCCGAAAAACAGCGCGATCGTGGTAACCCCTTTAAGGGGAACTCCGCATGATCGCAAAGTTGCTGCTGCAAAACTCTTTTTTCGTCGTCGGCATGGGCGTGCTGCTGTTTGCCAGCGCCGGCACGCTGCACTGGCCGGCGGCATGGGTGTATCCTGGCCACCTCGGCGATACTCGGCCCGGCCTGCGGATTATGGCTCGCCAAAACCGATCCGGGGCTGCTCGCCGAACGGATGCGGCTGACGGCCCGCAACGAGCAGCCGGCGGCCGACAAGAAATTCATGCTGGTGTTCGTCGTCGTGGCGTTCTTGTGGTTTGTCGCGATCGGGCTGGACCGGCGCATGCATGCGTCCGACGTCCCCGTGGCGCTGCAGGTGCTGGGCCTTGCCATGTACCTGCTCTCGACCGGCTTCATCATGTGGGTGTTTCACGAAAATTCCTTTGCCGCCGCCCGTGGTCAAGGTGCAGGCCGAACGCCACCATCACGTGGTCTCGACTGGTCCCTACGCGCTGGTGCGCCATCCCATGTACGGCAGCGTCATGCTGTTCTTCGTCGGCGCGCCGCTGCTGCTGGGATCGTGGTGGGGGGTCGCGATGGCGCCGCTGTTCGTCGTGCTGTTCGCCATTCGCATCGCGCATCGAGGAACGCGCGCTGATCGCGGGCCTGCCGGACTATGCTGACTACGCCGCGCACGTGCGCTATCGTCTGGTGCCGGGACTTTGGTGAGAGCGTTTGGTGACGGGGCTTTGGGCGGAGAACGATGCCCGACAGCAAGACCTACACCGGCGGCTGCCATTGCGGCCTGGTGCGCTTCGAATGCACCACCGATATGGCGATGGTGACCGCCTGCAACTGCTCGATCTGCACCAAGAAAGGCCTGCATTTCACCTTCCTGGCGCCGAAGAGTTTTCAGCTGCGCGCCGGCGAGGACAATCTGCGCGAATATCTCTTCAACAAGCACGCGATCCGGCATCAGCTCTGCGTCGATTGCGGCGTCGACGTGTTCGCGCGCGGCAGCAAAGCCCGACGGCACCGAGGTGGTGGCGCTGAATGTCAGCTGCATCGACGGCATCGAACTGGCGAAGCTGACGATGACGCCGATCGACGGCAGGAATCGTTAGTACCAAATCCAACGTTCGTCATTCCGGGGCGTGCGTAGCACGAGCTAAGACGTGCAATTGCACATCGGAGAATCCATCCACGATCGTGAGTATGGATTCCGGGCCTGCGCCCAAGCGGGCGCATCCCGGAATGACGGAGCTAAACATCCAGCGCCTTGTACTGGCGGAAAATGCCGTCCTCGTTGAAGGCGATGCGCCGGTCGCTCGCGAGATACGCCTTGATGTTCGGCCGCGCCGCGACGCGGTCGTGCAGGTCGACCAGGCCGGGAATTTCCGGCTCGAAGGCCTTCATGCGTTTTGGGAAAGCGTAGCGCAGCCCTTCGCACGATCTGGAACAGCGACAGATCGACATAGGTCAGCCGGCGACCGGTGACGTAGGCGCCGCCATTGGCCTGCAGCAGGCTCTCGAAATAGCCGAGATATTTCGGCACCCGCGTTTTCCAGAATTCCTCGGTGCGCTTCTTGGCCGGCGCCGCGCTGGTCTTCGTAATACAGCGACGGCCCGAGCGGATGATGGGTGTCGTGAATTTCCAGCACGAAATCGGTAATCGTGAGCTGCAATTGGTGCACCCACAATTTTCCCGGCTCCGCCTTCGGCGCCAGACCGTGGCGCGAGCCGAGATAGAGCAGGATGTTGGCGGTCTGGCCGATCACGAGCTTGCCGGCTTTGAGAAACGGCGGCGCGAATGGCGGCGTGCCCTCCGCCTCCATCATCTTCATCATCGCGGCCATGCCGTCGCCGCTGCGCGCGACATCGGCGTAATCGGCGCCGGCCTCTTCCAGCGCGAGGCGGACATATTCGCCGCGGCCCTGAATGCCCGGCCAGTAATAGAGTTGATAGTGCATCGATCTCACCTTCCCTGCCTGTTTGGCAGGCTTAACAAATTATGACGCGTCCGTTCGTTGCGGCTGTCGACAGACGCTAGAAGCGGCTTTTTCAGTACCTGTAGTTCCAGCCGATCCATTCGGTGAGGCCGCGGCCCATCACGTGTTCCAGATCTTTTCCCTTCAGCCAGGGCAGTTCTTCGGTGAAGAACGTGACGCATTGCCGATAGCTGCAGGGCATCCGCGTGATATCGGTGCCCCAGAAAAAACGCTTCGGCCCGAAGGCATCGAAGATGCGCTGCAATCCATCCTGAATATTGCGGAACGGATAGCCTTGCGTGGAATAATGCGGCGCGCCGGTCGCCTTGACCGCCACGTTGGGCAATTTTGCAAGCGCCACCAGTTCGTCGAGATGGATGAATGCCGCAGCGTCCTGTCCGCGACGGTTCAATCCGCAGTGATCGACGATCATTTTGAGATTTGGGTGGCGTTCGGCGATCTCACGAAATTTCGGCAGGTACAGGCCGCCCATCATCGCGAGCGGCAGGCCCTCCTTTTCGGCGGCCGGCCATAGCCATTCGAGCTTGCCGTCATGCAGCCATTTCTGGTGCTCGTCCAGCAGCAACGGCCAGCGCAGGCCCATCATGCCCGGCTGATTGCGCCAGCCCTGCACCAGCTTGCGCTGTTCGGGATCGTCGAGCGCAAACTGCCCCATGATGGCGAAGCGGTCCGGATATTTCCGCACCGCCTCGATCGCCAGCGCGTTGGAATCGGGATCCCAGCCGCGCGGCGGATGGATCAGCGCAGCATCGACGCCCGCCTCGTCCATTTCCTTCAGCAGTTCTTCTGCCGTGAAGCTCGAGACCTTGCGATGCAGGCCGCTTGGCGGCGCGACCGTCTTCGACCAGATGTGAACCTGCGCGTCGATGATCTTCATGGAGGGTTTGGTAACCCTCAGTTCGCCGCGAAGCAATACAGCAGGCCGTCGCCGCCGGTGCTCTTGAGATCGGCCTGCGAGCAGCCGCCGTCCGGCCCGCGCGAGGGATGCGACGAGTTCCAGGATTTCGAGGCGTCGTCGTCGCGCAGGCCGATGCGATCGATATGACCGAGCATGGCCGAGCCTTGCGTGCTGCTCGTCCAGTTCTTGCAGGTGCGATCCTCGCCGGCCGCGAACGCGGTGCCGTCGGGCTGCGATCCCGTCAGCACGTCGTGGCGGTTCGGCGTATCGCCGCGGCCGTTGATGACATCGCCCTTCTCGCTCAGCGCGGTCTGCTTGGTGAGATTGTTGGCGCCGTGCAGGTCGGCGACATCCTTGGCGATCACGACGCCCTTGGCGTTCTGCCACGGTCCCTTGCCGATGCGGTCGCGCGCGTTGACGGCGGGCTTGCCGTCGGCGGCCTGGGTCGAGAGATAGGCGTGCCAGGTCTTGGCGCCGGCGCCGGCGGCCTGCGCCAGCGTCTGGCAATGATTGTCGGCGCCGGCGAGGCCGCCGAGATTGGCGCCATTGCCGATGCCGATGCTGGTCACGAAGAAACTGGTATCGGCCGATTGCGCCTGCGCCGGCTGCGCCGCGAGCAGCGCAACGCGGCCGCGGCAGCAAAGCCAGACACAGGCGAGATCGATCTTGGAAATGTGGGCATCGAATTCCTCCGAATTGGTTTCTTGGTTCGCGGAATGGCTCGATTGTCGCGGTGTCGCAGACATCAACACGCAGCGCGGCAGGCATTATTCCGGTTTCGGCCGCGATGAACGCAACATCGAAGCGCGAAAAGAAAAAGGCGCCGCGGAACGAACCGCGGCGCCTTCTTGATGATCGTATCAGCCGAATCAGTTGGTCTGCTGGATCGCCGACAGTTCCCAGTTGGCGCCGCGCGGCCGCACGAAGGTCCAGACCTCGGTGACCTCGGTCGGCTGCTCGCTGCCCTCGACCAGCCGGCCGCTGGTGCGGTCGAGGGTCTTGTCGACCAGCGAGAACCGCATCGCCACGCTGGCGTAGTCGGTATCGCCTTCGCGCCAGGCTTCCGCGAGGTCGCCCTGCAGCAGCTTGACGTCGGAGACCTTGTTGACTGACGTTGCGGGCCTTGTTCTGCCTCGAGATCGTCGGTGAAATACGACACCATTTCGGGCGTCGCCAGCGTGTGCAGCTTGGCGACATCCTCGTTCGACCACGCGGCCTGGATCTCGCCGAGCAGCCGCTCGAAGGCCTCATAGTCGGCGGGCTGGATCTCGAGCGGCGCGCTGCCCGATCCCAGTCCAAAACCCATCGCCGGTGCGGAAGCTGGATTGCGCGCCGGGACCCGCGCCGGGCCGCACCGGCATAGGCCGACGCCGGCGTGTGGCGGCGCTGCCACCACGACATCGCCAGCCGCACCACGATGACGATCAGGCCGATCTGCAGGATCAGGCCGAAGATCGACGACAAGCCGCCGAGGCCGCCGAACATTCCGCCGCCGAACAGCATGCCGAGCAGGCCGGCGCCGAGGAAGCCGGCGGCGAGGCCGCCGAGCATGCCCCGGCCCGGCCGGTTGAAGAAGCCGCCGCCGCGTCGGCGCCGGCGCGCCCAGGCCGGGGCTGCCCGGCTGGGTGATGGTGCGGTTGAACGGCTGCGCCGTGCCCGGCGCGGTCGGTCGTGCTCGGCGGCGCGGAGAAGGTCCGCGAGCCCCGCGAGCCCGAACTGCCGAAGCCGCCGCCGACGCGGGCGTCGGCCGACGAGACCGCCAGCATCACCAGCGGCAGCGCCAGCGACAGGACGACGGCGATCGCCTGGACAATGCCGCGCGTGCGTTGCGTGAATTTCATGTCTGTTTCCTTAATCCCCGGCAGGGGGAAGCGCCCCTAACATGGGCAGCGCTGCCCAAAAGTGAAGCCATTACGGGAACCGCGGCTGCGGCCCTCGGTCGCGGGGATGTGGCGATTAGGCGCTTGTACGGCGCGCGGTCCACCCTATGGCGACGTCATGGTTTCCTTCACCTTCGCGACCAGCGGGCTGAGCGTGAACGGTTTGGCGCAGGAAGGCGAACTGCTCGTTCTCCGGCAGGCTCTTTTCGAAGGCGTCTTCGGCATAGCCGGAGACGAAGATGATCTTGAGATCGGGATTGCGCGTCGCGCATCTCCTTCAGCAGCGTCGGGCCGTCCATCTCCGGCATCACCACGTCGGAGACCACGAGATCGACGGCGCCGTTCTTTTCCTCCAGCGCCTCCATCGCCTCGACGCCGTTGGAGGCCTCGATCACGCTGTAGCCGCGCGAGCGCAAGCCGCGCGCGTTGAGCGAGCGCAGGCCTTCCTCGTCCTCGACCAGCAGGATGGTGCCCTGCCCGGTCAGATCGGCGCTCGGCTTCGGCGCTCGGCTGCGGCTTCCTTGGCGCGCCATTGATCGCTAGCGGCTCGGGCTGCGGCCTCCAGCTCCGGATGATGGCGCGGCAGGAAGATGTGGAACGAGGTGCCCTTGCCGGCCTCGGAATCGACATAGACGAAGCCGCCGGTCTGCTTGACGATGCCGTAGACCGTCGACAGCCCGAGCCCGGTGCCCTTGCCGACTTCCTTGGTCGAGAAGAACGGCTCGAAGATCTTGTCGACGATATCGGCGGGAATGCCGGTGCCGGTGTCGGAGACGTCGATCCGCACATAATCCGCCGCCGGCATGCCCTTGTAGGACGAGCTGCGCGGCCTCCTCGGCGTGACGTTGGCGGTCTGCACCGTCAGCTTGCCGCCGTCGGGCATCGCGTCGCGGGCGTTGACCGCGAGATTGACGATCACCTGCTCGAACTGCGAGACGTCGACCTTGACCGGCCAGAGATCGCGGCCGTGCACGAGGTCGAGCTTGACCTTCTCGCCGATCAGCCGGCGCAGCAGCATGGTGAGATCGGACAGCGCGTCGCCGAGATCGAGCACCTGCGGCCGCAGGGTCTGGCGGCGCGAGAACGCCAGCAGCTGCCGCACCAGCGTCGCCGCGCGGGTCGCGTTCTGCTTGATCTGCATGATGTCCTGGAACGACGGATCGGTCGGCTTGTGCGCGTTCAGCAGGAAGTCGTTCGCCATCATGATGGCGGACAGCACATTGTTGAAGTCGTGCGCGATGCCGCCGGCGAGCTGGCCGACCATGTCCATCTTCTGCGACTGGTTGATCTGGTTCTCCAGCGTGCGCCGCTCGGTGGTCTCCAGCATGTAGACGATGGCGGCCTCGGTCTCGCGCTCGTCTTCCTCGACCGCGGTGACGAAGAACTGCCCCCAGCGCTCCTTGGCGCCCGTCGAGCATCGCCTCGACCGGCGCGATATCGCCCTGGCCCTCGGCCGCCTGGTTGATCGCCGCGATCAGCAGGCTGCGGTCGCGGGCGTTGACCGTCCGGAAGATCGACTTGTTGGCCGCGCCGTCGGGGCTCGAGGCTTTGCGCCAGCTTGGCGAAGCGCGCATTGGCGCGCACCACCGCGCCGCCGCGGTCCACGGTCGCGATCGCCATCGGGGTATGGTCGAAGAAGCGCATGAAGCGGACTTCGGCGGCGCGCTGCGGATCGGAGCGCTCGTCGCGCGCGCGGCTGATCACCAGCGTGCGCGAGGCGCCGGGCACGCCGTCGGCGCCGAACGCCAGCTTGTGATAGAGCCGCACCGGCATGGTCTTGCCGCCGCGCATGCGCAGGTCGATGTCGAACACCTCGGTCTTGACCTCGCCGGGCACCGCCACGATCGAGGTCAACAGCGAGGCGCCGTCGCCGGACACGATGTCGGTCAGCTTCAGGCCGCCCGAGCCGATCTCGGCGAGATCGTGATCCAGCCAGTTCGCCAGCGTCGCGTTGACATAGACGAGCTCGCCCGCGGGATTGACCGAGAAGAAGCCGCACGGCGCGTGATCGAGATATTCGATCGCGTGCTGCAGTTCCTGGAACACGTCCTCCTGCCGTTCGCGGTCGCGGGTGATGTCGGCGATCGACCACACCGCGTATTTCGCCTCGCGCTTGCCCTGGCCGAGCGGCCGAACCCGCATCCGCAGCCAGCGGCCATGGGTGCCGTCGGTGCCGGCGATGCGGACCTCCTCCTGCTGCCGCTTGCCTTCGCGCGCCGCCTTGAGCAGGCGAAACACCGCCTCCGAGACATCGGGATTGCCGATGAAGACCCGCTCGACCGGGCGCACGTCCTGCGCGCTCGCAGCCCCGGTCAGCGCGAGATAGGCGGCGTTGGAATAGACCACGTGGCCGCGCGGGTCGGTGACCGCGAACCCGTCATAGGCATGATCGGCGATGCGGCCCATCACCGGGTCGTCGGCGGTGCGATCGGCGAAACGGATGATGCCGGCGGCGAAGGCGAACAGGTTGAACAGGCCGACCATCGCCAGCAGCGCCAGCAGGCCGAGGATATAGGGCTGCGCCTGGGCGCGGCCGATGGTCATCAGCGCGACCGCGACCGCGACGATGCCGGCCGCCACCAGCAGCACCAGCACGATGCTGCCGCCGCGCCGCGCCGGTTCGTGGGCCGCGAACGGCTCGGGTGACGGATCGTTGTCAGTTTCGGCGGTCATACGAAGCGACATTGCCTGTCGGCATGGAGATAGCGCGCATCCCGACCGGCCGGCGCGCCGTTCCTGAGTGCCTGAATCGGACCCGCAAGCGCAAGTCCATCAGGCGGCTAATTCGCAGATTACGCGCATTTCCGGCCGATTTCTGTTCCATCCGTCACGTCCGCCGGCCGGAAAGCCCGCGCTTCAGCCCATGACGTAGCCGATGATTTCGGCGACCGCGTGATAATGCTCGACCGGGATCTCGTCGTCGATCTCGACGGTCGCGTAGAGCGCGCGGGCCAGCGGCACGTTCTCGACGATCGGAATATCGTGCTTCTTGGCGACTTCCCTGATCTTGAGCGCGATGTTGTCGACGCCCTTGGCGACGCAGACCGGCGCCGACATGCCGCGCTCGTAGGACAGCGCCACCGAGTAATGGGTCGGGTTGGTGATGATCACGGAGGCCTTGGGAACCGCGGCCATCATGCGCTTCTTCATGCGCTGCTGCCGCAACTGCCTGATCCTGCCCTTGATGTGCGGGTCGCCTTCGGACTGCTTGAACTCCTCCTTCATCTCCTGCAGCGACATCTTCTGCCGCTCGTACCATTGCCGGTACTGGAAGAAGTAGTCGGCGATCGCGACCACCGCGAGCATCGCCACCACCGCGCCCATCAGTTGCAGCGTCAGGCTGGTGGTGACGCCCAGAATCGCGGCCGGATCGAACCGCAGCATCGATTCCAGGCGATGGCGCTCCGGCCACAGCACCGCCATCATGACGGCGCCGAGCGCGATCAGCTTGAACAGGCCCTTGGCGAAATTCGCCGCCGCCTGCTTGCCGAAGATGCGCTTGAGGCCGGCGCCGGGCGACATCTTGCTGAATTTCGGCTTCAGCGACTCGGCCGACCACACCAGCCGGTGCTGGATCATGTTGCCGGCGATCGCCGCGAGCATCAGCATCAACAGCGGCACGCCGAGCGCCGCCAGCACGGCATATCCGAGCGTCTGCGTCAGCGCCAGCAGGCCGCGCCGTCGGTGTGGATCATCCAGGAATTGGCGATCAGGTTGCGCAGCGGCATCTGGATGCCGCCGCCGATCGATCCCGAGAAGGTCGACAGCACCAGCGTCGCGCCCGCGATCACGAACCAGGTGTTGACCTCCTGGCTCTTGGCGACGTCGCCGCGCTCATGCGCGTCGTCGAGACGTTTTTGCGTAGGGTCTTCTGTTTTGTCGTCGTTGTCGTCGGCCATCGCCGGCGCTCCTCTATCGTTCAGCGGCATCAAATCGTGCATGACGCCGATGAAGTAGTCGAGGTAGGTTCCCATCATCGCCGTAAGCACCACGGCGAAGATCAGGAAGCCGACCATGATCGACAGCGGCACGCCGACGAAATAGACCTGCATCTGCGGCATCAGCCGCGCCAGCACGCCGAGCCCGATGTTGAAGACCAGGCCGAACACCAGAAACGGCGCCGAAAGCTGCATGCCGATCTTGAAGGCGGCGGCGAAGGCGCGGGTGGCAAGCGCTGCGACGTCGCCGGTCGACATCGCCTCGCCCGGCGAAAAGATCCGGTAGCTGTCGTTCAGCGCCGCGATGACCAGATGATGGGTGTCGGTGGCAAACAGCAGCGTCATGCCGAGCATGGTGAGGAAGTTGCCGATCAGCAGCCCCTGCTGGCCCTGGGTCGGATCGACCGAGGTGACGAATCCGAGCCCGAGCTGCTGGGCGATCACCGAGCCTGCGACCGGCAGCGCCGACAGCGTCACGCGCGCGGTGGCGCCGAGCACGACGCCGATGACGATCTCGTGCAGCATCAGCACCAGGAGCGAGGACAGCGACGTCATGTCGACGTGGTAGGCGGCGCGATGCAGCGGCAGGATGATCAGCGTCAGCAGCAGCGCGATCGCGAGCTTGACGCGCACCGGGATGTTGCTCTCGCCCAATCCCGGCAACAGCATCACCATCGCGCCGATGCGGGCGAACACCAGCATGAAGGCGGCGGCAAGCGCCGGCAGCAGGGAGATGTCGATGCGCATGGCCCGGCCATAGTGCCATCAACCGCCGATGATTCGCGACGATATCCGCATCATGTGAGCGTGCAGCGCGTCCGCCATGAACGGCAGCGCCAGCAATAACGTGACGAAGATCGCGAGAATCTTCGGCACGAAGATCAGCGTCTGCTCCTGGATCTGCGTCAGCGCCTGGAACAGCGACACCACGACGCCGACCACGAGGCCGACCAGCATCAGCGGCGACGACACCACGACGATGGTCCAGATCGCATCGCGTGCCACGTCGAGGGTTTCAGCACCGGTCATTTCAACTCTTTCAGTTTCACTTGTTTCGTCATTCCGAGGTGCGCGAAAAAACGGGCGAATGGCGAGTGGCGAATAGCGAGTGGAGCATCGATCTTCACTGTTTTCTCTATTCGCTATTCGCTGACTCGCCATTCGCCATCTTCAGATCGGCATCTTCATGATGTCTTCGTAGGACTGGATGACGCGGTCGCGCACCGAGACCAGCGTCGAGACCGCGACGTCGGTTTCCGCCACCGCCGTCACCACGTCCATGACGTTGGCCTTGCCCGAGGTCATCGCCATGGTCTGGGCGTCGGACTTCTTGCCGGCCTCGAGCACGCTGCCGACGGCGTCCTTGAGCAGCGCCGAGAAGGACTGGCCGCCCGAGGTCTGGCCGCCCTTCTCCGCGCCGCCGGATTCCATCATGCGGGCGAGGCTGGCATAGGCGTTGGCAGCGACTGTCGGTGTAGCCATTTGCTAAAATTCCTGTTCAGGCCTTGAGGATGTCGAGCGTGCGTTGAATCATCCGGCGCGTGGCGCTGATGATGTTGAGGTTGGCCTCGTAGGATCGCTGGGCGTCGCGCATGTCGGTCATTTCGATCAGCGGATTGACGTTGGGATATTTGACGTTGCCGGCGGCGTCGGCCGCCGGATTGCTCGGCTCGTATTTGACGCGAAACGCCGACTGGTCGGGCCGGACCTTGCCGAGCGGCACGACCTTGGCATCCAGCGTGCGGTCGAGCGTCGAGGAAAAGGTCGGCACCTTGCGGCGATAGGGATCGCCGCCCGCGGTTGGCGCCGTCGAATCCGCGTTGGCGATATTTTCCGAGATCACCCGCATCCGCCCGGCCTGCGCGCGCAGGCCGGAGGTCGCAATGCCCATCGAGCGGGCGAAATCACTGCTATCGTCAGCCATGCGTAGGGTCCTCCGCCTTCATGCATGCTCAGCCCTTGCCGATCGCGGTCTTCAGCAGATGCGAGGCTCTTGCTGTAGAGCGAGGTGGCCGCCGCGTAGTCCATCTGGTTGGCGGAGACCTTCAGCATCTGGTCCTCGAGATTGACGGCGTTGCCGGCGGGCCGGGTCTGGAACCCGCTCCTGCCGTGATCCCCGTCGAAGGTTTGCCCGCCGCCGGACACCGCCAGATGGCTGGCCGAGGTGCGCATCATCGCCAGCGAGCCCATCCCGCCGCCGACCGGAGTGCCCTTGCTGTCGAACTTCGGCTCGACCAGGTCGCGCGGCTTGAAGTTCGGCGTATCGGAATTGGAGATGTTTTCGGCGAGCACCCGCTGGCGCTCCTGGTGCCACTGCATCTTGGTGCGCAGCGCCGACAGGATCGGAAGATCGTTGATGGGCATGGGCGGCGCTCCCGTTAACCTCTGGGGCCATCGCTCGAGGTAGGCAGAATTTGCCCGGTGTATGGTTAACGGCTGGTTAAAATCGCGGGACAACCCGCCAACAGTGGCGCGCGACGGTCATCCGGCAGCAAAGCGAGCGCATTTTCGCCACGAAAGCTGCGTTAACCAGCAAAAGCCAATGCGGGGTGCGTGCTCAGAAGTCGTTTTGGATCAAGCGATTCTTGGTCTATTAATTAACGTGCGGCAACTTTTGCCGTGGGGCATTAAGAAATAAGGCTGATCTCAGGCGTGATTTGCCGGCATCGCGCAGTCCGCACTCTGTCGATATGAGCCATGTGAGGACGGCCCGATGGCCGGGGACAATATGCAGACACTGACATTCCTCTTCGCATTCATCGCCGTTCTGGCGCTGATCGGCGTCGCCGCATGGCTGGTTCGCCGCTTCGCCACCAACCGCCTCGGCGCCAACCCCAATCGCGGACGGATGCCGCGGCTCGCCGTGATCGACGCCGCCGCCGTCGACGGCCGCCGGCGTCTGGTGCTGGTACGGCGCGACAATGTCGAACATCTGCTGATGATCGGCGGTCCGAGCGACATCGTGGTGGAACCCAATATCGTGCGCGCGATCCCCGGACGGGATCAGATGTCGCCGCGGCCTGCGGTCGGCGGCGCCGAGCAGCCGCCCCGGATTGCGCCACTGCCGGACGCCGCCTGGAACGATGGCGAAGCGTTCCCGGACCGACATGTTCGATCATGCCGAGCCGCAAATGCCGGAGCCGCCGCCGCGCCCGGCCGCCCCTCCTTCGCCGACGAGGTCCGCCGCCCGGCGCCGCCGTCCAATGCCGGAACGCCGCGATCCGATGGCCGGCTTTGCGCCGGAACCGATGGCTAGCCGTCCGGAACCGAGGGCCGAGCTGCGCGCCGATCCGGCTCCGCCGCGTCTGACCCGCACCGAACCGGTGATGCCGCGGCCGCAGCGCGCGAGCGAGCCGCCGAAAGCGCCGCCGCCGGTGCGCGCGCCCGAACGCGCCGCAGCACCTCCGCCGCCACCCCCTCCGGCACCCCCGCGACAGTCCAGCGCCGACCAGAATCTCGCCGAGATGGCGCAGCGGCTGGAAGCCGCCCTGCGCCGGCCGGCCGGCGACACCGTTGCGCCGCCGGTCGCCCCCGAGCCGCCGCCCGGCCCGCCCGGCGCGCAGCGAGGTCCCGGCGCCTGCGCCCGCTCCGCAGAAGAGCGGCTTTGAAAATCTCGAAGACGAGATGGCGTCCTTGCTGGGCCGTCCAAAGTCACCTTCGTGAGATCGGCGAAAGCCCCGCGTAGAGTTTTATTTTTTGCCGACTGATAGCCGCCGCCGGATCGCTGATCGAGCCGGCGTTCGCGCAGGATATCAGCATCAATCTCGGCCAGGGCAATGGCGGCGTCACCGAGCGCGCGATCCAGCTGATCGCGCTGCTGACGGTGCTCTCGATCGCGCCGTCGATCCTGATCATGATGACGTCGTTCACGCGCATCGTGGTGGTGCTGTCGCTGCTGCGCACCGCACTGGGCACCGCGACCGCGCCGCCGAACTCCGTGATCATCGCGCTGGCGATGTTCCTGACCGCGTTCGTGATGGGGCCGGTGCTGCAGAAATCCTATGACGACGGCATCAAGCCCTTGGTCGCCAACCAGATCGGCGTCGAGGAAGCGCTGCAGAAGGCGTCGGTGCCGCTGCGCGGCTTCATGCAGAAGAACGTCCGCGAGAAGGACCTGAAACTGTTCATGGATCTGTCCGGCGAACCGCCGCCGGCGACGCCCGAAGAGATGTCGCTGCGGATCCTGGTGCCGGCCTTCATGATCTCCGAACTGAAGCGCGCCTTCGAGATCGGCTTCTTGCTGTTCCTGCCCTTCCTGATCATCGACCTCGTGGTCGCATCGGTCCTGATGTCGATGGGCATGATGATGCTGCCGCCGGTCGTGGTGTCGCTGCCGTTCAAGCTGATCTTCTTCGTGCTGGTCGACGGCTGGTCGCTGGTGGCGGGCAGCCTGGTGCAGAGCTACGGGGGGTAACGCATCAGGCGAGGCAAATTTTCGCCTCGCCTGATGAGACCGTACTGGTTCACAGCTGGCACGCGCGATCAAGCGCCGCAGATGCCGATCACAGGCTCACACCAGATGGAAATCATTCTGGTGGGTCTGCAACTGGGCAAGCGTTACATTTGCCAGCGTGATCGTATCGCCATGCGCATCGTTGATGACCGCACCGCCAACCGTATCCGTGGTGTGGCCCAGCAGATCCGCCACGCTGGAAAAGATCGACTTGTCGAGCTGAATGGCGTCAGTGTGGACGTCGAAATCAGTGATGACGTTGGCGCCGAAATTCGGCCGGAACAGGAAGGTGTCCGGACCGTTGCCGCCGGTCATCGTATCCATGACGCCGCCGACCAGGACATCGGGGCCATTGCCGCCGAGCAGCACGTCGTGCCCGGCGGAGCCGTCCAGCACCTCCTTGCCATTGTTGCCGTTGAGCGTCGTGTTGGCGCCAGCCAAATAATCGACCCCCGGATTGGTCACGATGATGCTCAGGGTCGAGGTATCGGTCCCGCCGTGGCCGTCGGCGACCGTATAGGTGAAGGTGTCTTGAGGCACGATTTGCGACGGCAGGCCGCCCTTGTTGGCGGTATAGACATAACTGCCGTCGGCGTTGATATCCACCGAGCCGTAGGTGCCGGCTACGACCTGGCCGACATTCGCCGGCGAGCCATCGACGGCACCGACGAACAGATGGCCCTGGTCGTGGGCATCGGGATCGGTGTCGTTCGCCAGCACGCCATCGAGGGCTGAGACCGAAAGGATCGAGTTCTTGGCCGTGCCGTTGCTGTCGGGGGCTGCGATCGGATTGTCGTTGGCCCCATTGATCGTCACCACGATGTCCTGGCTGATGACCCCACCATGGTGGTCATCGATGACAACCGGCACGGTGACCCTGAGGCTTTCGCCACCGCCCAGGAAGTCGAGGTTCTTGTCGACGATATCGTAGCTCCAGTCGATGTTGCCGGTGTTGGTATTGCCCGCCTCGGCGCTGATCGAAACCGCGGCCTCGAACAGCGAAATCTGCATCGGCGTCAGTTCGGACGTGAAGTCATGCGTCGCATCCTGCCACGTCACGGTCTCGCCCGCGGCATTGATTGTAGCGGTGGGCCGGTCAGTGAGATCGGGATCGGAGAAGGCAACGACGCCGGAGGTCGAATTGACGGCCGAACTGTTGGTCACGTTCGGCAGTTCGCTGGTCGAATTCGCCAGGACAGAGCTTCCGGGATCGACCACCGGTGTGTCATTGGTTCCGGTGAAGACGACGGTGACCTCCTGGGTCGAACTGGCGAAATGATTGTCGGTAACGGTGACGTCGTACATCGCCGTGAGCGTTTCACCTGCCGCAAGGAAGTCCACATTCGCGTCCGCCAGGCTGAAATTCCAGCCGAGCGATCCGGTCGTGCCGTCGAGCGTAATCGAGTCAGACATGGCGCTGGCGAAGGCGGTTTGGGCCGCACTGGGCGCACTGCCGGCGGACCACACGAGGGAATGCAGGCTGGCGGCCGCGCTGTGGGTATCGCCGATATCGACATCGGTGAACGACAGCGCACCGGACACCTGGTCCAGGCTGGCCGAATTCGTCACTCCGGCAAGTTCCGTCAGTGGATGCGGCGAGCCCGCGTCGGCTGCGAGCACGGGAGCGTCGTTCACGCCGTCGACGGTGAGAGTAAGTGCGTTGTGGGTGTCCGCGCCGAGAAAGTCTTCAACGTTATAACCGATTACAACCTGATCGGTTGAGCCCTCGCCGAGGCTTTCGAACTGTGCGAAGCCTTGCGCCGTCAGCGCGATCGTGGAGCCGGACAGCGTGTAGTCGGTACCAAGCGTAAGCGACCGGCCGTCCGCGGTCGTGACGGAGGTGGCGAGATCCGCGATCGAGATCGAGTCACCGTCGGGATCGGAAGCACCGGTCAGCAGATCTTTACTGAAGCCGGGCGCATCCTCGTTGGTCGTGGCTGTCAGTGCCGCCACCGTCGGCGCGGCGTTGGCGACGTGGAAGCCGAGAACATCCATCATCGTCATATCGACAGCGGTCATGCCGCGTCCACCGACTGTTTCGTTCAGCGGGTCCGTCCCCTGCACGCCACCGTTGAGAAAGTCGCCGGGGTCTGAGTTGATGCCGAAATCGGCCAGCTTGGTCGCGCCGCCGTCGATCGAAAAATACGCCGCCGTCGCGGGGATTGCTCCGCCGAACACGCGATTTAGCGAATTATCTTCGTTAAATCTGAACAGATCCAGGCTGGTACCGGCGATCCGGCCCATGGCGTGGGTAAGCTCGTGGATTGCCCCTGCAAAAAGAACGTCTCCGGTAAAGTTTGTTCCCATCCCGACCTGGCCATCGATTGTCGGATCGGTTGCGCTGGTCACGCCGAGCGCCTTGCCCTGCGCCGTTCCGATCAGGAAGCTCATCGCCAATGTCGACGGTAACGAATCGACCGCCGTGATATCGGCCGCCGAAGTCTCATGGGTCGTCAGCAAATTCAGAAGGTTGGCGTAGCTTTCGGTAATGCCAACGCCGTCCCCGCCAGGTCCGATGTTGCCTTCGGACGTGTTCTGGTTAGGCAATGCAGCGCCGTTGAATGTTCCATAGCTTACCGCAATGTTCACGGTGATATTGTCGATGATGTGAGCATCGAGCATATCGGCTGCGGCTTGCATGCCGTCTCTGAAGCTTTGCGGTGCCGCTAGACCTGCTGCATCATAGGAAAGATTGATAATCATGATGTCTTCTCCTGTGTGCTGAAACATTTGTGCTGAAACATGCGGCCGGGCGTCGGCCAAAATCTCCTCATTACTTCGCTTGATAAGATCGTAGTCAGGCATTGCGCGGGAACGGCTCGCCCGGGCTGGTCCCGTTCGTTTTGATCCAAGTCAAAGACTCTTGGCGATGTGTGCCGATGTGGCGATGTGCGCAGATGCGCTCGGCGCACCTGACGTGATGCCGGTGTCACCTCCCTTCACAGAGGGAATACGTGAATAAATACTCCGATGAACGACGGCGGTGTGTAAATTCTTCACACGAAGTGTTTGATTTCAAACTGAACCCGCATCGACGCCGCGCTCTGCCGGTTGCCGTCTGGTTCAGAAATCAATTTGCGCCAGCGGAGCTGACCTTCTGGCTGCCGCCGCCGGCCAAAATGATCGATCCGTCGCGCTCGCCGCCAAAACCGCCGATATCTACGTCACGCGCGATGGACTGATCTATGCGAGCGACTAGAACGCCGGCCTGCACGTGCTCGAATATCAGGGCTGAGCGTTACTTGTGCCCCGACAATTCGACGACCTTGCGCCAGCGCTCGGTTTCGACGACGAGCATGGCGCCGAACTGGTTGGCGTTGCCTTCGATGGGAATGGCGCCGAGTTCGCCGAGCCGCGCCTTGATGGCGGGATCGGCCAGCGCCGCATTGATTTCCTTGTTGAGCAGTTCGACGATTGGCGGCGGCGTGTCGTGGGGCGCGCCGACGCCGTAGAACGAGGCGGTTTCATAGCCCGGCAAGGTATCGCTGATCGGCGGCACGTCAGGCAGGGTTTCCGACCGCTCCTTTGTCGTCACGCCAAGCGCGCGAATTTTTCCCGACCGGACCAGTTCGAACGAGGACGTGACGTTGTCGAACATGCCCTGGATCTGGCCGGACATCAGGTCGGTGAGGCCCGGCGCCGATCCGCGGTACGGCACATGGATGAAGTCGACGCCAGCCATCGCCTTGAACAGTTCGCCGGACAGATGCAGCGAGGTGCCGATGCCGGAAGACGCGACGCTGAGCTTGCCCGGATTGGCCTTGGCGTAGGCGATGAAATCCGCAACGCTGTGCACGGGAAGATCGTTGCTGACCACGAGCACCAGCGGAATGCGGGCGACGCCTGCGACCGGCGCGATGCCCTTGGTGAAATCATACGGCAGCGACGGATCGAACGAGGCGTTGATGGCGTTGGCCGTGCTGGTCAGCAGCAGCGTATAGCCGTCCGCCGGCGATGTGATGACGGACTGGGTGCCGATATTGCTGCCGGCGCCGGGCTTGTTCTCGACCACGAAGGGCTGGCCCAGCCGCTCGGTCAGATGCTGGCAGACCAGCCGCGACAGCACGTCGGTAGCACCTCCCGCCGCGTACGGGACAACCCATTTGACCTGACGGGTCGGGTAGACCAGATCGGCGCGCGCGGCCCTCGCCACATTGACACCGAGCAGCGATATCCCGGCGCATGCTGCGGAATGAAGGAACGTTCGCTTGCTGATCATCGCGGCCTCTCGTCGTTTTAACCGAGGCCGATATCGCAGGAATCCGGCAGTGCCGCACCGCATTCCCGGCATCGTGGTAAAATTCCCGCCCAGCCGACGCCGCGAACCCATCGATATCTATTCGATTGCCGATCAAATGATCAAAATCCTGCCCATCCCATTTGCATTTGAAAGGAGTTTTAACTCTGCCGGTTAACACCTCGGCGGACGGACCGCCGTATAGATATCGCGGAAAGCCAGCGCATAGTGGGCCATGAACACCGGCGTCATCGATCACGCGACAAATCCCGCACAGCTTGCCGGCAGGCCATCCGCCGCCAAAAGCTGGCTGAAGGCGATTGAGCTCACCTCGCGCATCGAGGCCGATCCGCATCGCCTGTTTGCCGACATCGTCGAAGACTGGTCGGTGCGGCAGCCGGACCGGCCGGCGCTGCTATCGAATACGCTGACCTTGAATTACCGGGATCTGGCGGCCCGGATCAACCGCTATGCGCGCTGGGCGTTATCGGCGGGAATCTCACCTGGCGATACCGTCAGCCTGTTGATACCGGGTGGCCCCGACACATTGCAGCCTGGCTCGGGATAACCAAAGTCGGCGGCGTCGCCGCGCTCATCAACCCCAAACTGGTCGGGCAATCGCTGGCGCATTGTCTCAATGTCGCGGATGCGGATCACATCATCCTCGCCAAAGATATTGTCGGTGTCTTCGAAACCGCCATCCCGCACCTGAAACGCAAGCCGAAGATCTGGCTGTCACGGTGACGTCACCGCGAATCGAGTATCGATGCCGCGCTCGGGAACGTGGACGATGCGCCATTGTCATCCGCTGAACGGCGCGGCACCACCATCAACGATCGCGCCCTGCTGATCTACACGTCAGGCACGACAGGCCTGCCCAAGGCCGCCAGCATCAGCCATCGGCGCATCCTGAACTGGGGCGGCTGGTTTGCCGGACTGACCAACGCCGCGCCCGACGACCGCCTGTATAATTGCCTGCCGCTCTGCCACAGCGTCGGCGGCATCGTCGCGCCCTGCAGCATGCTTGCCGCCGGCGCTTCCGTCTTTCTCGCCGAAAAATTCTCGATCGAGCGTTTCTGGCGTGACATCGTGCGTCACGATTGCACGCTGTTCCAGTATATCGGCGAGCTCTGCCGCTATCTGCTGAAGGCGCCGCCGTCCGAACCGAACGCGCCACCGGCTGCGGCTGGCCTGCGGCAACGGATTGCGCGGCGACATCTGGGAAGAATTTCAGGCAAGGTTCAATATTCCGCAGATCCTCGAATTCTACGCGGCGACCGAGGGCAATTTCTCGCTCTACAATGTCGAGGGCAAACCCGGCGCGATCGGCCGGATCCCGGCGTTCCTGGCGCATCGTTTCCCGGCGGCGATCATCCGCGTCGATGCCGAGTTGGGCACACCGCTTCGCGGCGCCGACGGACTATGTATTCCCTGCGCGCGTGGCGAAGCCGGTGAAGCGATGGGACGGATTGGGACGGCAAATGACGCCGGCGGCCGCTTTGAGGGCTATACCGACGCCGGCGAGACCGAAAAGAAGATTTTGCGCAACGTGCTCGCGCCCGGCGATGCCTGGTTCCGCACCGGCGACCTGATGACGCGCGACGACGGCGGCTATTTCCGCTTCGTCGACCGGCTCGGCGACACCTTTCGCTGGAAGGGCGAAAATGTCGCGACCTCCGAAGTCAACGAGGCCGTTGTGCAATGTCCCGGCGTCGTCGATGCGGCGACCTATGGCGTAACGCTTCCGGGCGCCGACGGCCGCGCGGGCATGGTGGCGATCGTGAGTGGCGAAAATTTCGACCTCGCCGAATTGCGCAATCACCTGTCGCGCCATTTGCCGGCTTACGCCTGCCCCGTCCTTGTCCGCATCTGCGCGACACTGAACTCGACCGAAACCTTCAAGCAGAAAAAGCACGAACTGGTTCGCGACGGGTTCGACCCCAAGCGCGTGCAGGACCCGTTGTTCTTCCTCGACGTGAACTCAGGCTTCTATCGTCCGATCGATGCCGAGGCTTACGCTCATCTGATGAGCGGCGCGCTGCGGCTGTAGCCGGATCACATGCCAAAAATCGCCAGCTCGGTATCGGCGAGGTCGCCGAGGACTGGGCGATGCGGTCCCTTGAAGTATTTGCGGCCCTGCGGCTCGCGATAGAGGCCCCTCAGCCCGGCCACGGGACCGTTCGCATCCATGACGACCACGGGCGACCCATGGCGCAGCAGATAGCGCCCGAGGGCGCCGGCGCAGCGAACAAAATCTGCGATGCTGTTGCAGTAACCGAGCAGCATCGCCGGCACCGGAATGATCCCGCGGCGCTTGCGCAGCGGAAAGAAGATGAACGGCAATGCGCCCTCGCCGGTATGGCAGACCAGGCTGAGGCAGCCATACTCGGCGTGCCGCCGTAGCATTTCCAGATCCGTATCCGGAAGGCCCTCGACCGCTTTGGTATCCGCGCGGACCGCCTCGACCCGCATACCGCGTCCGCCGCCGGACAGGATGGGCACGGAAAAATACCGGCCGCGGCAATAGGCTTCGTATCCCTGCGCTTCCAGGATCGGCCAGGTGTGGGTGGCCGGCGTGACGTTGAGGTAGGTGACGTCCTTGCGCTTCTGAGCCATCGAGGCAAACAGCGCCGCGTAGTTCCGGAACGCCGGATCGACATACCAGCTCGACACGTTGCAGCGGGTCACGGTCTGGCCGTCGATGGTCCGGCTCGCAAAGATCAGCAGCAGGCAGCCGACCGGCACGCCCTCGTTTTCGAGCATATAGCCGTAGCGCGGCACGTCCGGCGGAACCGGGCGGCTGGCCTGGCGTTGCAGGCCGCGCATCCAGTAGTCACGCGGCCGGTACGCGAACCCGCGGGTCAGCAGGTCGCCGACCGCCTCCAGATCGGCGTCCGATATCTCGCGAATCCGGGGCTTTGCGGCGAGGACCATGTTTACCAATGAACACAAAAGATCGGCGAAAGGCGGCGCTGCATTCTATGATGTCCTCTCACACTTCAAAGAGAAGGCAAAAGAATCCATGTCGGTAAGGTTAAGGATCATGGCCGCAATGCAGCAGATCGCCGCCGAGCAGCAGGTGACGTTGCCGCCGCTGCACGACGAGCTGTCGCTTCATGAGACCGGATTCGATTCGCTCGGTTTTGCCATCCTGGTGGCGCGTCTCGAAGACGATCTCGGCGTCGACCCGTTCACGCTGGCGGATGACGCGGCATTTCCGCTCACGATCGGCGACTTCATCAGCGCGTACGAAAATGTCCCCGCGTGAAATCTTCGCGCTCCGCGATTATCTCGGCCGCGACCTGAAGGTCCGGACGATTTCGGATGCGCGACAGGTGGTGTCGCTCAGCAACGAACTGACTTGCCTCGGTGGCCATCTCGGCGAACTCTCCGGCCGCTCGGTGCTGGTTAAAGTCTCCGATCAACTGATCTCCGCGCTCGCGATGATCGAGCTCGATGGCGTCGCCCGGCGAATGCTGCTGTGCCCGCCCGACGTCAGCACCGATCACATCCAGTCGCTGGTGCAGGATGCGGAAATCGACGCGGTCGTCACCGACCAGCCGGCCCTCCCGGGCGCTGTCGGGATCGACCTGATCGTCCCCGCCGGTCTGCCGGCGCGTCCGGCGCAGCCCACACGAACCGAACGCGCGACCGAGTGGCTGATGCTGACATCGGGCACCTCGGGCGTGCCAAAGATCGTCCGCCACACCCTGGAAGGCCTGACCGGAGCGATCGTCGCCGACGGTCCTGCCCGCGGCACCCCGCCGGTCTGGGCGACCTTCTATGACATCCGCCGCTATGGCGGGCTCCAGATCTTCCTGCGCGCCATCATCGGCGGCGGCTCGATGGTGCTGTCGCAGCCGGAAGAGCCTATCGCCGATCACGTTGCGCGCCTCAACAGAACGGGCGTCACCCATATCTCCGGAACGCCGTCGCACTGGCGCAAGCTGCTGATGAGCGGATCGGCCTCCAGCTTTTCCCCGTCCTATGTTCGGCTGTCCGGCGAGATCGCCGACCAGGCCGTGCTCGATGGTTTGAGCCGGGCCTATCCAAAGGCCTCGATCGGTCACGCCTATGCCTCGACCGAGGCCGGCGTCGGCTTTGCCGTCAATGACGGCCGCGAAGGCTTTCCGGCCGATATGGTCGGCAACGGAAGCGCCGGCGTCGACATGAAAGTCGAGGACGGCTCGCTGCGGATCCGCTCGACGCGCACCGCGCATGGCTATGTCGGCCGGCACGCAGCCGTGCTTACCGACAGCGAAGGCTTCGTCGATACCGGCGACATGGTCGAGTTGCGCGGCGACCGCTATCACTTCGTCGGCCGCCGCGGCGGCATCATCAATATCGGCGGCCTGAAAGTGCACCCCGAAGAGATCGAAGCCGTCATCAACGCCAATGCGGAAGTGCGGATGTCGCGCGCCAAATCGCGCCGCAGTCCGATCACCGGCGCCATCGTGGTCGCCGATGTCGTTCTGGCCGATGGCTGCAGCTCGGGCAACAACGACGAGATCCGCGCCAAAATTCTGGCTGATTGCAGGGCCCAGCTCGCCGCGCACAAGGTGCCCGCGGTGATCCGCTTTGTCCCGTCGCTCGATATCACCGCGGCGGGAAAGCTGGCGCGCAACGATGCGTAACGTTCTGGTCACCGGCGGCAGCCGCGGCATCGGCCTTGCCATCGCGAAACGGCTGGCCGCGGCCGGCTACAATGTCATCGCGGTGGCGCGGCGCGAGAGCGACGAGTTGAGCGAGGCCATCGGCAATGCCGGCGCCGGCGCTATTCACTGCAGGGCGTTCGACCTCAGCGCAACCGGCGCCATCCCCGCCTTCGTCAAAGGCCTGCGCGACGAGTTCGGCGCGATCTATGGCCTCGTCAACAATGCCGGCATCGGCACCGAGGGACTGCTGGCGACCATGCACAACAGCGAGATCGAGGCTTTGGTCGGCCTCAACATTCTCTCGCCGATGATCCTCACGAAATATGTCGTGCGCCAGATGATGGCCGACGGCGCCGGCCGCATCGTCAACATGTCCTCGATCATAGCGACGACGGGTTACAACGGCCTGTCGGTCTACGGCGCGACCAAGGCGGCGGCGACCGGCTTTACCCGCTCGCTGGCGCGCGAGGTGGGCAAGCTCGGGATCACCGTGAACGCGATCGCCCCGGGCTTCATCGATACCGAACTAACGCAGGATCTGGCCGAGGAGCAGCGCAAGCGTATCGCCGGCCGCAGCGCATTGCGCCGCCTCGCCGCCCCTGACGATGTCGCCCGCATGGTGGAATATCTGCTCGGCGACGGCGGCAGCAACATCACCGGCACCGTGATGACGATTGACGCCGGCAACACCGCGTAATGCCGCCGCTCGCGCGTTCCGGTGATGGAACCGGAGCGGTCAGACCGGTTGTTCGCTGCTATTATGGCTCATGCCGCGGGCAAGCACGCGGACCTGCCGCACCGGCCGGTTGAACAAGGTTTGCGCGAGCCACGCAACCTTCCTTGAATAGTGGAGATCGATCACCGCGGCACAATGTTCCGACGGCGACCATGCCCGCAGCTCGTCGTCGACAACCTCGACGATTTCGAAATCCAAGAAACACCCTGTCGTAGACGTTTTCCCCGAAAAACCGGTTGAGCTTCGCCTCGAACGCGAATTGCTCGATTTTCGTGGGATGGAAAGAAGTCATGCGACAGCCCTATGCGTGCGGTGATGATCATAGGTACGTCGCACCGGCAAAAAGGTTCGCACATTGCGCCATGTCAATGTCGCGTGGAATGGCAGATGGAACCCGATATTACACGGGGTTTTGCCGGCCTCGCCAAGCCGGTTCCCTGCGATCCACCACGCTGGCGCTTTCGACGCACGAAAAACAACATCCTTTGAGTGCGTTCGCAAAACGCTGCAGCCTACGCATGCCAATGTTCGACCTTGCCGACCATGTCCCAGTTCAGCGCGTCGAGATCGCCGTCGATCTGCGAATTGTGGCGGCTGGCATTGGTGAAGGCCGCCCAGCAGAATCCGCTATGCGTGCGCACCGCCACCGTCGTCGTGCCGGGCAGACTGCCGCTGTGCCACCAATTGCCGGATTTGTTCACCGCCCAGCCCTTGGCGTAATCGGGATTGGCGGTCGAGCCGGTCGTCATGGTCTGGATCGTCTGAGCCTTGAGAATGTTGGGCGGCTTGGCGAAGCCGTCGACATGCATCATGAACTTCACGATTTCAGCGGGCCGCGCCAGCCATCCGCCATGTGAATCCATCCGGGTCACGTTCATGTCGTAGGGATTTTCGCCCTGGCCGTAATACTTGACCTCGTCGCGCTGGCGCTGCTCGAGCGTATTGCCCGATATCATCATGTCAGTGACGCCGCTGCGGCTAAGCACATCGGCCTTTACATGGTCGGCATAGGGCTGGCCGGTGATTTTCTCGATCACCCGCCCGACCACGCAATAGCCGAAGTTGGAATAGGCATAGTGTTGGCCGGGCGGATTATCGAGCGGGCGATTGCTCAAGGTCCAGCTGATCAGCTCCGCCTGGTCCATCCTCGGATGGGTGAACATCGGATCGCGCGAATCATTGGTCCAGCCGCCGCCGGTATGGGTCAGCAATTGCCCGAGGGTGATTTCGTTCACCCCGGGATTGTAGGGCGGGCGGCCATAATCCGTGCCCAGGATGCCGCCCGGGCCAAACACCTTGTCGGCCAGTTTGAGACGGCCCTGCTCGATCAGCCCGAAGATCGTCGTCGAGGTGATCGTCTTGCTGACGCTGGCGATGCGAAACAGATGCATCGGCGTGATCGCCTCGTTGCGTTCGCGGTCGGCCAGTCCGAAGGCGTCGCGGTGGACGATTTCTCCGGCGTAACCGACGGCGAACGAAAGCGCGGGAACGTCATATTTCTCCATGAATGCATGCGCGAGCCGCGCCATCGCCGCGCGCTCGGAGGCCGTCGGCGCAGACACGCTGGCGGGATTGGGCAGCGGTTGCGCCAGCGCGCGACGCAGCGACACCGCCGGCAACACGGCAGCGCTCGCTGCCAGCGTGATGAATTGTCGACGTCTGAGCTTCATGGACTGCCCCCAAAACAAGCCTTGCCTCAACTCCAATCCCGAACGAACCGCCGCCGCGCAGCACGCAGGACAGCCAACCGGCGGCCTCTGTGGCTGGCGCGGCCCGGATAGGTTATCAAAAGCATATTACAACAGAGAGTCCCAGATGCTGCCGTCGCAACGCGAGCTGTTCGAGATACCGCGCGATATCTGCTATTTGAATTCGGCCTCCTACAGTCCGTTACCGCTACGAACGCTTGAAGCGGGCCGTGCGGCTGTGGGCCGCAAAGGTACCCCCTGGACCCTCGCCGCTTCATTCGCAAACGAACAGCATGAGCGCGCGCGGGCGGCCGCGGCCCGGCTGATCAACGCGGATCCCGCCGGCATCGCGCTGATCCCCTCGATCAGTTACGGCGTGGCGACCGCCGCGAAACTCGTGACGATCGCCCGCGGCGCGCGCGTAATCGTTCTGGAAAACGATCATTCCTCGCCGGTGCTGGAATGGCAGACCCGGGCCGCCGCACAGGGTTTTGCCGTCGAGACGGTCCGTCAGCCTGATGATGGCGACTGGACGTCGGCGGTTCTCGCAGCCATCGAACGATCCGGCGCGCCGCCGGTGGGGCTGGCATCGATCTCATCGGTGCACTGGTCGGATGGCGGGATGCTCGACCTTGACAAGATAACTGCGGCGCTGCGGCGGCAAGGCGCCGTCTTTCTGGTCGACGCAACGCAAAGCGCCGGCGTGCTGACGATGGACGTCAAACAGCTAGATCCGGACTTTGTGATTTTCCCAACCTACAAATGGCTGCTCGGCCCCTACGGCAGGGCTTTTCTCTACGTCGCCAGGCGCCATCAGAACGGTGTTCCGCTCGAGCAGACGGCGGCCGCGCGCCGCAACGTCCGCGCCGAGAACGACGTTTATTTCTCGGACATTCGTTACGTCGACAATGCGCGGCGCTTCGACATGGGCGAACGCGATCATTTCATTTCGATGGAGATGGCGTCGATCGGCATTGAAATGATGAATGAATGGGGGACGGCCGCCGTCGCGCAGCGTCTTGGCATGTTGACGGACCGGATCGCGGACGGCCTGCAAGGCATCGGCGTCAGCATGCCGGCGCGTCACTTGAGGGCGCCGCATATCCTGAGCCTTGGCTTCAAGGACGGGATGCCGGCGGGACTAACCGAGCAACTTGCCGCCGACGGCATCCACGTCGCGGCGCGGCTCGGCCGCATGCGCATCTCCCCCCACGTCTACAACGACGAAGCCGATGCCGACCGGTTTGTTGCGGCATTGGCCAAGGGGCTGCGGGGCTGATGCCCGCGCAAACCATCCAACCATTCTTCCGCCCCCTGATATCATAGCGCTTGCCGGCCGAGTTGGACCGGCGTTGCGGCGCATTCAGCTCAACAGGACTTGAACGCGCCGTGTAATCCTAAGTTGTGTCCTGTCATTCCTTCCCCTATCTTCGATCGCGCCCGCCCGTGGCGATTTTCAAAATCTGACCGCGTATAGGGGGATCACACGATGACTTTGGAATCTGCGAAAGTTACATCCGGCTACATTCTCGGGAGCCTGGCATTTGTCACGTGCCTTTATTTCGCGGGGCATGGACCAAATCCAGTTCTGCAGGTCCTGTTCTGTCTAAGCGGCGCCAGCCTGGGCTGGCTTTTCGGGATCGTCATCACCCCGCTCGATGAAGGAGAAAAGAAACAATTCTCCGACTACGCGAAGGGGGTTTCAGCCCTGATCTCGGGCTTCGCCATCGCCAAGTTCGATGTGCTGCTGACGCCGCTATCGAAGACCATTAGCGACGACCCGGAAGTGGTTCTCACGCGCGGCCTGTTGACCCTGGTGTGCTTCTTCGTGGCGCTGTTGTTTACCTTCATCGGCCGTCGCTACATCCATCCGCCGGAAGAAGCTCAGAGGCAGAAGCGCCTGAAGTACCTCAAGGAGGTGGAGGAAGCCCTTACAAAACTGGCGGGAGTTCAGTGAGGCGATTGTGCCGCTCTTCGCCCTCGCGGGTTGCGGGGCTGATAGCGCCTCATAACGAGAGCGGCGCTACGCCCGCTGCGCGTTGGCCATCTCGGCCGCCAGCAACACCGCCGCGCGGGTAGCGCCGATCGAGGCGCTGCCCTGGCCTGCGATGTCATAGGCGGTGCCGTGCGCCGGCGTGCAGATCGGAAACGGAAAACCGCCCAGCAGGGTGACGCCGCGGTCGAACCCCATCAGCTTCATCGCGATCTGGCCCTGGTCGTGATACATCGTCAGCACCGCGTCGAAGGCGCCATTTTTGACGCGCAGGAACACGGTATCGGCCGGAAACGGGCCTTCCGCGGCGATGCCAGCTTCGCCTTGCCCGCCATGACGGCAGGAGCGATGACGTCGATCTCCTCGCGGCCGAAATTGCCGCCGTCGCCGGCATGCGGATTGAGCCCGGCGATCGCGATGCGCGGCTTGTCGAAACCGGCCCGGCGCATGCAGGCATCGGTCAGCTTCAGTGCCCGGGTGATCCGCTCGACGCTCAATTGCGACGACACGTCCTTGAGCGCGATATGCGAGGTGACGCGCGCGTTCCAGATCCTGTCGAGCACGTTGAATTCGCTGGCCGGCGTGCGCAGCCCGACCACTTCGGCAGAGAACGCGATCTCGTCGTCGTAACCGGAACGCGCCAGCCGCATCGCCTTCTTGTTGAAGGGCGTGAAGCACACGGCATCGGCCTTGCCGTCGCGCGCCAGCGTCAGGGCGCGCCGATAATTGGCCAGCGCAAACGCGCCGCCGGCCTCATTGGCCACACCCCGTTCGACCGTGGCCGGATCGAGATTGGCAAGATCCATGAACACCGCGCCGGCGTTGATCGACCGCGGATCGGCATCCGGCGCCACATTGCCGAGATCGGCCGTGACGCCGGCGATACGCGCGCCCTCGTCGAAGACACGGCGGTCGCCGATCACGACGACACGCGCGCAGGCGCGGACCTCATCGAGGGCTGTCGAGCTTTGCGGTCAGTTCCGGGCTGATGCCGGCAGGATCGCCCATCGCGAGCGCGATGATCGGGAGGCTGTTGCCTTGAGCGTTCATATGATCCGTATCTCCTCGGAGTCTGACTCGAAAGGCTTGGCTCGATCGGGCACGGTCCCGCGCAGCATGCGCACGACCTGCAAGAACCAGCGGAAGCAGCAGCAGCGCCATGCCGCCGACGACAAGGCTGGTCACCAGCCGGTTGGCGAAGAAAATCCCGAGCGAGCCCTTCGACATCAGCATCGATTGCCGGAACGCATCCTCGGCCTTGTCGCCGATCACGATCGCCAGAACCAGCGGCGCTAGCGGATAGGACAGTTTCTTGAAGAGGTAGCCGACGACGCCGAAGCCGAGCATCAGCAGCACGTCGAGATAGGAGTTCGAGACCGAATAGGCGCCCGACTGCGCAGATGATCACGATCAGCGGCGCGATGATGACGAAGGGGATCCGCATCAGGGCCGCGAACACGGGAACGGTGAGCAGCACCAGCATCACGGCGACGATGTTGCCGACATACATCGAGGCGATCAGGCCCCACACAAAATCCTTTTGGTCGATGAACAGCATCGGCCCGGGATTGAGGCCCCAGATCATCAGGCCGCCCATCATGACGGCGGCGGTCGCCGAACCGGGAATGCCGAGCGACAGCATCGGCAGCAGCGCACTGGTGCCGGCGGCATGATCGGCGGTCTCCGGTGCGATGATGCCTTCGACCTCGCCGGTGCCGAAGTATCGGCCGCGGCTCGAGAAACGCTTGGCGATGCCGTAGCTCATGAACGATGCCGCGGTCGGGCCGCCCGGCGTGATCCCCATCCAGCAGCCGATCGCCGCGCTGCGCAGCAACGCGATGCCGTGCCATGGCAGACGGCCGAGCGCGCGAAAGACTTCCCGCCACTCGATCTTCGACGACACCGCGCGGGCGTGAAATTCCTCCTCGACCGCGATCAAAAGCTCGCCGATGCCGAACAGGCCCATCACGGCGACGACGAAGCTCACGCCCTTCACCAGTTCATCGATGCCCATGGTGAGCCGCACGCTGCCGGACACGGTATCGATGCCGATCGCGGCGATGGCAAAGCCGATCGCCAGCGCGACGACGGTCTTGATCGGCGCCGCACCGCCCATGCCGACGAAGCTCGCGAAGGCCAGGAAGTAGACCGCGAAATATTCCGCCGGTCCGAACGCCAGCGCCACCTGTCGCGACCCATGAGGCGAGGAAGGTAATCAGGATCACGCCGACCAGCGCGCCGAACGCCGCCGATCCGAACGCGGTGGCGAGCGCCGTCGTCGGCCGGCCGTCGCGCGCCATCGGATAGCCGTCAAACGTGGTCGCGACCGATGACGGCTCGCCGGGAATGTTGAACAGGATCGACGTCACCGAGCCGCCGAACAGCGCGCCCCAATACATGCTGGACAGCAGGATGATCGCCGAGACCGGCTGCATGCCGAAGGTCAGCGGCAACAGCAGCGATACGCCGTTCGGCGCGCCGAGGCCCGGCAACACGCCGACCAGAATGCCGAGCAGCACGCCGATCACCATCAGCACCAGATGCGGCAGCGTGACTCGCGATGGTGAAGCCGTGCAGCAGCAGATCGAGATTTTCCATCGCCGCCCCCGTCAGAAGCCGAACGCGGCGGCGAGCGCGCCGTGCGGCAGCGTCACCTGGAACAGGCGCTCGAACACGACGTAGAGCGCAACCGGCGTCGATGGCGGCGATGACGAGCGAGCGGAGCAGCGACTGATGTTTCGGCAGCGCCAGTACGCGCGAACATATAGCCCGCCGAAGCGAGATAGATCCCGATCGCCGGGATGACGCCGATAAAGATCGCGGCCGGGAACGAACAACGCCGCCACGCGGCGCAGGTCGGCGCGCGAGACCGCCACGGCGGTCCCCGCCAGCGCGCCGCGTCCAAGATTGTAGAGGCTGCCGAGCACGATGATGATCGCCGGTGAGGAAGGGAAACGTACCGGCAATCGACGCCGGCCGTGGACCAGCCGATGCCGTTGTCGATGCTCGAGACGGCGACCGCGAGACCGAAACTCCCGGTCAGCGCCGCCGTCGAAATCTCGAGCACCCGTCGCGATATCATCGATGCCTCCCGCCGCGCCCCAGCCGGTTCACTTGATCAACCAGCCCTGCTCGGCTGCAACCTGCCGCAGATGTTCGAGATCCTCTTTGATGAACTTGTCGAACGCTTCGCCGGTGAGGAAGGTGTCGACCTGCGAGGTCTTCTCGATGTAGTCCTTCCACTCCGGCGTCGCCTGAACCTTCTTCATGAGGTCCTGATAGAACGCGGCCTGATCGGCGCTGACCTTGCCGGGCAGCCATACCGTGCGCGGTTGCTCGTACTGCGAGATGGCGAGGCCCTGCTCGACGCAGGTCGGAATGTCGCTCCAGCCTTCGGTCGCGGTGATCTTCGGTCCTTGCCGGCAACCGCTTCGGGCTGAAGGCGCAGAGCGGACGCTGCGTGCCGCCGCGCCACTGTCCGAGGCTTTCGCTGGGATTGTTGACGTGGGAATCGATGTGGCCGCCGGCCAGCTGCACCGCGGCCTCGGCGCCGCTCTTGAAGGGAATGTAGGTGAACTTGACGTGCGCGGCCTTCTCGATCATGCGCGTCAGCACCTCGTCGGTATCCTTCGACTGCGCGCCGCCCATCTTGAAATCGCCTGAGGCCGCCGCCTTGAGAAAGTCGCCTGCGGTCTTGTAGGGCGCGTCCTGTTTCACCCAGAGCAGGAACTCGTCCTGCGCCATCGCCGCGATCGGCGTCAGATCGGTGTAGTTGAACGCGACCTTGGACACCAGCGGCTGCTGCCAGGCGTTCGAGGTGCCGAAGATCACCTTGTAGGGATCGCCGGCCGAGACCTTGCCGTAGACGTAACCTTCCGCGCCGCTGCCGCCGGCCTTGTTGACGACCACCACCGGCTGGTCGGTCAGCTTGTATTTGGTGACGATGCTCTGCACCGCGCGGGCCAGATTGTCGGTGCCGCCGCCCGGCCCTGCGGTTGCCACGAACTCGATCGGCTTCTGCGGCTGCCAGGCGGCGTGCGCCGGCGCCGCGCCAGCGAACAGGATCGCGGCGGTCGACAGCAGAAGTCTTGACGTGATGCTCATGTTTTCCCCCGTCTCATTTTTTTTGTGTCAGCGTATTCAAACTGTCGATCAGGCGACCTGCTGGCCTTCCTTGCGGCTGACGGCGGCGGCAACGACTGCGCCTTCGCTTTCGAGCGCCTCGATCTGCTTGTCGTCGAACCCGTATTCGCGCAGCACTTCGCGGGTGTGCTCGCCGTAAACCGGCGCGCCCGTGCGCACCTTGCCCGGCGTCGCCGAGAACTTGACGGGAAGCCCGATGGTCTTGACCGGTCCGATTCTGGAATGCTCGACCTCGACCACCATCTCGCGCGCCAGCGTCTGCGGATCGGCGAGCGCCTCCAGCATGTCGTGAACGGGACCGCAGGGCACGCCCTTCTCGTCGAGCGCCGCCAGCCAATGCGCCCGCGTCCGGGTGCGAAAATGCCGCTCAAGACTGCTTCGAGTTCCTTCAGATGCGCCATGCGGTCGGAGCCGTTCACGAAGCGCGGATCGGATGCCAGTTCCGGCGCGCCGAGCGCCTCCAGCATCAACAGCCAGTGTTTCTTGTTGGCGCCGCCGACCACGAGCCAGCCGTCGGACGCCTCGAAGGCCTGGTATGGCGCGTTCAACGGATGCGCCGAGCCCATGGCGTGCGGCGCCACGTTGGTTGCGAGCGCAATCGTCGACTGCCAATAGGTCTGCACCAGCGCCGCCTCATAGAGCGAGGTCTCGACCCACTGGCCTTCGCCGGTCTTCAGCCGGTGCGTGTAGGCGGCGAGGATGCCCATGCTGGCCAGAATCCCTGCGGTGATATCCGACAGCGGCGGTCCGCATTTCACCGGCGGTCCGTCCGGACGTTCGCCGGTAAAACTCATGATGCCGCTCATCGCCTGCGCGACCAGATCGAAGCCGCGGCGATGCTTGTAGGGACCGGTGCGGCCGAAGCCCGACAGCGAACAATAGATCAGCGCCGGAAAATCCTGGTGCAGATCCTCGTAGCCGAAGCCGAGCCGCTCCATCGCGCCGGGCGCGAAATTCTCCACCAGCACGTCGGCGCCGGCGATCAGCCGCCGCAGCACCGCCTTGCCGCCGGCCGTCTTCAGGTCGAGCACGATGCCGCGCTTGTTGCGGTTCATCATCAGGAAGGAGGCGGCCTCGTCGCCGATCTTCGGCGGGATCGAATGCCGGGTGTCATCGCCGTTCGGCGATTTTTCGATCTTGATGACGTCGGCGCCCATATCGGCCAGCATCAGCGTGCAGGTCGGGCCTGCCATCACATGGGTGAGATCGACCACCTTGAGGCCGGCAAGCGGTCCCGGAGCGCGGGCGCGGCTGTTGTCGTTGCGGGTCAACATGCGCCCTCCTACTCGCCGCGCCATTGCGGCGCGCGCTTGGTGAGAAACGCATCGAGGCCTTCGCGGAAATCGCGGCTCATGTAACACATCCGGATCAGATCATCGCCTTCGTCCTTGGCAAGCCGCTTTTGCAATCGCGCCACCGCGTGCTTGGTGGCGCTGAGCGTCAGCGGCGCGTGGCTGGCGACAAGCCGCGCAACTTCATCGGCGCGCTGGTCGAGCGCCACCAGATCGTCGACGATCTCGGTGAGCAGGCCGACCGAAGCCGCCTCCTCCGCCTCGACGAGCCGCGCCGTGAAGATCAGGTCTTTCACCCGCGCCGGGCCGATCAGTGCCACAAGACGGCCGATATTCGACATCGACAGGCAGTTGCCGAGCGTCCGCGCAATCGGAAATCCGATTTTGGTGTTGGCGGTGCCGATGCGCAGGTCGCAGCACGCCGCGATGGCCGCTCCGCCGCCGGTGCAGGCGCCCGTGATCGCAGCGATGGTCGGCACCCGGCATTGTTCGAGCGTGGTCAGCACGCGATCGATGCGACGCTCATAGTCGATCCCGTCCTGCGGGGTCTCGAACGCGCGGAACTGGTTGATATCGGTGCCCGCGGCGAAGGCCTTGTCGCCGGCGCCGCGCAGCACGAGAACCTTGATGGCGCGGTCTTCGTTGGCCCGATCGCAGATCTCGGCGAGGCGCTCATACATTTCGAAGGTGAAGGCGTTCCTGGCCTGCGGGCGATTGAAGACGATCCGGCCGATGCCGTCGTCGAGCGTGAAGAGGAGATCCTCCCGCTCGGCCAGTTGCTCGTTCATTCCCACGCCTCCCATTTTTAGTTTTCAGGATTTTGAATGCAAAAATCGGGTTTATCAAGCTGGAACTTTCGAATTTCGGATGTTATTAGCTATTTTGCATTCAAAACTAGGGATCGGCGGAATCATGCTGCATGAGGAGGTCGTGGGCCGCGTCCGCGCGATGCTGCTCGACGGCGAAATTCCGCCGGGCGCGCGGATTCCCGAGCGCGACCTCTGCGAGAAACTGCAAATCTCGCGCACGCCGCTGCGCGAGGCGCTCAAGGTGCTCGCCGCCGAAGGCCTCGTCCAACTGCTGCCCAACCGTGGCTCGCGCGCGGCCAAGCTGACCGACAAGGACATGCGCGACCTGTTCGAGGTCTGCCAGGGATTAGAGGCGCTGGCCGGCGAACTCGCCTGCGAACGCATCACCGATGCGGAGATCGCCGCCGTCGGCGCCACCCACGCCGCGATGGCGCAGCACTACCAGGACAACGATCTGCTGCAGTACTACCGCTGCAACCGCGCCATCCACGAAGCCATCGTCACCGCCGCCGGCAACCCGGTGCTCTCAGGGCTCTATGAATCGGTGACCGCCCGCATCCGCCGCGCCCGCTATGTGACCCCGATGACGCCGCCGCGCTGGGCGCTGGCGGTGCAGGAGCACGAGGCGATCCTGAACGCGCTGCGTCGGCGCGACGGATTGGGACTGGCGCATATCCTGCGCGCGCATCTGCGTCACAAGCGCGAAGAAGTATTGCGAGCAGGCTTTGCGGAAACGGAAAATCCGGGCGTTGCCGAAGCGCCGCAGCAGCGGCAGGCCTGAAGCGGTGGCTTGCGCCCAGATTGGGCGCATAACGGCGCTGGCCGCCTTGGACGCCTGGTTCGACGAAGTCAAAAAGGCGCGGTGGTCCAGCGCAGCGGACGTGAAGCGCAGCTACGCAACCGCCAGCATCGTTTCGGCCGATCGGATCGTGTTTAATATTAAAGGGAACGACTACCGTTTGGTCGTGGCGACCGACTTCGATAAAGGAATCGTGTGGATCAAGTGGATCGGCACTCACAAGGACTACGACAAGATCGACGTGAAAGAGGTGCGACATGGCGGGTGAGGTAAAGCCGATCCGAACGAAGCGGGATTATGAGGCCACGCTCAAAGAGGTTGAACGCCTGTGGGGCGCGAAGTCGGGAACCCGAGAGGGCGACCGTCTCGATGTGCTCGCAACACTCATCGACGCCTATGAAACCGAGCATTATCCGATGGACCCGCCTGATCCCATCGAGGCGATCAAATTCCGCATGGAGCAGCAAGGGCTCACCCGGCGGGATCTGGAAGAGATCATTGGTACGCGCACCCGCATCGCCGAGGTATTGAACAGAAAACGAGGGCTGTCGGTGGGGATGATCCGGCGTTTGCATGAGCGCCTTGGCATTTCGGCAGAAGTGCTGATTCGACCGAGCCGAAAAGGCCGCGTGAGCAGCGCCTGATCCATCACGAGCTGATTGGCTGGGAACAGCGAGGCCGCGGCAAGTGCAGGCTCACGCCACCTATGCTCGTGTCGCCCCCTCACCCCTTCACGTCGTACTGCTTGCCGAGGTGATCGCCGATCTGCACCAGCATCGCGACGGATTGACGATGCCATCGGGACAACGGCGTGAACCTTCAATTCGGCTGCCGCCATCGCAATGAGTTCGGCTTCGGTCTTGATGGGCTTGCTCATGGTGACGGCGTCATCCCCGGCGGCTGTTGTTATCGGCAGGTTGTCGCGTCGTCGTGCATCGGTCGAGAGGACGAGCAGGTCAGGCACGATCCCGCCGCTCCAGTTGCGGACTGGCCGGCCCGTCAACTATCTGGCGCAATTGTGATCCTGCCGACCGGCAAGGGGCTTTGCAGGCCGGTTACCATGTGAGACTGTTCCAAGGTGAATATGTCATTTCTTCTCAGAAAAGTGCTCGCGATCATGGTGGCCATCGGGCTCACCGTGTCGCCGCTCTATGCTGCGACAATGAAAGGCATGGATCGATCGGCGCAAGCGCTGTCCGCCGTCGACATGGCGGACGGCATGGATGGTATGCCGTGTCATCCGGGCAAGTCGTCATCCGACAAGGCGTGTCCGTTCATGGCCGCCTGCCTGTCGCTGTGCTTTCAGGCCATGCCTCCTGCGGTCGGCACCGTTGCTATACCTGCCACGATCAAGTTGCGAACGACCTTCCTAAGCGTTCCACAACTGGCGGGCTTGACCCCCTCGCCGCTCGCGCGACCTCCCCGAACCTGATTTTCCTTGTTGGCGCCTAAGCGCCGGCTTCGTTCGCATCGCCTGCGTTCGAAGCACGCCGACGCCTGTCGCATGACAGGCGCCGCCACGTCGATCGTGGAAAACAAAGGAAAAACAGGTACAGACGATGTCGATATTCAATATCCGTCGCGCCGGATTGGTCGCGTCGGCCGGCATAGGGTTGCTGGCCGCGATTGCTATCTCGAGTTCTGAAGTCAGGGGTTACGCATCGCAACTGGTCGATCAGGCCATCAAGCCTGGCTTCGGCAAGCGAGTGGTTAGCCGCGTCGATCTGTCGGAAAACACGCCTACGGCGGCGGACGTACCCAATCCGCGCAAGCCAAAATACTACCGCAACCCGATGGGTCTGCCGGATACGTCTCCGACACCCAAACAGGATTCGATGGGGATGGATTATATCCCCGTCTATGACGATGAGGATGCGGACGAGGGATCCGTCAAGATCAGCACCGGCAAGCTGCAGAAGGCGGGCGTACGCTCCGAGCAGGTCGAACGCCGCCTGCTGAACCAGCCGATCCGCGTGCCGGCAACCATCCAACTCGACGAGCGCCGGGTGTCGATCGTCTCGTTCCGGTTCGAAGGCTTTATCGAGCAGGTGGAGAACGTCACCACCGGCCAGCACGTTCACAAGGGCCAACCGCTGATGCGGGTCTACAGCCCAGCGCTGGCGAGTGCCGCCGCGGAATATGTTTCGGTGTTCGGCGCAAAAGCCGGCAGCGGCATCACGAGCCAGGCCATCAAGGGTGCGAGACGACGGCTGGAAAATCTCGGCATGTCCGAGCAGGCGATCGGTGAAATCGAGCGCACCGGCGAAATGTCGCTGTCCGTACCATGGCTTGCCCCGCAGGACGGCGAGATACTGGAACGAACCGCGGTCAACGGAATGCGGGCCGCGCCCGGCGCCGTGCTGTTTCGCATCGCAGACCACGAGGCCGTCTGGGCGATCGCCGACATCGCCGAGCGTGACCTCGGCATGATCGCGATCGGACAGAAGGCTTCGGTGCGGCCGCGCGCCTATCCGGATCGGAGTTTTACCGGCGAAATCGCGCTGATCTACCCGCACATGAATGCGCAGACGCGGACCGCGCGCGTTCGCATCGAATTGGCCAATCCTGACGGCCTGTTGCGGCCGGACATGTACGCCGACGTCGAAATCGCGACCGGCTCGGCGAACCCGGTGCTGACGGTATCCAGCAGCGCGGTCATCGACAGCGGGCAACGACAGCTTGTCCTGCTCGACAAGGGCGACGGGCGTTTTGAGCCCCGCGCGGTCAAGCTTGGGCGGCGCGGCGATGGCCGCGTCGAAATCACGGAAGGGCTCAGCGAGGACGACAAGGTGGTCGTCACGGCAAACTTCCTGATCGATGCCGAAAGCAATCTGAAGGCGGCGCTGCAAGGCCTCGCGAGCGGAGACAACTCCCAATGATCGCGCGTCTCATCGGCTGGTCGGCCCGCAATCTGATGCTGATCCTGATCGGCACGGTATTTGCGGTGGCGGCGGGATTGTACGCGCTCAAGCATCTCCCGCTCGACGCCATTCCCGATCTCTCCGACACCCAGGTCATCGTCTACACCGAGTACAAGGGGCAGGCCCCGCAGGTCATCGAAGATCAGGTCACCTATCCCTTGACGACAGCGATGCTGACGGTGCCAAAATCCAAAGTGGTGCGCGGCTTCTCGTTCTTCGGCGTATCTTTCGTCTACATCATTTTCGAGGACGGGACGGATATTTATTGGGCGCGCTCGCGCGTGCTCGAATATCTCAACGCGGCGGCGCGCAAGCTGCCGAACGGCGTGACGCCGACCTTGGGTCCGGATGCGACCGGCGTCGGCTGGGTCTATCAATACGCCATTCAGTCCAGCAACATGTCGCTGGCCGATCTGCGCTCGCTGCAGGACTGGAACGTCCGCTACGGCATCGCCAAGGCGGAAGGCGTGGCCGAGGTCGCCAGCGTCGGCGGTTTCGTCAAGCAATATAACGTCGTGGTCGATCCCGGCCGGCTGCGCTCGCTCGATATTCCCCTGTCCAAGGTGCGTGACGTCATCCGCGGCAGCAACATGGACGTCGGCGGCCGCACCGTCGAACTCTCGGAGTTCGAGTTCATCGTGCGCGGGCGCGGTTACCTCAAGAGCATCGCCGATCTGTCGAACGTCGTGCTGAAGGTCGACAACGGCACGCCCGTGCTTTTGAAAGACGTGGCGCGGGTCGAACTCGGACCCGACGAAAGGCGAGGCATCACCGAACTCAATGGCGAAGGCGAAGTGGCCAGCGGCATCGCGCTGCAGCGCTTCGGTCAGAATGCGCTCGATGTCATCGACAACGTGAAGGCGCGGTTTGCCGAGATGGCCCCCAGCCTGCCCAAGGGGGTCGAGATCATTCCGGTGTACGATCGCTCGAATCTGATCCATGACGCGATCGAGACCTTGAAAAAGACGCTGACGGAAGAGAGCATCGTCGTCGCCCTCGTCTGCATCGTCTTCCTGTTGCATGTCCGTAGCGCGCTGGTCGCCATCCTGATGCTGCCGGTCGGCATCCTGATGGCCTTTGCGGCCATGAAAGCGCTGGGTCTCGGCTCCAACATCATGAGTCTTGGCGGCATCGCAATCGCGATCGGCGCGATGATCGATGCGGCCATCGTCATGATCGAAAATGCGCATAAACATCTGGAACGGGCTCCTCCAGGCAAACCGCGTATCGACGTGCTGATCGAGGCGGCAAGTGAGGTCGGCCCGGCGTTGTTTTTCAGCCTTTTGATCATCACGGTGTCGTTCCTGCCGATCTTCACCATGGAGGCCCAGGAAGGACGGCTGTTCAGCCCGCTCGCCTTCACCAAGACGTTTTCCATGGCGGCGGCGGCGATCCTGTCGGTGACGCTGGTCCCGGCTTTGATGGTCTTGTTCGTGCGCGGCAAGATCGTTGCCGAGCACAAGAACCCGATCAACCGCTTTCTGATCTGGGTGTATCGGCCATTGATCAGGGCGGTGTTGAAGGCCAAGACACTCACTATCGCCGTGGCGCTGATCGTCCTCGGGATCAGCATCTGGCCGGCGCTTCAACTCGGCACCGAGTTCATGCCAAGCCTGAACGAAGGCACGCTGATGTATATGCCGACCACCCTGCCCGGCATTTCCGTGACCAAGACGGCCGAACTTCTCCAGACTCAGAACAAGATCATCAAGACCTTTCCCGAGGTCGCGTCGGTGTACGGCAAGGCGGGACGCGCCGAGACCGCGACCGATCCGGCGCCAACCGAGATGTTCGAGACCGTCGTCAATCTAAAGCCCCGGGAGCAATGGCGCGCCGGACTGACGGTCGATGGATTGATCGCCGAACTCGACAAGGCCTTGCAGTTTCCCGGCGTCTCCAACGCCTGGACCATGCCGATCAAGGCCCGGACCGACATGCTGGCGACCGGCATCCGCACGCCGGTCGGCATCAAGGTGCTGGGCACCGATCTCAATGAACTCGATCGGCTGGCTAGGCAGATCGAGGCCGTGGTCAAGACCGTGCCCGGTACCTCCAGTGCCTACGCGGAGCGGGTGATCGGCGGCTATTATCTTGACGTCGTCCCGGACCGCGATGCGCTGGCCCGCTACGGCCTTATGGTCAGCGATGTCCAGGATACGATCTCGTCCGCGCTCGGCGGCGAAACCATCACCACCACGGTTGAGGGCCGCGAACGCTACGGCGTCAACCTGCGCTATCCGCGTGATCTCAGAAGCGATCCGCAGTCGATTGCGCGGGAAGTCCTGGTCGCCATGCCCGCGGGCGGCACGGTCCCGCTGGGCGAGGTCGCGGCGATCAAGCTGACGCGCGGCCCGACCACGATCCGCACCGAGAACGGCCAGCTGGCTGTCTATATCTTTGTCGATATCAGGGATCGCGACCTCGGCGGTTACGTCGCCGATGCCAAGGCGGCCGTTGCAGCCAATGTGCAATTCTCGCTGGGCTCCTATGTGGTGTGGAGCGGTCAGTTCGAATATCTCGAACGCGCCAAGGCGAAATTGAAAATCGTAATTCCGGTCACGCTGCTGATCATATTTTTGTTGCTGTACCTCAACTTCCGTCGCCTGACCGAGACGCTGATCGTCATGCTCTCACTGCCGTTCTCGCTGGTCGGCGGCCTGTGGCTGATGTGGTGGCTCGGCTTCAACTTCTCGGTCGCGGTCGCCGTCGGCTTCATCGCGCTGGCGGGCGTGGCAGCGGAGACCGGCGTCATCATGCTGATCTATCTGGATCACGCCATGGCGGAATTGCAGGCCAGGCGGTCCGCCGACGGCACGCCCTTTACCCGGACCGACCTGCATCAGGCGATCATGCTTGGTGCGGTCGAACGCGTGCGACCAAAAATGATGACGGTGGTCGCGATCATGGCCGGGTTGCTTCCGATCATGTGGAGCACCGGCACCGGCTCGGAGGTCATGCAACGCATCGCGGTGCCGATGATCGGGGGGATGATCTCATCCACCGTGCTGACGCTGGTCGTGATTCCCGCCGTCTATGCATTGATCAAGGGATGGGGCTTGGCGCGCAGTTCAGTGCCCCAGCAAGCCACGGCCGTTGCAGGATCGTGATGCGGTTAGGCTGCCGGGAGGACGAAGCGCTATCTAACCACGCCGACCTGCCGCACGCCGACGATCGCCGGCAGCGAGCCGGTGGGGACCGGATCGGCCCTGGCTTCCGGCGGCAGCATCGCGCGCGCGGTGGCGTCCGGGAAGCGGGTCTTCATTTCGCGCAGGAAGCCGTCGAGCGTATCGACGCTGGCCGCCATCTTGGCGATCTGGGCGAATTCGGCGCTGCTGGCGGCGGCCGGCTTGCTCGCGGTCTCGAACGCGGCCGGTCGGCCTCGCCGCTCATCAACGGCGCGTATTTCTCGCGGAAGCGCGCCAGGCCGATGGCGTCCTCGGCCAGCGCGTATCCGACCACCGCGCGGATCACGTCGCCCTTCTCCACCGCGTTCGAGCGGTTTGAAGTCGCGCCAGCGATCGGCGTAATACAATTCGATCTGTTCGGAGGCCTCGCGCCAGTGCCGCGACGCCCAGTAGATGTCGGAGCGCAGCCGGATCGCTTCGCGGCCGGTGATATTGGAGATGATGTCGAGCGCGAGATCGTGGCGGCCGACGTCGCTCTGCGCGCGCGCCTCCAGCAGCAGCCGCTGCTGCCGCAATTCGCCGGAGAGATCGGCGATGCGGGTGGTGCGAAGCGCGGCGATCGCGCGATCCGGCTTGCGGTTGGTCAGATAGACCATCGCAAGCCGCGCCGCGACCTGCGCGCGCGCGGCGCCCTCCAGCCGCTTGTCGACCTGGTACTGCAGCAGTTCGCTGGCCTGGTCGAGCAGATCGACCGCGACCAGCCGATCCGCCAGCCGGCGGATCATCTCGTCGCCGCGCCGGCCGATCGGCGTCAGTTCGCGGTATTCGTAGAACATGCCGAGCGCATCGACCGGCGGCAGGTCGTCGCCCTTCGGGCTGAGAAAGAGTTGCGCAAACAGCGCCGACGCCGCGTCCTGGCCTTGCCGCGACACTTCGGAATTGGGCTGCAGCCTGGTCGCGGTCCGCGCCGCGGCGAACGATTCGCCGTAGCGGCCGGTATCGGCATAGATCCGCGCCATCATCTGCAGCGTCTTCACCTCGATGCCGTCGCCGCGCCAGATCACCGACAGCGTCTCGAGTTCGCGCAGGGCCTCGGCCTGGCTGATTTCGTCGCGCTTCTGCCGCAGCGCGATCTCGAGCAGCTTGGCTTCGGCCGCCGCCGGCCGGTCGGCGGAGTTGGCGGCGAACCGGTAGTCGTCCAGCGCGTCCTTGTCGTGTCCGAGCGCCTCGGCGAGCCGGCCGCGCAGCACCGCGATCGCAGGCTTCATCTCCGGCGGCACGCCGATCACTTCGAGATCGCTGCGGCGGTTGCGAGGCGCCGGAATAATCCTTGACCTCGAGCGAGGCCCGCATCGCGTCCGCGATCACGATGCGCTGCAGGTCGATCGGCAGCGCGGTGATGGCGAATTCGACGTTCTTGAATTTCTCCCGCGCATCCGCCCATTTGCCCTGGCGCGCATAGGCCAGCGCCTTCCACAGCTGCGAATCGTAGCTGTTTCCGATCGCCGGATTGGCGAGGTCCTTCAGCGCCGCGCTCCGGCCGGCCCATCAGGATGCTGGCGACCGCATGCATGATCAGCGCGACCGGCTCCTCGGTGCCCGGCTTGGCGTCGGCGAGCACGAGATCAGATTGGCACGCCCTTGGCTTCCGGATACATCCCGCGCGCCATGTAGAAACCGGCGAGGTCGATCCGCGCCGGCGTGCGCTGATCGGGCTCGGCGGCGGCCGCGGCCGTCGATCAGCGTCGTCCTGCGCGCGGCAGAAAGTTTTCCTCGCGGTTCTTGCGCCATTCGTCGACGTCGAACATCGGCCGGACCGCCGGCGGTGGCGCGTTCGGCCGCGACGTCGGCCGACGACAGCGTCAGGCCGCCCGGGCCGGCCGAGGATGACCTTGTCGGCCGCCGACCTCGGCGGTGACGTCGTCGGAGTTCGGATGAACCGCCACGCCGTGGATCGATTCCAGCAGCGACAGCTCGACGAAATCCTGCCGCTTGATGAAGCCGCGGACCGGCGGCGGCGCCGTGACCACCATGAGCGTGTCGCCGGCGTCGGGATCGACCAGCCGATGCAGGACGGCCGGGCTTGGCCAGCGGCACGGTGACATTGGCGAGCGCGGGATCGGTGATGTTGCGGATCGCCATCAGCGGCTGCGTCGGCGTTTGCATCGTGTCGGCGAAGGTCAGCGTCCAGCTCGCGCCGGTCGAGCTGATCGTCGCCGGTCAGCGACGGCATCTGCGGGCGGTTGAGGCGAATGCGGATCGCCTGGCCCTTGTCCAGCGGCAGCCGGCTGACGTCGGCGATGATCGCGCCGCCCTTGGCTGCGGATCGGCTCGACGTCGATCGGCTTGGTCGAATCGAACACCAGCCACACGGTGTCGGCGCGGCGAAACAGCGCCGCCGGCGTCGCCGCGCGCAAAGGAAAACGTCACGCGCAGGCCGTCGCTGTCGCGCCGCGCGTCGACGGCGACCGCGTTGCCGGCGCCGGATTTCGGGCGCGGCGCGGAGGCGGCGGGCGACATCTTCGACGGCGCCGCCGTCGCGTGAGCCGGCATTTCCGGAACCGCGGGCGCGAGTTTCGCAGCCTCGCTTGCGGCGGCCGGCTTCTCCGCCGGCGTGGGGCTCGCGCTTTCGGCGTCTCGTGCGAGCCGGCGCATCTTCGGCGTGCAGGCGGAGCTTTCTCGGGCGGCGCGTTCTCGGCGCGCCGGTGATGTTTCTCGGCGACCGGCGGCCATCTTCGCCGCTGCGGCATTCGGCGCGGGCGTCGGCGGCTGCCGTTCGGGCTTGATCTCGATCTTGGCCTGCTTCGGCAATACGTCTCCGACGTCAGCGGCGCGAGCTGCGCAGGCTGTCGCGGCGGCATGACGCCCTGGGCGGCTCGTCGTGAGCGGCCGGCCTCGTCGGCCACCGGCTTGGCCGGCGCCGGAGCGCGTGCGGCGGCCGGGGCATGCGCCGCAATCGCGGCCGGCGACTCGGCGCCGGCGGGCTTGTCCGGCCTGCTGGAAGGCGACGTCGACGATGTAGTTCTTGTCCTCGCGGAAGGAGTGGACGTCGACATCGCCGATCAGCGTGATCTCGACCGCGGAGGAGTCGCCATCGATCTTCTGGTTGATCGAGGCGACGTTCGGCGGCGCCGCCACCTTGGCGTCCGCCAGATCGAAGGTCAGCACGGCGTTGAACAGCAGCGTCAGCTTCTGGTCGTTCAGCACCGACGAGACGCCGACGCCGTCGGGCATTTCGAACACGAAGCGCACGAAGGTCGGCTGCACCGAGGCGCGGACCCGGATCGGCGGCCGCTTCTTCGGCGTCCGCGGCCGCGCGCTGCAGGCGCAGCGCGCGCTCGGCGACGCGCGCGCGCTCGGACAGTTCGCGGATCACTTCGGCCGGCAGGCCGGCGGCGGGCCGCTCCAGCTGTCGGGCAGGAAATCGACGAAGATCCGCTCGCCGGCGGTCATGGTGTTGATGGTCACCCGGCGCGCCAGCGACAGCCGGATCGCCGTGCCGTCGGGATCGCGCCGCGCCGAGCCGACATAGTCGGGCACCGCGTCGGACAGTTTGTCGACCGGAATATCGACCGGGCGCTTGAACCGGATCACGATGATCGAGCCGGCCGTGGTCACTTCGGAGTCGACATCCTCGGCGAGCTTGAGCACCAGCCGGGCGTAGCCGCCGGCCGCCGAAAACGTCGCCTCGCCCTTGACCGGATCCGCTGCCTGAGCCCGGCAGGGCAACGACAGCGTCAAGCCGGCCAGCACCAGGACGACGGACAGCGGCGACGGCCGGCCGAGGCAACGCCGGGCCGTCCGCGCGCAATGCGCGGCCCAGCGACCAGAATCCAGCGGCAGCCGTTCGCGCCATTCCAAAACTGTCTTTCAGTTCAACGATCCGGTCGCCGGCGGAGCACCCTCGCCCCGCGCGTCTTCGAATCTTAGAATTGGCCGGTTTAAGGACTTGTTAAATATCCGCGCTTAATTGGGCTTTTGCGGCAGCATCTTGCCCTCGATCTTGGGAAGATCGGCGGTGGAGGCGGACTTGTCGCGATCCGGCGCGGCGGGCCATTTCGACGGTCAGCCGCTCGGCCGCTTCCGGCGACATCAGGCCGAGAATGTCGGACATCTTGCGCGGCGCGATCTGCGAGGCGATCTCGAACAGCACCGGACATTTCGAGCCGGTCGAACACCTTGGCGGCGTCCTTCGGCTTCATGCCCTCATACATGGTGATGATGCCCTTGAAGCGGGCGGCGTCGGCTTCGGCCTTCTGTCCGGTCGCGGTCGTGATCCGCGCTTCGACGGCCTTCATTTCCTCGACCTGCGACTCGATGCGCTTCTCGGCGGCCTTGAGCAGGCTTTCGCGAATGTCGATTTCGCGCGCGCGCGCCTCCAGCTCCTGCCGCCGCGCCTGCAGCCGCTCGAGGATCGCGCGCTCCGACGGCGACACCGCGCTGGACCTGCTCGGGAGTAGACCACGCACGCCGTCGGGCTTGGCGCACTTCGGGCGCGGTGCCGCGGGCTTGGGCGCCTCCTCCTTCGGCTTTCTCGACCGAGCCGGTGATGTCGGATCGCCGTCAGATCGGTCCTGGTTGCCGGCGCCGGGAAGTTGAAGGTCTCCTGCGCCCAGGACTGCTTGGTCGAGTGCGGCTGGTAGTCGAACACGTAGCCGCCATCGATCACGAGGCCGGCGACCTTCAGCACCGCGAGGCCGAAGATCGCGACCAGCACGACCGGAATGACGCGAATGTCACGGAAGGATTTCATGCGGCGAGGCCATCGGACCTTCTGCGGTCGGAGAACGCCTGCGCCGCCGCGGCGACCGCCTTGGCGGCCGACACCTTCGGCGCGCGGCCTCCGGCCGGCTCGCGCCGACGGGCCGCGCGGCGATCGCGATCTTGGACAGCCGCCGGATCACGTTGTCGCCTTCGGCGAGCTGCTTCTTCAGCTGCTGCGACATCTGCGACGCCGACGGTCAGCTGGCTGCCGAGATTCTCGTTGACGTCGCGCACGGTGTGCTTGAGGCCGCCGATGGCGCGCTCGGCGATTTCGGTCGCCGTGATCAGTTCGCCGATCGTCGCCTTCAGCGAATGCTCGTCCGCCTTCAGCCGCTTCAGCCGGGTGTTCAGCAGCATGCAATAGCCGATCGTGAGCATCAGCAGCACCGCCACCAGACTCTCGATCACAATTCCGAATGAATGACTCATTGGGCCTCCATCAACTTGGTTTGCTCGTCGGCCTTCTCGAACATCGCGAAGGTGGTATTCGGCTTGCGCAGCTGCTTGGTGACGCGAATGGCGACGCGGTCGCCGACCCGGCCCATCCGCCCTTCGGTCAGGGTGACGTTGCCGCAGCGCACCGCGACCAGCGCGTCGGCGCGCATTTCCAGCGGCAGGGTGTCGCCGACCTTCAGCTTCATCAGCTGCTTGAGCGGAATATCGGCCTCGTAGAGCACGGCATCGACCGCAATCTCGGCCTGCGCGACTTCGGTGGCGAAATGGCCTTCCCAGATCGGGTCGCGGCCGAATTTCTCGCCCATGAACATCTGCAGCAGCACGCTGCGGATCGGCTCGATGGTCGCATAGGGCAGCAGCAGTTCGATATTGCCGCCGCGGTCTTCCATGTCGATGCGCAGCCGCACCAGGATGGCGGCGTTGGCGGGCCGGCTGATGGCGGCAAAGCGCGGATTGGTTTCCAGCCGGTCGATCGTGAAGGTCACCGGCGACAGCGGCCGGAACGCCTGCTCGGCGTCGGCCAGCACGACCTCGACCAGCCGCTTGACCAGATTGGTTTCGATCGTGGTGTAGGGCCGGCCTTCGATGCGCAGCGAGGTCTGGCCGCGGCGGCCGCCGAGCAGCACGTCGATCATCGAATAGATCAGGCTGGAATCGACCGTGGCGAGGCCGAAATTTTCCCACTCCTCGGCCTTGAACACGCGAGAGCACCGCCGGCAGCGGGATCGAATTCATGTAGTCGCCGAACCGCACCGAGGTGATGCGGTCGAGCGAGACTTCGACGTTGTCGGAGGTGAAGTTGCGCAGGCTCGTGGTCATCAGCCGCACCAGGCGGTCGAACACGATTTCGAGCATCGGCAGACGCTCGTAGGACACCATCGCCGAATCGATGATGGCGCGAATGCCGGAATGGTCGTCGAGATTGACGTCGCCGACGGTGAAACCGAGCAGATTGTCGATTTCCTCCTGCGACAGCACCCGCTCGCCGCAGTTCTTCGCCGCCGAAGTCGCGGCTGCCGTCCTCGACCATGGCGGCCCATTGCAGCGCCATGCGTGTCGGAGAGTTCATTGGCCGCAGCCGCTTCCGCGGCCTCCGCCGGATCCTCGGAGTCCAGCGAGGCTTCCCATTGGGCGGCGATTGCATCCTGGTCGACCTGGTCGTCGTTGCCCGCCATGATCTCAGATCCGTCTCGTCACTGAACGACGATTTCCTTGAACAGCACCGCGCTGACCTGGTTCGGCGAGACCGCCGCGTTGACCCGCCGGGTCAGTTCTTCCTTGAGCCGGAACAGTCCGGCCGAGCCGTTGAGATCGGCTCGGCCGCAATTCGCGCAGATAGGTCTGGAAAATATCGGTGACGCGCGGCATCGACGGCTTGATCGCCTCGACCTGCTTCTCTTCCTTGACCTCGAGCACGATCTTGACCTTGAGATACTGCACGCGCTCGCCGGGCGCGCCGACCAGATTGACCAGCATGTCCGGCACCTCGACGAAGGACGGCGGCTTCGCGCGGCGCGCGCCTCGGCATGCGTCTCCTCGCCGTGACCGCCGCGCATCAGGAAGAACCAGCCCGCGCCGCCGCCGAGGATGACGAGAAACCCGCCGCGGCGATGATCAGCTTGAGCTTGCCCTTGTTCGGCGGCGCGGCGTCGGCGCCTTCGGCCGCGCCTTCTGCCTGTTCGTTGTCTGCCATCGCCCGCCCGGTCCGCTCTGAGAACGAACGCGATTGCCGCCAGCCGGGCTTCAAGACGCGATACAAATGCCGCCAGCGCACACGCGCTCTCTATCGTGCAACGCTAGGGTAATAATGGTTAATGGAACCTTTCTTTTGCCCTGCCAACTAGGAAAAAATTGCCGGGCAAACATGGTCAACAAGACCTTTCTGCCGCCCTCGGCCCGCCCCGCAAAACATCTAAGCCTTTCAAAAATCAGCATTTTCCGAGTTGGCACGGCTTTCGCTCAGTAAGTCGGCGAACCGCGGGCTTGGGAGAGCCTGAACGGTTCGCGAGATCCGAAAGCGGCCTGGGAGGGCTGCGCGCGGATCGTTCGAAGGGGAGAACCACCGATGGAGAATACGCTTCTCGTCGGACTTTCGCGGCAGATGATGCTGGAACGGCAGATGGATGTCGTCGCCAACAACGTCGCGAACGTCAACACGACCGGCTTCAAGGCCGACCAGCTCGCTGTTCGAGGAATATCTGAAGTCCGGCGCGCATGAAGACAATTTCGTCGGCGAGCGACCGCCGCGTCAGCTTCGTGCAGGACCGCGGCACCTTCCACGATTTCGCGCAGGGCGCGACCGAGCAGACCAAGAATCCGCTCGACGTCGCGATCGACGGCGGCGGCTTCCTGGTGGTGCAGACCCCGGCCGGCGAGCGCTACACCCGCGACGGCGGCTTGCAGATCAACAATCAGGGCCAGCTCGTCACCGCGGCCGGCAATCCGGTGCTCGGCACCTCCGGCCCGATCGTGTTCCAGCCGACCGACCATGACATCACGATCGCCGCCGACGGCAACGTCACCGTGCAGGAAGGCATCGGCCGTACCGACTCGATCCGCGGCAAGCTGCGGCTGGTCAGCTTCGCCGATGCGCAGAAGCTGCTGAAGGAAGGCTCCAACCTTTATTCGGCCAGCACGGCGGCACCGCCGCGCAGCCCGACGCCACCTCGCAGGTCCGCCAGGGCTTCATCGAGAAATCCAACGTCAATTCGGTCGCCGAGATGAGCCGCATGATCGAGGTGACGCGCACCTACACCCAGATCGCGACGATGCTGCAGCAGCAGAGCGACCTGCACAAATCCGCCATCGAGAAACTCGCCGACGTTCCGGCGTAAGGAAGGAATAGACCATGCGCGCTCTTTACACCGCAGCGACCGGAATGGCGGCCCAGGAACTCAACGTTCAGGTGATCTCCAACAACATCGCCAACCTGCGCACCACCGGCTACAAGAAGCAGCGCGCGGCGTTCCAGGACCTGATCTATGACCACGTCCGCCGCGTCGGCGCGCAGGCCTCCGACCAGGGCACCATCCTGCCGGTCGGCATCGATATCGGCGGCGGCGTCAAGACCGTCGGCACGCCGCGGCTGATGACCCAGGGCACGCTGTCGCAGACCGGCAACGATCTCGACATCGCGATCCGCGGCGAAGGCTTCTTCAAGATCCAGATGCCGGACGGCACCTATGCCTATACCCGCGACGGCTCGTTCCAGATGGACGCGCACGGCCGCGTCGTCACCGCGCAGGGCAATCCGGTGCAGCCGACCATCACGATTCCGCAGAATGCCTCCGGCATCACCATCAACGCGCAGGGCCAGGTCTCGGTGACGCTGCCGGGATCGACCACGCCGACCACCGTCGGCCAGATCGGCCTGACGCGCTTCATCAACAAGGCCGGCCTGCAGCCGATCGGCGACAACCTGTTCACGGACACGCCGGCCTCCGGCGCGCCGCAGGACGGCATCGCCAACGCCGACGGCTACGGCGACATGCAGCAGGGCAACCTCGAACAGGCCAACGTCGAAGTGGTCTCGGAAATGTCCGATCTGATCGCGGCCCAGCGCGCCTACGAGATGAACGCCAAGGTGGTCAGCGCCGCCGACCAGATGCTGCAATCCACCTCCGCCCTGTTCCGCTGAGGAGATGATGATGATCGCCCGCTCGCTCCTCCTCGCCATCGCCCTGCTCGCGGCCTCGCTCGACTGCGGCCGCAGCCCAGAGCCGCGACGATGCCATCGCAGCCCCGGTGCTGCGCGCCAGCGTCACCGTCTCGGGCGACCTCGTGCGGATCGGCGACGTCATCGACAATGCCGGCTCGGCCGCGCAGATCGCGATCTATCGCGCGCCCGATCTCGGCACCACCGGCTCGCTGCCGGTCGCCCAGGTGCTCGCGGCATTGCGGGCGCATCAGGTGATCGGCGTCGACACCAGCGACATCAAGGAGATTTCGGTGACGCGGCTGGCGCGCACGATCGAGGGCAAGGAGATCGAGACGCAGATCGCGCGCGCGCTGGAACGCAGGAACGGCCTTGGCGATGCCGCCAACCTCAGCCTGACCTTCGACCGCGACCCGGCGATATCCAGCTCGATGCCGCCAACACCGGCGAGCTGCAGACGATCTCCGCGCGCTACGAGCCGCGCAACGGCCGCTTCGACGTCACCTTCGAAATCACCAACGAGACCGTGCGGCGCCGACCAGGCTGCGCTTCACCGGCACCGCGATCGAGACCGTCGAAGCCGCGGTGCTGACGCGCAATGTCGAACGCAACGAAATTCTGAAATCCTCCGACGTGGTGGTCGAGCGCCGCCCGAAGGCCGAAGTCGGCAGCGACGCCGCCAGCCGCGACCGCGCCGTCGGCATGCAGGCGCGCAAGCAGCTTCGCGCCGGCCAGCCGCTGCGGGTCACCGATCTCGCCAAGCCCGACCTCGTGCAGCGCGACCAGAACGTCACCCTGATCTACGAAACGCCGGGGCTCTACCTCACCATCCGCGGCAAGGCGCTGGACAACGGCACCGAGGGCGACGTCGTCAGCGTCATCAACCTGCAATCCAAGCGCACCGTGTCCGGCGTCGTCATCGGCCGCGGCCAGGTCTCGATTTCGGTCGCCACCCCGCGCCCCGCGCCGGTCAGCGACGCCACCTCTTCCACGCTCGGCGCCGCCGAGCCTGCCGCCCCCGTCGCCGTCGCCGTCGCCAATGTCAGTTCAGTCGCTGCAAAAACCGAGTAATGTAAATGTCAGTTCCCCGTATCAACCGCCTCATCCTGTCCGGCGCCCTGCTGGCGCTCGGCGCCCTCGCCAGCGGTTGCTCCGTCGATCGACCGGCTGTCGCAGATCGGCGAACAGCCAAAGCTGTCGGCGATCGAAAATCCGACCGCGCAGCCCGGCTACAAGCCGGTGCAGATGCCGATGCCGAAACCGGAACAGGCCTCCTACAACGCCAACTCGCTGTGGCGCAACGGCTCCCGCGCCTTCTTCAAGGACCAGCGCGCGGCGCGGATCGGCGACCTCCTCACCGTCACCGTCAACATCACCGACAAGGCCAATATCGCCAACGAGACCCAGCGCAGCCGCGCCTCAAAGGAAGATTCCGGCATCACCGATTTCGTCGGCGCAAAGACGCTCGGCGTGCAGGCGCAAAAGGTGCTGCCGGGCCGCATATTGACCACCGATTCCACTTCCACCAACGACGGCAAGGGCTCGGTCAACCGCCAGGAAACCCTCCAGACCAACGTCGCCGCCGTCGTCACGCAGATTTTGCCGAACGGCAATCTCGTGGTCGAGGGCAAGCAGGAGATCCGCGTCAATTTCGAAATACGCGAGCTGATCGTCGCCGGCATCGTGCGGCCGGAGGACATCCAGAGCGACAACACCATCGATTCCTCGAAGATCGCGCAGGCCCGCATCGCCTATGGCGGCCGCGGCCAGATCACCGACGTCCAGCAGCCGCGCTACGGCCAGCAGGTGATGGACGTGCTGCTGCCGTTCTGAGTTTTCTCTTGAAGAGCTCCCACACCTCGTTGCGAACCTAGGCGCGACGATGTGTTCCAACGCGGCCTTCGCCAGCTCCCCTGGCGAAGGCCGCGGTCGTTTTTGGCCATTTAAACCGGTTTTCCGCGAGGCGGCTCCATCGAAACGCCCGAAAGTTTTGGCGACATGCGATTCCATTCGATACTAAACGGCGCCTATTCGAGCCTATTCTTCAAACCGGACATGACGATGCGCTTTGGCTGGCAACTCCTTGCCGTTGCAGGTTTTATCTCGGCAATGCCGGCGTTGGCCGGCCCCCCCGACGGCCCCCGGCTAATCGCCGTTGCCGCGACCGAGCCCGCGCACGAAGAGCCCGATATCGACATGTACGCGCTGATGTCGGGCAAGTGCACGACGCTGAAGATCGCCGGCAGCGATTTCGCCTGCAAGGCGGTGGCCTATTTTCACAGCCAGCAAGGGCGCGCCCATTTTACCATCGTGCTCGACGATCCCAGGGACCCCAGCCACATCATCTCGTTCTCGGGCGAAAACGGCCGGCGCGACCAGGACAATGTCTACGAGCTGCAGGTCGACAGGATGTTGCTGAATTCCAAGGACCGGCCGCGGGTCGATGGCCTGCCGGTGCCGTCAGCCGAACCGTCGGCCGGCACCTGCAAGCAGATCGGCATCATCACGAAAACACCGATCTCCAGCATCTCCTGTGCGGCGACCACCGCCAACGGCAAGAAATACGAACTGCAATTTGAGTCCGACGGCTCGCCGATCACGTTGCGAAAAATCCGGCAATCCTCGCTCACCGACGAAAAGCGCCGCGCCAAAAAAGCCGAGCAACTCGAATGCCGCCGCAAGGCCGATATCGCCAAGGTCTTGCCGAGGGACTGGACTGCATTCGTGATCCGGTGCCTCGCGGAGGATGCGGAGCAGGCGCCGGCGAAGGCGGAGCAGTGAGGGGCGAGCGGAATGCTTCCATTCTGCGACGGTTGGCGCTGCTGGAATTGCAGATCGCTTCAGGCGACTGATCTTTCGTTCCGATCTTCGAACACGGAAATAGTTCCCGCAACATTTTGCTTTCGCCGCAGGAACATCGCGGCTCACCAGCGATTTCTTCTCCACCTTCACGAGGAGAGGAGATTTGAATGAAATACGCTTTGGTGATTGCGACCGTTGCCGCGCTGGCTACCCCGGCTTTGGCTGAAGAAGTCGGCGTCAAGGTTGGTCCGGTTGGTGCCGGCGTGACCGTCGGCGAAGGCCACCGCGACTATGACCGGGATCGCGATCGTGACCGCACCACGGTTATCAAGGAACGCGAGCCCACCGATCGCACGACGGTGATCAAGAAGGAACGTGGTGAGGGCGTGGAACACAAAACCATCATCCACGACCACGACTAACGTCTCTCAAGCGCGCTTCTCGCGAGGGAAGCGCGCTTTTTCGTTTGATTACAAGTCTGCTGCTGCGCGCTCGCGCATACCGGGCATCTACCTGCGCCGCGCAATGGCAACGCCCAGCAGGAAAGCGATCAGCAGCGATCCCAGCGGCGCTTCGCGCGCGATATTGCTCAGGATGCTCAGGGGCATTCCGGGCTTGCGGCCCTTGTCGATGGCATCGCCGACATAGCCGGCGGCGCTCTTCACCGCTTCAGTGGCTTCCGCGATCGTCGACTTGGGTTGCGGCATTGGATCCAACCCTTCGTAGACGAACGGCGGTGGCTGGACGTCGTCGCTCATGTGAAATCTCCGGATTGATGACATCCAATCGACGAAACGATGAATCGTTCCGGATCGCGGCAAGATCGCTTGCATCGTTCGGCCGGAGGAATTGCAAAGAACATCCTGCCGACTGCTCGACGGGCAAATCAGTCAAACCTGTCAAGCCCCTTTTGAGAAAATCTTCCTCTTGTGTCGTCGGGCAAATCAGAACTAGAAGCTCGCCCCATCCCGTCCCTCTCAAAAGGGGCGTATCATGATCGTCACGAACGTTGGGACCGGATGCGGTGGACGCGGCAGCGTCAGGCGTGCAACGGAATCGCAGGGCGGGTTTCCCGTGAGCGATCGAGGGCATGCTGACGACGGCGCTGATGCGTACGGCAAAATCGTGTGGTTCCGACACCCTTTGCTGGTGCCAAGCTGTCGGTGGCTGATACGATCCAACCGGATCGGAAGTGCCATTAAGCCGGCAGCGACGGTGACAAGACGAATTCGTCGCCGAGGAGAGCACGACATAAGCCGTAAAGCCATTGCGCGGGGAATGCCGGAGTGTTTCCGCTGAACCTGTATGCTCGTGTGTTTTTCCAAGCACAACTCTTGCACACGAGACCGCGGGTGCAGCGCGCACCCGGCATTCCCCGCTCCCTCTTTTCCTTGGGAGTAATGTTTGTGCAAAACTTCGGGCGTTTCGCGCCGCGAGATCGCGAGGGTGTGTTTGCCTTCATTGCAAGGAGCGTCAGCAACGAGCTGTCCACCGTAGCTCAACGAGCGAAGGCGGAAGCAATCCATTCTTCTTTGCGCCGCCCGATGGATTGCTTCGCTTCGCTCGCAATGACATCATCGTTTTCGAACCGTTGTGTGTCCCGCAAGGAGAACCGCCATGTGCCATCTCTGCGAAGCCGCTACGCCGAAGCAAACCTCACGCCGCCGTTTCCTGACGCTCGCAGGCGGGCTCGCCGCCGGTCTGGCGTTGGCAACACCGGCCTTTGCCAAGGAAACAAAATCGCCGCCAAAACCGCAGAACGAGATTTCGCCGGACGCGGCGCTGAAGCGCCTGATGAAGGGCAACGAACGCTATGTCGAGGGCGTGTCGCGCCGGCACGATTTCAGCCATGAGCGGGAGGCGCTGGCGGGCGGCCAAAATCCCTACGCCAGCATATTGAGCTGCGCGGATTCGCGTATCGCGCCCGAATACGCCTTCGACAGCGGCCGCGGCGATCTGTTCGTCTGCCGGGTCGCGGGCAATTTCGCCAATGACGAGACGGTGGCGAGCCTGGAATATGGCGTCGCCGTGCTCAACTCGCCGCTGATCCTGGTGCTCGGCCATGACAGTTGCGGCGCGGTCGATGCGACGATCAAGTCGCTGAAGGACAACACCACCCTGCCCGGCCATCTGCCGTCGCTGGTTGCCGCGATCGCGCCGGCCGTGAAGGCGACCATGGACAAGCCCGGCGACAAGCTTGCCAACGCCATCCGGCAGAATGTCGTCGACGTCGTCACAAAGCTCAAATCAGCGACGCCGATCCTCAGCGCCGCGGTCGCCGACGGCAAGATCAAGATCGTCGGCGGCGTCTATCGGCTCGGCGACGGCAAGGTGAAATTGATTGATTGAGGATTTCGATCCGCCATCACGCCGGCGTCGCGCGGCGGACCAACGCGCAGAGCCCGGTCATGCGCGCGATCGGGTGCTCGACGAACAGCCGGCAGGAGGCGAGCGCGTCTTTGAGCGCGTCGGGTGGCGCGGAAGGATTGAGTTGCGCAGCCAGCATCTGACCATGGGCGTGACCCAGCGCGCGGGTGGCATTCGTCAGCGCGAGCAGCCGGCCGTCGGCGTGCGGCGGCGCCAGCAGCGTTCGCACCAATGCGAGATAGGCCGGCCAATACGCCAGATGCCGGTACATGCTGGCGATCAGCTGCGGCTCTGTGTCTTCGCCGAAGCCGTTCAATTCCGCCACCAACCGCGCCACTTCAGGGTCAAGCGCATCCGCCGGCGGCAGTTCGGGTATTTTTTTACCCAACGGTTTTGGCGCGGCGTCGGCGGGCTGCACGGGCTCGGCTGGCTTCGGTTCGAAATGCGCCAGCAGCGCCGACAGCACAACCAGCGCCAGCGCGTTGGTGTACTGATAGCTGTCCAGCACCTGCCGGATGATGATTTTGTCGGGCGGCAAAATGCCGGCCGCGAGCAAGGTGTCCTCGGAAAAGCCGGGCAGATCGGGCAGCGCAATCGTGCGCCTAACCGCCTCGGCATGCAGCGGCGCTGCGCCCAGATACAGCGGGCGCACCGTCGACCAGGTCCACGGCAGCGCGCCCGGCATGGTCGCAAGATTGCGCCAGATCAGATTGACGACGCTGGTGCCGAGCACCTTTCGGATGTCGGCAAAGATTTCGGCGACTTCGCCGGCGGCATCCTCCTCGCGCACCGACGCAACGCTCTCCCGCGCTTTCATGATTTCTGCTCAATCCCGAAAATCGGCGGCGACGGTGCCGAGCCCCGACAGCTCCATCACGACGCTGTCGCCGGCCTCGAGCCACACCGTCTTCACCAGGCTTCCGGTCAGCACGATCTGCCCGGCATGCAGCCCCTTGCCTTCGGCGGCCAGATGATTGGCGAGCCAGGCCAGCGCATTGTGGGGATGGCCGAGCACGTCGGCGCCGGTGCCGCGGCCGGCTTCCTTGCCGTTGATGACGGCGCGGCCGACGACCTTGAGCAGATCGGGCGCGGCCGATCGCGCGACCGGCTGGCCGAGCACGCAGCCGGCGGCGAAGAAATCATCCGCCACCAGGGTCGGCGCGCCCATGGTCTCCCATTTGACGTAGCGGTCGTCGACGATCTCGATCGCGGGGTGATAGGCCTCGATCGCCTCGCCAACCCATTCGGCGGTGAACGGCGCCTCCGACGGCGCCAGATCGCGCGCCAGCCGCACCGCGATCTCGCATTCGACGCCGACGCGGACGTAATCGGCGGCCGTGAGCTGCACGCCGCTGTCGTGGACGCCCTTGGCGAACACGCCGCCGCCGCAGGGATGCGGGATGTCGAGATATCGCTGCATCACCGCGCTGGTGCAGCCGATCTTGTAGCCGACCAGGGCGCCGAACTGCGGCAGCAGCAGATCATGCACCGCGCGCTGGATCCGGTAGCCTTCGGCCTCGTCGCGCGGCGCGAGGTCAGGCGCAAGCGCATCGAGCCTGGTCCGCTTGCGGCGGGCGGTCGCGATGATTTTTGCGGCCGCGAGAATGTTGTCCATCGGCGGCAGCCTTCCGTTCGACACAACAAAATGACCGCACGCGGCGGTCACACCCTATTCGTCGCGATAGACCTTCTCGCGTTTCTCGTGGCGCTCCTGCGCTTCCACCGACAGCGTTGCGATCGGGCGGGCTTCCAGCCGCTTCAGCGAGATCGGCTCGCCGGTCTCCTCGCAATAGCCGTAGGTGTTGTCCTCGATGCGCTGCAGCGCGGCGTCGATCTTGGAGATCAACTTGCGCTGGCGGTCGCGGGCGCGCAGTTCGATGGCGCGGTCGGTTTCGGAAGAGGCGCGATCAGCCAGATCGGGATGATTGACGTTCTCTTCCTGCAGGGTCTGCAGCGTGATCTTCGATTCCCTGCAGGATCTCGTCCTTCCACGCCAGCAGCTTGGCGCGAAAATAATCGCGCTGGCGCTCGTTCATGAAAGGCTCTTTTTCGGAGGGTCGATAGTTCTTCAACTTTTCCAAGGCCAGCCCATCTTCACGTAGCAAGGCGGCGCGGCAAACAGGGTCCGTCCGCGCGCGCCTTATATAGCGGCGGGTTGTGACAGACAATATCGGCCCCTGGGGAAGCCAGGACCGCCCCCAAGGCCTTGCACAGGCAATTGTCTCCGGCCGCGGCCGGAGCGGCCCATAGGTCCGGCGCCTAGTAGCCGACCGTAAACCGCTGGCGGATATGGGCCGGCCGCTCGATTTCGTCGGCGAGTGCAACTGCGAAGTCCTCGAAGGAAATCCAGCTTTTTCCGTCCGCATCTGGCCAAAAGCTGATCGGTCCCGAGCCGGAACTTGCCGGTCCGCTCGCCCGCCGTGAACAGCGCCGAGGGCGACAGGAAGGTCCAGTTCAGCTCCTTTTCCTGGCGCAACAGGTCGAGAAAGGCCGCGCCCTTCTCGGCCTCGGCCTTGTATTGCGGCGGGAAAGCCCGGCGTCGTGACCAGACGGACGCCGGGCGCCACTTCGAGGCTGCCGGCGCCGCCGACGACGAGATAGCGGCCGACCTTCGAATCCTTGGCCGCCCCGATCAGCTTGGCCGGGTCGCTGGCGAGGAAATGGACCGAGCTGATGGCGACATCATGCCCGGCCAACAGCTGCGTCAGGCCGGCCTGGTCGAGCACGTCGCCCTGGTCGGCCGTGACGTTAGGCTGGGCGGCGATCCTGTCGGGGTTTCGGGCGATGGCGGTGACGGCATGGCCGCGGCGGGACAGTTCGGCGGTGATGCGCGAACCGGCATTGCCGGAGGCGCCGACGACGGCGATTTTCATGGAGGTCTCCTTGGCTGATATGGTATCCAATGGTGACTAGATATCGAAATGAGTGTAGGTGTTAAGAGAGCACTTTGAGCTCACCTGATTACGCCGGAGTAACCGGCAAGGGAACTTTCCGGGAACGATCGGGAGAACGAGATGAAGATCGCGAACGCCTATGCGGCCGATTGCCCGACGCGCCAGATCCTCGATCGCGTCGGCGACAAATGGGCGGTGCTGATCCTGCTGCTGCTGCGCGACGAGCCGATGCGCTTCAATCAGTTGCGCCGCACGATTGAAGGCATCTCGCAGAAGATGCTGTCGCAGGTGCTCAAGAGTCCTCGAGCGCGACGGGCTGATCCGGCGCCGCGCGATCGCGACCGTGCCGGTGACGGTGGAATATTCGATCACGCCGCTCGGCACGACGCTGGCCGCAGCCGTCGATCCGCTGCGCGACTGGGCCGAGAAGCAATCTGAAGGAAGTGCTTGAACGCGCAACGCCGCTACGACGCGCAGCGCAAGGCGAGCGTCGAGCGCGCGTAGCCGGATGAGACTAGACCTGTCCGGCCTTGGCGAGTTCGACTTCGACCCGAAGCTCGATCTCGGACAGCACCGCATCGAGGCCGGGATCGCCGGAGGAGGATTTCAGATTGGCGGCGGCATCGCGCAGCCGGCTCACGGTGGAGGCGGTGAGATTGCCGGACGAGCAGCCCGAGCTTGAGATCGTCGAGCACGTCGAGCGCGCCCTTGCCGCGGGCGACCGACCGCTTGCGGCGTTCGGTCGGATCCTCCTGATGCCTTGCAGCGCGAGCAGCGCGTCGATGTTGGCGGCGGCCTTTGGCGCGGTGGCGGCGCGGGTCTCCTCGGGCACGGCCGGCGCATCCGGCAGCGAAAAGCCGGTCGAGCTGGTTCGCCGCGTGTTGCTCGCGGGCGATCCAAGCGTGGTGCCGTTCGGTCCGTAGATGCGCATCGTCATGATCCCGCAAGGTGGATTAGCCGCAAGCTTCGCCTTCTTATGGTTAACGACGCGTAAACGACCCGGCAAAATCTGCCGCCGGGCGGCAGTTTCGCGCGCGCTGCGCAATCGGCGCCGAACCAGCGTCGCGACAATTTCTATCAACATATCAATCGCATTAGCCTGCGCGACGCGGCGTGGCACTGTGCTCGCATAGTTAATGCCGGATCGCTCGTCATGGGAGTGTCGTGCGGTCCAGTGTGAATACCTCAGAGGGGAGCACAGGATGCCAGGCATCCATTCGGCAAGAGTAGTTTGGCGTGGCCTGCGCCGCGCTGTTGGCGCTGGCGCTGTCGGCCGTGTCGGCGGGTGCGACCTCGCGGATCAAGGATCTCGCCAACATCGAGGGCGTGCGGCAGAACCAGCTGATCGGCTACGGCCTCGTCGTCGGCCTCAACGGCACCGGCGACACGCTGAACAACATCCCCTTCACCAAGCAATCGCTGCAGGCGATGCTGGAGCGCATGGGCGTCAACATCCGCGGCGCCACCATCCGCACCGGCAACGTCGCCGCCGTCATGGTCACCGGCAACCTGCCGCGCGTTCGGCACCCAGGGCACGCGGATGGACGTCACCGTCTCCGCGCTCGGCGACTCCAAGAACCTGCAGGGCGGCACCCTGCTCGTCACCCCCCTGCTCGGCGCCGACGGCAACGTCTATGCGGTGGCGCAGGGCTCGCTCGCGATCGGCGGCTTCCAGGCCGAAGGCGAGGCCGCCAAGATCACCCGCGGCGTGCCGACGGTCGGCCGCATCGCCAACGGCGCCATCATCGAGCGCGAGATCGAGTTCGCGCTCAATCGCCTGCCCAATGTGCGGCTGGCGCTGCGCAACGCCGACTTCACCACCGCCAAGCGCATCGCGGCCGCGGTCAACGATTATCCTCGGCGTCAAGACCGCCGAGCCGATCGATCCCTCCACCGTGCAGCTTTCGATCCCGCCCGAATTCAAGGGCAACGTCGTCGCCTTCCTGACCGAGATCGAGCAGTTGCAGGTCGAGCCGGATCTCGCCGCCAAGATCGTGATCGACGAACGCTCCGGCATCATCGTGATGGGCCGCGACGTCCGCGTCGCCACCGTCGCGGTGGCGCAGGGCAACCTCACCGTCACGATTTCGGAAAGCCCGCAGGTCAGCCAGCCCAATCCGCTGTCGCGCGGCCGAACCGTGGTGACGCCGCGCACCAGCGTCAGCGTCACCGAGGACGGCAAGAAATTCGCGGTCGTGAAGGACGGCGTCTCGCTGCAGCAGCTCGTCGACGGCCTCAACGGCCTCGGCATCGGCCCGCGCGACCTGATCGGCATCCTGCAGGCGATCAAGGCCGCCGGCGCGATCCAGGCCGACATCGAGGTGATGTGATGCAAGCCGACGCATGACCAGCTCGGCGCAACACCACCGGCAGCATCCCCGCCAAAGCCGTCGATGCCGATGTTCAACGGCCGTCCGGATCTCGCAGCTCGCCGAAGCGCTGACCAAGGTCTCGCCGCAGGCGCAGGCCAAGGCGCAAAGCGACCGCGACCGACTTCGAGGCGATGTTCCTCAATTCGATGTTCTCGCAGATGACCAGCGGCCTCAAGGGCGAAGGCCCGTTCGGCGACACGCCGGGCACCGGCGTGTGGCGCTCGATGCTGACCGAAGCAATATTCGAAGATCGTTCGCCAAGGCCGGCGGCGTCGGGATCTCCAACGACGTGTTCCGCACGCTGATCATGCAGCAAGCCAGGCCGCGCCGGCTGATCCAAAGGGAACCCGACATGAATCAACGCCCTCAACCGAAGCCGGCCCTCGCATCCGCGGCACCGCCGAAGGCTGCGGTTTCCACGCCGCTCGAGGCCCGCAAGCTCGCCGAGGAACTGATGGACGTGATGAGCGCGCTGCTCGGCGTCATCGAACGCGAGACCGAACTGGTCCGCGCCGGCAAGGTGCGCGAGGCGATGACGCTGGGAGAGGAGAAATCGGAACTGTCGCGCCGCTATGTCGGTCGCGGTCGGACAATCTGAAGGCGAGCCAGAAATATCTGGCGCAGGTCGTCGCCCGAACTGCTGACCACGCTGCGTCGCCATCACGACACTTTCCGCGCCATGCTGCAGATCAATCTCACCGTGCTTGCAACCGCGCACGCGGTATCCGAAGGCATCGTGCGCGGCGTCAACACCGAGATGCAGCGCCGCAACATTCCCAATACCTACACCGCCGCCGGACAGCGCGCGACGCCGGGGCCGCGCCACATCACGCCGCTGGCGGTCAGCCGTTCGCTCTGAGGGATTCCAACAGTTACAATTTTCATAAAATTCGTGCGCAGGCGTCAGCGCGGCATTCAGCGCGTTCCCTAACAGTGCATTGAGAGGTGCCCCGTATAGTTGCGGTCCGAGAGGGGTTGGGATTTGACTCGAGCAAGCTAGTGCCATGCACTAGGAGGCTCCATGAGTACAGATTTCAGCATCAAACCGGTGGGGGCACCGGTTGCGGCACCGATCGCTCCGCCCGTGAACGCGGCGGCGCAGAAAGCAGTCGCGACCGACCTGCCGCCGAGCCAGAGCGTGGCGGCGGTGGACGCCAGCGCACGCACCAGCGACGATTCGAGCGCCGTCACCGTTTCGCTCTCGCGCCAGGCGTTCATCGACCGCGACGCCGGCGCGGTGGTTTATCAGGTGGTGGACAACCGAACGAGCCAGGTGGTGAGCCAGTTTCCGGAAGAAGCAGTGTTGCGCCGCCGTGCCTATTTCCACTCGCTCGACCTGACGAAAGAAGCGCCGACGCGCCTGCGCGCCACCGACCGCAGGGCTTAGGAGGCGGTAGGTCTGATCATCAGCTGGCTTGCGTCGCGTACGCCGTGTCGAGATAGGTTGATCCGGTCCCAGGATCGGTGACGACGTTCTTGATCAGCGCCGTTCCAGCCTTCGTCAGGATAAATTTGGTATCCCCGATCCGGAACGATTGATCCTTGATCAGCACATCCTGGTATTTATTGGTGCCGTCGCTTTGGTACTTAACCTTGGCGCGAAAGCCGGAGACGTTCGCGACCGTGATCTTGAACGTCTTGCTGTTGGCGTATTTTCCGGTCCAGGTGCCCTGATAGAGCGTGGGATCGACCGCCACATAGGCGGTCTTGGAGGGGACGGCCAGCCCTACAGTCTTGTAGTTGGCCGACAGGATGCTGAACAGGTCGGCCATCTGCTCCTCCTTCGCCGCGATCGGACTTTCAGCCGCGGCCCGCCAGGCCGGCAGCGATGTTGCAGTTGATGTCGATCAGCGACTTCAACTTAGCCGGATCCGGGTTCATCTGCATGTCCACCGTCTGCTTCATCACGAACACGCCGATATTGGCGATGTTCTGACGGATCTCGATCGACTGGGGATTCTCGTCGGTCTGCGCCGCGCTCATGAAGATCGACCACAGCCGGCGATTGAACAGCAGCGCGCTTTCCATGGCCTTGCCGGGACCGGCCCAGTTGGATTGAACTTCCTGAAGTTGCCGTGCAGCTTTCAGCAGCGCCTGTGCCTCAATTTCACGCGGAGTAGACGTCGTGTGCGACGTACGGGAGTAGGCTTGGGCTGCATTGGACATTCAGTAACCTCGGTGGGAGCGGATCGCGGGGTCGCGGGGCGCCAAAATTGCTTAACTTTCATACAGGCGGCGCCTTTAAATAGGGTTATCGGCGATGGCTCATTGTGTACGCTATTCTGCAGCACGTTGATCAGGCTCTTCGAGAAGTCCTCAACGGATCTGCACGATCGACAGGTTCGAACCCAGGGCCGAAGCCTCCGCGCGCAGCAAGGCACGTTTACCAACTGTTAACCATGATCAGAAAGGATGCGAATCGGCGGGCGGGCATCGATAATCTGCGCGAAGAGCGACAACGGAGATCAGGCATGGCCCTAAAAGTCGAGCTCAAGCCGAACGAACGAATCATCATCGGCGCTTGCGTGGTCACCAATACCGATCAGCGCGCCCGGCTGCTGATCGACGGCGACCGGATTCCGATCCTGCGCGAGAAGGATATCCTGACGCCCGAGACCGCCGACACCCCGGCCAAGCTGGTCTATCTCGCGGTGCAGCTGATGTATCTTGCGCCAGATCCGATGGAACAGCACCCGACCTATTTCAGCCTGGTCCGCGATATCCTGAGCACCATGCCCAGCGGCTGGCCCTTCATCGAGGGGATCAACAATTGCATCCTGAACGGCGATCTCTATCACGCGCTGAAAGAAGCAAAGAAGCTGATCGCCCATGAAGAGAAGCTGATTGCGGATGCAAAACGCGTGCACGACGCCGGCGACGAGCGCAAATCGGCGTAGCGCCACAACAAGATTGTCCGGTGCGACCGAGGCGTGAACGACACTTCGCCGTTCCGCCCGAAATAATCGCCTACATTGCCAGCGGCGGAGACTGCTCTAATTCCGGCACCGCGCCATCTTCGGACGATGACCGCCGCGCGCCAAATTCAAGCACTGCAGCAATCAGCGCATCGATATCGCAGGCCTCGGTGCGGTGATTGACGATAGCTGCACGGATTGCGAGTTCACTCTCGAGAAGCGTCGTCGAGGGAGCCGCTATCCCGGATTCCTGAATGTCCATGACAATATCGCCATTGACCCGGTTGGCATCCGCGGCGCGATAACGGAAGCAGACGATATTGAGCTGCACCGGCGCCAGCAGCTCGAGCCGCGGCTCAGCCAGCACACGGGATTCCAGATATCCAGCAAGCGCGCAGGTGCGCGTGATGATGGCTCCGAGCCGTTCCGGTGCCGTAGGTCTTCAACGTGAACCAGGTCTTGAGCGCCCGAAAGCCCCGCGACAGATCGGGGCCGAGGTCGCAAGGCCAGGGTGAGCCCGCGGCAAGCCCCCGTGTCTCGCGGCGCAGATACGCCGCCGGTGAGGAAAACGTATCGCGATGCCGCTCGCCGTCGCGGACCATCAGGAAGCCGGCGTCATAAGGCACCTGCCCCCATTTGTGGAAATCAAGCGCGATCGAATCCGCGCGCTCAATTCCGGCCAGCCGCGGCGCCAGCACCGGCGAGAGAATCCCGAGCGCGCCAAAGGCGCCGTCGACGTGAAACCAGAGCCCCTCTTCGCGGCAAAGCGCGCTCAACGCTTCGAGATCGTCGATGGCGCCGATGTCCACCGTTCCCGCCGAGCCGACGACGAGGAAGGGCTTCAGGCCGGCCTCGCGATCCCGCGCAATCCGGCACGCGCAACGCCGCAACGTCGATACGGTGGAACCGATCGACCTCGATGCACCGCAACGCGTCGCTGCCGAAGCCGGCGATGTCCATCGCCTTGGTGATGCAGCCGTGCGCCGCCGTCGACGTATAGGCCGTCAGCGCCGCGCCTCGTCGCCGACGCCGCACTGCCGGACCGATTGTCCCAAGTGCCGTCGTCCGCGCCACCAGCACCGCCATCAGATTTGCCATCGACGTGCCGGTGACGAAAATGCCGCTCGCCTCGCTCGGAAAGCCGAACATCTGGCGCGTCCATTCGACGATCTGGCGTTCGACCTCGATCGGAATATGATCGCGGCCGCCGAGATTGGCGTTCAGTCCGGCCGCCAGCATCTCCGCCAGCATGCCGACGGCGGTGCCGCCGCCATGCACCCATCCCATGAAGCCCGGATGAACATTGCCGGTCGCGTAGGGCACGATGAAATCGGTGAACTCGCGATAGACGTCGCCGAGCTCGGAAGGCCTGGCGCGGAAGCTCGGCGCGAAACCGCGCGCGAACGTCATCCGGTATCGGCTGCCAGACCGGACGATCGCGAATGTTGGCGATGTAGTCGATCATGTCATCGAGCATGCGATGACCCTGCGCGCGAAAATGAGTCCCAGTCTTGCGGGTCGAGCGTCTCGCTCGACTCGGATTGGAGCAGCGCTTCGCGCACTACCTTTGTCACGCGGCCTGCTCGCGGCCCGGCGGGACCGGCGATACAACATCGCGGCGAACGCGTCGAAGATCTTGCGCATCTGCGGCGGCTTGTAGGGAAACAGCTCCGGCGAATCCATGTTGTGCACGACGGCGGTATTGTCCGCCTCGAATATCAGCAATTGCGCCGCGCTTGTTTTCCGCGCAATCGACCGTGAAATAATCGAGGCCGATCCGCTCCGCCATTGCCGCCAGCGCCGCTTGATGGCGAGCGCGCGAAGCCGATATCGAAGTCGCGCATGAAGCGTCTCTTCTTCGAGCCGCTTGCTTGCGCTGAAGGCCATGTCCGCGTTGAGATACCAGATATCCCAGCGATCGGCGATCGCCATGTGGCAAGCATATGGCCGGCCATCGACGAACACGATCCGATATTTGCGAAACAGGCCGTCGTCACTGGCGTAATCGACGAAGCGGCGAGACGAAGAATTCCTGCTCCGGTCGTTCGGCGAGATAGCGCTCGATCGCGTCGGGCATCGTCGATCTTGGCAAGCCCGACGCCGGCATGCGATCCACGCGGCCGGACGATCAACGGAAAACGCAAGTTCTGCCGCGATATCGCGCAATGTCGAAGATCCGACGCGACGCATCCGACAATTGCGCGCGCGTCACGGATTCGGTTGCGGGAATATCGAGCCCTTCGATCCCGCGAAGCAGACTGATGCAGCTTGTCGCGATCGAGATTGGCGACGCGCCGCGGCGGATTGAGCAGCGGCCGCGGCCAGCGCGCCGCCGCTTGATCGATCATGCGCAGCGCATCGCGGCACTCTTCCGAATCGGAAGCGATCACGATCGCGACATCATGATCGGGCAGCGGCACCGGCAATTCGACTCCGGCAACGACGTAGAGCGTCATCAGTTCGATGCCGACTCTTCGAGCAAGAATTCGATCGGCGTGTTGCTGCCCATGTCGATCGCCGCCGCCAGCGCGAGAACGCGCAGCCGCGGCTTTTCGGCCGCGCAGGGCGAGCGAAACAACTGATGGGACGCGAGTACTTCTGCTGGATGGCGAGTCCCGTCGGCTTGTCGCCGAGCAGTTGCGCGATCAGCGACAGATCGAGCCCCTCGCCGGCATCCGCGCGTGCCGTCGACGACCTTCGAAATCAGCTCGTCCCGCAACGGGCGAAGATCGGTCCCGTTGAACGCCATCGTCGTGAGCCTGGCAATGCCGATACGGTCCGCGCACGGCAGCTCGGCAGTCACGATCGGTTGGTCGAGATCAGGCTGCACGTCGTAGCTCCCTGGATGGACACCATTCGCGGCGCACGTATCGCTTACGCGGCGTTCGACGCGGCTGCAGCCGTTGCGAATTGCGAGGAGATATCGCCGTGAAAGACGGACGGGCCGACGTGATCGAGGCGGCTCTCGAGATCAGCCCAGATTTCGCCGCCGATATCGGTCCAGCGTTTGCAGAACGCAAAATCCTCGCTGAGATAGGTTCCGGTGCTCGGATCGATCATGCACTCGAACAACGCAAACCGGTTGGGACTTCCGGCGAGCGCATCGTGCGAATGCTCGCGAAAAAACTGCAGCGATGCGTAGGCCGGATGCGCGCACATCTTTTCCAGCACATGGCGCCGGATCATCAGGAAACCGGTTCCGGCGTAGCGCACGCGGGTAAAGCCGTTGACCACGACGACGTGATCCGGATCGTCGATCTCGAGCACATAGTCGAGCGCGGCCGACGGCGCGTTCGGCCGGTTGGACTCGAGCGCCCGCCTTGCCTTGTCCCAGTTGACCCGCTTGATCGGATAGACGCCGGCCACCACGTCGGCGCCGGATTCGATCAGCCGGAACACCTGCTCGGGCGCAAAGCCGATATCCGCGTCCACGAACAGGAAATGGGTCGCGGCGGGATCGTCGAGGAACAGCGTCACCAGGTTGGCGCGCGCCCGCGTGATCAGCGCGTCGCCGTCGCGCATCAGGACCTTGAGGTCGATGTTGGATTTGGCGCGCACCGCCCGCTGCAGCTGGAAGATCGAGCTGGCATAGATGCTGGAGACCTGCCCGCCGAAGCAGGGCGTGGCCACCACAAGGTGAATCTGATCGGTCATGAATGGCTCCGAAGCGCGGCCGTCCGCAGTTCTCACCAAACGTAAATAGACGTGGTTAACGAAAGCCTAATGGACGTCCCGTAGTTCTCCGGGTGCGCCAGCGCTCGCCGATCGCCGCGTGGATACCGGCCAGCCCGGCGGTCAAGCGCAACTCATTGGAAGCTGATAGAACGATCGCGATCAACCGACCGGAAGGAACTTGGTCAGCGTCAGCTGCGAGAGCATCGAGGTCGTCTGATAGGAGGCCTGCAGGCTGGTCTGCAGCGCCAGGATCTGGCTCGCCACCTGATCCGGCGAAATGGTTTCGGTCTGGTCGACGATGTTCTGCAGCATCGCCTGGGCTTTGCGTCTGCCGGCTCGGCGCATCCTTCATCGTCGATCTGCGCGGTCGCAAAATCCGTCTGGATGTCCTGGATCGTCTGCTGGCCCGGCTTGCGGCGTCAGATTTGCGTGACCCGCTGGCTCAGCGCCGCGATCTGCGCGGCCGAATTCGTCCCGGTCGGCGAAGCGGTGAACGCGGCGAACACCGCGAGCGTCTGCAGCTGCGAACGAATCGCGGATTCATTGGCCTGCGCGCCGTACTGAACGGTTACCGACTGATCGATCCGCGCGGTCGACGATGCGCGCGCGCGGAGCCCGGCCCCGGATTGCCGGTGTACCAGGACACCGTGTTGGCCGGCGTGCCGCTGACCAGCGAGGTCGCGGAGCCCAATGGCGAGCCGCTGACCCGCAGCGGCGGCTGTGGTCGCCGTCACGGTGGGGCCGAAGCCGAGCGCGGCAAGCGCGGCCGGGTTCGAACTCGTGACCGACAGGCTCGCGGCATTGTCGGTATGCAGCGTGATCACGCCGCCGCTGACGGTCGACGGCGTCGAGGTGCCGGTGATCGAGTCGATCTTCGATCAACAGCGTCTGGACGCTGTCGGTGACGTTGAGCTGGTTGCCGGTCGCGCCGGAGGCGACGAATGTGATCGGCGTGCCGTTGACGGTGATGGTGTCGCCGGCGGCGAAACTGGTCGTCAGCGAGTTCGGTACCCGCGGCGCCGGACAACAGCGTCGCGCCGGTGATCGGCGCCGGTGCCGCCGCCTGGTTGTTGACCACGCTTCCGGTGGCCGTTCCGGCCGTGTTGAAGAAATCGTTGCCCGCCTGCGACCGCCGACGCCGCCACCAGCGACGTATTGGCAAGCGTGCCGATCGCCGTGGTCAGCGCCGCGTTCAGGTTGGCGGTGGTCGCCGTCGGAGTAGCGCCGATGGCGAAGCTGCCGGTCGGCGGCGGCGTCGCGCTCGAGGCCGTCAACTGAATCGATTCGGTCGTGCCATCAGGCAGATTGAACGTGAAGCTGACCTGGTCGCCGGGGTTGGGATTGGTGGCGCCGAGGTCGACCGAAATCGCCGCCGGCGAGCCGCCGGGACCGGTCACGGTCGCGCCGGTCAGCGACGACGACACCGAACTGAGCTTCAGGCCGAACGGCGAGCCGGCGACGTCCTCGCGCCGACCTGCACCGAGGTCGTGGTCGGCGACGTGATGACGAGGCGACCGAGGCCGCTGGTGCCGAATCGGCCTGCGCGCGCTCGGCGATCACCTGCTTCAAGCCGGCCTGGGTGGCGGTGCCGTTGAGATATCGATCGGCCGAGGCCACCGACGGCGTATTGATCGCGCTGCCGGAAAACAGATAGCGGTCGCCGACCTGCGTGTTGAGAATGCCGACGCATCGACGACAGTTGCGAGCTGCGCGTTCTGCTGCGCGATGGTCTGGCCGGTGCTGTTCGAGCGTTCTGCGACGAGCTGGTCGCGCTGCTCTGCACCTGGCCGCCGATCTCGACAGCGACTGCAGCGCGGTGTTGGCGACGCTGATGGTGGTGTTGACGTTGGTCATGGTGTCGGTGAACGCGGAAATGTTCGCGAGCTGCGACCGCGCGGCGATCGCGAATCCCTCGTTGACGCCCATGCCGGCATAGGTCGTCGATTTCTTGCCGGTCGGTGAGCTGCGTCGACAGGTCGGTCAGCTGGTTGTTGAGGTTCAGCACCGACTGGCCGAGAAGCGACGGCCATAACTGATGCTGTTGATTGACATGTCGATCGCCTTACACTTGGGCCTGCAGCAAGGTGTTCATCATGCTCTGAACCACCGACATCACATGAGCATTGGCCGCATAGGTATTCTGCAGCGCGATCAGGTTCGACATCTCGGTGTCGATGTTGACGCCGGAGGTGGAATTGAATTTCTGCTGCAGCGTGCTGACCACGACGTCCTGGCCCTGCTGCAACTGCGTCGCCGGAGGTCGACGCATTGCTCTGCTGGCTCGAGGAACTGCTGCATGTAGCTGGTCAGCGTGCCCGTGAACGGCGACGCGGTCGAACCGAGTCCGGTCTGCGGCGAGATAGGTGAACGTACCCGACGTCAGCTGCGAATAGAGAAAGTCCGAACGCGTGGTGTCGCCGGCCGGCGTCGTCGGCGAGGTGTTGTAGACCGTGAGCTTCGACGGATTGGTGAGCAGCGCCGCATTGACCGTGATGCGTCCGGCAAGCCCGGTCATCTGCGAGCCGCTTGCCGGTGATCGCGCCGGTGTAGAGCGAGTTGCCGTCGGTGAACAGCGGCAGCTGCGGCGCTGCCGCTGGCCAGCGACGAGGCCGTCGTCGTCACCGAGGCGGTATTGACGGTTGCGGCGCCGGTGCCGGAATCGACGCACACGCAAGCGTCGATCCGGAGGGATTGGAGAACTGCAGATTGGCTCCGCCGAGCGCGGCGTTCAGTTGCGAGACCACCGACGCCATTCCGCCGGTGAAATTGACGCCGATCACCTGACTGTTTGGCGCAGGTCCGGCATTCGACAGCGGAAGCGCGGTCGGATCGTCGACGCGCACGATCGTGACGGTGATGCTGGGTGTTGGTCGCCGTATCGGTGTAGGTCAGATTGACGCGTGTTGCCCGGCAACACGTTCGACAGATCGAGATCGAAGCCGGCCTTGGGAGCGAGCCGGCGGGACCGCGGTGCCGGCGGTGGTCTTGTCGGACAGCGCGCTCGACATCGTCGCCGCCAGCTGATCGACCTGGGTCTGCGCCTGCACCAGGGTCTTGTCGCGCAGCGTCAGATCGGCGGCGATCTGGCCGAGCTGATCGACATTGTTCGCGATCATGTCCATGGTGGCGCCGTTCGGCAGCTTGATCGTGAGCGTGCCGACGCCGGATTTGGTCGGATTGCTGTTGTAGTGCGAGTTGGCGTTCAACGTGCCCGGCGAGTTGAACGTTGAGCGTCGAGGCCTGCGTGCGCCGACGAGTTGAACGCCGCTCGACGTAAAGACGGTGGTCTGATTGTTGCCGTTGCTGGAGACGCGGATATCCATCAGCTTGCGACAGCTGATCGATCGCCTGGTCGCGCTGATCCGCCAGCGTCGCGGCGGCGGGATCGGTTGGGTTCAATCCCTGAAGCTGGGTGTTGATCTGCGCGATCTTGGTCATTGCCGCGTTGGCCTGACTGACCGAAATGCCGATGTCCTGCTCGACGTTGGAGCGCAGCGTTTGAATACCCTGCGAGGTGGAGTTGAGCTGCTGCGCCAGCGTTCTGTGCCGCCGTCACGGCCGTGATCTGTGACGACGAACTCCCTGATGTCGTCGACAGCGCCTGCACCGCGGTGGTGAAATTCGAGTAGGCGGTTTCGAGCGACCCGGCTTGTCCGGGGGTCCCGTAGAACGTTTGCAACTGGGTCAAGACACTCGCCATCTGGTCGGCATAGGCGCCGCCGGATGTTTCGGTGCGCAGTTGGGTCTGCACGAACTGATCGAGTGCACGGTTGACGCCGGTGACACTAACGCTCGCGCCGTAATTGCCGCTGAGAACCTCGACCTGATTGGTGCCTTCGCTGACGTAGCCAGGCGTCTGCGAGTTCGCGACATTCGACGAAACGATCGAAAGCGCGGCCTGCGTTGGCGCGCAAACCAGACATCGCGATGGCGAGAGCAGAACTCAAACTCATCTTATGCCGCTCCAGGTCATTCCGTGCTGACCTCTTGCCGAACAATCAACGCAGCACGTTCAGGAGATCCTGCACCATGCTGTTGGCCGTGGTGATCACCTTGGTATTCGCCGAATAGGCCTGCTGGGTCACGATCAGCTTGGTGAATTCCGTCGGCGATGTCGGTGTTCGAACCTTCCAGCGACGAGCCGCTGATATTGCCGGAGGCACCGATGATGGCCGGTCCCGACTGCTCGGTGACGGCGTAGGCGCCGCCGTCGAGGCTCTTGAGGTAATTGGTGCCGTTGAAGTGCGACAGCGTCACCGAGGCGAGATCGATATTCTGCCCGTTGGAAAACGTTCCGACCACGATGCCGTTGTTGTTGATGGCGACCGATTGAAGCTGGCCGGCTGCATAGCCGTTCTGGGTGACCGCGTTGATCGTGGCGGTACCCCCGGTACTGGCATATTGCGTCAGACCGCCGGAACCCGTGCTGAACGACAGGTTGCCGAGCGACTGGTTGCCGACGGAAACATTGGGGATCGTGATGGCGGGAGTTGCAGGATTGGTCAGCGCCCCCGCCGCGCTGAAGGTGTAACTGGTTCCGGCATTGACCCATGCGGTTTGCGTACCCGAGGCATTTGGATTGGCCTGGTAGAACAGGTTCCAGGTATTGGTGTGCGATCCGCCGAGGGTCGCGCTGTCGGTCTTCGCCCACCGCAATTGCAGGTTGACCGCGCTGCCCGTCTGGTCGTAGGCGGTGACGGCGCCGCCACTGATCGACTCGTTCAGAAAAGTCTGTTGGTCGTTCGCGGTTACTACTCCCGTCGGCGGCATGGTGACCGAGGTGCGCGCCTGGTTCACGGCGCCGCCTGCAAATCCGAGCGCAGCCAGTGCATTCGCTCCGGTGCCCGGGCTCGGCGTGACCGCAATCGCGAGATCCGCCGTTGTCCCCGTATGCAGGGTGATCGTGCCGGTAGCGGCGCCTGGGGTAAGGACCGGTGCCACGCCGGTGACCCCGCCGATCTTGTTGAGCAACGTGCCGACCGTGTCGCTGATGTCGATGTTTGTGCCCGTGGTGCCGGCTACCGAGCCGGTATTCACGAAGGTAAAGGTGGTACCATCCACCGTGATCGTGTCGCCGGCCGCAAATCCTGCCGTCAACTGGTCGCCGCCAGCTCCCGACAGCTTGGTATTCGTGGTGATCGTTGCCCCCAGATTGTTTGATACCGCGGTGCCCGCCGTCGTGGCGTCGGTAAACCCGGTGGCTGCCGTGGTCAGAGGGTTGCCGGTGAAATCAAGGGGATTAAGGCCGCCGAGGGACGTGATCGTTCCGTTCGCTGCAGTGGTGCTGTTGACCGTCGTCGGGGTCGACGGAAGGTTGGCAGCATAGTTGATCGACGTGGTGGTCTGGGCCGGGATGAAATTGTTCTGGAACTGAAGCACTTTCGGCACGTTGCCGAGCGGATTGCCGGTCTTCGGATCGACGGCAACACCCATCAGGTAATAGCCGGCGCCGTTGACGAGATTGCCGTTGGCGTTGGTCTGAAAATCGCCGCGGCGGGTATAGTCCGTGACGCCGGTAAAGGTCGGAACGTTGTCGACGGTTCCGGTCGACTTTTGCACCGAGAAGAAACCGTCGCCGTTGATCGCCATGTTGGTGGCAACGGTCGTCGTCGAGACCGTACCCTGGGTGGTGATGGTCGCCTGCGCAAAGGCGGTCACACCGCCCGCCACCTGCCGGCTCGGCGACGTCGCATCGGGAATGAGATCTTCGAAAGTGGTATCGATGCCCTTGTAACCCGTGGTCGAGGCATTCGCGATATTTCCGGAGATGTTCTGCAGGGCGAAGGACTGCGCCTGAAGGCCACCAACCGAAGTATTGAGCGCGTCGAAGATACCCATGACATGTTCTCCAAATTCGATCCGGGCGGCTCGCCGGTAACAAGGATTCCTGGCCGCGTCGGGAGAGCATGTCGCAAGCGTTATGCCAAACCTGAAAATGCAACAAAATCAATGCATTAAACAAAAAGCCCCGGTCCAGGGACCGGGGCACAATTGCCGGGCGGGCAACAATTGCCGGGCTTGAAGCGTCAGGTGGCCGAGGGTGCGGCGGGGTGAAACACCAGCGCAAAACCATCCATGCAGTAGCGCAAACCGGTCGGCTTCGGACCGTCGTCGAAGACGTGACCGAGATGGCCGCCGCAGCGCCGGCAATGAATTTCGGTGCGCAGCATGCCGAAGGTGCGGTCTTCGGTCTTGCCAACGGCGTTCTCAAGCGGCTGGTAGAAGCTCGGCCAGCCGGTGCCGCTCTCGAACTTGGTCTCCGAGGCGAACAGCGGCAGGTCGCAGCCGGCGCAGGCGAAGATGCCCTTGCGATGCTCTTTCAAGCAGCGGGCTCGATCCCGGGCGCTCGGTGCCTTCCTTGCGCAGGATCTCGTATTGCTGCGGCGTCAGTTGCGCGCGCCATTCGGCATCGGTCTTTTCGATCTCGAATTTTTCGGCGGCGCGCGCCGTCGTTGGGCGAAGCCAGCGGAAAGCGGCAAGGCCAAGCAGGCTTGCAACCGATGCGAGCAGGATACGGCGGTCAATCATGGTGGTCTCCGTGCAAGGCGGAACATCAATCGTTCGCCATCAGATACGGCGCCTAGCCTGAGAAGTTACACCGGTCCGTCCCCGATTTTCTCACTTTCTTGCGAGGGAGCGCCCCCAATTCCGCCGTCACGGGTTTCCGGCGGCGCCGGGGGCCGCGGACGCGCCGGGCGCGGACCGGCGGACGGCGGCTGGCGCCGGGGTGGCGACCTGGTTCCGGCCTGACGATTGGCCTCGGCCAGACGTGCCTCACGGATCCGTTCCCTCGCCCGCGCGCCTTCCCGATAGCGCGCCAGCGCGCCGGCCGCAGCCGAACTGCCCCGCCCCCACATTCCGATCAGATGGCCGGCAACCCGGCCGGTCGCACCACCGGCCCACACCAGTTCGAACGGCGAAAACAGCCGCCAGCGCTCGTCGCCCCACAGGATACTGCGCGCAATCAACTGCCCGGCCATCGCCGACGTGTTCAGGCCATGGCGGCCGAAACCGCTGGCAACCCACAGCCCTTTGCGCAGCTGGCCGATCTGCGGCATGCCATGCACGGTCAGTCCGACCGCGCCGCCGAACATGTCTGAAATCGCTACCTTGCCGAGCTGCGGGAACACGGTCGCGATCCGGCGCTGGATCGCCGAGCCAAAGCGTTGCGGCCGCGCGTCCCAGGTGGTCTCCGGACTGGCCCACATCAGGCGGTCGCCGTCTACTATGCGGAAATGATCGAGGCCGTCGCTGTCGGTGACCGAGCCCTGAAAGCTGATCACCTCGGCGAGCTGCTCGCCGAGCGGTTCGGTCACCCCGGCATAGCGCCAGATCGGCAGCAGCGTCTCCGACAGCCGCCGCAATGGCGCGCCGAGATGGATGTTGCCGGCCAATACGATGTGCGAAGCGCGCAGCCGCGCCGACGGCGTCACGATGCGCTTGCGAATGCCGGAGGGATCGATGCTGACGACCGGCGTATCCTCGAAGATGCGAGCGCCGGCCTGCTTCGCCAATGCCGCCAGGCCGTGGACATATTTGCGGCCGTCGATCTGAAACGCCTTGGGGTAATAGATGCCGTGGAAATAGCGCCCGGTCCTGAGTTCGGCGCGGACGCGATCGACCTGCCAGCCCTCGACTTCGGTGTCGAAATCCTCGCTGAGCGTTTGCAGCCGGCTGATCAGCGTTTCGCCGGCATCGACGTTGGAGACTTCCAGCGCGCCCTCGGTCAGCGCGATGCCCGGCATCAATTCTTCGGTGGCCGCAGCGCGAACGTAATCGGCCCCCTCCTGCGACAGCGACCAGAGTTCGCGGGCGTCATCGAGGCCAATGCGCTCGATCAACTCGCCGATCGGCAGACCATAACCTGGCATGACACTGCCGAGTTGGTGGCCGGATGCGTTCCAGCCGACATGGCGGCCTTCGAGCACGGCGACGCTGGCGCCAAGCCGCGCGGCCTCGCGCGCCACCGTCAGACCGGCAAGCCCAGCCCCGACCACGCAGATATCGACGTCCAGGTCGAACGAAAGCCGCGCGCGAAACGGCGCGTCGTCATCGGGGCGGTCAGGGGCACTTGTGGAAGTCTCGGCCATGGCGTTTTCTTAGGGATCGCTGCGGCGCTTGTCACCTTGTCCCGGGCATGAGCTTGTAGATTAATTCAGACCGAGACCGAATCGAGAATGCGACCATGCGCCGTTTGATGCTGCTGCGTCATGCCAAAACCGAAACTGACGCGCCCTCCGGGCAAGACCAGGACCGCCGTTTGGACGACCGCGGCCGGCACGATGCCGCCGCGATCGGCGACTGGATCGGCCGGCACCCGCCCTGTCCCGACCTCGTACTGGTTTCACCTGCGGTCCGGGCCCACCAGACCTGGGAGATCGCACGCGATGCCATGAAGCATCTCGTCCCGCAGCCGCAGGTCGAATTCCTGCCCGAACTCTACGGCGCCGATCCGGCGCAGCTGTTGCAGACCATCCGCATGGCTTCCGCCAGCGACCCGCACCGGCTGCTGGTGGTCGGGCATAATCCCGGCATGCATGAGCTGGCGCTGACGCTCACCGGCAGCGGCGACGCCGCCGCGAAGAAGGCGATCGAAGACAATTTGCCGACGGCAGGCTTTGCCATCTTCGACTTCGCGATCGACGACTGGAATGATGTGGCGTTCCGCCGCGGCAAACTCGTGCTGTTCACCAGCCCGAAATTGCTAAAAAAGATTTCGGGCGACTAGGGCTGGCGGACATGCCGATGCCGTCGTGTTAAAGTGAAGTCGGACAGGAGGCGCAGGTGTTCAATTCCATTCTGGTGCCAATCGATCTGGCCGATACCGATCTGGCGAAGCCGGCGATCGCAACCGCTGCAACATTATCGAAGACCTGGAGCGGATCGGTGCGGCTGTTGAACGTGCTGCCGATGACGCCGGTGATGCTGGCGGAATATGTGCCGGCGGATTTCGATACCCAGCAGCGCGAAGCCTCGGAAGAAGCGCTCGCGATCGTGGCGCGGGAATCCGGCATCGAGCCCTCGCGCATTTCCGGCGTGGTGCGGCAGGGCGGCATCTATCACGAGATCCTCGAAGAAGCCGCGGCGATCAAGGCCGACCTGATCGTGATGACGTCACACCGGCCGGCGATGCGGACCTATTTCCTCGGCTCCAACGCCGGCCATGTCGTGCGCTACGCCAAATGTTCGGTGCTGGTGGTGCGACACTGATACGTCGACGTTCGAACAGCGGAGGCTTTGGTGAAGAACTGGTGGCGGAAGTGGTCATACGAAATTCCGCTCGCATTCGGCGATGCGCTTTGGGAAGTTCTGGTGGTGCAATTCGCCGCCTTTCTCGACCGCCTCACGATCCGCAAGGTGATCGAGTTCGTGCTGATCGCGATGCTGGTGATGGCCTTCGCACAGACCTTGCCGATCGATCTCGCATTCCTGTTTGCCGGCGACACGCTGATGTATCTGGAATTCCTGGTCGCCATCCGGCTGGCCGCCGGCAGGATCCATTTCCTGGAAATACTGCGCCTTGCGCTGCGGCTGGCCCGGTTGGCGCTGCGGATATTGAATGCAGCGATCAGCATTCCGGTTTCACGGCTCAGCCGGCTGCGTGAACGGCGCAATGCGCGACCCGCCAGGCCGCGGCGGATTGCCGACAGTTCCGACGACGACCGAGGTTTTGGAATCGCATGGGGCGGGCTGGCCACCGCGTAACAGCGAGTGCGGGATCACAAGATACGACCCGGTCGATCGACCGGGTCGTATCTTTTGGCGATCAGAATATCCCGGGCAGCAGCATCGCGACCCGCCGGCAATAGCGCCAGTACTGATCGCCGAAGAAGGCAAGCAGATCGCGTTCTTCGAGCCAGATGCCGATCAGGATGTAGGCCGTCATCACGCCCGCGAACAGGAAATGGCCTGCCGTCATGACCGGCGCCGACCAGAACGCCAGCATGAAGCCGAGATAGAGCGGATGCCGGATCGCGCGATAGAGCCTGGGCGTCCGCAGCGGCGTAGGTGAGGCCGTGCGGCCGGCAAAGTTCAGCACCACCCGCTTGCGCCTAAATCCTTCGAAATGCCCGCTCAGGAAGGTGGCGAACACGAGCAGCCAGCCGAAAGCCGTCAGTGATCGGATCGCCGCGACCGCCTGCGGATCCGCCGCTCGCCACAGCACCGCAGGCAGCGGCTGCCATGCCGCAAACAGCAGGAAGGCTAGAAGTCAGCAACGTCAGACACTTGAAGGGACTAACGGCGCTTAAAGCCTATCGCATTTTGCTAGGTCTACTTGATAGAGTGACTAACGCAACATCGCCAAGCCGCTGGAACAGCTGGCCGCCACCCCACCGTAAGCCCGCCATGAGTCAGAGCGCGTCGTGGTGTCTGAGTTTCCAACCTTGGTGTGGTTATCAGCTTCTCGGATTAGGGTCTCGGCACTCAGAGACCGGGTAGCGGCCCGACCAACGGCCGGGCTTCTTGCGCATGCGGATGGTGCCAAGCATGCCCATCAAAGCGCGACGGCAAGTCGTTGCCGAACTAGCGACCGCCCATCAAATTCCAGATGATCACCAGCGCGGCGATCAGCAGCATGGCGAGGATCGTGCGGTGGCCGATGCGGTTCATTCTCGCGGCTTTACACGCGCTTCCAGCCCTTGTGAATTAGTTCTTTCAAAAAACTGGCGACGTGTATCGTTGCGGCCATTTCGGCTGTGTGTTAAATCACGGGTGCAACATAGGCCTTGACGCTGGCTCTGATGGGCTCCGCCTGAGGTGCAGTTTCGATCGCGATGCCCGTTGCAGGTATGAGGATCGTCAGACAGACGATCATGGTCCGCCGGGCGAGAATTTTCGCAGATAGTTGGGTCATGGCTTGTGTCCTCCGCAAAACGATAGGTTGTAGCGGATACACAAAAACGGCTGTGACCTAGCTCACAAAAGTGGACCGGCTAAATTTGTCGATTTCATTCCAGAACCTCATATTCGAACGCAACGCCTTCCGGGTCGTTCTCCTGAAGCCACATTTCCGCAGCGTCCTCGTTCGCAAAGACTTTCAGGTGATTGCGGTCGCCAACCTGCTTGCCGGTGTCGACATAAATCCAGACCGTCATGACTGGTCCCTCTTGAGCTTCCGCTTGCCCCAATGCGTGTCTTTTCGCTCCGGATTGAACTCGCGAACATGGCCGCGGTTCAATGCACGCATGACGCCAATCCGGGCGAGCATCGTCGGGCCGTCGCGCTCGGCTACCAACATCAGCGCCTCGATCGCGGCTTGCCATTCGGGCTCGGCCGCTTCCTTTTTCGAGAGCGCGGTGATGTAAGTTGCGGCGTCATGCAGCGTGACTAGCGTTCGCCCGTCGGGCAGCGGGATTGGATCCTCGAATTCACGCTGCCAGCCTCGTTCGCTCACTTTGACAATGCGAGGCAGTGACCGCATCTAACGACTTTGCCATGACGATGTTTTCTCGCGCGGGCTTCTGCCTCAATCAGCGTTGCGAGCGGGGGCGACCACACCGTGTTGTTGCGCTTGACCTTGAAGATTGTTCCGACACCATGCGTGAGCCTCGGCACGATCCGCCTCTCGGACGGCCTTCGTAGCGGCCTCTCGGGCGCTCTTGCCGCTGATCTCGGCGCCCATGATCTGGCGGCCCCAGATGATCTCTCGCGACTTGCTGCCCATGGGGGCATTACAGCGGCCCTTGTGGCCTGAGACAATGCCACTAGGATTAGAGGCTCGGAACGGCCCGACCACACCACGGCTTTGCATCTGTCGCCGATGCCGCTCCGCTCAAAAATCTATCGTAACTTCGGGGATGTGAGTGCCCTTGCACGCGGATTCGTGCAGCTTTCCACCCGTGGCTGCTTGTGGCTTGCCGCCGACAACCAGGTCCAGTTCCTGATCGTTCAGTTCAATGGACTTCATTTGGTCCGTGGCTTCCTGCGAGATATTCTGGTTCTCAGACTGTTGCTGGCGCATGTTGCTGATCCTCAGTTTAAGCGGCCATCGCTCGTAGGTCCGTAATCTACACCGATGAGGAAAGCTCCACTGTGACGTGCGTCACGTTTGCCCCGCCGGACGCCAAGGCGTGGGGCTTCAAAACCATCCTGGTGTATTGCGTGGGGCCGCCAGTTCGCGACAGCCGGCCACGCTGCCGGCATTGGCTGAGGTCGGCTTCGCCCGTGTCTGACCATTACGCTGCGGCACCCTGAGCGAGGCTCCATTTGGCGGCCACGTTACCCCCAGCGGTGCCATCCGGCTTCTGCTTGGTGTACTCAAATTTTACACGTTCGTAACTGAACGAAAGAGGCGATCCACCAGTGGCTTTCTCGAGTTGTTCCTCGTTCAATTCGTATTTGGAAAGCATAGGCTCGGTGTTGAGGCTGCTCATGGTCTGCTCCTTGTTGAGGGTGTGACCATGCTCAAATCCGCTTCGCCGAGACTGTGACGCAAATCACGCTGCCCATGCGAAGCCCGGGTACGTGCTACAATCGCTCGTCGATCTGATTGTGACCCAGCTCACAGCCTGCCCTTGGACCGACAAGACAAGCTGTAAATGCCGCAACAAAGGGAGACATCGATGAGCAAGCACGACGCGCCGCAGGAGCCGAAATCCCCCGCGAAGCCTGACGGCATTACACAAGACGCCGAGCTTAGCGATGAACAATTGAACGATGTCTCTGGTGGTTTCCTTGGCTGGTTTATTGGAAAACCCGCCGAAACCCCGAACACAACAAAGCCTACCGGCAGCGGTGGGCATGTGAGAAAGGCGGGCGGTGACCAATTAGAGTGAAGTGTATTCCGGCTGCCGGGCTCAACGGTTAGCCGAGGCCGAGAAGCCTTTTGAGGCTTCCAGCTGCGAGACTTCCCGCCGTCGGCCGGCTGATGCGGCGCGACCGATGGTCGACCGCGATGGTCATGTTATTTTCCTGTCGGGTTTGAACTGATTGCGCCCGGGCCGCGGCGCTCACCGCAGCCGGGCGAGTTCCGGATCGGTGACGCCCCAGACCGCGCGCTCGATGTGGCAGCGGCTGAGCCCGATATCGCGGAGTGCACGATCATCCAGTTGCTGCAGCGCTTTGATGGCCTCCCGGCGAACCCAATGTGCGGCGAGGTTATTCACCCAGCCTTCGATCCAGCGGACAAATCCGCCAGATGAGCCGGCGTTCGCGGGTTGCACTGCAGTTTGGGACATCGTGGTCATTTTTCTTCTCCGGTTGGCTCTCGCGCGGCAAAGCGATGCCGCCGGCGCAAACGCTGGTGACAGCGGCCGCACCTTCCGTGACGTTGGATTGCTTGCACTCTCCTCGGTGCAATCACGGGGATTGATATGCTCTAAATGATCCGGTACACTACTCGGTGCAAGTAAAACATTGCTCTCGGTGCAATAATGTCGAAGTTCGAATATCTCCGGCTGGCCGATGCCGTCGCCACCGAGATCGCCAATGGCGGGCTCAAACCCGGCGACCGGCTGCCGCCGCAGCGCAGCTTTGCCTATGAGCGCAAGATTGCGGTCTCGACCGCGAGCCGCGTTTACACCGAGCTGTTGCGCCGCGGCCTGGTCGTCGGCGAAGTCGGGCGCGGCACGTTCATTTCCGGACGAGGCCCGCCGCGGGGTGTCAGCGCCACCGGAGTCGCGCGGCGCGCGCATCGATCTCGAGATCAATTATCCGCTGCTGCCGAACCAGTCGGCCCTGATCGCAAAAAGCCTCGAAGGCCTGGATCGGCCGGAAGCGCTGGAGGCCGCATTGCGGCAAGGCAGCAGTGCGGGGACGTCAGCGGCCAGAAGCATCTCGGCGGATTTCCTCTCGCGGAAACGGCTGGCCGGCACCCGCCGAGCAGATCGTGTTCACCGCCAACGGCCGGCAGTCCATTGCCGCTGCCCTTTCCGCGATCGTGCCGCCCGGCGGCCGCTGCGGCGTCGAGGCGCTGACCTATCCCTTCATCAAGGGCATCGCCGCCCGGCTCGGCGTGACGCTGGTGCCGCTGGCCATGGACGAACACGGCGTGCGGCCGGACGCGGTGCAGAAAGCCCACCGCGAAGCGCATCTTGCCGCACTTTACATCCAGCCGACGATTCAGAATCCGCTGGGCATCACGATGCCGGGCTCACGGCGCGCCGATCTGTTGCGCGTTGTCGAGAAGCTCGGCCTCACCGTGATCGAAGATTCGGTCTACGGCTTCCTCGATGATGAAGCGCCACTGGCGGCGCTGGCGCCGGATCGCTGCGTCGTGATCGACAGCCTGTCCAAGAAGGTCGCACCTGGCCTGGCGCTCGGCTTCATCGTGCCGCCACCGCGGTTGCGCGAGAGCGTCATGGCGTCGGTACGTTCCGGCGGATGGACCGCATCGGGATATGCCTTTGCGGCCGCGCAACGGATGATGGCCGACGGCACCGCGGCCGAACTCGTCAGGCTCAAGCGCGATCGATGCGCAGCGCCGTCAGCAGATCGCAGCCGAGCGGCTCGCCGGCTTCGAAATCCAGACCAATCCGAAATCCTATCATCTGTGGCTGACATTGCCGCCGCACTGGCGGTCGCAGACATTCGTTGCCGCCGCGGCCCGCCGCGACATCGCACTGACGCCGTCGTCGACCTTTGCAGTCAGTCCCGGACACGCGCCGAACGCGATACGGCTGGCGCTGGCCGCTCCGCCCGTCGATCAGCTCGATGCGGGACTGCGCACGCTGGCGGGAATGCTGCGCGCCAACGAAGAGGATTTCGAATTCGACCGAATAGACGGGCTCCAAGTCACCCCCGAAGTCACCCTCGAAGTCACCCTCGCCGCTCATGCGACCGGCCACTCCGCGATAAAACCTTTCGCCTTGTACGGTTCGATCTTGTCCCATTCGAACAGGATGCGGCGGCGGAATTCGGGATCGGTGTGCCAGAGCGCGCGCGGCGTGGCAAAACTGTCGACGGTGACCAGCATCTTCTCCACCTCCGGCCAGTGCCGCTGCAGCGTCATCGGATAGCGGCGCGCGGTCCAGGTATTGCCGAGGCAGATCACGCTGCGGATATTTTTCAGCCCAAGTGCAGCGTCGATCAACGGCAGCGAGAAGATCACGTTTTCGCCGGTGTTCATCGCGCGGTGCTCCTCGAGGATCTTCTCCGCCGGAATACCTCGCGCCACCATCGCGGCCTTGATGATCTCGCATTCCGAACGGTTCGATCCCGGCGTGATCCCGCCGCTGACGATTGACCAGCGACAATAACCATCACGCCAGAGCCGGCAGGCCTGATCGACGCGCTCATCGACATCCTCGCGCGTGCCGAACACGAACAGGAGATCGGCGGGCTTTAATTGCGTCTCGATCAGATGCCGTGCATTGATCTCGGCAATTTCCGCCTCGGTCGGCAAACGCGCGCTTCGATCCACCACGGCAGGCTCATTTCTGGTCTTGAAAACATGCCGCCACGATGCCGCGCGCGGGCGGCTTCGCGAAGTCACATTTCATTGCGCTTGATTGCGAGGACTACGGCAGCAACTCTTTCGGCAGATCGTCGAAGCTGTAGCTGCGCGGCCGGTTGCGTTTGACAAAACCGCCGATCTGCCAGGTAAACAGCGCGGCAAAGCCGAGCAGGAACAGCGCGCCCGAAAATGCGCTGGTGAGCAGCGCACGAACGAACAGTACCAACATTGCGATCGCGAGCACCGTCAACAACCCGAGCACTGCAGGCGTAGGTTTTCGGCCCGATACCGCCGACCAGCGCAGCCTTGCTGCCCGCATCGTTCAAGCGCCGGTGCAATTCGACCATGAAGGCCCGATAGCCGTGATCCTGCGGCGCCATCAAGGCAGACGGTCTGCCAGGTGGTCGAGAGAATGGCGATCCTGCCACCCTTGGCATTGTTCGATATCGGCGCGAAAGCGGCGGGACTGCATCGACACCGGCCGGTAGGAGAGACGGATCGCCGCGATCTCGGCATAGGGCCAGATCCCGGATCGGCCGGCGATCCGCCACGACAATCCGGCATCGGTCAGTTCGAACTGATGCGCCGATCCGATCAGCGACGCCTTGTAGGCGTAGCGGGTTTCGGGCCCGCCCTCGCCCAATATCGCCGCCTGGTCCGGTAATGACGTTGGCAAAACGGAAATCCCGCTATCGGTTGCACGCGGCCTGCTTGCGCGACGCGCCGGCTTTATCTTACAAGCGGGCCATGGCCGAGACGACCTATTTTCCACGCCGCCTGATTCTGGCCGGCGCGATGATATCCGGGGTGCTGCTGGCGCTCGCGGTGCACATGCTCGGCGCGCGCTACGGCCTCGATCTCGGCGGCCTGTGGCGATCCGACGTCCACGAATTCATGCCCGCGGGCGCCGCCATCGCATGGTGGCTGATCGCCTCCGTCGGGTTTTCCGGCGGCTACTTCACCGCCAATTTGATGGACAGCGCGGTTTCCGGGCAAATCCCGCAGCGGATGCGGCAATTCCTGATCGTGGTCGGCGTGCTGATCCTGGCCGGCGCCGGACAGGCCGCCTCGGCGCCGAGCCCGATCCCCACCATCTCGGGCGTGCATCGCCGGCCTTGCGGCGTTGGGCCTCGGCGCCGTGATGGCATTCTGCGGCGCGCATTTCGCACTCCGCAAGGTCTAGCGTCAGGCGACAATCCGCGCCCGCGCCCTGGACAGCATCCTTTCCACTTCGGCGGCGGGACGCGGCGGGCTGAACAGATAGCCCTGCACCTGCGTACAGCCCTCACGGCGCAACAGATCGAACTGGGCCTCGGTCTCGACGCCTTCCGCCGTGGTGACGATGCCGAGGCTCTTGCCCAATCCGGTCACGGCGCGGACGATGGCCATGGAGTCATCGCGGGTGGCCAATTCGGTCACGAACGAGCGATCGATCTTGATCTTGTCGAACGGAAAGCTGCGCAGATAGCTCAGCGACGAATAACCCGTTCCGAAATCGTCGAGCGAGATCCTGACGCCAAAGCTGCGGAGTTCGTGCAGCACCGCAAGCGTCGCCTCGCTGTTCTGCAGCAACACCGATTCGGTGATCTCCAGCTCGAGCCGATGCGCCGGAAGACCGGACGCCTGCAGCGCCGCCTTCACCGACGACACCAGGTTGGGATTCTTGAACTGAATCGGCGAAAGATTGACGGCGACGTCGACCTCCTGCGACCAGCGGGCGGCGTCGGCGCAGGCCTGGCGCAGCACCCAGTCTCCGAGCGGAACGATCAGGCCGGTCTCTTCCGCCAGCGGAATGAAATTGACCGGAGCGATCATGCCGCGCAGCGAATGGTTCCAGCGCACCAGCGCTTCGAAGCCGACCACCCTGTCGCCGGCGATATCGCGGATCGGCTGATAATAGACTTCGAACTCGTCGCGCTGCAGCGCCGCCCGCAAGTCCAGTTCCAGCATCCGGCGCGCCTGGGCGCGGGCATCCATTCCGGTTTCGAAGAAGCGATAGGTGCCGCGGCCGTCCGCCTTGGCGCGGTACAGCGCAAGATCGGCCTTCTTCAGCAGTTCATCGGGATTCTTGCCGTCCTCGGGCGCCAGCGAGATGCCGATGCTGACGCCGACAACGAGCTGATGGCCGCCGATATCGTAGGGGGCGGCGATCTTCTCGACGATGTGGCTGGCAAGCAAGGGTACTGCCGAGGGATCGCAATCGCTGCAGAACTGGACCACCGCGAACTCGTCGCCGCCCAATCGCGCAACCGTGTCGTGCTCGGTGACGCATTCGCCGAGCCGGCGGGCCACTTCCTTGAGCAGGGCGTCACCGATCGGATGCCCGAGCGAGTCGTTGATTTCCTTGAAATGGTCGAGATCGAGGCAAAACACCGCGAGCTGGTCGCTGCGCTTGGCAAGCCGCAGCGCCTTCTCGAGCTGCTCGCGGAACAGCGTCCGGTTCGGCAGATTGGTCAGCGCGTCGTGGCGCGCCATATGCGAAATCTGCTCCTGCGCCTGCTGCCATTCGGTGATGTCCTCGAATGTCGCGACCCAACCGCCGCCCTTCATCGGCTGATCGACCACGCGGATCGAACGACCATTGCGGTCGACCACCCGGGTCAGGCCTTCGCCGGCGTTGGCGGCTGCAACCACCATCTTGAAGAACTCGTCGGGATCGCCGTCCCAACTTCCCATCGATTTCTGATCCTGGAGAACGTCGATCAACAGTCGGCCCTGCAGCGGGATTCCGGTCCGATCCATCATCTGCCGGTAGCGCTCATTGAACAGCAGGATGCGGCCTTCCGCATCGAACATGCAAAGTCCCTGCGACATGTTTCCGATGGCGGTGTCGAGCAGGACCTTCTGCTGATGCAGTTCGCCGCTCGAGCGGCGATCGAGCATGGCCGCCACGAACGATATGCCAAGGATGGCGAAGGCCGCGACCGCGGTCAGAAAGGAAAGCGCGGCCGGGGAAATCGACAGCTCGTCGCCAACCAGGGTTGGATCCGGAATGAGTGTCACGGCGCCCATCGCCGTGAAGTGATGCGAAACGATCGCGACCGTGAGCAGGGCGGTGGCGGCGATGGTATGCGCGCGATCATCCCGGCGCGCGGCGACGACCAGCGCCAGCGCCCCGAACACGCTTCCGAACACGACCGAAGCCACCACGATGCCGGGCGACCAGACGATGCGCGCCGGAAGCTCCAGCGCCATCATGCCGGTGTAGTGCATCGCGGCGACGCCAACGCCGACCACCGCGCCGCCGATCGCCAGCGTCGACCAGCGCTCGTTGAGCAACGCAACGCTGAAGCCGACGGCAGCGATCGCAACCGCGAAGACCAGCGACAGCAGCGTGACCGGAATATTGTATCCGGCACCGGTGCCGGGATCGTAGGCCAGCATTGCAACGAAGTGGGTGGCCCAAATTCCGCAGCCGCCGACCGCAGCGTCAAGTCCGATCCAGACCGCGCGCGTGCGCCCCTGCGAAGCCATGGCGCGATGAAACAGGCTGATCGCAACCGCGCTGGCGAGCCAGCAAATGGCGCCGCCAAGGACGACCAGCCGCCAGTCATGCTCGGTGACGAGGCAATTCAGCACTTGATACATTACAAACCCCCGCTATGGGTGTGTAATGACGCCGCGATGGTGCATTTTTTGTAACCGCCGCCGGCCTCGTTGCGCAAATGGTGAACAAAGCTTTGAGTGGCGTTCAAAGTGGCGCCCAAAGCGGCAGTAAGGCGCCGAATTCTTGCAACTATCTGGTGATGCCCGGCACCCATTCGCCGCCGGTTTCGATCCTGAGCAACGCGCCGCGTCATCAAGAATCTTTCATCGAAGCACCCCACCAGATCGCAGCGCTGGCTGCGAGCAGCACGCCCGCTGAAATGATCAGTGAGGCATGCAGCCCCTGGATGAAGGCCGAGGACTGACCGACCAGCGCGCCGAACATGGCGACGCCGAGCACGCTGCCGGTTTGACGCGTGGCATTGAGCACGCCGGCGGCGATGCCGGAGCGAGACTTCTCCACGCTGCCGAGCAGCGTCGAGGTCAGCGGCGGCACCAGCAGGCCGAGGCCGGTGCTGATCGCGATCAGTTGCGCGCAGATCACCCAGTAGCTGGTATCGGCGGCAATCCCGAGCAGCGCCAGACATCCGACTGCCGACAGCGCTGCGCCGGCGGCGATGGTCGCGCGCGCGCCGATTCGTTCGCTGACGCGCGGCGCGATCAGGTTGACCGGCAGCACCGCGCCCATCATCGGCACGAAGGCCAGACCGGTTGCGAACGCCGACAGGCCGTTGACCTGCTGGAAGTACAGGCTGAGCACGAAGATCAACCCGTAGATCGCGATATTGACGAGCAGACCGACCAGCGACGTCAGCGCGAACATCCGATGCCGAAACAGCGACAACGGCAGCATCGGTTGCGCTCGCGCGCGATTCCCGCCGGACGAACAGCACCGCCAGCACGGCGGACGCAACAAAACCCGTAATCACCAACGGATCTTCCCAGCCCCGCGCACCGCCCTCGATGATCGCGCCGGCGAGCGTACCGAGGGCTGCGATCGCAGCGAGCCTGCCCGGGCAGATCGATCTCGCGCTGTGGCGCCCGCGTCGTCTCGCTGGCAAACCGCCAGGTCAGCCACAGGCCGGCCAGGCCGATCGGCAAATTGACCAGGAAGATCGAACGCCAGCCGACCAGGGTGATCAGGCCGCCGCCAACAAACGGTCCTGCGGTCAGGGCAAGGCTCGCACCGGCCGCCCAGATGCCGACCGCGCGTCCGCGCGCCTTGTCGTCCGCATAGACATGGCTGAGCAGCGCCAGCGAGTTCGGCACCAATATGGCTGCCGCCAGGCCCTGCACGCAGCGCGCCGCGATCAGGATCGTGGCATTCGGCGCCAGGGCACAGGCCACCGAAGCTGCCGTGAAGATGGCAAAACCCGCCATGAAAACCCGTTTGGCGCCGATGCGGTCGCCGAGCGCGCCCGCCGTCAGAATGAACGCGGCAAACGCGATGGTGTAGGCGCTCACCACCCACTGCAATTCCGCGACCCCGCCGCCAAGCGACATGCCGATGGCAGTTGAGCGCGGTGTTGACGATGGTGACGTCGAGTTGCACGACGCCGTAGCCAAGGCTCATGGCGGCAAGCGTCAGCGAGCTTGCGAGTTTCGAGGGTGTTGATTTGGTTTCCGGACAGGACGGCACGCGCGCGTCCGTCACCGGTTGGAGTTTTACCGAAGCACGTCGCATGGATCACCTCAATTCTGGGAACCAACGCGGAACAAACACCTCCGTTTCGATCTAACGTTTCGGCATCGATCGAAGTATGCCCGTAGCGGAACGAGCCTGGCGGCATGAAAATGCCGCGCGGGCGTCCCCGCGCGGCGTTTTGCCTCAATATCCGAAAAGACTAGCTCGCAGCCTTCAAATTGACCGTGCCGTCGGCGAACGTGGGGTCAGCTTCTTGTCGCCGTGCTCGGGGAATACCTGCTCCCGCCGCTGCACATGGGTCCGGTTTCTTCGAGTTAACCGGTGGATCCCTGCGACGTCCCCGTAAAACCGTGAAAACATCGGCTTGGAACACCGCAACGGTGCGGCGAATTGAACTCCGGAATGGGTCGGGCTGCAACTCAAAACTCGGGACGTCAATACATATGTCTGGCGTGTGACAAGGGTGGCGAACGATGGCAGAAGCTTGGATGTCAAGGCCTGCACAACGCCATGGTTTTAGCTTATGGGTCTTCACGCACGGTGCATCTCGCCGTCTCCGGTCGCTTTTGTGACCGGTTTTTCCAACGTGTTGCCGCCCCGCCGGGAGGATGAATGCATCGGCTGCTGACCACGCTCGGGCGTGGCTTCAAGGAGAAGATCGGCTGGAAACGGCTCGGGATCGCTGCGAGTGTTCTCATCATCATCTTTGCGGTCACGACGCTGCTCCGCACCCTGAAGGGTGTCGACACCAGCATCATCCTGACGGCGCTGACGGAGATCGCGCCGCACCGGATCGCGCTCGCCGCGTTGTGCGTGGTTGGCGCCTTTTGCACGCTGACCTTCTATGATTTCTTCGCACTGCGAACCATCGGCAAGAATCAGGTGCCCTATCGCATCGCCGCGATGTCGAGCTTCACCAGCTACACCATCGGTCACAATATCGGCGCCACGGTGTTTACCGGGGGTGCGATCCGTTTCCGGATCTATTCCGATTACGGCCTGACCGCGATCGATGTCGCCAAAATCTGCTTCCTCTCCGGACTCACATTCTGGCTCGGCAATCTGTTCGTGCTCGGCTTCGGCATGGCCTTGCATCCCTGGGCGGCGTCCTCGATGGACCTGTTGCCGCCGGCGATGAACCGGCTGATCGCCATCGGCTGCCTCGCCGGCATCGCGTCATATTTAATCTGGCTGGTGACCGGCGAGAGCCGCCGCGAACTCGGGCAGAACGGCTGGAAGGTGATCTTGCCCTCGGCCCGGCTGACGCTGTTGCAAATCCTGATCGGCGTGGTCGATCTCGGCTTCTGCGCGCTCGCGATGTACTTGCTGATGCCGACCCAGCCGCACATCGACTTCATGTCGCTGGCGGTCGTGTTCATCCTGGCGACGCTGCTCGGCTTCGCCAGCCATGCGCCCGGCAGCATCGGTGTATTCGATGCCGCGATGCTGGTGGCGTTGCCCGAATTCGGCCGGGAGCAATTACTGGCGACGCTGGTGGTATTCCGGATCCTGTATTTCCTGATCCCCTTCGGCATCTCGATTTCGATAATGGGGACCCGGGAATTCTGGCTCAACGTCGTGCGGCCCTGGCAGGAACGGCGCCGGCTGACCGACGAGGCCTGCACGGCCAAGGCCAGGGTGCGGCAGCCGGTCAAGAATCGGGCGGCGTCCTGACCGGTAACAGCAGCGTTATCCGCGCTCGCTTGATGTTTTGGACGAACCCCGCCCATTCTCTTATTTTTGCCTTACCGCTAACGTCAAACGCGCCATGGGCCGAATTCTCTCAACTTCGATGATATCCGCAGCACTGCTGGCATGCGTGCTGACCTCGCTATCGGCGTCGTGGGCGGAGGCGCAGACCGCGCCCGACGCGCCGCTGCAGATCTCCTGGGAGGTCCGCAATCGCTTCCGGCTATTCCGCGAAGAACGGGATTTTCTGCTGCAGACCGACGCCGAGCGCGGCCGCAGCGTGCTGGCCGCCGAACAGGCGCTGGAATTGCAAAGCGACGGCCGCGGCTGGGCGCGCAACACCGTGAACCGGCTGTGCATCGACCTGTCCGGCCGCATCAGCGAGCCCTGCACCCGCGACAACGTCAAGGAAAGCTATTTGACGCCGGTCGATCATCCGATTCAGGTCCGATTGACCGGCCCTGTTCCGGTCGGCGCCACCTGCGCCTGGTCGTTCGACGATGGCGACGGGCCGCAGACCTCCACCTTCGACTGCGCCGAGCCGGTCAATCTCAGGGCACGCTATGGCCGCACCACCGTGGCGAATGTCGACGTCTCCTCTGGGGATGCGACCCAGCGTGTGTCCACCGAGATTGCGGTGCGCGACATCCTGATTGCCGGCCTTGGCGACAGCATCGCCTCGGGCGAGGGAAATCCGGACCGTGCCATTGCGCTGGCAGACGAAGGCTTCTGCTTCCGCTCCTATCTCGGCACGGCGTCCGCGCAATATTACCGTCCGAGCCGCGCCGGATACAAAGGCGGACGGGCCTGCGAGGCGCCGGATTTCCTCGCCGTGTGGCAGAAGCAGCGCGCGCTCTGGTTCAATTCGGCCTGCCACCGCTCGCTCTACAGCTACCAGACCCGGACCGCGCTGGCGCTCGCGGTGCAGTATCCGCATATCGCGGTGACCTATTTGCCGCTGGCCTGCACCGGCGCCACCATTGCCGACGGATTGTTGGGCGCCCAGCGCGTCCAGGAATGTCTGCCGTCAAAAACCGCAAACACCTGCTCGGGCAGCGTCAACGGCCAGCTCGGCGAATTGCGCGAAGCCCTTGCCGCCGCAAAGCGCCGTCAGCCCGACCGCAAGCTCGATCTGGTGCTGCTGTCGGTCGGCGCCAACGACATCTATTTTTCCGGCCTCGTCGCCGACGTGATCGTGGACACACCGACCGAGCGCGCGCTGTTCCGGCGCAGCGGCGTGATGGCGTCGGTGGAGGATTCGCGTGCCGCGCTGACGCGCGACCTGCCGCAGGGATTCAGCAAGCTGCGCGAGGCGCTAAAGCCGCTGGTCGGTGACCTGTCGCGGGTGGTCTACACCTCCTACGCCAACCCGACGCTGGCCGACAGCGGCACGCCCTGCCCGGGCGGGCGCGCCGGCTTCGACATCCATCCCTCCTTCAACCTGCAGCCGCAGCGGCTGGCTGCGGTCTCGAACTATGTCGAGAACGAGTTCCTGCCACAGCTCAAGGCGCTGGCGTTGTGCCAGTCCGGCATCCTGTGCCGCGATCCGCGCGCCGACCGCATGACCTTCGTCGATTCCCATCAGGCCGCGTTTGCCGTTCACGGTTTCTGCGCGCGGGCCGAGAGCGACCCGGAATTCGACCGGCAATGCTTTTCAGCCAGTGGCGAAAGCTTCGATCCCGACATCGTCACCGCCGCCGGCCAGCCGATGCTATGCGGCCGCAGCGCCGGCGAATACCGCGCCTATCTGCCGCGCGCGCGCTGGATCCGTGACGCCAATGACAGCTACTTTTCGGCGATGACCTATCCGCAGGCACTGCCGTCGTCGATGCAACCGGCCGATATCCATGACGCGACCTGGGGCGTGCTGTCGGCGGTGTATGGCGGCGCCGTGCACCCGAGTGCCGAAGGTCACGCCGCGATGGCGGACGCAGCACTTCCCGCCGCGGCCGCGGTGCTGCAACTGGACGCCAACGTGCCTGAAGTGATTTCGCAGCCGGTGCCGCCGATCCCGGCGACGCCCGTCCGTTAAAACCGGCGGACTTGATCAGCGCATCAATGCGCCGGCGCCGCGGTCTTCTTCGCGGCCGCCGGGGATTTTGCGCCGACCGGCGGCTTCATCGCGGCCGCCTGCGCCGGCAGATATTTCGCAATGACGACCGGATCGAGCTGGGCCATCGCCGTATCCGGCAACCGGGTCCAGGTCTCATCCTTGCCGAATAGGGCAATGCCCAGATAGCCGCGCATGGTCAGCGTCTGGCCGTCGGCGCTGACGGTCATCTTGGCCTTGTAGATCTTGCCATCGCGTGGATCGAGAACGTTGCCATTCTCGTATTTCAGCCCGTCACGCTTCATGTCGCGAATGAAGGACAGCCCGAGCCACGGCGCGTCCTTTCGATCGTCGGTGCATTTTGAGCAGACCGGATTGGGAGGGTCATTGGGCTCCAGAAAAAGCTTGGCAAGTGCGCCTTCAAAGATGCCGTCGTGATCGACCACCAGAAACCATCCGACCGGCTTGCCCTTCTCGACCTTCTGCCACAGCCCCGCGGCCGACGGCTCCTGTACCTGTGCCCGTGCGGCCGGGGATGCCGATAGCATCAGGCCGATCACGATCGGCAGCAGCAGCAGTCGAAATCTGGATAGCGCATTCCGCATCGTCACCACCTGATCAATCCACAAAATGAATGGCCCCAGACTAAGGCCATTTCGCGGAGGGTTCCAGTGGCAGCGTCGACGATCGCTGCGCCAAAAGCCGGCGCGACGCGGGCTTTCGGTCATATTTCGGTTGGAATCAATTGACCCCGAGCTTCTTCTGCAGGCTCGATGACGAGGTGGTGTACTGGAACACCAGCCGCTTGTCCGGATAGACGTAGCGGTGGGCCTTCTGCGCCATCAGGGCGCCCTCGTGGAATCCGGACAGAATCAGCTTCAGCTTGCCGGGATAGGTGTTGATGTCGCCGATCGCAAAGATACCGGGCACGTTGGTCTCGAACGCCGCGGTCTCGACCGGCACCAGATTGTTCTCCAGCGCAACGCCCCAGTTCGCGACCGGTCCGAGCTTCATGGTCAGCCCGAAGAACGGCAGCATGGTATTGCAATCGATCTTCGAAATGGCGTTGTCGTTGGCTTTCATGACCGCGCCGGTGAGTTTGCCGGCCTCGCCTTCCAGCGAGGTGACCTGACCGATCTTCAAATCCATCTTGCCGGAGGCGACCAGCGCGCGCATCTGCTCGACGCTGTGGGGTGCCGCGCGGAAATCGTCGCGCCGGTGCAATAGCGTCACGCGCCTGGCGACAGGATGCAGATTGAGCGTCCAGTCGAGCGCGGAATCGCCGCCGCCGACGATCAGAATATTCTTGTCGCGGAATTGCTCCATCTTGCGCACCGCGTAAAACACCGAGGTGCCTTCATAGGCCTCGATGCCCGGCACCGGCGGGCGCTTGGGCTGGAACGATCCGCCGCCCGCGGAGATCACCACCACCTTGCACTCGAACACCTGGCCGGCGTCGGTCGTGACGCGAAAGCCGGGATCGCCGATCTTCTCGATCGTCTCCACCATCTCGTTGAGATGGAAGGTCGGATGGAACGGCTTGATCTGTTCCAGCAGCGCTTCGGTCAGGCCCTGGCCGGTGACGAAGGGAATGCCGGGAATGTCGTAGATCGGCTTTTCCGGGTACAGCTCGGCGCACTGGCCGCCGATCTTGTCGAGGATGTCGACCAGATGCGTCTTCATGTCGAGCAGACCCAGTTCGAACACGGCGAACAGTCCGCACGGGCCCGCGCCAATAATCAGCACATCGGTTTTGATCGCTTCGCTCATATCAGCTTCTTTTCGTTTGAATTCGACTGGGACGGCTGCGCTTGTCTAGCCAAGGCGGAGGGATCAGGAAAGCCATAAATGGGAGGCTCGGGCTGCCCGGCAAGCCCTTGCCGGACTTCGATAACTGGGCTGTAACGGCATGAAACTCCGGAGATCGCCCCTGTGAATGCGCCTGCCCGTCTCGATTCAACGCCGCGCCTGGAGGATTTTCCCTACCGGCTGACGGACAATGTGCGCTTTGCCGATCTCGACCCCAACCAGCACGTCAACAACGCGGTCTACGCCACCTATTTCGAAACCGGCCGCGTCACCCTGATGAAAGATCGCAGCTACGGGCTGATGCCGGAGGGCGTCACCTGGATCATGGTCGAGCTCGACATGCATTTTCGCGCCGAGCTGCGCTGGCCGGGCACCATCGAGATGGGGCTCGGCGTCGTCAAGTTCGGCCGCACCTCGGTGACGTTCGATCAGGTGGTGTTTTCCGAAGGCAAATGCGTTGCGTCGGCGCGATCGGTTTCGGTGCTGCTCGACGAGGCCACCCGCAAGCCAATGCCGCTGACGCCGGAGATCACAGCGAAATTCCAGCCCTGGATTCGCCGCGGCGTGGATCCGAATTAAGAAGCTTGTCGCTTTAGGCCTGACGTTCCGGCGTCGACACCACGAGGCCGTCGAGTTCGTCGCTGACCTTGATCTGGCACGACAGGCGCGAATTCGGTCGCACATCGAAGCCGAAATCCAGCATGTCTTCTTCCATCGGCGTCGGGGCGCCGACCTTCTCGCGCCAGGCTTCGTCGACATAGACATGGCAGGTCGCGCAGGCGCAGGCGCCGCCACATTCGGCTTCGATCCCCGGAACCGCATTGCGGATCGCAGCTTCCATCACCGTGGCGCCGTTTTCGACTTCGATGGTGCGTTTTTCGCCGGTGTGGTCGACAAAGTGAATTTTGGCCATGATCGCTCGTGCTGCCGGGATGGGGGATAGGAAAAAGGGGTCCGGGCAGTCCTATAACGGGTCGGTACGCGCAGCGCCAGCGGTCGGGACGACAAACCTGCGGGGCGGTTTTGGCAAGGTTTTTGGCGGCTCGGGATGGCGTCCGCTTCAGGAGCGGCGCAGGATCGCCTCGATCGCCGCCCGCGCCAGCGCCACCGCGTCGCCGAGTTCGCTGAGCCGTTCGGACAGGCCGGCGCCGCTGGCCAGCGCCGCCTCCAGCCGGGCGGCGGCGTCGGCGACGCAAAATGCCCCGATCGCGCGCGCCGAGCCTTTCAACGTATGCGCCAATACGCCGGCATCCGCAGGCGCTGTCGCCAGCGTGGCGATCAGTTTGGCGGACTGGGCCGAGAACATCGCCAGCACCTCCCGCTCGAGGCCGGCATCGCCGAGCGTCATGCGTTTGAGATGGTCGAGATCGATCGGACCGTCATCGGGAGCGAGCGGCGGCGATGGCATCCAGTCAATCCGTTCGAGATGAAGCGGCATGGCCTAACCCAATTCTCCCGGCCGCTTCGATCCCGGCAGGGTGGTTTTCGCCAGCCAATCACGGAACTGGTTAACGGAACGTTCGATGGATTTGCCGCAAGTTCGCCTTGTTTTTGACGAGGAGACGCCACAGTTAATCTCCTCCGGCGGGAAATTTGAGTGCCCGTAAGGCCTTATCGCACTAAGCTGTTAACGATGATTAAGAATGTCTTAATCGCGACCATTTCATTCGCATCGCTCTGCCAATAGGATGTTTGCGGATGTAGCGGACAAGCCGCCGACGGGGCGCTTGCGCTCCGCTCGGGGAGTGATCCCGGCTTCAAGCTTGCGGGGACGTCAGCAAGCCAGCCGGACGCGTACAAAGTAAGAGGGCTCAGACTGAACATGGCGAACAATCCCAAGAAGGTCAAAGATCCCACCGAAGTCGCGCTGTCCGCCATTCAGGAAGCGCTGAACATCAGCGATGTGAACGCCGACACCGGCCGCAATTCGATCGGCAACGAGCTCGCGCCGCCAACCATTCCGTCGACACCGGATTACTCGGACACACCGTTCGACACGCGCCCGAACGACCGGCAGACCTACGATCCGATCGACGAGCCGCGCGCACCGCGCCGCGCCGCCAACGACGATCGCGAAACCATCGGACAGATTCTGCAGGCCATTCAAAAAGGCCGCCCTGCCCGCAGCGTCTATATGTTTGCCACCGTGGTCGCCGGCCTCTGGATTGCGATCGGCCTTCTCCTGACCATCAGTTTCCTTCCCGCATTGCAGGCCGCGATGGGCCAGAGCGGCGGCGTGCTGGTGCTGGCCGGCCTTGCGGCGTTGTTCCTGGTGCCGGTGCTGCTGTTCTATTTCCTCGCCAGCCTTGCCTGGCGCGGCCAGGAAATGCGCATGATCGCGCAGTCGATGGCGCAGGTCGCGATCCGCTTCTCCGAGCCCGAGGGCGCCGCCTCCGATTCGATGGTGACCGTCGGTCAGGCGATCCGCCGCGAGGTCGCGGCGATGGGTGACGGCGTCGAACGCGCGATCGCGCGCGCCGGCGAACTCGAAACGCTGGTGGCCAACGAAGTCGCAGCCCTGGAACGCGCCTATTCCGACAACGAGGTGCGTATCCGCGCGCTGCTGCAGGACATCGCCCATCAGCGCGACAATCTGGTCGGCCAGGCCGAGCAGGTTCGCAGCGCCATTTCCGGCGTGCAGATCGATCTGCGCCACGATATCGCGCTGATCTCGGACGCGATTGCGTCCCGCGTCGACGAAGTCGCCAAAAGCATCACCGGCGCGCTGGAAGAACGCGGCGCCCACATCACCGGCGCGCTGGGCCATGCCGGCGACAACATGATCCTCGCACTCGGCGAGCGCGGCGGCGACCTGCTCGACCGCCTCGAGGAAGCCAGTGCCGAGACCACGCGCGCGGTGCTCGACGCCTCCGAGCGCCTGACCACCAGCCTCAACTTCAAGACCGGCCACGTCCATGACGAGTTCGTCGATCTGGCCGATCGCGTCCACGAAATGCTGAACGAGCGTATCGACCGCATCACCGGCGAGTTCGAGCAGCGTTCGTCGACCATCGTCGACGGCATCTCCGACCGCACCGAACAGGTTCACGACTCGCTGAAGAACTCCTCCAACTCGCTGCTGCTGGAGCTCGAGCTGCGCAGCGGCGATCTCGTCAACAAGATCGACGAAGCCGGAAACCGGCTGGCGACCCGCATCATGACCTCCGGCGACAAGGCCAGCGACGCGCTCGACGTCACCGTGAACTCGCTGGTCGCCAAGGTGGTGAGCCAGACCGAGACCGCACACGACTCGCTCTCGCTGCAGATGAGCGCCTTCGACGAACTGGTGAAGAACCAGGGCTCGGAACTGGTGGAGAAGTTTGCGCGCGACTCCGGCACGCTCGGCGCGCTGATCACCCGCCACATTTCGGAATTCGACCGCACCGTCAAAACCTTCGGCGGCGAAATCGTCGAGCGCATGGGCCAGCGCACGCAGGACATCGCCGACAGCCTGAAGAATTACGTCGATACTTTCGACACCCGCCTGACCTCCAACGGCGGCGAAATCACCGCATCGCTGGATCAGCGCCTGCTGCAGTTCGAGACCACGCTCGGCAACCGCGTCAGCCATCTCGACAGTTCGCTCGACGGCAAGATCAATTTGCTCGACAGTTCGCTCGGCAGCAAGATCAACTCGTTCGACACCTCGCTCGACAGCCGGATCAAATCGTTCGACAACTCGATCGACGGCCGCCTGAAATCACTCGAAACGACCTTCGACACACGGGCGAAGTCGGTGACCGAGACCATCGACAACCGCCTCGGCACGCTGGCCTCCTCGCTGACCGATGGCGCTGCGCAGGCGATCCAGTCGATCGACCAGCGTTTGACCCATCTCACCTCCTCGCTGACCGACGGCACCGCGCAGGCGATCCAGTCGATCAACTCCCGCCTCACCCATCTGACCACATCGCTGACCTCGGGCGCCGCCCAGGCGGTCGAAGCCGTGGACCAGCGCATCACCGGGGTGACCGAGACCATCGACGGCCGCAGCGCCCATCTGACCGACACCATCACCGCCCGCTTCCAGGAAATCCATCAGGGCATCGAGAGCCGGGTCGGCGCCATCGCCGCCGATATCGACACCCGTGTCTCGCAGTTCGAGGATTTGCTGGGCTCGCGCGTCGAAGCCGTGGCAGGACGCATCGAAAGCAGCGGCCGCCAGGCCAGCGACGACCTCATGGCGCGCGCCGAATTGCTGTCCTCGGGCATCAGGTCTCACGTCGAGGATGCGGAGCGCTCGCTCACCAACCTCGTGGTCAATACCTCCGAAACCATCCAGACCGGTGCCCGCACCGCGCAGCAGGCGCTGCTCACCGTCTCGACCGACGTCGGCGCCCAGCTGCGGCTGACCTCGGCCGAGGTCGAGAGCGCCCTCACCGCCGTCGGTACCGGTGCTGCGAACTCGATCCTGACCAGCTCCCGCGAAGCGCAGGCAACGCTGGTGACGGCTTCCACCGAAGTCGCCTCGCAGATCCAGGCCTTGTCCGCCGACGTCGAGCGCACGCTCTCGGCCGCCGGCAGCGCCACCGCCGCCTCGGTTCTGTCCGGCGCGCGCGAAGCCCAGACCACGCTGGTCTCGGCATCGGCCGACGCGGCAAGCCAGGTCAAGTCGCTCGCCGCCGACGTCGAACGTTCGCTGTCGATTGCAGGTACTTCCACCGCCGAGGCCATCACCGCCGGTGCGCTCCAGGCGCAATCCACGCTGGTGGCGGCTTCCTCCGACGCGGCAAGCCAGGTCAAGTCGCTGGCCGCCGATGTCGAGCGCTCGCTGTCGAGCGCCGGCACAGCCACCGCCGAGGCGGTCACCGCCGGTGCGCGTGAAGCCCAGAGCACGCTATTGGCCGCCTCCACCGAAGCCGCCAACCAGATCAAGTCGCTCTCCGCCGACGTGCAGCGTTCGCTGTCGCTGGCCGGCACCGCGACCGCCGAGTCGATCACGTCGGGCGCCCGCGAAGCCCAGAACACGCTGGTCACCGCGTCCGCCGATGCATCGAGCCAGGTCAAATCGCTGGCCGCCGACATGCAGCGCTCGCTCTCGATGGCCGGCAATGCCACCGCAGAATCGATCACCACGGGCGCCCGCGAGGCCCAGAACACGCTGGTCACCGCCTCTTCGGAAGCGGTCAACCACGTCAAGTCGCTGGCGATCGATGTCGAACGCACGCTGACCGCGGTTGGCGCCGATACCGCCGCCTCGATCCTGGCCAGCGCGCGCGAAGCCCAGAGTTCGTTCGCCGCCACGTCGGCCGATGCCGCCAGCAATATCTCGGCAATCTCCGCCGATATCGAGCGTTCGCTCGGCGCGGTCACCGCAAAGACCACCGACAACATCCAGACCTCGGCGCAGAATGCGCAGAGCGCGCTTGTCGCCGCGTCGAACGAAGTCTCTTCGAAGGTCAAATCGACCTCGGCCGACATCGAACGTTCGGTCCTCGCCGCCAGCAGCAATTTCGGCTCGACGATGACCGGCAAGACCGACGAGATCGTCACCTATGTGCAGCAGCAGACCGACCGCCTGGCGCAGATCGTCGACAGCCGGCGCGGATCGCTGGTCGAGGCGCTCACCTCCAAGACCACGCAGCTTGCGACCGATATCGACCGCGTCACCGCCGATGCGCTCAAATCGATCGAAACCCGCGGCCAGGCCTTCTCGCAGGCGATGTCGACCAACGGTTCCGAGGTCGCGCGCAACATCACCACCGCCGGCGATCTCGCCACCGGCGCGGTAGCCAAGTCGCTCAAGGACCTCGAGCTGTCCTCGCGTTCGGCCATCGACCAGTCGCGTCAGGTGTCGATCGCGGCCGTGACCGAAATGCAGGAAACCAGCAAGATCCTGCGCACCGACACGGTGGCGCTGTTCGAGCGCCTGCGTGAAGGCAACATCCTGCTGCAGGAAGTGCTGACCGGCGCCCACGACAACCTCAACTCGCTGGAACGCGCGCTGGTGACCCGCGTGGCCGACTTCGTGTCCGCCATGAACGACGTCACCTCGCGCAACGGCGTCGCGACCCAGACCCTGGAAGACCAGTTGACCGTCTTCAACAGCAAGACGTCGAAGGCGCTGGAAGATCTGAACCTGCTGTCGAGCGAGTTCGACAGCCATGGCAAGGCGCTGGTCGAAGCCGCAGCCGTGGTCGAACAGGCCAACCGCAGCACCACCTCGTCGGTCGCCGACCGCAAATCGCAGCTTGAATCGCTGGTGACCACCATCGATCTCAGGACCACCGACCTCGATCAGCGGCTGTCGCGCTTTACCGGCCTGCTGGATGAATCGCTGGCGGCTGCCGAAGAACGCGCCCGCGATATCGCCCGCGTGGTGGCGGAAACCGCCGGCGCGGGGTCTGCCGCGATCAGCCGGCAGTTCGAAGCGGTCCGCACTTCGGCCGAGGAAGAACGCCGCATGACCCACGAGGCCATGAGCGAACTGTACGAGCAGAGCAACCGGGAAACGGACGCGATGTTCAAGCAGTCGACGGAGAAATTTGCCGCCATGGTGCAGGCCATGAAGCAGATGTCGACCGAGATGCATCACGAGCTCGAAGCCACCCGCAACGAACTGCGCCGCGGCGTGCTCGAAATGCCGCAGGAAGCGGCCGACAACACCGCGCAGATGCGCAAGGTGATCGTCGACCAGATCGAGGCGCTGGCCGAACTCAACCGGATCGTCGCGCATCACGGCCGCGGCCTCGACGTCGTCAGCACGGGCCGTGCCAGCGTGCAGCGCCAGGAAGAACCGATGATGGCAACCGCCGGCGGCCGCAACGACGCCCGCATGCGCGATACCGGCAGCGCCTCGACGCTGCCGCCGCCGGATCTCGGCATGCCGTCGTCGCGCCGTACCGAAGCGCCGCCGGTCAGCCCGGCAAGTTCGGACGGTGGACGCGACGGATGGCTGTCCGACCTGCTCAACCGCACCGACGCCGGTGGCCCGAGCGGCCGCGAGGCGCCGCGCGCCCGCCCGGCCGCGCCGGCCGCAGGCGAAAACCCGCTGGCGTCGCTGTCGCTCGACATCGGCCGCCTGATGGATCGCAATCTCGCCGCCGAGATGTGGGATCGCTATCAGCGCGGCGAGAGCAAGGCCTTCTCGAAGCGGCTCTACACGCCGGCCGGCCAGAAGGCCTTCGACGAGGTCGCCCGCAAATATCGCGCCGACCGCGGCTTCAAGCAGACCGTCGACCGCTACATCGCCGAATTCGAGCGGCTGCTCGATGAAGTCGCCCGCGAGGATCGCGGACCGCAGGCGCTGCGCGGCCACCTCACCTCGGAGACCGGCCTCGTCTACACCCTGCTCGCGCATGCCGCGGGACGGCTGGGGTAAGCTTCGCCTTCATTGCTGAACACAGAACGGGGGCAGCGATGCCTCCGTTTTTGTTTCTGGCGGGTTCGTTACCGAACGACGGCACAGGAACGGTGCTTGAGCGCAGCTTCAATCGCAACTCCTGCTGCCGCCCTTGACAGTATTCAACCGCAAAGCCTAACTTGCGGTTATATTATGTATTTTTGCTTGTCCCGCAGCTGATTACGGGCCTCTGACGTTGGAGCGCCTTTGCCCAACAGCACCCATTCCAACAGCCAGACCCTCGAGCCCGAGGCGACCAGGAATTCAGCTCCGCAGCACAATTACCAGCGGCCGGACATGTCGGCGCGCGATTATCTGGTGATGATGCTCACCTCGGGCGCGGAGATCGAGCATGCGCTGATGGTGCAGTATCTCTATGCCGCCTATTCCATCAATGGAGACCAGGCTTCCGACGAAGACCAGGCGATGGTCGAAGGCTGGCGCGCCAGCATTCTCTCGGTCGCCAGGGAAGAGATGGGACATCTGCTGACGGTTCAGAACGTGCTCGTGCTGCTGGGCGCCCCGATCAATCTTCGGCCGCGAGATGCTGCCCTGGGACCACGAATTCTATCCGTTTCCGTTCTCGCTCGAGCGCCTGTCCGAAGAGGCGCTGCAGTGCTTCATCTATGCCGAGATGCCAAGGCTCGACAGCCTGGAAAAACCCGTTCGCGGCAAACGGCGCGCAAAATCGGCGGCGTCGTCGATCACTCCGGGGCAACACCGGGAGATCATAAAGGAAATCACCGGCGCGCTGGCCGCGCGATTCCCCAAAAGCCATGTCAAGAAGGACATGCACCGCGTCGGCGAGCTCTACGACGAGATCATCAAATTGATCTCGGACCCCGAGAAGATTCCGGATTCGGCTTTCGACGACACCACCTTCGACATGCAAGCCTCCTGGGACGATTGGGGGCGCGGCTACAAGCCGTCTCCCCGGCTGGTCGACGCCGAAGGCAACCTTGATCCCGAGAACGACCCCCCACGCGCCGCTCCAGAGCCTGGCGCAACGGCATGCCCATGTGCAGGTCGAGCGCGTGGCGACCCGCGCGCAGGCCGTCAAGGCCCTGCAGGCGCTGGCCGCGCAGGGGGAGGCGCCGCATTTGCGCGAGGACGAGACCGGGGAGCCATCCCATTTCGAGCGCTTCGTCCAGATTTATGAGGAATTCAAAGCCTTCAGCGCCCGCAGGCGTTCCGCAACACACCCGGTTCCGCGCAACCCCACCACCCGAATTGACTTCCACCGGCTCAAGCCGAAACGCACCACCTACATCGGCACCGACCACAACGACGAACTGGCCGCCCATCTTTTCGCGCAACTGTTCAATCAGCGCTACCGGCTGCTGCTGATCTATCTCGCGCATAGTTTCCGGCTGGCGCGGACCCAGCCGAACCATCAACCCGGTTTGCGCGCGATGGTCATGCACCGCGCGTTTGGCGAAATGTACAATCTCAAGGCCATCGCGGACCTGTTGGTGCGATTGCCGCGTCATCGCGGCGGCCGCGCCGGCCCGCCGTTCGAAATGCCCTATTCGCTGGATCTGCCGCAAGCAGATCGCGATATCTGGCGCCTGTACGACGACCTGCTGGTCTCCTCGCACAAGACATGCACCGACGTGATCGGCATTGCGAAGAAAAGAGGCTTTGCCGCGATGCGCGAGCAGATCGTCCGCACCGGGGGCGAGGTCTATTTGCGCACCTTGATAAGTCTCGACGAGCAGACCAGGCTGTGGATCGGCAAAATTCTCGCAGGCGCGGCTTGAACGAAAGGGCGGAGCGTTGACGATCAAGCAATTGCGAATTCTGCCGCCGTTCGCGATCGGCCGATTGGGCTCGGCCAGCGAACCCATGGACAATTATTCTTTCGACCTCGACATCGACCCCGACCATCCGCTGGACTATCGCCGGATCAAGCCTCAGCCGACGCTGATCGTCGACAAGCGGTCCGGCGAAATCAAAAGCGAGCGCACGTCGGCCTCGCTGGAATTCAAACACAATGGCAAGATCCGGCCGGTCGCGCCGTTCCTGGAGGTATTTGCGGTCACCGACCGGGATCAACTGGTGCCGCTTACCGCCGGCCTGTTGCGAAAGCATGGCCTCGCGGTCGAAGATATCTCGTGGCAGGTCACCGTTTCCAACCGCAAGGTCGTCCGGCGCACCGAGAATCCGGATGACCTTGTCCATGCCAAGGTCGAGTTCTCCGACCATAAGAGCCATACGCTTCACGGCAGATGCAAAAATTTCATCAAGAGGGCGTCCGTCAAATTTGGTTCGGTACGTTTCATCCGGCCCAACCATCGTTTCCCGGAAATTCGGTTGCGCTTCACGCCGGCGGCCGGGCTGATCTATGGACCCAATAAAAACGTCGCTGCCAAAGACGCAGGTGGCGACCATTATCGGGTTCCTCCGGAGCGCCGGATCTACGATCACGCAAAAGGGGAATGGTCCGGCCTGAACGGAATCGATGCCAGGAACCCGACGGTGCCACCTTCGCTGTTTGCGATCGAACCGCCCGCTCCTTCCTGGCTCTACGACAACCAGGCGATCAGTCGCGGCTATCTCGACGACGCCTGTGACGGCCTGGTCGAAGTCAGGCTGAGGCGGAAGGGCGGCGACGACCTCACCGCGGCGGCGCGGATCTGCGCTGCGCCGCCGGCGATGGCGCCGGACTCCCTGTTCGTGCGCACCCTCGTCGACGATCTCGAGCAGGTGATCTATGGCCCCGAGATTGCTCCGGATGAGGCCTCGGAGGTGACGCGCGCGAGCGCCGCCGACATCGTGCGGCGCGCCTACGAGACCGTGCGCTTCATGAATGTCGCGGTCATGAACGGCAACGATTTCAAGGGCCGGCCGGCGCTCACGCTCGACTCCATGCCGCAGGAGGAAGCGGCCGACACCGAGCGGGCGATTCGCCCGATCATGGCACCGGGCACGGTGGACACGCACGCGATCATGACCTTGCATCAGCAGGCCTACGCGGCCTTGCGTGGCGGCACGGCACCCTGGTTCCTGCGGCTGTTGCGCCGGCCCGACCAGGTCGCCGACTTCACCGACCGCGGACGGCGCAAGATGCCGGCGCTGATGTGCGGGGCCGACAATAACTACCTGGCCCTGACCTGGCGGCAGATCGACACCATCAGGAAAGCCGCGCTCGCGCCGCGCGCGTCGGGGCCGCACCCCACGCCGATCGTGAAAAGCAAACTCACGCCAAAAAATCTGTCGGCGCAGATATCTTACGAAGCCAAGGGCAATCCGATCAGTTCGCGCCCGGTCACCTCGGTCGCCAATTGCTGTCCGGGACTCGAAGTCGACTTCCGCGCGGTGTGGCGGCGGATGTTTCGCGGAATCGAACTGCGCGAGTACGACAATCTCGTGGTCAAGGTCGACGACGACTGCGACGCGGTCGTCGATGGCCACCAGGGCGTCACGCTGAAGCCCGGCGGACTTGCCGGACACCGCCTGTTGCGCGTGGACCTGCCCGCCGGCGACGCGCTGCTCATGATGACGCCGATCTGGGGACCTGCCTCGTCGGACACCGACGGAAAAATCCTGCTGACCACCTCCGAGAATCCGAACGGGCTCGCGCCGATGGAATGGTCGAACGCACTGGCGCGGGTGCTGCCTCACAAGGGTTCGCGCCTGCGCTGCTATTTCACCGCCAGACCCGCGGAGCACCAACAGCCCTGGATCGACGACCCCGCGAAATACGTCAGTTTCGAATTCGAGGTGCGGCCGTTCTTCGAGGGCGACACCGCGGTCATTTCGACCGCGCTGGCCGAGCCCGGCGAACTGACCCAGGGACTGTGCTCGCCCTGGCAAAACGATTTTCGCGAGTGCTCCTGCTATTACTGGGCGTCCGCGCGGCCCGATTACGTCAACGTCACGCTCACCGAAAGCGGATTGAGCGCGGGCGACAACTGGATGCAGAAGCAGCGCACCGGTGCCTATGTTGCCGACGACTACGGCGACAGCCGCCTGATCATGTACGATGATTTGTTCGCCGACTGGGAAAATCTGCTGAAATTTCAGATTGGGGGGAAAGATCACGACGGCCCGCTCCTGCGGTTGAAGCGACGGACAAGAAGCCGTGACCACCACTGACGCCCGCCGCTACATGCACATGTCGTCTCCGCGGACGCCGCGGATTCACTTGCTCGAGAGTTCGCTCGGCGGCCATCTGTTTGTCGCCGACGGCAGCCGGTTGTTCGACGCCGATGCCGATCTGTTCGCAAGCTATGACGCGGCGATGGACCAAGGCAGCAACGAGGCCATCGACGAACTGCTGCGCCAGGCCGGTCTTGTCGGCCGCCCCTTCGTCGACGACACGCCACTGTCATCGCCGCCGCTCCGCGCGCTGTCGCTGGCGATCGCCCAGAAGTGCAACCTCGGCTGCACCTATTGCTACGCCCAGCAGGGCGAGTTCGGCGGGCCTGCGAAGAACATGGAGCTTGCCGAGGCGCTTGCGCGCCGTGGATTTGCTGGTGGCAGCCGCCGAACCGGGGGCACGGCTCAACCTGGCGTTTCTCGGCGGCGAGCCGCTGGTCAATCGCAAGGTGCTGCGGGCCGCAACCCTTCGGGCCCGGGAACTGGCCGGCAGCCGCGGCGCCAGGATGACGTTCTCGATCACCACCAACGGCACGCTGCTGACCGAGGACGACGGGCGCTTTTTTGAGGAACACGGCTTCGCCGTCACCATCAGCATCGACGGTCCGCAGCACGTCCATGACGCGCAGCGTCCCTTCAAGGGCGGCGGCGGCAGCTATGATGCGATCATGAAACGCGCCGCGCCGCTGTTGAAGATGCAGCGGAGCATGCAGGTTTCCGCGCGGGTCACGGTGACGCCAAAAAACCTTGTCTTGCGCCGGACGCTCGACACCTTGATCGCCGCCGGCTTTCACAGCGTCGGCTTTTCACCTATGCTCAGCGCGCCCACCGGCGAAGGTGAAATGCAGTCGGAGGATCTCGAACTCATGCTGGGCGAAATGATCGATTGCGGGCGGGAGTTCGAACGCGCTTCGAGCAGCGGCCAACGCTATCCCTTCGCCAACATGGTCAACGCGATGCGGGAGATCCATCGCGGCACGCACCGCCCCTACCCCTGCGGCGCCGGCGCCGGCTATCTCGGCGTTTCCGCCGAGGGCGAACTTTCGGCTTGCCACCGGTTTGTCGGCGACGAGGAAGGCGCGATGGGCTCGCTCGACGACGGCGTCGATGTTTCGCGCCAGGCCGATTGGCTGGCCGCAAGGCATGTTCACCGGCAGGAGCCCTGTCAGTCCTGCTGGGCACGCTATCTGTGCGGCGGCGGCTGTCACCACGAGGTCATCCGGCGCGGCCGGCCGGCCTGCGATTACATCCGGGGCTGGCTGCATTATTGCCTCGAGACCTATCTTCGGCTGTCGGCCGAACCGGGAACTGCTGGGCTCGCCCTGACGGGAGCCGCCCATGGCTGACATCTGCGTCATCGGCGCGGGACCCGCCGGCAGCGTATTCGCGGCACGGATGGCCCAGCTCGGACACCACGTCCACCTGATCGAGCGAAAGCGCTTTCCGCGCACGCATCTCGGCGAGTCCCTGAGCCCCGGCGTCATGACGCTGCTCGCGGCGGCGGATATGCACGAGACCGTCGAAGCCGCGGGTTTTCCGGCTGTGCGAAGCGTTTGGGTCAAATGGGCGGATGGTCCGAGGCTGCGCGAGGACGCGAGTGCAAAGGGCCTGCTGGTCGACCGCGGCGAGTTTGATTTGCGCGTGCTGCAGCGCGCGCAAACCTTCGCGGTGCAGGTTCATCAACCCGCGCGCGTCCTCGAACAGAACTGGGACGGCGCGAAATGGCGCCTGACCATCGACGCCGACGGCACTTCGAAATGCCTGAACGCCGATTTCGTGGCGGACGCCAGCGGACGGCGCAGCATCGCGCCCAGCCGTCAAACCAGAACCGGCCCGTCCACGCTGGCGCTGTACGGCTATTGGCGCGGCACAACTTTGCCGTCGATGCCGCGGATCGAGGCGGGTCAGGACGGCTGGTATTGGGGCGTTCCGCTGCCCGATGGAACCTACAATACGCTCGCCTTCGTGGATCCGACCTGGTTCCGGTCGGCGCCCGGCTCAACCATGTCGGAGCGCTTTCTCGGATTGATCGATCGTTCAAGCCTGATGGAAGAATGCCGCGATGTCGAGATGATCGCGCCGGTGCGCGCCATCGACGCGACGCCCTATCTCGCCCGCGATTGTGTCACGCCAACAACAATCCGGCTGGGCGACGCGGCCCTTGCGATCGATCCGATTTCATCAAGCGGCGTTCAAAAGGCGATCCAGAGCGCGCTCTGCGGCGCCATCGTCGCCAACACCCTGCTGCGCCGGCCCGAGTTGAGCCATGCCGCTCTCAGGTTTTATCGCTCGCATCTGGCCGACGCATCGGAACGGCATCGCCGCTGGAGCTGCGGGCATTATCGCGAGGTTGCCGACACATGCGACCGTCCGTTCTGGCGCAATCGCTCGCCCTCGCCAGCTGCGATCGACCCGCCACCGCTTCCGGCCATTGACGCGCGCGTGCTGGCCACGACGCCCATGGCGTTGTCGCCGGAGCTGGAATTTGTCCCCACACCCTGTCTGCAGGGCGATTTCGTCAGCCTCGCTCCGGCCTTGCATCATCCACGCCTTGCTGCCCCCTTGGTCTTCCTTGGCGGCCGCGCATTGGCGCCGCTGCTGCAAACCCTGCCGCCGGGCCAGACGCCGTTGCAGATCGCCCAATCCTGGTCGAACCGCATGCCGCTCGAATCCGGAATGGCAATCGCGGGCTGGCTTGTCCGTCACGGCATCCTGGTTGGACTGCCCACCCACGGCGGAGCGCCGTCATGAAAGTCACGTCTCTTTCGGAATGGCTCAAGTCCCACGATCTGGAACGATTCCTCGATGTCTTCGAGGAAAATGAAGTTGATCTCGCGACCTTCCGCGTGCTGACCGAGGCCGATCTCAAGGAACTCGGTCTGCCGTTCGGGCCACGCAAGCGGATGCTCAATTTATTGGGCGAGGAAAGAGCGCGATCAGCTTTGGGCGGTCACGTCGAGACGCCGGTCGGTGAGCGCCGTCAGTTGACCGTGTTGTTCTGTGACATGGTCGGGTTCACCAAGCTCGCCCACAGGCTCGACCCCGAAACGCTGCAGATCATCATTCGCGCCTACGAGGAGGCCTGCGCGACCTGTATCAACCGGTACGAGGGCTATGTTTTCACGACGCTGGGCGATGGCGTCGTCGCTTTCTTCGGCTTTCCCCTGGCACACGAATCCGAACCTGAACGCGCCGTCCGCGCCGGACTGGATATCGTCCAGGCCATGGCGCGACTGCATTTTCCAGGCGTCGGAAGGCTCCAGGTTCGCATCGGTATCGCTTCGGGCATGGTGGTCGTCGCCGCCGGCGAGCGCAACGCGGTGGGCGAAACCATGAATCTCGCGTCCCGCCTTCAGACCATCGCCAAGCCGGGCTCCGTCGTCGTGAGCGACCTGGTACGCCGTTTGGCGGGCGGGGAATTTGAATACAAGGATCTCGGAGAGAAGGAGCTGAAAGGCATCAGCGGCCTGACCCGGGTTTATCGCGTCGTCGGCGTCAGCCAGACCGAGAGCCGCTTCGAAGCGGCAACGCTGCGCGGTCTGACGCCCATCGTCGGGCGCGAGACTGAAATCTCCGCGTTGGTCGATAGCTGGCACCAGGTGCAGGCGACAGGGGCCGGGCGGGCAATCCTGCTGCGCGGGGAAGCCGGCATCGGCAAGAGCCGCATGGTCTCTGCGCTCCGTGAGCAGCTCAGCGGCGAACCCTACCATATCGTGATCTATCAATGTTCGCCGTTCTTCATGAGCAGCGCTTTGTATCCCCTCAGAGCTGAAATGGACCGCGCGCTGACTCTCGGTGGTACCATCGACACCGAGGCCCGTGTCGACACGCTGGAAACGGTCGTCGTCAACCGGCTTGGCCTGCCGATCGAGGACATGCGGTTTATGGCGGCGTTGCTGTCGCTGCCCTACCAGGAGCGCTACGGCGCTATTCTCGTTTCACCCAAGCTTGCCAAACAAGAAACGATGCGCGTCCTGATCGACCTCGCCCGCTCCCAGGCGAGCAAGGGTCCAACGGTGATCCTGTTCGAGGACGTCCACTGGGCCGATCCGACGACGCTGCAACTGATCGAACATTTCGTGGATGTGCTGGCCGGTATTCCGACGCTGCTGGTCTTTACCGCGCGTCCTGAATTCAACGCGCCTTTGACCAGCCATCCAGCCGTCACCGTCATGGATCTGGCCAAATTCACCCCGGCGCAGAGCGGTTCGCTGGTCACCAAGGTCGTCGGCGGCAAGGCGCTGCCGCCCGGCCTCGCCGCCCAGATCGTAGCCCGAACCGACGGCGTTCCGTTGTTCGTCGAAGAACTGACCAAGACCATCCTGGAGTCCGGTGATCTGGTCGTCGAGGGCGACCGTTATGCCTATGCCGGGTCGTCGGCCAACGTCACGATCCCGGAAACCCTGCGCGACTCGCTGATGGCTCGTCTCGATCGGGTCGCGGCAAGCAAGGAAATCGCCCAGGTGGGTTCGGTGATCGGCCGCGAATTCAGCTACGAGCTGATCGCCGGGCTCGAGCTGATGAGCGAAGAGGCGCTGGCCGAGGGATTGCGGCACCTGATCTCGTCGGGGCTCGCGACCTGTCATGGCGAAATTCCCAACGCCGTATACAAGTTCTCGCACGCATTGGTTCAGGACGCCGCCTACGACTCGCTGCTGAAAAGCAGGCGCAAACAGCTGCACGGCGAAATCGCCCATTTGCTGGAGGAACGTTGGCCGGCAAATCGCGAAGCGGCCCCTGAATTGGCGCCGGAGCTGCTCGCCTTTCACTACAACGCCGCCGAACAATATCTTGTCTCCGCGCCGCTGTGGCTGCGCGCCGGCGAGGCCGCGATTGCGCGCTTCGCGCTGCCCGAAGCCGTCACCCAGTTGCGGACCGGTCTGTCGGCGGTGTCGAAACTGCGGCCTTCCAGGGGCCGGGACCGACTGGAAATCGCGCTCCGGACCGCACTCGGGCCGACGCTGGTGGCGCAACGCGGCTGGGCGCATGCGGAGGTCAGCCAAACGCTCGAACCTGCCTGGAGGCTTGCCCAGTCGCTCAACCAAAGCAGCGCTTACGTGCCGATCCTGAACGCGCTGGCGGTGCACTACATGAGCGCAGGCCAACTGGCGGAATCGCTTCGCTGGGCCGACCAGCTTTTGAAAAGCGGTGCGGAATTCGGCGACGACGGCCTTGAAATCATCGGACATCGCGCCGCGAGCGCCTGCCACTATTGGCGCGGAGAATTCACGGCGGCGCGGCAATCCAGCGATGAAGTGCAAAAAATGTACGATCCGGAGCGGCACCGCAGTCTGGTGGCGCTCACCAACACCGACCCTTTCACCGGACAGGGTATCTATCGCGCGCAATTCCTCTGGATGATGGGTTATCCCGATCAGGCGCTGGCGGCGACCCAGGCCACCGAAGCCAACGCGCGACGCCGGGGCCATCCGTTCGACCTCGCCTTCGCGCTCACGCTCGGCGCGCAATTGTTCGACTTTCTCTGCGATTCAGACGCGTTGCAGCAGCGCGCCGAAGAGGCCGAACGCATCGGCGAGCAGCGCGGCATTGCCCTGCTCGGCGAGATCCTGGCCGAGATCAGCCGCGGCGTGGCGTGGCTGCGCGCCGGACGCCTGGTCGAGGCCTTGACCCAGCTCGATCAAGGCATCGAGCGATTGATGCAGACCGGACACCGGATCTGGATCTGGTATCTGAAGGCCCTGCAGGCCGAGGGGCTGGCCCTGATAGGCGACCTTGATGCGGCATGGACCCTCATCGAGGAGAGCGTCGCCCGGATCGAGGCCGGCGAGGAACGCTCGCACCACGCCGAGGTGTTGCGGCTCAAGGGCTGGATATCGATCTTGCGGAGCGAGCCTGACCAGGCCGCGGCGAGCCTGCACAAGGCGATCGCGGTCGCGCGCGACCAGGGAGCGAAATCATGGGAGCTTCGCGCCGCGACCACGCTCGCCCGCCTGCTCGCGAGCCGCGGCGATCAGGCCGAAGCGCTGGCGCTGCTGGCCCCGATCCACGACTGGTTCACGGAGGGCCGCGACACCAGGGATTTGAAGGAAGCCGCCCAACTCCTGGCCGAGCTTCGCAGCGCCCAGCCTTCGCGGCAATTCCGCATCGTTCAAAAAACACTGACCGGACCTAAGGAGCATCACGATGGCTGGAAAAAAGCACAAATCGGACAAAGCCGCGATCCGGGCGCTCGATGCGCAATGGAGCAAGGCGGCAACCGCAGCGACTGCAAAGAATGTCGATCACGTCATCAAATTTTACGCCAAGGATGGTTCGGTGGTGTGGCCGGATCTGCCGCCCGCCAAAGGGCACAAAGCGATCCGGGACAGCTGGAAAACAATGCTCAAGAAGATGCCCGGCATGTATCTGAGCTTTCAGGCCGACGCACATCGAAATCAGCGGCGACATGGCTTCCGACTTCGGCCTGGTGCATTTTGCGCCGAATGCCAAACCCGGCGACACCCAGAATACCGCAAAATATCTCGTGGTCTGGAAACGCGAAAACGGCGCCTGGAAAGTGTTTTACGATTGCTGGAACTGGAACAGCGAACCGGTGATCACCCGCAGCTGAATAGTCGGCGCAGGCAATCTGATTGTGCGGAAATGGAGGCAGTGATGCCTCCGTTTTGTTTTGGCGGGTTCGCAGCCTATCTATCGATCGGCAATGCCGGACGAGATACCGAACAGGTGAAATACGATGGATGATCCAGACACTGGACTGCTGAGACAATTGCAGCGCTGGTACTCAGCTCAATGTAACGCAGATTGGGAGCATACCTACGGCATAACGATAGAAACCGTGGATAATCCTGGGTGGTATTTCAAAGTAGAGATTACGGACACGCGTCTGGCCGATCGTGCGTTTGAAGAAATTTCTGAAAATGAAGCGGATGAAAAAAGCGCCTTCATTTGCCGGGTTAGGGACGGAGCATTTATAGGTAGTTGCGCACCCGATAGACTCGACGAAGTAATTTCGATTTTTCTACGTTGGGCGAACGGCCCGGAGTAAACAATAAAATCGTAGCCCGGCGCCGCTACCCAAGCACACAATACACAACTTGCCAGAATCTGAAATTCTGGATATATTACTGGATATAGTCTGAAGCCTTGGGAGCCGACCGTGGGGAACACCGCACAAAAGCGCGCGCTTCGGAACTATCGGACCCGGCTGGTCAAACGCGGCATGGCGCGATTTGAGGTTCTCGGCCTCGATGCCGACCGCGACCTGATCCGCTCCCTGGCAAAGCGGCTTGCCGAAGACGACCCCGATGCCTCGCGGATTCGGACCGCTGTCACCCGGACGATAGCCGGCGAGCCGCCAAGGAAAGGCGGCATCCTCGCCGCGTTGCGCCGTTCACCGCTGGTCGGGGCCGATCTCAATTTGGCCCGTTCGCGTGAAACCGGCCGCAAGGTCGATCTGTGACACGCTATCTTCTCGACACCAACATCATCAGCAATGTGACGAGACCCAGTCCATCCCCGGCCCTTCTCGCGTGGATGGGGGATCGGGCCGACAACGACCTGTTCATCTCTGCGCTGACCGTGGCAGAAATCCAGCGCGGGTTGCTGGAAAAGCCCAGAGAAAAAAAGCGCGCCTTGTTGGAAACCTGGTTTGCGGGCCCGGAAGGACCGCAAGCTCTTTTCGCGGGCCGCGTACTTGCTTTCGACGAGAAAGCGAGCCTGATCTGGGCGCGGCTGATGGCTGACGGTAGGGCCAAGGGGCGGCCACGAAGTGCGCTCGACATGATTATCGCCGCAATAGCCGAGGCCAACGGATGCGTCGTCGTGACGGACAACGAGAAAGACTTTACGGGACTGAAATTCATCAATCCGCTTCGGACCTGAAGGCTAGCACGAGCAACCACATCAGCCTGAATTTCCCAATCCCGGTATTGTCGGACAACCGCGTCAGAAGACGAATTGAGAGGTTCAGATGTGGCCGACATCTCACCTAACCCGGTACTTCCTTCTGGCTCTCATGACGTTCGGGACCGTCGGATTGTCCGTGGTCGCGATGGCAGATCCAAACGAGCCGGCGAAGGTGAAGACCATCAGGATATCGCCGCAACCGGCTGAGGATCACGACGGTCAACCAACATCGTCAGCGAAATCCACCGGGGTTCGGCTCCTCACCGTGCGGCCGAAACGGCCCGATGAACACCGCGATGCCTCCGGCCGCGAGTTGTCGACCACGCAAGGCCGCGGCAACGCGTCACCTGACGCCGATACCCACGTCGTTCCGACCCTAACGGTCAGGCCGGCGCCCGATCAACACGGCAATGCATCTGGCCCGGATTGGTCGGGTCCACAGGGCATCGTCAATGGCGCGTATGATCCACACCGCGTTCGCGTGATGACGGTCAGGCCGGAATCCGGCGCAACCAACACTCCCGATTATCATTTCGCTCCTGTGACGCCCGTCCCGTCAAAGTCCGCGCCTCAATAAGGCTCGGGATTGTCGCGCAGCAGGAATTCCCGCTATTGCGCGCTGGCGCTTACGGCTTCTTCCTCTCGCCCGCCGCGGCGGCCGCCGGCTTCGACGGTTCCGGTGGAGCTGCGTTGTTGCTGCCTCCGAATATCACCCGGCTCGGATTGCGGTCGAAATTGTTGACGGCGCGGCTGATGTCGCCGAGCGTCCGCCGGCCATCGGCGATCAGCGCGCCGGAGCGCTTGTCGAAATCGTCGGCGAGTTCGCGGATCGATTTCACCATCGTCGACAACTCGCCGCCGGCGTTGCCGCCGGCGATGGTGTTGAGCCCCAGCATCAGATTGTCGGCCTTGCCCATCACGCCGTCGACCTTGAGCATGACGTTGTCGATCTTCTCGGAGTTGCGCGCCAGCGCGGCGGTAAAGGTCTCGAGATTGCGCAGCGAGTTTTTCACGGACTCCTGGTTGTCGGCGACGATGCGGTTGACGTTCTGCAGCGTGGCGCGAATGGCCTCGGTGACGTCCTGCAGCGCGTTGGGATCGGCGGTCAGGATCGGCACGCCATCCTCATCGAGGGGCACCGAAGGCGCCGCTTCCTCGCCGCCCTTGAGTGAAATCGCCGCCACGCCGGTGAGGCCCTGGAATTCGAGACCGACCAGGGTGTCCTTGCGGATCGGGGCATTGTTCTCGACCATCGCCAGTGCGACCACACGACGCGGATTGTCGAGCTTCACGGAGATCACTTCCCCTATCCGGATACCGTTGAAATTGACACTGCCGCCGTTGCGCAAGCCGGACGCCGGGCCCTCGAAAATGATCCGGATCGGACTGCGCGCCTTGGTGGTGTGCAGGCTCTGGAACCAGAGCACGAAGCCGAACGCCGCGGCGATCACCGCCAGCGTGAAGGCTCCGATCAGGACGTAATTCGCCCGCGTTTCCATCAATTACTCCGGTACCAAGCCTTGTTCAGCAAGATCATGCGCTACCCCATCACCGCGCGGGCGCGCTTGCCGTGGAAATATTGCCGCAGCCAGGGGTGCTGCGAGGCCTGCATGTCGGCAATCGATCCTGCTGCAATGATCTTACCGTTCCCTAAAACGGCGATACGGTCGCAAGCCGTATAAAGGCTGTCGAGGTCGTGGGTTACCATGAAAACGGTCAGCCCCAAAGTACGCTGCAGGGTGCGGACCAGCTCGTCGAAGTCGCCGGCGCCGATCGGATCGAGACCCGAGGTCGGCTCGTCCAGGAACACCAGTTCCGGATCGAGCGCGAGCGCGCGCGCCAGCGCCACGCGCTTGATCATGCCGCCGGAGAGCTCGGACGGAAACCGGTCGGCGACTTCAGGCTTGAGGCCCACCATGCCGAGCTTGGCCACCATGATCTCGTCGAGCAGCCGCTGCGAGACCTTGAGATATTCGCGCACCGGAAACTGGATGTTCTGCCGCACGGTGAGCGAGGAGAACAGCGCGCCTTGCTGGAACAAAATGCCCCAGCGCCGCTCGACCCCGCGCCGCGCCTTGGCGTCGGCGGCATCGAGATCGATCCCGAACACTTCGATGCGGCCGGCGATCTTGGGCACGAGGCCAATGATGGTGCGCGTCAGCACCGATTTACCCGCACCCGAGGGGCCGACGAAGCCGAGAATTTCGCCGCGCCTGACGTCGAGATTGAGCCCGTCGAGCACCCGCGTGGTGCCGAACTGCACGGTGATGTCGCGAACCCGGATGATGGCATCGGCAATTTCGGGCGCCATGGTCACATTCCGATCGAGGCGAAGAAGATCGCAAACACGCCGTCCATGACGATGACGAAGAAGATTCCCTTCACCACCGAGGAGGTCGTGTGCTGCCCGAGCAATTCGGCGCTGCCCTGCACCGCAAGCCCCTCGACGCAGGCGACGATGCCGATCACCGCCGCCATGACAGGAGCCTTGATGATGCCGACGATGAAATGGTCGATCGAGATCGCATCGCGCAGCCGCAACAGGAATGCCTCTGGATCGACGCCGCCGTAGAGCCACGCGACGAGCCCGCCGCCATAGAGTGCGGCCATCGCGCCGAGGAAGGCCAGGATCGGCAGCGCCAGCACCAGCGCCAGCATGCGCGGCAGGATCAACACCTCGATCGGATCGAAACCCATGGTGCGCAGCGCGTCGATCTCCTCGCGCATTTTCATCGAGCCGAGTTCGGCGGTGTAGGCCGAGCCCGAGCGGCCCGCGACCATGATCGCGACCAGCAGCACGCCGATCTCGCGCAGCACCAGCACGCCGAGCATGTCGACCACGAAAATATCGGCGCCGAATTTGCGGAAATGGAAGATGCCCTGCTGCGAGATGATGCAGCCGATCAGGAACGTGATCAGCACCACGATCGGCACCGCGCGCCAGCACACCTGCTCCAGATGATGCACGGTCGAGGTCAGGCGGAAGCCGCGGGGATGAATGATCACGCGGCCGGCCGCGGCGAGCACCGCGCCGAGCATGTCGATCAATCCGACCAGGGTACCGCCGATGCCGGCGACGCTGCGGCCGATCTGCTCCAGCATGCCCGTGATCGTCACCGCGCTGGTTTCGACGACGGGCCCGGCTTTCACCCGGCGCACCTCGTCGACCAGGCTCGAATAATTCGCCGAGAGCCCGGCGATCTTCGCCTCGACACCGCTCTGGCTGAGGCTACGGCGCAGCCGCTCGATCAGCCAGGCGCCGAAGGTGTCGAGTTTCGAGACCTGCGAGACGTCGATGAAGATGTTCGGCCGGCTGCCGCCGAGCTTTTCGGCGTCGGCCACCATCTGCTCCAGCGCCGGGGCAAAGCGGGCCGTCCACGAACCCGCCGCGCACAGCGCCAGTCCGTTGCCTTGGGCTATCCGCTCCAGTGTCGGGTCGCCGCTCACGATGCCCACCCTTCGGCCGCTTCGTCCGTCATCAAAAAGGAAAGCCCCGGCACGCCGCATGCCTTGTAGAATCTGTCACTAACCAGCCATAGTTGGTTGCGCCTAGCAAGCTTGTGGTTCAGGAAATTGCCAGATTTTAAAATGACTTCCAGCAAATCCCGCCAGCTTGCCGCCCGGATCGAACGCTGGCCGATCGCAGGCTCCTTCAGCATCAGCCGGGGCGCCAAGACCGAGGCCGTGACGGTCGTGGCCGAAGTCAGCCAGGGCGGCCTGACCGGGCGCGGCGAATGCGTGCCCTATCCCCGCTACGGCGAGACCCCCGAGGCGACCCTGGCGGCCATTGAGGCGATGCGGGAACCGCTTTCCAAAGGGCTCGACCGCAAGGCCCTGCAAGCCGCAATGCCCGCGGGCGCCGCCCGCAACGCGCTGGACTGCGCGCTGTTCGACCTCGAGGCCAAAAGCCGTGGCGAGCGGGTCTGGCGCCTGCTCCGCCGGCCCGCGCCCAGGCCCTGCACCACGGCCTACACCATCTCGCTGGGAACCCCCGAGGCGATGGCGGCGGCCACCGCCAAAGCGGCGCGCCGGCCGCTGCTCAAGATCAAGCTGGGCGGCGATGGCGACGGCAAGCGGATCGCGGCGGTGCGCAAGGCCGCCCCCGAATCCGAACTGATCGTCGACGCCAACGAAGCCTGGACGTCCGACAATCTCGAGCGGAACCTGGCCGCCTGCGCCGCAGTCGGCGTGACGCTGGTCGAGCAGCCTCTGCCGGCGGGAAAAGATGAGGCGCTGGCGCGCATCCGGCGGCCGCTCGCGGTCTGCGCCGACGAGAGCGTGCATGACCGCGCCTCCCTCGAGGGCCTTCGCGAGCGCTATGACGCCGTCAACATCAAGCTCGACAAGACCGGCGGCCTGACGGAGGCGCTGGCGATGGCGGACGCCGCGCGTAGTCTCGGCTTTGAAATCATGGTCGGCTGCATGGTCGCGACCTCGCTGTCGATGGCGCCGGCGATGCTGCTGACGCCGCAGGCCCGCTTTGTCGATCTCGATGGGCCGTTGCTGCTGGCGCGCGACCGCGACGGCGGTCTGCGCTACGACGACAGCCTGGTTTACCCGCCGGAAGCTGCGCTCTGGGGATGATGGGTGAGACGCGTTCGGGCCAGCCACATGACAAGCGCACCTGAAGCCGCCATCGCCGCCATCATGTAATAAACGCCCTGTCCGTAGCGCGTATACACCAGGCCTGACAGGATCGACGTCAAGCCGGCGACGATGCCGCTGCAGGCGGCGAGATAACCCTGGCCCCGCGCCATTACATGGCCGGGCACGTGACGCATCATCAAGCCCATGATGCCGACCTGCGTCAGCCCGAACGTCAGCCCGTGCAAGAGTTGCACGACCGCGAGAATCGCGACCGGCGGATCCTGCGCGGTAATCACCCAGCGCGCGACCGCGCAGAGTGCCGATATCACCACCAGCAGCGAGGGGTGCAGCGTAAACCGCGGCGACAGCGCAAACAGCGCGATTTCGGCGAGCACGCCCAATGCCCACAGGCCCGCGATCGTCAGCCCGCCAAGACCCGCCTGCTGCCAGGCGATCGACGCGAAGATGTAATAGGCTGAATGGCTGCTCTGGATCAGCGCCGAGGCCACGATGATGGCGAGAAAGCCGCGATCGCGCAGCAGGGCGCCCGTGCCGTGCACGGCATGTTGAGCCGCCCTGGGCTGGCCGAGCGGCTGCAGTCCGAGGCCGGCGAACGCGCTCAGCGCCGCCACCGATGCAATGACCCAGATCAGGTTTTGGGCGGCGATGACGTCGACCAATAGCCCGCAGAGCAGCGCGCCGGCGACGAACGCCGCCGAGCCCCACAGCCGCAACGGTCCGTAGTCGAGGCCGTATTGCCTGACACCGCGCAGCGCATAGGCGTCCGTCAGCGGCACCATCGGCGTCCACAGGCAGCAGGTGACGGCGTAGACCAGCAACACCAGCACCGGCAATTGCTGGGTGCCCATGACCAGAAACCCGAGCGCGGTTACGAATCCGGTGACGACGATCGCGCCGCGCAGCATCTGGCGCCGTTCGGCCAAGCCGGTCACGAGGGGAAGCACGGTAAATCGCGTCACCGGCGGCACCGCCGTGATGATCCCGATCCAGAACGCGTCGATCCCGACCGCCTTCAACCACACCGTGAAAAACGGCAGATGGGTCCCCATCATGCCGAACAGCGTGCCGTAAAACAGCGCCAGCCGCGCCGCGAATCGCTTCGACACCAGTTGAGATGCGATGGGGATTTGTGATTCGGACGGCATCAATTCAATTGCGATTCGCTTGATATCGTGGTGATCGTTAGCGTAACGCGCAGTGATTTGCGCGCAGAGTTTAGCATGGCCGAAGAAGCATTCGCCTTATCGCCGATCTCAGCCCGCGCGGCATTGCCGGGCGAGGAGGACTATGCCGCGATCAGCGAAGCCTTCATGGAGACTTCGCGGGGCCGCTGGTTTCTCGGCGAATACGCCAAGCGCAACCGCAATGCCGACACCCGCATGGTGCTCGATGCGGTGGCGCGGATCGAGCAAAGCCTGGCCGCGCAGAAGGAAGAAAGCCTTCAGAGGGACGCAAGCCTTGCCGTGCAGCAGCAACTCGCGGCTGCTATCGCGGCGAATGCCGGGCTCGAAGAAGCCAAACAGGCCGCAGCCGAACTGGCCGAAGTCAAATTGGCGGAGGCCAGACTAGCCGAAGCTAAGCTGGCCGAAGCCAAATTAGCTGAAGTCTTGGCGGTGATCCAAAACGCGATTGGTTCGGCAAAAACGTCCGCGATCGAGGCGCTCGATGCGCTGGCGCTGGAGCAAAAGCTTGCGCCGGTCCGCAAGGGCGCGCGGGTGATTCGGGAGATCTCGTGGCGATTGCGGGAAATCGGCAATGACGGGCGAATCTGCGACCTGATCGATTCGCAGGTTGCCGTCATCGAGGCCGGCGCCGGGGAAATCTCGTCTGAAGAGGCCAGAGCAGCGCTGCGCGCGGCGTTTGCCTCTATCGCAGGGCGGCTCGCCGAATTCGGCGATGACACGGCAGCCCCGCCGGTTGCCGAGGCGGCCGTCGCCGAGAGCCCGATTGAAGAAGTAGTGGTCGCCGAGGCGCCGGTTGCCTCGCCCTCCCCGGCCCCACAGGAAGCGCCACCTGTCGCTGTTGCCGAGACGATTGAAGCGGCGCCGGTCGAACTGGCTGCGGAAGTCCAGACCAGTTCACTGGCCCCGGCAGCCGAACTTGCATCGGCAGAAGCCGAAGCCGCGCTGATGGAGATGGAAGCCGCCGAGGTCGCCGAAGTCACAGACGCTGCCGCCGATGCCCACGACGAGGCGGTGCTCGACCTCATCATGCAGGAGATGGGCGCGCCCGACGAGTTCGAGATCGACGATACCGCGACCATGATCGCCGAAGAGGCGCACGTCACCGAACTGGCGTCGGTCGAGCTCGATATGGCAGCCGAGGTGCCCGAGCCGGTCATCGCCGAGCCGGTGGCCGAACTACCGGTTCAGGTGGCCGTCGAAGGCGTGCCCGAGCCCGCACGCGAAATCTCGCTCGGCTCGAGCCTCATCGCCAGCGGAATGTTGCGAAGGCCCGGTGTTGCGGCCAACGACCCGTTGGCCCCGATCCGGCGCATGAGCCAGGTCGAGAAGATCGCGTTCTTCTCGTAGCCGGTCTGAGCGAGAGCGCGAAATGACTTCAGGCGCAATCGCGCTCAGGCCACCAGCTTGGCGAACAAATCCGCGTCGACATTGCCGCCGGAGAGCACGATGACGACGTTCTTGCCCTTGACGTCGATCCGGCCGGCGAGCAGCGCGGCAAGGCCGACGGCGCCGCCGGGCTCGACCACGAGCTTCAGCTCGCGGTAGGCGAACGCAACCGCGGCGCCGACTTCCGCGTCGGAGGCGGTCACGCCTTTTGCGAGCAGCTTGCTGTTGATCGAGAACGTCATCTCGCCGGGCATCTGGGCCATCAGCGCATCGCAGATGGTGCGGCCCGCAGCATGATGGGCTTCGCGATGCCCGGCACGCAGCGAGAGGCCGTGATCGTCATAGAATTCCGGCTCGGCGACGATCACCTGGGCTTGCGGGAATTTAGCCTTCACCGCGGTGGCAACGCCGGCGATCAGCCCGCCGCCGGAAGCCGGCGCAACCACGATGTCAGGCGCGATGCCCAGCGCCGTCATGTCCTCGGCGATCTCGCGCCCCGCGGTGCCCTGCCCTGCGATCACGAAGGGATCGTCATAGGGACGCACCAGCGTTGCGCCGCGCTTGGAGGCGATGCCGTTGGCAATGGCTTCGCGGTCTTCCTTGTCGCGGTCGTAGAGCACGACCTCGGCGCCATAGGCCTTGGTGCGCTCGCGCTTGGTCAGCGGCGAGTCCTTGGGCATCACGATGGTCGCCTGCATGTTCAGGATCTGGGCCGCCGCCGCCACGCCCTGGGCGTGGTTGCCGGACGAGAACGCGACCACGCCGCCGCTGCGCGCGGCTTGCGGGATCGACGACAGCTTGTTGAAGGCGCCGCGGAACTTGAACGACCCGGTCCGCTGCAGCATTTCCGGCTTCAGGAACACTTTTGTTCCGACGCGCTCGTTGAGCACGGGGAACGACAACAGCGGCGTCCGCACCGCGAAGGGCGCAACCACCCGCGCTGCCGCATCGATATCCGCAGCGTCGACCGCTGCATGTGGGGCTGGTTCTGTCATGTCAGCGTTGTATCGCGCCGGCGCACGGGCGGGCAAGACGCTTTCCCGTGAAATCAGGCGGCGAAATGCGGGCCTTCGGCCACGAATTCGACCGCTTCGCCTTCCGGATCGATCGGGCGAACGTTCATGGCATGGTCGACGAAAACGCGCGCGGAGGCTTCCCAGGTATGGGCCGTGGCAAACTCAGTGCAGCTGTGCGGCGAAATCTGCAGCGCTTCCAGGCAGGCCGCTCCGCAGATCGTCGTCGAGCACGCCGACCGGCGCCGCGCCGATCACGTCGCGGGGGCCGGTGACCGGAAAAGCGGCAACCGGCAGCCCGCTCGCCAGCGCTTCGAGCAGCACCAGGCCGAAGGTGTCGGTCCTGCTCGGGAACACGAAGACGTCGGCAGCCGCATAGATCTCCGCCAGTTCCTCGCCATGCCGGGCGCCCAGAAACACCGCTTTCGGATATTTCCGTTCCAGCGCCGCGCGCGCCGGCCCGTCGCCGACCACGAGCTTGGTTCCGGGCAGATCGAGATCGAGGAACGCCTCGAGATTCTTCTCCACCGCGACACGGCCGACGCTCAGAAACACCGGCTGCGGCAGGCAAAGATCGACGTCACGCGGATGAAACAGCGTGGTGTCGACGCCGCGCGACCACAGCACCACGTTGCGAAAGCCGCGCATGCGCAATTCGATGGCGAGCGCCGTCGTTGCCGCCATCACCGCCTGGCTCGGACGGTGGAACCAGCGCAGCGCCCGCCACACCCAGGCTTCCGGAATCGGGGAACGCGCCGAGACGTATTCGGGGAACCGGGTGTGGAAGCTCGTCGTGAACGGCACGCCATGTTTGCGGCAATAGCGCCGCACCAGCAGCCCGATCGGCCCTTCGGTCGCGATATGGATGCTGTCGGGTTTTGCGGCTTCGATCAGTTCCGCGATCTTGGCCGGATACGGCAGCGCGAGCCGCAAATCCGGATAGCTCGGCATCGCAAAGGTGCGAAACGATTGCGGCGTCAGGAAAGAGACCTCGACGCCAAAGCCTTTCGCCGCCTTCGCCATCATGGTCAGCGTCCGAACCACCCCGTTGACCTGGGGATGCCACGCATCGGTCGCGACCAGGATATGCGTCATGCGGCGCGCGCCGTGACGCGGGGAACCGGCGCCACCCGGCGCAGCGGATCGGTCCAGGTGATGATTTCGAAGCGGCCGTCCTCGTGCTCGGCGAGCGCCGTGCAGCTTTCGACCCAGTCGCCGCAGTTCATGTAGCGGATGCCGTGCTCGTCGCGGATGGTGGCGTAGTGGATATGGCCGCAGATCACGCCGTCGGCGCCGTGACGCCGCGCCTCGGCGGCCAGCGTCTTCTCGAACGCGCCGATATAGTTCACGGCGTTCTTGACCTTCAGCTTGGCCCATTGCGACAGCGACCAATAGGGCACGCCGAACATGCGGCGGAAGAAGTTGACGAGACGATTCATCTGGATCGCGAAATCGTAGGCCTTGTCGCCGAGATGGGCGAGCCAGCGCGCGTTCTGCACCACGAGATCGAAGATATCGCCGTGGATCACCAGATAGCGCTTGCCGTCGGCGCCTTCATGGATGGTGTTTTCCACCACGTCGATGCCGCCGAAATGGGTGCCGTAATAGTTCCGCAGGAACTCGTCGTGATTGCCCGGCACATAGATGACCTTGGCGCCCTTGCGCGCCTTGCGCAGCATCTTCTGCACGAAGTCGTTGTGCGATTGCGGCCAGTACCAGTTGGATTTCAGCGCCCAGCCGTCGACGATATCGCCGACGAGGTAGATGGTGTCGGCGTCGTGGGAGCGGAGGAAGTCGAGCAACCGGTCGGCTTGCGAGCCGCGGGCTCCGAGATGAACGTCGGAGATAAACAAAGTGCGAAAGCGCCGTTCGGGGCTCTCTTCACTCGAGGAGTCACTTCCCATGCGCGGTGCACCTACCAGATCCCTGTGACAAGGCGATGACGATTCACGTGACCGATGGCCCCCAGAGAATCCCTGAAGAGAATCCACGACGAGAATCAGTTGCACGCCCCCGTAATGGCGTAACAGCGCGATGCGACATTCAGGCGACATGAGGGCCCGTATATTTCCGGATCGTGCCTGCGAAAGCAGGGCCCCATACGTGTGGCTTATCGTTTGGGCGACGGGTTAACCGCCTTCCTTGAACAATGAACGTTCGTGGCTTATGGGTTCCTGCTTTCGCTGGAACAACAGTTACGAGTCCTGCTGCACGCTGGCGCGGGCCTCCGTCGGGAAGATGCTTTCATAGATCGCGCGGGCCTCTCGAATGAGACGCGCCCGTTCGAGCTCGCGCTTCGGGACAAATTGAACAACTTCACCCATCTGGGATCTCCAAGGCTGGAAAACCATTCCTCCATTACTTGGTCGCGGGTGTTCCGCACCGAAACACCCACGCTGATCACAAGATGTTATTTTCGCACGAGCGGCGCCCGGTGAAAGACTTGTCTCTTTGGGCAGGCAGGAAGGGAACGGATGTTGCGGCCTTCCTTCCGCGACCAAAGTCCTCAATGGCTTCCGAGCCAGTTCGAGACCGCCGGCGTGGAAAGGATGAAAAACAGCAGACCCAGCATGGCAAACCCAACGAGGCCCTCCGTGATTGTCCAGACGAGGCTGTCACGAGCGATCTCGACACCGACCCACGGCAGCATTCGCCTGACGAACGCCGTTGAGATGACGTTGAGCACAGCACATCCAAGCGCCGCTCCAGCAATGGCATACCAGGACAAATTCGGGGGAAGCCACGACGACAGCCACGCGGGCGCGGCGTCTTTCCAATGGGCGAACAAGGTCGACGCGGCGGCCACCCACACGAAGGCCGTTACGAATGTGGCGCCGAGCGAGTTGGCGACGAGCTGTATCCCGACCTTGCGCAACGCCCACTCGATCAGCCCGTCGTTGGTGAAGAACAGAAACATGCCGAGATCGATGGGAAACCGCGACCGTAACACGCCTGCGATGACGCCGAAGAACAGCATGTAAGACACGAACGACACGAGGTATTCCAGGGCACCCCATTGCGCACGCGTGGACGCTTCCGGGGGAGCCGCGGCCGGGGCCCGGGTGGGCGGGGTCGCGGGCGGCGTCCATTCGCGTGGCTTCATGGGCTGACCTTGGCGGAGGGATGGATATCCCGGCATGTCGTGTCCGGACTGCTGCTTCCTGCGGCTTAGTGGATTAGTCGCAGAAAGCACGAGACGGGTTCAGAAGCGGACGGAATGGCAACGACGCGGTGGGTCCGCAGCCGTTCTCTCAAAATCGCTGTCAGTAAAACCTGTGAAAATGATGGATCGGCCCGTGGCCGTGGCCGACGCTGAAACGGTCGGCCGATGCGATTGCCGCGCTGACCCAGGCCTTGGCGTTGCGGACAGCGGTGACGAGGTCCTCGCCTTTCGCCAGCCCCGCGGCGATCGCCGACGACAACGAGCAACCGGTGCCATGGGTATTTTTGGTGGCGATGCGCGGCGCCGGCAGGGCGATCGTGCCGTTGGCGTCGATGAGATAATCGATGCTCTCGCTCGCCCTGCCCGTGGCCGCCCTTGATCAGCACCGCCGGGCATCCCATCGCCAGCAAGCGCTGGCCCTGGTTCTCGATAGCGGCCTCGCTGATCGCCACCGGTTCGTCCAGCAACGCGGCGGCCTCCGGCAGATTGGGCGTGATCACCGCGGCGCGCGGAATGAGCTTTTTGCGGAGCGCCTCGACGGCTTCAGCAGCCAGCAGCCGATCGCCCGAGGTCGCGACCATCACGGGATCGAGCACGACGTGTTTCGGCGCCCAGCGCGTCAGCCCCGCGACGATGGCATCGATGCAGGCCGGCTGCGCCACCATGCCGATCTTCACGGCGGCCACTTTGAGATCGGAAAACACCGCGTCGATTTGCGCGGTCACGAATTCGGCCGGCACTGCGTGAATACCGCTGACGCCTTGGGTGTTCTGCGCCGTCAGCGCCGTGATGACGGAGGCGCCATAGACGCCGAGCGCGGCAAACGTCTTCAGGTCGGCCTGGATGCCGGCGCCGCCGGACGAATCGGATCCTGCGATGGTGAGCGCGATCGGCGTCGTCATCGGCTTGCACGTGCGGCTGGTACGATCAAGGCCATCAGGTGTCCTAGCGCGACATGCCGATAGCGGCAAGTTCGCTTGCCACAAGCCTGCATTTTTGGCCTATTGTGGCCCATAATTTCGGAGACGTCAGCGATGGTTCCCTTCTTCGTTCAGTTCAAATGCAAGCTTGGCCAGTCCTACGCCGTCGCCAACGCGCTTGCGGAAGCCGAAATCGCCTCGGAGATCTACTCCACCGCCGGCGATTACGACCTGCTGGTCAAGTTCTACGTCGACAACGACACCGACATCGGCCATTTCGTCAACGAGAAGGTGCAGGTCATTCCGGGTATCCAGGACACCCACACCATCATCACCTTCAAGGCGTTCGGCGCCAAATAGGCGTCGCTAACCCGCCCCCTGTCAAACCTGGCCCGGGCGCGTCGAGCGCGCCGGTACGACTGGAGCGCCGACCTTGCAGCTTGAATCGACCGTCACCTTTGGCCGGCTGAGGGCCTTCATCCAGGAAGCGCTGACGAAGCTGGGCTTGCCGGACCAGGATGCCGCGACCGTCGCTGCATTGATGGCGGAAGCCGATCTGCAGGGCTCGGACGGGCACGGCGTGACCCGGCTGCCGCAATATGCAAGGCGTATCAAGGCGGGCGGCTTCAACGTCCGGCCCGACATCCGCGTGGTGCACGATCACATCTCTACGGCCGTGGTGAACGGCGACAACGGCATGGGCCACCTCGTCATGAAGCGCGCCGCCGAAATCGCGATCGACAAGGCGCGCAGCACGGGAATTGCCTGGGTCAACTCGCAATTCTCCAACCACGCCGGACCCGCCTCGCTCTACGCGACCATGCCGCTCGCCCATGACATGATCGGATTGTATTTTGCGGTCGGCAACGCCAACCATCTGCCGCCCTGGGGCGGCCTCGACATGCTGCTGTCGACCAATCCAATCGCAGCCGCAATCCCGGCCGGCGACGAACAGCCGATCGTGCTCGACATGGCGACGACGGTCGCGGCCTATGGAAAAGTAAAAACAAAAGCGCTGCGCGGCGAGACCATGCCGGAAGGCTGGATGATCGATCGCGAAGGCAAGCCGCTGACCGATCCGAAGCGCGCCGACGAGGGCATGCTGTTGCCGCTCGGCGGCATGGAGGCCGGCTACAAGGGCTATGGGCTGGCGATGATCATCGGCCTGCTCGCAGGCACGCTCGGTGGTGCTGCGATGGGCCGCGACGTCATCGACTTCAACCATGACGACGACAGCGTCACCAACACCGGCCAGGCGATCGCGGCCATCAACGTCGCCGCGTTCGGCGACGTTGCGGTGTTCAAACGGAGTGTCGATGCGCTGGTGCGCGATTTCCGTAACAGTCAGCGGATGCCGGGCGTGGACCGGATTTTCGTTCCCGGCGAGCGCAGCCACGCAACACGGGCGGCACGCACGCGCGATGGCATCCCGATCGCAGCGGCGCTGATGCGCGGGCTGGACCAGGTGGCCGATGATCTCGGGATCGGGCGGCTCGCTGGCTAGGAAGCCGTCTCCTCCGCCGATTCGATCAGCGCCTTCAGAAAAATCACGATGATCTTGCCGGTGCGGCTGGTCTCGCCGGCCTTTGACATCAGCGCCATGCCGCGGCCGAGCGCTGCAAACGCCGCCGCGATCTCGACGGGATCGGCGGGCGGCTTCTTGCCGAACAGTTCGAACAGTCGCGCCACCATCGCACCCAGGGCGCGGCGGTGCTTGCGGTCGGGTTTCATCTCAACCTCGCCGACAAGGCGGAACGGACGCTGTTCGTCAAGGATCTGGCGCTTGCGGGGGCACTGATGGTGATCGCCGCCGGCGCGTGGCGGGTCTGACAACAATAGAGTGGCGAGGTCGGAAGATCAGGACTTGTCGTCGCTCTTTGTCTTCTTTGGCGGCCGCGGCGGTCCGTCGACCGGCGGCAGCGACTTGATGTAGTCCGCGATCGCGGCGCGATCCTGCGGCGATAATTGCGAGGTGTTCTTGATCACGCGCGCCATCGAGCCACCGGCGCTGTCGCCTTCCGGCATTTGTCCGGTCTCGAGAAAATACCCGATATCCTTCGCGCTCCAGTCGGCCAGTCCTTTTTGCGTGATGTTCGGCACCCAGCCCTCGCCCTCCGGATCGGGACCGCCGGCGAAGCGCTGCGATCGCGATGATGCCGCCGAGGAAATTGCGCGGGCTATGACACTCCGCGCAATGGCCGAGACCGTTGACGAGATAGGCGCCGCGATTCCACGGCGCCGACTGGCGCCGCATCCGGCACGAACGGCTTGCCGTCCATGAACAGCAATTTCCAGATGCCGACATTGCGGCGGATGTTGAACGGAAACGGCACGTCGTGATCGCGCACCTTGCCGGCGACCGGCGCCAGCGTCTTCAGATAGGCAAACAGGTCGCTGATGTCCTCGATCCTGCGCGTGCTGGTAGGAGGTGTAGGGAAACGCCGGGAAATAATGCTGGCCGTCCGGCGAGGTCCCCTTCAGCACGCGCGGTGACGAAATCGGCCTCGCTCCAGCGCCCGATACCGTCGTTCGGATCCGGCGAGATGTTCGGCACATAGAACGTCCCGAACGGCGACGGGATCGCAAGCCCGCCGCCGAGCCTTAAGCGATCGGGCTGATTGGGCACCGCATGGCAGGAGGAACATCCACCCGCATTGAACGTTGTGAGGCCGTTGGCGAGATCAGGCGTGATAGGCGGGAAGCGCACTCGCCGCCACCACCGCCGGGATCGTCAGCCACCAGAACAACGCCGAAGCCGGCGCCGCCGGCCAGGCGGCTACGAGGAGTATTCGTCGCAACATTCACCGATCCGTCATTGGGTCCTTCGACCTAACGGGTAGTATGGCCGTACTTCGAGCCATAAGCTTGCCGGGAAATTTCGCGCGCTCGAGCGCCATTTCGGGAATAAATCCGAAAAGGCGTTGTTTTGAAGCTGACACCGTCGTCTGATGTCAACAGGGAGAAAACCATGTCGAACAAGACCATGCTTGCCACGCTTGCGCTGGGGGCTGCGATCGCCTTTGCCGGACCTGCCTTCGCCGAAAAGATGAAGGCCACGCTGGACGGCAAGTCCGAAGTGCCGCCGAACGCCAGCGCCGGTAAGGGCACCGCCGACATCGACTACGATGCCGCCACCAAGAAGCTGAGCTGGAAGCTGACCTATTCCGGTCTCTCCGGCCCCGCCACCGCCGCGCATTTCCACGGGCCCGCCGAAGCCGGCAAGAACGCCGGCGTCGCGGTCGCGATCCCGAACGCCACCTCGAGCCCGGCCGAAGGCAGCGCCACGCTGACCGACGCGCAGGCCGCCGACCTGATGGCCGGCAAGTACTACGTCAACGTTCACACCGCAGCCAATCCGGGCGGCGAAATCCGCGGCCAGGTGACGAAGTAAATCTTCGCACCGGGGTGACGAAGAAGTCTTCGCACCGAGGTGACGAAGTAAGTCTTCGACGCTTCACTATCTCAAGGCAAAGGGTGGATCGCCTGACGGCGTCCACCCTTTGTTATTTGGACCGGAATATTTGAGCCAGCTTCTGCGGAATCCAACGCCAAACTATTTCAGCTTGACCCGGTAAGGTCTCGTGGCAACCGGTGCACTTTTCCTTGATCCGCGTCGAAGCGACCTTCAGGCTGGCCGACGTCCTTGATCGTGCCCTTCACGTCCGCGATCGCCTTGGCGACAGGCGGAATCTTGCGAGTCGAAATCGGCCTTGTTCTGCCAGACTTCGACGAATCGATCCATAGGTCGCGTTCGACCACGTCTTCCTTGGGATTGGTCGGAAAGGTAGCGGCGATCGTCGGCACGCTTTTTTCGAGATCGGCCAAGCGCGGCATCGACCGCCGCCTGGTCGTAGGGAATTTCGCCCTTGCACATCTTGAGCAGCACGCCGTACATGCTCTTGCCGTTCGCCCTCATCAGATTGTCCTGCTTAACGGCGATATCCTGCTGCGCCATCACTGCGCCGACACCAAGCAACAAGGCCCCCGCTACAACCACCGTTCGCATCATCGGCCAGTTCTCCCTTTCGAGCGCGTTTCCAAATGAAACCGCGACCCGCCTGCGCGAATTGCGGCTTATCCATCTGCCAACACCGGGCGCCGGGCTTCATTCCCGGCGTGCGACAAAATGTCGATCAGAGATTGTGGCGCTTCTGGTGCTCGCGGATCGCGATCCAGACCCGTTCGGCGGTCGCCGGCATGTCGATGTGATCGATCTTGTATTCGCGCCACAGCCCCTCGACGATCGCGTTGACCACCGCCGGACAGGAACCGATCGCGCCCGCCTCGCCCGCGCCCTTGACGCCGAGCGGATTGGTCGTGCACGGCACGTTGTGGGTCTCGAACTGGAATGACGGGCCGTCGGCCGCGCGCGGCAGCGCGTAGTCCATGAAGGTGCCGGTGACGAGCTGGCCGTCGCTCGCTATAGACCGCCTGCTCCATCAGCGCCTGGCCGATCCCCTGCATCGCGCCGCCATGGACCTGGCCGGCGAGCAGCAGCGGATTGAGCGTCACGCCGAAATCGTCGACGATGACGTAGTTGACGATCTTGATGATGCCGGTGGCGGGATCGATCTCGACCTCGGCGAGGTGCGTGCCGTTCGGATAGGTGCCGTCGGCCTGCGCAAAGGTCGCGCTCGCATTCAGCTTCGACGGATCGACACCCGGACGCTTGGCGAGATCGGCGAAGCTGATCGAGCGGTCGGTGCCGGCGATCCGCACCACGCCGTCGCTGATCTCGAGATCGCCGGCGCTGGTCTCCAGCGCCTCCGCCGCGATCTCCTTCAGCTTGTTGCCGAGCTCGCGGGTGGCGCGCTCGACGCTGACGCCGCCGGTCGGAATCGAGGCCGAGCCGCCGGTGCCGAGGCCGGTGGCGATCCGGTCGGTGTCGCCCTGCAGGACGTGCACGCGCTCCGGCGGCAGCCCGAACTGCTCGGCGATCAGTTGCGCATAGGCGGTCTGGTGGCCCTGCCCGCTCGACTGCGTGCCGATCAGGACCGTGACGTCGCCGTTGGGATCGAGCGCCACGTTGGCGGTCTCCTCGCCCATGGTGCCGCAGACCTCGACATAGCTCGCCAGGCCGATGCCGCGCACGAGGCCCGGCTTCTTCGCGGCCTTGGCGCGCTTCGGAAATTCCTTCCAGTTGGCGACTTCCATCGCGCGCTTCAGATGCGCGGCGAAGTCGCCGGAATTGTAGACCTTGCCGGTCGCGGTCTTGTACGGCATCGCCTTCGGCGTGAATGAAATTCTTGCGCCGGATCGCATCCGGCGTCATGCCGAGTTTTCGCGCGGCGGCATCGACCAGACCGCTCGATGACATAAGCCGCCTCGGGCCGTCCGGCGCCGCGATAGGCATCGACCGGCACGGTGTTGGTGAAGACGGTGCGGACGCGGCAATGGAACGCCTGGATGTCGTAGAGGCCCGGGCAGCATGCCGGCGCCGCCATGCGGAATGTAGGGCCCGAAGGTCGAGAGATAGGCGCCCATGTCGCCCATCAGGTCGACATCCATGCCGAAGAACTTGCCGTCTTCGGCCAGCGCCATCTTCGCGGTGTGACGTTGTCGCGGCCCTGCGCGTCGCCCATGAAGTGATCGGCGCGATCGGCGGTCCATTTGATGGTCTTGCGCAGCTTTTCGCGCCGCGACCGCGATCAGCGCGTATTCGCGATACGGGAAACAGTTTGGTGCCGAACCCGCCGCCGACATCGGGGCAGATCACCCGCATCTTCTCCAGCGGCATCTTCAGGATCATGCCGCCGATGATTTCGCGCAGGCGATGGCTGCCCTGGCTGCCGATCGTCAGCGTCAGATGATCGCGCTTGGCGTCGTATTCGGCGACCGCGGCGCGCGTCTCCATGAAGTTGGTGACGATGCGCGGATTGACGATCGACACTTCGGCGACCGCATGCGCCTTCGCGAAGGCCGCGTCGGTCGCCTTCTTGTCGCCGATCGGCACGTCGAACAGCACGTTGCCGGCATGATTGGGCCAGACCTGCGGCGCGCCGTTCTTGACGGCGTTGGCGAGACCGACCACGGCCGGCAGCGGCGTCCAGTTGACGTCGATCGCCTCGATCGCGTCGCGGGCCTGGTCGATGGTGTCGGCGACCACGAAGGCGATGGCGTCGCCGACGTGGCGGACCTCATCCTTGGGCAGGATCGGATAGGGCGGGCCGCGTGAACGGATCGACCTCCAGGTTGAACAGGCACGGCAGATCGCCGAGCTCCCTGACGTCGTCGGCGGTCAACACCGCACCGACGCCGGGCATCCCGCGGGCCTTGGTGACGTTGATGGTGAATTTCGCATGCGCGTGCGGCGAGCGCAGCATCAGCGCATGCATCGCAGCCATCGGCGCGACGTCGTCGGTGTAGCGACCCTTGCCGCGAATCAGCGCGTCGTCTTCCTTGCGCAGGACGCTTTGACCGACGCCGAATTTGATGGGAGCTGCCATCATATCTCCAAACGCGCTGTTATTTGCCGCCATATTGGCGTGGTTCGCCGCGAAGCGCAAACGGGTTTAGCGCGGCGCTTGCCGGTCGCGGACCAGGGAGAACAGCCATCCCCGGCCGAACAGCACCAGGATGGAAAAACCGTAGGCAAAGGCCCCGGCCGTGACCAGAAGCAGCAGCGTCATCTGGTCGTGAAAGGCTTGCATTGGCGCAAAGTAAACCACCGAGAATTTGGCGGTCAGCCACAGCACGGCGGCCACAATGACGCCCGATGCGGCGAATTTCGCCAACGACTGCAGCAGGACGCGATCGATTTCGAGATAGCCTTTTCGCAGCGCAAAGAACAACACCAGCAGCAGATTGATCCAGGCGCCGACGGCGGTCGCAAGCGCGAGGCCGATCTGGGCCAGCGGTCCCATCAGGGCGATTTTCAGCAGCACGTTCACGGTCAGCCCCGTGAGCGAGGCCTTCACCGGCGTTGCGGTATCCTTGCGGGCGTAAAACGCCGAGACGGCGCTGCGGATGGTGACGAACGGAATGAGGCCGATCGCATAGGCCGCCAGCGTCGCGCCCGCGGCCGCGGCATCGGCGCCCGTGAATGCGCCGCGCAGGAACACGGCGCGCATGATGACGTCGGGCACGGTGACGAACGCGGCCACGAACGGCACCGTCGCCAGCAGCGTGAACTCGAAGGCCCGGCGCTGCGCCGCCATCGCGCCGGCATCGTCACCCGCCGTGATCCGCCGCGACATTTCCGGCAACAACACCGTACCGATCGCAATGCCGATGACGCCGATCGGCAACTGGTAGATTCGTTCCGCATAATACAGCGCCGACAGCGCGCCGGCGGCGAGGAAGGTGGCGATGATGGTATCGGCGAACACCGCGACCTGGGTGCCCATCGAGCCCAGGGTGGCCGGACCGATGGCGCGGAAAAACGCGCGGACATCCTCATCCAGCCGCAACGGCGCGAAGCGCGGCAGACCGCCATGGCGGGCGAGATCGCCGGCGAGCAGGAAATATTGCAGGAATCCGGAGATCAACACGCCCCAGGCCGCGGCGTGGCCGGCGGTCGGAAAAAAAGCCGCCAGCGCCAGCGTCGCCATCATCGAGATGTTGAGAAAGATCGACGCCGCCGCCGCGCTGGCAAAGCGGTGCATCACGTTGAGCATGCCGCCATAGAGCGTCACCATCGTGATCAGCAGCAGATACGGAAACGTGATCCGCGTCAGCTCGATGGCGAGGCGGCGCTGCTCGTCGTCATGCGTGAAGCCTGGCGCCAGAATGCTCATCGCCTGCGGCATGAACAGCCACGCCACGACCAGCAGGATCACCTGCGACAGAAACAGCAGCGTGAAGATGCGATCGGCGAACAACCGCGCCGAGGTCTCGCCGCCCTTGCCGCTGACATGGGCATAGGCCGGAATGAAGGCGGTGTTGAAGGCGCCCTCGGCGAAGATCGCGCGAAAATTGTTCGGCAGCCGCAGCGCCACGAAAAACGCGTCGGCCATCGGCGTCGGCGCCGAGGATCGCCGCGAGCATGATGTCGCGCGCAAAGCCGGTCAGCCGCGAAAGAAGCGTATAGCCGCCGACCGTGAAGATGCGTCCGAGCATGCGCTGCTTCTAGCGCATATTCGCGGCAAAATCAGGCTGAAAGCGCGCCGCGCACAGCCTTGATGACGCGATCCTGCGTCGGCTCGTCGAGATAGGCGTGCATCGGCAGGCTGATGACGTCGTCCGACAACCTCTCGCTCGCCGGCAGGCCGCCGTCGGCGACCGGATAATCGCGGTAAGCGGTCTGCTGATGCATCGATCTGGTGTAATAGATCGCGGTCGGAACGCCCTGCGCCTTCAGCTCGGCGGCAAAGGCGTCGCGGTCGGTGCCTTTGGGCAGGCGGATGGTGTATTGCGCCCAGACCGAGGTGCAGCCGGCGGCGAGGTGCGGCACGGTCACGACGTTGCCGAGGCCGCGCGCATAGCGCTCGGCGACCGCGTTGCGCGCGGCGATCTCGTCCTCGAAGATTTTCAGCTTCTCGATCAGCACCGCCGCCTGCATGGTGTCGAGCCGTCCGGTAAGGCCGAGCCGGACATTGTCGTATTTGTCCGAACCCTGGCCGTGGACGCGGATGCTGCGCAGCGTGTCGGCAAGCTCGTCGTCATCGGTGAAGATCGCGCCGCCGTCGCCGAAGCAGCCGAGCGGTTTTGCGGGAAAGAAGCTGGTCGCGGTGGCAAGCCCGAAAGTGCCGAGCTTGCGGCCCTTGTAGCTGGCGCCAAAACCCTGGGCGGCGTCATCGAGCACGAACAGGCCTTCGGCCTCGGCGACCGCGGCGATGGCGTCGTGGTCGGCGCTTTGTCCGAACAGGTCGACCGGGATGACCGCGCGCGGCTTGAGGCCGCGCGCTTTGGCGGTAGCGATGCCGCGCTTGAGCGAACCTGTGTCCATATTGAACGTCGCTTCATCGACATCGACGAAAACCGGGGTAGCGCCGGTCAGGGCCACCGCTTCGCCGGTCGCGCAGAACGTGAATGACGGGCACAGCACCGCGTCGCCGGGGCCGACCTGTTTGGCCATCAGCACCATCAACAGCGCATCGGTGCCGCTGGCGCAGCTCACGACGTGCCGGGCGCCGCTGAATTTGGCGAGTGCGGCCTCGAGCGCGGTGACTTCCGGACCGTTGATGAACTGGCAATGGGTCAGTACGCGGGCGACCGCCTCATCGATAGATCTGCCGAGCCGCCGGCGCTGGGCGGCGATGTCGATGAAGGGAACGGGGTCTGGACGCATGTGCTGGTTCATGGAGCCTTGCTAGGACGATGGAGCAGGAAAATCAGCCGGCGATGCGGCGCGGGCCTTTGCGCGCAGTGGATGCGGCCGGCCTCGCCGGTGATTCGAGGCAGCGGATCGCAATTTCGAGGCTGGCCACGCCCTCGTCGCCGGACACCGCCGGCAGCTTGCCGGTGCGGACGGCATCGAGGAACGCGATCAATTCGGCGCGCAGCGGCTCGTCATGGCCGACCGGCAGATGGCGCATCGAATAGCTGCCGTCGGGCTTGAAGCCGAAGCACTCCGTCACCTGCCGCGTCAGCAAATCGCCCATGACATATTTGCCGCGGGTCGCCACCGTGACGTTGCGCGCCTTGAACGGCGTCAGCCAGTTGGTGTTGATATGGGCGAGCACGCCGGAGGCGGTGCGGAACTGCAAGAGCGCAATGTCCTCGCGTTCGGCGATCGCGCTGGAGAGCTGCGGCTGCACCTCGACGATGTCGAACTCGGTGAACCAGCGGATCAAATCGATATCGTGTACGGCAAGATCGATGACGACGCCGACGTTCGACATCCGCGGCGGAAACGGTCCGACCCGGGTGATGCCGATCGAAAGAATATCCTCGCCCGAGATCGCCTGCTTGATCGCGGCGACCGCCGGGTTGAAGCGCTCGACATGACCGACCATCAGCGTGACGCCGGCGCGGTGCGCGGCATCGACGATGTCCCGGCCCTCCTTGACCGTCGGTGCGATCGGCTTCTCGACCAGGATGTGGATGTTGCGCGCGATGCAGGCGAGCGCGACCTCGTGATGGAGATGGGTGGGTGCCGCGATCGTCACGGCATCGACGCCTTCATTGAGCAGCTCATTGAGGTTTTCGAACGCGCGGCAGCCGACGAGATCGATCGCGCGCGCGCGGTGCTCCGGCAACGGATCGACGATGCCGACGAGCGTCACGTCGGGCAGGCCCGCCAATACCCGGGCGTGGTTGCTGCCCATGACGCCGGCGCCGATCACGCCAACGCGCAACGCGCCCCTGGCCTCGGTGTTCGCGCCCGATGCGGACCCTTTTGAATTCATGTCATCGACCCCAACCAATTTTTCGCCAGTAACATCCCGGCCGTTCCAAAGCCCCGATCCTGATGAGAATCAGAGCCGAGGCATTATGTTCTTATCTTGTTGTTTTGACGCGTTTTCTTCGCGCGAACGGTGCCCATTTAGCCCGAAAACGCTATAGCACGCCGCCGTAAATGTGGCGAATGCCATCCGCCTTATCAGGACACGTTTTGGTACCAAAGAATTACACTACTCATCGACACTCATTTTCAAATCACAGCAGCAATCAGTAGCTTCGCAGCAACGCCGGGTTAGGTCGTAGCGTGTGACGTCCGCGGCGCGGACACCGCTGACGAAATGGTTCTCGGTCGATCAGCGATGGGATTCCACGCAGGGATTATTTTCGACCGAAGGGTGCCGCTCCAGCTCAGCGACGCAGAACTCAAGGCGAAGCATCGAGGTATCCCAACGTCGAAGCAAGGATGGAAAAGTGGCCCGCCGATCATCCATCGTTGTGGCGCTCAAATTGGCTTCGTTTCGCAAAACCCTCACCGCGCGAACTGGACTTCGTTTCTGAGAGCCGGACTGAAAAAGAAGCTGAGTGATTTCAGCCAGTTGAGATTCCATCAGATTTGCAAAATTCGAGAGGGAGCGCACGATGGTCTGGACTGAAATCACTCGTCGACAATATAGACGCAATGGCCTGCGGTATGAAAGCGACACGACCGATGCGGAGTGGTTATTGATGGAGTCGCTCTCCCCGCCTGCATCAGCGCTCGGTCGTCCACGTGCAACAGAGATGCGAGCGGTGATAGATGCGATCCTCTACATTGCGTCCACCGGTTGCCAATGGCGACAGTTGCCGAAGGACTTCCCACCCTACTCGACGGTGCAGGGCTATTTCTACGCGTGGTCGCGCGGGCAACTCTTCGCCTCGCTGAACTACACTCTCGTCATGGCGTCGCGCGAGGCGGCTGGCCGAGAGGCGAGCCCGACGGCCGGAGTGATTGACAGCCAGTCAGTAAAAGCCAGGAAAGCGGTGGCCCACGGGGCTATGACGCAGGCAAGAAAATCAAAGGCCGCAAGCGTCACATCGTCACCGACACCCAAGGCAACCTGGTCGGGCTCGCCGTGCACAAAGCCAGCGTTCAAGATCGCGATGGCGCCCCGTGCGTCCTTGCTCCGATCCGCTCGCGCTATCCCTGGCTGCGCCACATCTTTGCCGATGGTGGCTATGCCGGAGATAAATTGCGGAAGGCTTTGAAGCGCATCGGCGAATGGACGATAGAATCATCAAACGCTCCGACACCGCGCAGGGCTTCGAAGTTCTACCGCGCAGATGGGTCGTCGAACGAACTTTCGCATGGCTCGGCCGCTGTCGCAGACTGGCAAAGGACTTCGAAGCCACGATCGCCAGCGCCGTCGCCTGGGCGCTCGTCGCCCACATCCGAACCCTCACGCGACGGCGCGCAAGAGCTTGAGATCAAACGCAATCATTATCAACGATTCAGACACTGAGAAATACACGCAATAAGTGTACTTTGTATAGCACCCGCAGAAATTGCAGTGTTGGTTACTGGGATCCTACACAAGTTTGAGGAATACATTAGTTGAAATATAGTAGTATTTTGCTATACTTAAAATATATATTAAAAATAATACTTTAATATACTTCACCACGTTCCATTTAAACCAATAGGAGTTCAAAAATGTCTAATTCTACACCTTCCAAAGATACTCAATCTTCCAAAAATGCGCTCACGCACGGTGTTTACGCCGCGAACGTCGTTCTGTCCTGGGAAAATCAGCAGGAATTCGACGATCTACTGCGCCGCTACTGGGACGAATATTGTCCGGATGGCGTCTCGGAAGAAACAGCCGTATTTGATCTCGCCAGCCTGGACTGGAAAAAACGCCGACTGGAGGCCGGATTACAGCAGGCCCTTCAAAAGCAGCGCGACTTTGGCGCTGCGGCTGACGCTGGCGA
>CAVTYA010000013.1:0-17051 GCA_963738765.1 uncultured Alphaproteobacteria bacterium | reverse complement strand
CGGCGGCTGGTAGCGCGAGCGCGGATGCAGCGCTGCGCGAAACGTCTCGGGCGTGAATTTTCCGTCGGGACCCGACAGCGGCGTGATCTGGAACCCGCCGAGCGCCGCATGTGCGCCGCCCTCGCGGGCGATGATGTGGGCGCTGACATGGGCGAGAATCTCGTCGCCCGGCCGGCAATAAGACAGCGTCGCTGCGACGTTGCACATGGTCCCGGAGGGCATGAACACCGCGGCTTCCTTGCCGAGCAGGTCGGCGACGCGCGCGCAGAGTAAATTCACCGTCGGGTCGTCGCCGATCTGCTCGTCGCCGACCTCAGCCTTCGCCATCGCCTCGCGCATCGCGGGCGTCGGGCGGGTCTGCGTATCCGACAGCAGGTTGACGCGGATCGGTGTGGCCTTCGGGTCGCGCGGGGCAGGGGTGTAGTGCATGGCATTCCTCTCCGGCGTCATCTTATCCAAACAAAAAGGCCCCGGCGATACCGGGGCCTTCGATAGCTCGACTGCGTGAACCGATCAGCGCGAATAGAATTCGACGATCAGATGCGGCTCCATCTGCACCGCGAACGGCACGTCCGACAAAGCCGGGATGCGGGTATATTTCGCCGTCATCTTGGAGTGATCGACCTCGAGGAAATCGGGCACGTCGCGCTCGCCGAGCCCGCTTGCTTCCAGCACCGGGGTGAGCTGCTTGGAGGATTCCTTGATCTCGACGACGTCGCCGACCTTCAGCTTGTAGCTGGAGATGTTGACCTTGCGGCCGTTCACCTTGATGTGGCCGTGGTTGATGAACTGGCGCGCGGCGAACATGGTGGCGACGAATTTTGCGCGATAGACCACGGTGTCGAGACGGCGCTCCAAGAGGCCGATCAGGTTTTCACCGGTGTCGCCCTTCATCCGGCCGGCTTCGACATAGATGCCGTGGAACTGGCGCTCGGAAATGTTGGCGTAATAGCCCTTGAGCTTCTGCTTGGCGCGCAGCTGCACGCCGAAGTCGGACAGCTTGCCCTTGCGGCGCTGGCCGTGCTGACCGGGACCGTATTCCCGGCGGTTCACGGGGCTCTTCGGGCGGCCCCAGATATTCTGGCCCATACGGCGATCGATCTTGTATTTCGCCTCACTGCGCTTTGTCATCGCGTCCTCTTGATAGGTTTGAGTTTTGAGGAAACGCGCCCTCCTGTGCGCCGGGAATTTCCCGGTGCCGACAGGTCCGCCTCAAAAAGCTTTGGGGCCGACCACGGGTCGCGAAACGCAACGCGGGCCGAAAGCGGCCCGCGAGCAAGCGGGTTCTAAGGGAGAAACCGCCGTTCTGTCAAACGAAACACCCCGAATTCCCGGCTGAATTCGGGCCGGAACCGGCGATTTCGCGCAGTTTTGGTCAAGTCCCGACCACCCGGACCGATTTGGGCTCCGTTTGCTGGCAAATCGCGCGCAATTCGGCTGATATTTCGCCGTTCAGCACCTGTTCCAGCCGGGTCAACGCCCTGGCCATCAGCGCGGCGTCGGTAATCCGGTGGTCCCAGCGCAGCACGATGTCGATGGTCTGGTCCGGCTCTACCATCCCGTAGCTGAGCACGAAGGGGCCGGGGCCCAGCGCATACAATTCGCCAGGGCCGAAAGCTGCCACCGAGGTCACCCCAAAGCTGCCGAAATAATTGGCGCGCTGGCGGGCCCAGTTGAGGCCGATCCACCACAGCAGGCGGCGAACGAGCAGCGGCAGCCGGGTCGCCAGCAGCATCTTCCGGAACGCCGGCACCTGGTCGACCGGCGCTTCCTTGGCGTGCCGGAGCACCGCTTCGACCTCGGCGAGCGGCATTTCGTCGGGGGCGTTGACCCTTTGCAGCAGCACGCAATCCTGGCCGTCCTCGACCCGCGCGATCGTCACGAAGGCGATGCTGCGCGGCAGTTCGTAGAGGCGGGCCCAGGGCCATTTGACGTGCAGCGTGCGCAGCGCCGGTTCGCCCTTCGCCACCAGCGCGAACGCCTTGACAAAGATCGCAGCCCATCCGGGCGGCTGCTGAAGCTGCGCGCGGGCTTCAATCAGGTTGCGGATGTTGAGCGGCCGCGCCAGCGAGACGAACGGCACGCGCACCGACGCGTGCATGAGGTCGGCGACGAGGCGGCGCGGTATTGTTATTTTTCGAACCGTTCCGCGCATTGCTCCGCTCGAATTCCAACTACACACAAATCAAAAATAGGCCGGCTCGAAAACAGGCCGACGCGCGCATTAGCAGTACGCCCGCCCCTGATCCAGCACGAAGCGGCTGGCCCGACGCCAGATGTTAAGGTCTACGGCGCCGGCAAGGCCAGCGGCCTGGTCTTGTCCACGACGTAAACGCCTAGCACATTCAATGCCTTGTCGCCATGAACTCTTGACCATGAGGCTCTCCTGTTGCCGCCAGACTAGCAGCGCCGGCGGCGCGGGAATAGCGCGCGGAACGCGTTCATCGTTTGATTCCCGCAAAACTTGCGGCGATGCCGCGCTGGAACAGCGACCAGTCGAAACCCAGCGCCAGCGCCAGATAGCCGCGGTCGATCATCGCATTGGCCTGATCGGCGGTGCGCGCGACGCCGCCGATCGGCACGCCGCTTTTCAAAATGCCTGCCTCCGCTCGCTTCATCAGCGCGACCACTTCGGGATCGTCAGGCAAGCCGCGCTTGTTGATGGAGGTGGCGAGGTCGCCGGGCCCGATCACCGCAAGATCGATCCCGGGTGTCGCCATGATCTCGTCGATGCGTTCGACCGCCTCGACATGCTCGATGGTGATCATGCAGATCATGTCGTCGTCGGCGGTCGCCATATAGTCGGCCATCGAGACGCCCCAGCGGAACGGCGCGTGGAACGGACCCCACAGCCGGTCGCCCTTCGGCGGATAGCGCACGCTGCGCACCGCCTTTTCGGCATCGGCGCGGCTGCAGATCATCGGAAAATTGATGCCGAGCGCGCCGATGTCCATCGGCGCTTTCGCCAGCCATGCCTCGTTGGCGGCGATCCGCACCATCGGCACGCAGGGTGTGCCTGACGTCGCCACGATCATCGCATGCGCGGAGCCGAGATCGATCGGGCCGTGCTCGAGATCGACGATGATCCAGTCGAGCGACTGGGCCATGATCTGCACGGTCTGGATGCTCGGGATGGTCGCGATCGCGCCGAAAGTCGCGCGGCCTTCGCGCCATTGCTTGCGCAGGCGGTTGAGGGGAGGGGGCGAGGAGGTCAAATGCAAAGCTCCGTTCGGCGGGTGGGGCGGACGTGCGGCGATAATTCGACACGCTGCAGGATAGCACATGATGAGCCGGTGTTAGCGGAGCGGCGGGCTCTCCGCGTCATTGCGAGCCCTCCGCGTCTTTGCGAGCGAAGCGAAGCAATCCATCTATCCGCTTGCTGAGGCATGGATTGCTTCGTCGCGTGCGCTCCTCGCAATGACGGCGTGAGACATTAGATTCAACTATCCAAAAGCGAGAGGATGTGTGTCCGCGATCTCGCGGCGCGATGCGTCCGAGCTCTGCGTCTATCTTACCCTCTCAAGCAACAAGAGGGCGCAGGGAAAGCCGGGTGCGCGCTGCACCCGCGGTCTCGTGTGCAAACATGCACAAAAAAACGCACACGAGCATACAGGTTCAGCGGAGGCATCCGGCCTTCCCTGCGCAATGGTTTTACGGCTCATAGCGCGCTCTCCTCGGTGAACGGCTTTCTTGCCACCGTCGCTCGTGAGAAGCTTGCTTCTCACGAACTTGACGCCAGCATCGCGGCGTCGGAACCACACGCTTTCGCCGTACGCTTCGGCCGCGCTCGTCAGTCGCAGCCTTCGCGTCCACCGCATCCCACCGCGCGTTCGTGACGATCGCGATCCGCCCCTCTCATCGGGTGAGATGCGCCAAGCTAAACCGTTGATTTGCCCGACGCGGCAAGAAGATTATTTTCTTGAGAGAGGCTTGACAGCGTTTGGACTGATTTGCCCGACGCGTTGTTTTGTCGCGGCCGCGCAGCAAGATTGGGCTTGCGTGCGAGGCGACGCAGTTGGCGGTTGGCGGTTTCAGCGTGCCGGAATGACAGATGCAGGGATTATGATGCACCAAACCGCTATGGTTGCTTCGAGCGCTTTTTATTGCGCAGAAGCGTTGATGCCGAGCCGGCCGAGAACATAATCCTTGTCGAAAAATGCACCGGGAAAAAACTGACCGTGCTGGTTGCGGCGGAGCACGACGAAATTCTTGCTGAGGTCAAATCGCGATCCGGATCTTCGTTCGGTAAATCTTCCGCTGATGTAGAGGGTGTCATAGCCGGAACCGTGCATCAGCATCTGGGCCATTGCATGACTTGCGAATTCGATGTCTTACCGTAATTCCTGGGGGGCTCGGAATAACTGATCATTAACCATACAAGCCCATGATTTATGCCAAATCTGGGTGGGCATTCGCGCCTGTGTCGTCGTGGGGTCGACCGCGCGACGGCTCCGTTTTGCCGTGCGGATCGGCGGCGAGAAAAGATCTTGCGACTGGGGCTGACACGTAGGGAACGCAGGTGGCTGACACACCGGATAAAGGAATGGAAAGCGATCAACAGCCTGAGGCGGCACAAAAGGTGGCTTCGAGCCGGGTGCCGGCGATAATGGTGTCCTTGGCCGCCCTGGCCGTCATTGGTGCGGCCACCGCCAATTCCTTGCCGAATTCCGATCGCTTCGCTTTGCCGAGTTTCGATCACTTCTCCTTGCCGAATTTCGATCACTTGTCCTGGCCGGACTTCAACCGGTTCTCGTTGCCCAATTTCAAGCGCTTCGCTGCGCAATCTCCAGCCAAGACGGCTCCAGCCCCGAGACCGGATCCCTTCGTCAGGGCGGCACTGACGGATCTTCAGTTGTCGCAGCAGCAAAACGCGGCTGCGTTGGTGTCGCTCACGCAGAGCTCCGCAACTCAACAGGCGGATTTGAAAAGAATATCCCGCCAACTCTCCTCGCTGGCGGCGCAGACCGAGGCTCTGCAGAATGCCGCCGCGCCGTTGACGACTTCCAGTATCCCGCATTCAAATCCTCGCGCCCGTCTGATCCGAGCGTCGCGAAAAATAATTCCTCCACCGCCTCCATTTGTCGGCCCCGTTTCGGTCGGAGGCGCCCCGCTGGGTCCTGCGCCGACACCGGGCAAGAGCGCAGGGTAGCTTCGGTCCCGGATACAGGATTGCGGATTACAGTGACACCGTCACCGTAGTTCAGTGCGACTTGCGAACTGTCTTTCCCAGGGTGATTTCCGGCCTGCGAAAACCCATCGCGATCCAGGCGCCGACAAGCCTCAACATGAACTTGCCGGAGGGGCCATCATAATTCGGCAAGTCATCGGCAAGCATGACGCCGTCGCGTCGGTCTCGTGTCATGACCCGCATTTCAAGCGGCGGCGCACCTGCCGGAAACCGGTTCCGGTAGATCGTCAGCCAATGTCCCCTCGTAAAGTCGAGGAACATTCCTGAATTGCAACAGGTGGCAATGACCCGCCGGGTCGGTAAATCAGGCTTGAGCCGGCGCTCTTCGAGATACTCCTGCCCGGTCACACATTGCACCCGGTCCTTTCGATACAGGACGTAGCCCGTTCCGCCGTCGGGATTGAGGATGGGTGGCGCGGAACGCAGTTGCTCGATGCGGCTTCCGGCTTCCTGGCAACTCGCGCAATAGCAGGAGGCGGTCAGAATCGGCCGGCCGACGGCCTCCAATTTCACCTTGCCGCATCGGCATATCCCGGAGAGGTGATTTTGCTGTTTCGGGTTCACTGCGACCGCCCGCTATTTCCGTCACCGAAATTATCGTGTCTCATTCCAGGGGTGCAGTCCAGCAGTTCAGCACTGTCAACGTAATTCGGTGGTTATGTCTGCCTTGGTCGGCATTGCGGAATCCAGCATTGCAAGTTGGTCGGGACCGTTTTCGACCCGAGGCGGACAAAGCACCCTATCGGCGTTCTCCGCAGCGCGCTATCATTGGTACATCAGGCGAGGGGCCCACCGATGGGGCGTGCCAACGGGCGCATGAGAAGACGGGAGTTCATTTTCGGTCTTGCGATGCTCGCCGAATTCGGCCGGGCAAAGGCTGAAGAACGTGTGCGTTGCATTGGAGCACTCATTACTGAGCCGACCGACATTCTGGAGACGCTTCTCAAGGCGAGCGGGTGGATAGTCGGTCGAAATCTGAAGATTGAATATCGGATAACGCGTGGCGATACGGATTTATCGCGCACATATGCTCGCGAGCTGCTGGCGTTGCAGCCGGATGTTCTGTTCGCTGTGACCAACACGTCCATGGCCGCTCTCCATCACGAGCATTCCAGCGTTCCAACCGTTTTCGTGATGGTCAGCGATCCCGTGGGGATGCATTACGTTGAAAGCTTCTCGAGGCCGGGCGGCAACACGACGGGTTTCACTCCATTTGAACCGACCCTTGGCGGCAAATGGGTTTCGCTTTTGCAGGAGCTGGCACCAAACGTCGAGCATATTGGGATCGTGTACAACCCTGAACCCGGCAATAATTCTGCGGCATTTCGCAAGTCGATTGACGAAGTCGCAAACAAGGTCGGGATCAAGTCGATTGAGACACCGAGTGGCGACAGTTCCGACATTGATCGCCTTATTCGCTCGCTCAAGGACAAGCCGAATAGTGGGCTGATTTTTCTGCCGGACGCGGTCACGGGAGTCCGGCGCTTCGAGATGGCTGCGCTGGTGGCGGAGTGCAGGTTGCCCGCGATCTATCCGCTTCCTTTCTTCTGCGAGGCCGGAGGCCTTGTGTCTTACGGAGCCAAGACTCACACACTCTATGTCGGTGCGGCGTCCTATGTTGATCGCATTTTACGCGGCGCCCATCCGGCCGAATTACCCGTTCAGGGCCCTACCGAATTTGAGCTGGTGGTAAATCAAAAAGCTGCACGGCAACTCGGCCTGCACATCCCCGCTGCGTTGCTCGCTCGTGCCGACGAAGTGGTCGAATAGAGCTTTCCAGCTATGCCGGCACCCGGCCGCCGAAGAACGGCATCAGCGCCTGGCTCAGCGTATGCTGTCGCTTCGAGGTGAAAATCATCTCGGCTCCGGCCTCGTCGCTTTCTTTACCCGGGGCCCCAAGCAAATCGCGAGACGCGCCGCGCGATCGCGGGCGCGGGATCGATCCAGTCGACCGGCCATGGCGCGAGCTTTATGAGCCGGTCCAGCAGCAGCGGGTAATGCGTGCACGCCAGCACGACGGTGTCGGTGCGGGCTCCCTCGTGCTCGACAAAGCAGGGGGCGATTTCGCTGGCGATTTCCTCGTCGCTGACCTCGTTGCCGCTCAGCGCCTCCTCGGCGAGCGAGGCGAGCTCGGCCGAGCCGACCAGCGTCACCTCGCAGCCTTGCGCGAAATCGTGGATCAGTTTCCTGGTGTATTCGCGCTTCACCGTGCCCTTGGTGCCGAGCACGGAGACGCGCTTGGTTTTCGACGAGGCGCAGGCCGGCTTGATCGCGGGCACGGTGCCGACGAACGGCACCTGGTATTCGGCGCGCAGATGCGACATCACCAATGTAGAGGCGGTGTTGCAGGCGATCACCACCAGGTCGGGGCTGTGGGTCTTGATCAATTCGCCGACCAGCGGCACCACGCGGGCGATGATCTGCTCCTCGCCGTGGTGGCCGTAGGGGAAGAACGCGTCGTCGGCGACGTAAACGTAGTGCGCATCGGGCCGCGCGCCGACGATCTCACGCAAAACGGTGAGACCGCCCAGGCCGGAATCGAACAGGAGAATCGTCGGAGGGACTGACACGCTGCGATCCTAGCCGATACGCGGTTACCATTCAGTTGTTTTTGATGTCCGGCGGTGGGCCGATCGGGCCGCCGACCGGCCATGGGGCTGGTTTTGCCAAAAAATCTGGAATGATTCAAATCGCGCTGCCGGGAATGGAAAGCTATCAGGACCGATCATTGCAGATGCGAACATGATCCCAAGACGACCGGCAGGTCGGCAAGACCCGGAGCGCGAACCAGATATGATACGAAACACCTCATCGAGCTGGGGCAGCCTGTCGCGCGCATTGCACTGGGTTCTCGGGTTCGCCATCATCGGCATGCTGGCCTATGGCTGGTGGATGAACCATTTTCCGGCGCGGCCGGACCGCTTCTTCTACCGCTCGATCCACGCCGATATCGGCTATGTCGTGCTGCTGCTGACGGTGCTCCGGCTGCTCTGGCGCGGCGTCAATCCGACGCCGGCCATGCCCGATGACACCTCGCGCTGGCAAATGATCGCCGCGCGCGTCAGCCACGGCGCGCTGTATGCCGTCACCATTCTGGTGGCGATGCTGGGCTGGGCGCATTCCGGCGCGCACGCGCCTGCCTATTCGAGCTGGTTCGGCCTGTTTCACGTTCCGCAGATCACCTCGCCCGACAAGGCCGCGGCCGACGCCTTCGAGCAGCGCCACATCTTCTTTGCCTATGTGCTGCTGGCGCTGATCGGGCTGCATCTCGCAGCCGCGCTGTGGCATCACTTCGTCAAGCGCGATCGCGTCACCGCGCGCATGGTGGATGGCGCGGCCGGCTGACGATCCGGCTTAGAAACCTTCCAGAAAAACGCGTCGTTTTGCCTCTTCTCGGGATGGCGGCCGGGAGCGTAAGGCTTCGGTCGAACCCGTCAGTCTCGGTGAAAGAACCGTCATGTCTCTCGCGCGAACACTCTCAACGACAACACTGCTCGCCGCCATAGCTCTCGTCTCCGTCGCAGCCGCCGCCAACGCGCAGAACGCGACCGAGGTTCAACTGAGCTACAAAGACAAGAAATTCGATCCGGCCGAGACCACCGCATCAGCCGATACGCCGATCGTGATCAAGCTGAAGAACCTCGACGCCAAGGCGATGGAATTCGAAAGCAAGACGCTGCATATCGAGAAGGTGGTTGCGGGCAGCAGCGACGCCACCATCAATGTGCGCGCGCAAAAGCCGGGCCGCTATGAGTTCTTCGACGAATACAACGAGAAGGTGGCCCGCGGCGCGCTGGTCGTGAAGTAAGGCGTCGCCGTGATCGCCGCCCTGATCATCGTTTTCCGCGAAGTTTTTGAGGCCGGCCTCATCATCGGCATCGTGCTGGCGGTCACGCGCACCGTGCCGCACCGCAATCGCTGGATCGGCGGCGGCGTGCTGGCCGGGGTTCTGCTGGCCTGCGTGGTTGCGGCCTTTGCCGGCGCGCTGTCGAACCTGTTCGCGGGCATGGGGCAGGAGTTGTTCAACGCCGCAATCCTCATCATCGCCGTGGTGATGCTGACCTGGCACAATGTCTGGATGGCGCGCCACGGCAGCGAGATGGCCGGTGAGTTGCGCTTGGCCGGGCAGGCGGTGGTCGAAGGATCGAAATCGCTGCTGGCGCTCGCGATCGTGGTCGGCGTCGCCGTGCTGCGCGAGGGCAGCGAGGTCGTGCTGTTCCTGTACGGCGTGCTGGCGGGCGGCAGCGACAGCGGCTGGAGCGTGGCGTTTGGCGGTTTTGCCGGGCTTGCGCTCGGCGCCATGACCTGCCTCTTGACCTATTTCGGCCTGGTGCGGATCCCGACGCGCGCCCTGTTCACCACCACGACGGTGCTGATCGCGCTGCTCGCCGCCGGCATGGCGGCGCAGGCCGCGGCCTTTCTGGAAAAGGCGAACTGGCTGACGGCGATGGACAACGTGGTCTGGGACACCGGCTGGCTGCTGTCGGACACCAGCATCGCCGGCAGAGCCCTGCACACCCTGATCGGCTACACCGACCAGCCGACTGCGATGCAGCTCACGGTCTATCTCACGATCCTGGCGGTGACCTTCGTGCTGATGCGGTTGTACGGTGCGCCAGTAAAGCCGGCGGCGTCGGCGGCGCGAAGTTAGAGACACACGGTACACGTCATCCCCGCGTAACGGCTTCGCCGTTATCGCTGGAGGTGCGAGCCTAGCGGTGCACTTGCGCCGCTAGGTGAGCCTCGAAGGATGGGCTACGGGCTGTATCCATCCTTCGAGGCTCGCCGAAGACGGCGAGCACCTCCTGAGCGAACGCCAGTGCGTTCGTCCGGGGATGACGGCCTATCGCTCAGCTCTTCCCGAACACCCGCTTGAAAATCGTGTCGACGTGCTTGAAGTGATAGCCGAGGTCGAACTGTTCCTCGATCTCGGCGTCGGTGAGATACTTCTTCACGTCGGGGTCTTTCTTCAGCAGCGTCTGGAAGTCGCCTTCGCCGCGCCAGACCGGCATGGCGTTGCGCTGGACGAGTTTGTAGGCGTCCTCGCGGCTGCAGCCTTTTTGCGTCAGCGCGATCAGAAGCCGCTGCGAATGCACGAGGCCGCCGAGGCGGTCGAGGTTCTTCTGCATGTTGGCGGGATAGATCAGGAGCTTGTCGATCAGGCCGGCCAGACGATTGAGCGCGAAGTCGAGCGTCACGGTCGCGTCGGGACCGATCATGCGCTCGGCCGAGGAGTGCGAGATATCGCGCTCGTGCCAGAGCACCACGTTCTCCATCGCCGGCATCGCATAGGCGCGCACCATGCGCGCGAGCCCGGTGAGGTTTTCCGACAGCACCGGATTGCGCTTGTGCGGCATCGCCGACGAGCCCTTCTGGCCTTCCGAGAAGAACTCTTCGGCTTCCAGCACCTCGGTGCGCTGCAGATGGCGGATTTCGGTGGCGAGGCGTTCGACCGAGGAGGCGATGACGCCGAGCGTCGCAAAATACATCGCGTGGCGGTCGCGCGGGATGACCTGCGTCGAGATCGGCTCGGGCGTCAGCCCCATCGCTTTCGCGACATGCTCTTCGACGCGCGGATCGATCTGCGCGAAGGTGCCGACGGCGCCCGAGATCGCGCAGGTCGCGACTTCCTTGCGCGCGGCTGTCGAGGCGCTCGCGGGCGCGGGAAAATTCCGCATAGGCGTAAGCGAGCTTCAGCCCGAACGTCACCGGTTCGGCATGAATGCCGTGGGAGCGGCCGATGGTCGGCGTCATCTTGTGCTCGAAGGCGCGCTTCTTCAGCGCCGCCAATACCCTGTCGATGTCGGCGATCAGCAAATCGGCGGCGCGGGTGAGCTGGACGTTGAGGCAGGTGTCGAGCACGTCGGAGGAGGTCATGCCCTGGTGCACGAAGCGCGCCTCGGGGCCGACGATTTCGGCGAGATGGGTCAGGAAGGCGATGACGTCGTGCTTGGTCTCGCGCTCGATCTCGTCGATGCGCTCGACGTCGAAGGTGGCATCTTTGGCCTTGGCCCAGATCGTCCTGGCGGCTTCCTTGGGGATGGTGCCGAGTTCGGCCAGCGCGTCGGCGGCGTGCGCCTCGATCTCGAACCAGATCTTGAAACGGGTCTGCGGCTCCCAGATGGAGGCCATTTCCGGGCGGGTATAGCGGGGGATCATGGTCTGCTCTCGGCAATTGTTTTTTACGCCGCGCTTTAGCAGATCACGCGCCGGGAAACCACCGGTGCGGGGCTGGCCGGGTGGAAAACTATTGCTCCGACATGGGGCAGCCTATTGCTCCGACGTGGCGGCAGCTGCAGCTACAAGCTGGTCAGCCCGGACTCGACGGCAAGGCGGACGAGCTGCGCGTCGGTTCGCATGCCGGTCTTGGTCTTGATCAGATAGTGATAGTTCTGCACCGTCTTGACGCTGAGATTGAGGTTCGAGGCGATCTGCTCCTTGGTTACGCCGGCCGCGAGCTGCCGCAGAATTTCGATCTCCCGTTCCCCCAATTGGTCGAGCGATCGATCCCGACGGGGCCAGGCTTTCCGCAGCCAGGACGTGCGCGATGTCGTCGCTCATGGCGCGTTCGCCGCGCACGACGGCGCGGATCGCCTTGATGAGGGCGGCCGGTTCGCTGCTCTTGGTGACGTAGCCGCTGGCGCCGGCGCTGAACGCGGCCTTCACCAGGGCGGCTTCGCTGTGCATGCTGAACACGAGAATGCGCGTCGCCGAGTTCCACAGCCGGATGTTCCGGATCGCCTCGAGGCCGCTGGCGCCCGGCATCGAGATATCCATGACCACGATGTCGGGCGTATGCGTCTTGAACGCGAGGTAGGCGCTCGCCGCGTTGTCGGCTTCGGCGACCACGCGGAAATCGCTCTGATGTTCCAGCACGCGCCGATAGCCTTGCCGGACGATCGGGATGGTCGTCGACCAGCAGAATCGAAATGCCTTTGTCTCGCGAAGCGGTCATGCTGGCAACATGCGGCGAGTCGGGATCGTGGCGGCGACGCTGAGGCCGCGGGTCGCGCGCGCGATCGACAGCGAACCGCCAAGCGCTGCTACCCGCTCGCGTATTCCGGTCAGGCCGAAGCCGGCGGATTGCGCCACCTTGGCCGCATCGCCGCCGCCATCGTCCTCGACGCGGATCAGCAGCGCATTTTCCGCTCCCGTCCGCCGCTCGATGCGCAGCGACGATCTCGCGCGCCGCGCCGTGGCGCAGCGCATTGGTCAGGCATTCCTGGGCGACGCGATAGGCGGTCGCCGCGACGGTGCCGCGCACATCCGCAAGATCGCCCTGCAAGTCGAGCTGGATCATCGGCCGCGTCGCATCCTGCGATCGCCAGCTGTCGACGAGGCTGACGAGGCTCGCCTCGAGCCCGAGTTCCTCCGGCAGCGGATGGCGCAGGCGATTCAGCGTATCGCGCAGGCAGGCCATGATGCGATGGGTGGCTTGCGAGATCATCCGCGCATCCTGCGCGAGGTCGCCTTGTTCCTGGCCTTTGGCCGGTTGCGGCGCGCTCGCCTCGATCGTGCTGGCGAAAGCGAGGATCGCGGTCAGGTTCTGTCCGAACTCATCGTGCAGTTCGCGGGCGAGCGCGCGCCGCTCGTCGTTGCGGATTTCGAGCAGCCGCCGGGTCAGGACGGCGCGTTGCTTCCATCGGCTCGCGCCAGGCGCTCGCCGAGATCGCTGACGGCCTGCCCGATCATCGCAAGCTCCATCGACCGGAAGCGCGGCAGCGATGTCCGATAGTGGCCGTGCGCCATGCGTTGCAAGGCGGCGACGATCGATCGCGCCGGCGCCAGCGTATGCGCGATCGCGAGCGAGGCGAGCAACGGCGATGGCGATCGCCATCAGCAACGCGACGTCGATAATGTCGAGGATGTGCTCCCAGGCGAGCGATATCGCGGCGTCCGGATCGGCGATCGCCGACACCGTACCCGCGGTGACCGTGCGCGTGCTGATCGGGCGGTCAACGGCTGCGTGGTTGCCGAGCAGCGTCTGCACGGTGGCCGCGAACCAGAGCGGCGAGTTTGCCGATCCCGGCTCTGGCCGCAGAGCGGTTTTTCGAACGCGCCCATCGGCTCGAACCGGATGCAAATTCCCGGCGAAATCAGCTTCATGGTTTCGATGGTGCGCCACTCCGGAACCGGCAGGAGATGTTCGCGCGTTCTGTTGCTGTGCAGCATCAATTCGCGCCAGTACAGCGCTTCCAGCGCCTGCGAGACACGTTCGGCCGATGCGGCGGTGGCGCGATCGACGCTGCGATAGGCGTCGATCGTTGCCCAGACGGTCGCTGCGCCCAGACAAAGGGCGACGACGACGAGCAGGCGGGCGACGAGCTGAAGCACGAGGCGCATGCGGATCACTCCAGTGCTTGCATCCGAAGGCTTGTCGAACACAGTAACAGCACCGCCATTCCCCGCCAATTGCAAGGCGTCGCGGCGACGTCCAGATCGGGCAAATTTGCCCGGCGAACCCTGGGCATATGTCTTTGGACGACGCTTGTTCCGCTCTGATTTAAGGATGGCGAGGGACCGTTTTTGCGGGCAGGCTCGCAAGCAACAGCCGTCAAGGGAGCCAACGCAGATGAGCGCCAGCGCGGGTGCCGAGTCCGCATTTTCAGCCGCTGACACGCCGGAGCGAGGTGTCCTGCTGGGATGGATGATCTTTACCGGTCTTTCGATCTTTGCCGTCGTCCTGCTGTGGCGGTACGGCTTGATCCATCTGATGCTCGCCTCCGACCGCACCTATATTTCGAGCCTGATCGTCGCTACTCTACGTCATCACCTGCGGCCATTGCTTCTGGCGCACGCGGGCGATCGCGCGTGAGGGTGAGGCCGCACGGCGCTGTCGCGCGATCCTGTCGGCGCCTGATGGAGCCAGGTGCTCGGCGCGGATGCGCGCGGCGCTGCCGGGCGGGCTGGTGCACCGATCACATCCGCAACCTCGTGACGAAGGCCAAAGCGCAAGGCGCCGGCCGTATCGACCAGACGCTGCTGCTGCGGGCGCTGGCCGATCGCCTGCGCGGTTCCAACGGGTTCGGCGCCTTCGTCTCCGACACGCTGATGAAGCTCGGCCTGCTCGGCACCATCATCGGCTTCATCATCATGCTGGCGCCGATCGCGGGCCTGGATGCGGCCGACAAGGTCGCGATGAAATCCTCGATGGGCCTGATGAGCGACGGCATGGCGGTCGCGATGTACACGACGCTGGCGGGCCTGGTCGGCTCCATCCTGGTCCGAATCCAATATTACATGCTCGATGCCGCGACCCAGCGGGTGTTTTCCGATGCCGTCATGCTGACCGAGACGCACGTCACCCCGGCCCTGGAACGCCACCATGATGGATGATTTCGGTCTCTATCCGCGCGAGGAGCCGTTCGATCCGTTCGGCGTGATGCTGTTCAAGGCGCTGCAGGTGATCGCCTTCCTGTTCTTCCTGGCGCTGCTCGCGATCTCGCCGGATTCGAAGGAAGGCAAGATCGATTCCAAGGCCGAGTTCATCATCACCATGGACTGGCCGGACAATCATCCCGACGATCTCGACCTGTTCGTGCAGGATCCCGCCGGCAACATCGCCTGGTATCGCCATCGCGAGGCCGGCTTCCTCACCCTCGACCGCGACGATCGCGGCGGCGCCAACGACTTCATCGTCGTCAACGGCCAGAAGATCGCCTCGCCGATCCGCGAGGAGATCGTCACCGTGCGCGGCATCGTCGCCGGCGAATACACCGTCAACGTCTCGCACTTTCAGGCGACCACCGGCCAGCCGGTCGACGGCCAATGTGAAGGTCCAGAAACTCAATCCGACCGCGCAGGTGATCTTCGACAACAAGCTGACGGTCGATCACACCGGCGACGAGAAGACCGCGGTGCGGTTCCGGCTCGACGCCGAGGGCAAGGTGATCGACGTCCAGCAGCGGCCGAAATCGCTGCTGGAGACGTTCCGCAACGTCCGCGCCAACGGCGCCGATCTCGATCCGAAAACCGGCGTCAGGATGCCGCGCCGTGAATAGCCTTCAATCGGTCATCCTCACCCTGTCGATCAGCTATGCGGTGATCGGCGCGCTGCTGCTCGTCGTGCTGGTCTATGCGCGCCTGCCCTGGTCGGCGAAGGCGGTCGCGGTGGTCGTGACCAGCGCGTTCTATGTCGTCAGCTTCACTGGCGCGCGCGGACTGCTCGGCTGGGCCAGCCATCGACAGGCTGCCCGCCGCCTTCAAACTGCTGCAGGCCCGCATCGTCGAGCCGCATTCGCTGGAAGGCGATCCGGGCTCGATCTACCTGTGGGTCGAGGAGCTCGACGACGACAACCGGCCGAGCGGCATTCCCCGGGCCTATCGGCTTCCCTACAAGCGACAAGCTGGCCGAAAAGACCGACACGCCGCCGATGAACGAGATCGCCGCCGGACGGCCGCAGGGCGGCCGCGCCGCCGACTTCGGCGGCGGCGACGGCGGCCTGATCGACGCCGTCCGGGAATACATCACGCCAAACGCCATCATGGAGACGTCGGGCGGCGATCCCTCGACCGGCGAGATTCAACGCCGCCTCCAGCCGCCGGCGAAGGGGTGTCGTTCACGCCGCTGCTGCCGCCGCGAATGCCGCCCAAGGACGAGCAATAAGCCACCAATTGAAGGGCAGACCGGCTCGCGCCAAGCCGGCCGCGGTTCGGCGGATGGCGCTCCGCCCGGCCAGGCGGCCGGAACCAGCCCGAGACCCCGCAACTGCCTTGGCCTCCCAATCACAGAATATTGACTGACAGATATTGAAATCTGTCAGCGAGACATGCTATATCCCTTTCTGACGCTAGGGCTGGGCGTCGAATACAGGGCTCGCCGTCCGATACGGCGGGTTTCGGATCTGAAGAGGACTACCCCGATGACAATGGAAATCATTTATTTAACCGCCCAAATTCAACGCTGGCTCAACCTGCGCGTCGCCCGCCATCTTGAGGCCCAGGCCGCCAAGTTTACTCACTGACCAGGCCGACACGACAACCAACGGTGCGCCCATGAACGAAGTAGTGGTTTTGACGCCGGAACGGATTCTCGAAGTAACCGAGGACGTGTTGCGGCGCTATGGGCTCGCCAAGGCTACCGTGGTCGACGTCGCCCGCGCGCTCGACGTCAGCCACGGCAGCGTCTACCGCCACTTTCCGAGCAAGGCTTCGCTGCGCCAGGCCGTTGCAAAGCGCTGGCTCGACCGCGTCAACGCGCCGCTGCAGAAGATCGCGGACGAGCAGGGTCCGGCGCCGGCCCGGCTGGAACGCTGGCTGCGCACGATGTTTGCGATCAAGCACAAGAAGGTCAGCGACGATCCCGAGATGTTCACGACCTACCTGACGCTGGCGCAGGAAGCCTGCACGGTGGTGAAGGCGCACAAGGACGGGCTGGTCGAGCAGATCGTGCATATCCTGTCCGACGGCGTGGAGCAGGGCGTGTACGCCGTCACCGACCTCAAAACCTCGGCGCGCGCGATTTTCGACGCCACCAGCCGTTTCCATCATCCCGCCCATGCCGAAGAATGGAGCGACGCGGAACTCGCCGCGCGGATCGATGCCGTGCTGGCGCTGTTGCTCAAAGGCCTGGAAGGGCCGTGTAAGGGCTGATCGCCTTTGCCGCGCGCTCGTCGTCGCACCGAATAATCCATCGCATCTAGATTTATCCTGGACCCTGTCGCGGGCCCGGAATCGCTGTTGTTTGACATCCGTCAAATCTGGCACAAGCCTGTCGGCTAGGAATAGCGCGGAGGAAAATGTGCTGCTGGCGCTGCTGACCGATATCCATGCCAACCAGCAAGCCCTTGGCGCCTGCCTCGAGGCGGCGCGGGCGCGCGGCGCCGAGCGCATGATCTGCCTCGGCGATATCGTCGGCTATGGC
>CAVTYA010000012.1:0-129230 GCA_963738765.1 uncultured Alphaproteobacteria bacterium | reverse complement strand
AAGGTGGCGGGGGAGGCCGGCTGTACCGTGACCGTGGTGCGGCCGCCGCGATTGGCGGTGCAGGCGCCGGAAGATACGAGCGCCAGCACGCAGGACGCTGCGGGCGCCTAGTCAGGCGGCGCGGGCGTTCCTGATCGGAGGTCGCGTGGTGTTGGACGGCTTCGGACGCTGCCTGGCGCCATCATCATCTGCCCGACCGTCGAAGAATTGGATGATCTCACGGCAAGGTTCGCAATTGAACATGTTGCGCGATGCCGCCGCCTTCATCTCGTTCAGGCAGCCTGGACAAAGCGAATTCATTGACGACGTCGAAGTTGAAGTCTTGGAAACTGAAGTCTTGGAAACTGAAGTCCTGGAAATCGAAGTCATTAAAATTCTCTGTTGCCGGAATCAATTTTGGGTGCGCGAACGAGGTTTTAGTTCGGCACTACGCAACACTGCCAACAAGGCTGCTTTTTTTCGCCGCGGCGAACGCTGCTACCGGTTCCGCAACCGCGTCGGGCTCACCGCACCCTGACGATCGAGCCGGTGGCCATCGTCAGTTCTGTTCATCCCGGGCCGGCGCCGTTCATAGCGGCTGAAGAAAAACTCGAGGTCCGGATGCGGGCGCCGCGGAATGCGACACCTGCGCCTTGACGGCCGCTTCACGACCACGCTCGCCATGGACTTTAAACCAGGCGAAGGCGAGCGCGACGTGAGCTGGCGGCGATCCTGGCCTGCCGCGTCACATACATGCGCCGCGCCACCACGGCGACGTTAAAACCAAGCCACAACGCAACGCCGCTCCAAACAAGGCTCATCGTCATGACGCGTGCTCCCCGCGAAATTCGAGCGCGCGTTATGCATTGATTTGCATGAATCCGGGAAGACCGGATCACTACGGAATCCGCACGAATATTGGGCATGTGGCGGCGCAGCGCGAGAATTGCTGCAGCGCCGTGAAGCGATCATGCGCGCGACGATGGCGCCTAAATCGCTTCGCCGCGCGCCATCGCCGCGGCGTTGCGGATCGCGGATATGTTGGCCTTGTAAGCTTCATGGTGCCGCCCTTGAACACTGCGGAGCCCGCGACGAAGGCGTTGGCGCCGGCGGCGGCCAAGCTGGCCGGACACCTCGGGGCCGACGCCGCCATCGACTTCGATGTCGATCGGGCGGCCTGCGGTCATCGCGCTGACGTCGCTGACCTTGCCGAGCGCCGAGCGGATGAAGGCCTGGCCGCCGAAGCCGGGATTGACCGACATCACCAGCACGAGATCGATCAGGTCGATGACATATTCGATCGCGCTCGACCGGCGTGCCCGGATTGAGCGAGACGCCGGCCTTCTTGCCGAGCGCGCGGATCGCCTGCAGCGAGCGATGCAGATGCGGACCGGCCTCGGCATGGACCGTGATGTGATCGCAGCCGGCCTTGGCGAAGGCTTCGAGATAGGGATCGCACGGCGAGATCATCAGATGCGCGTCGAAGATCTTCTTGGTGTGCGGGCGCATCGCCTTGATGACATCGGGCCCGTAGGAAATGTTCGGAACGAAATGCCCGTCCATCACGTCGAGATGAATCCAGTCGGCGCCGGCCGCATCGACGGCGCGGACCTCTTCGCCGAGCTTGGAGAAATCCGACGCCAGGATCGACGGCGCGATGACGAGGGGACGTGACGCAAATTGCTGAGACATGTGCGCTTCCCGGAACTCTTGCGAGGCCGCGAATCGTCTCCCGCGTAACATGCGGGCAGGCCGGGGGCAATGCGGCAGGCATCGGCCTGGCGTGGGCGGAAAAATCTGCCGCAGCGGGCACGAATTGCCGGCCGCCCGGGCCCATGATGAATGCAAAATACCCCGGTTTTATTGGGTTTTTCATCATGGCACGGCGCTTGCTCAGATGTCGGGGTAAGTTTAGGCCGCGTCACGCGGCGTGTCGGAGTTCTGCCATGTTCCCTGCCATTGGCGCCGCGTCGTCGGCCATCGATGCCCTTCAAGGGCTGCTTTCGTCGAAATCCTCATCCACGCAATCGACCGGCTTTGGCCAGGGTGCGAGCAACCCGTTCGATCTTTCCGGCAGCGCATCGGCCTCGACCAGCCAAAGCACCAGCGCGGGCTCCGGAGGCGCCGGCTTTTCGCAGATCTCGCCGGAAACGATGAGCGCGCTGCTTTCGGCGCAAAGCCAGTCGTCGACGGCGTCGACGTCAACCACTTCGGCATCGACCAGTTCCGCGGATCCGCTGAAGGACCTGTTCTCGCAGATCGACGCCAATGGCGACGGCCAGATCTCGAAATCCGAATTCGAAAACGCGCTCGGCGCCGGCGGCACCAACATCGCGCAGGCTGACGACGTCTTCAACAAGCTGGACACGAATGGCGACGGCTCGGTCAGCCTCGACGAAATGTCCAACGCGCTGAAGGGCGCCGGCGGCAAGGGCGGACACCACCACCATCACAAGGTCGCCGTTTCGGACGGATCGAGCGATTCCAGCAGCGGCACCGGCGGATCATCGACCACCGATCCGCTATTGCAGGCCCTGGAGGGTGCTTCGAGCACCTCCGTCTCCAATAGCGACGGGTCCACGACGACGTCCGTGACGTATGCCGACGGTTCAAAGGTGACGATGACGTCGCCCGCGGCGACGACTTCCTCCAGCACCGCGACATCGTCCTATAATTTCATCGAGCAGATGATCCAGCGCGAAGCCAGTGCGCTTTCATCCTCCGTCACCGCATCGCTCTCGGTCAGCGCCTAGCGGACGGTTGGCGGACGGTAGGCGCCGCATCATCTAGCTAGCTAGGGCGTGTACTCATAAATGCGCGATGTCCGCATTTGGGCGTAAAGCTGACATGCGCTGGTCACTCCGGAATTTCGCCTTTTGACCCATTAACGGACTTCTCTGCGCTAGGACATTTGCGCAAAAGCGCCTACGCTTACACTTAGAAAATTCCAGAAAGATCGGTAATGAAGCGGCGCGAATTCTTCGCACTGGTCGGTTTGTCGGCGGCATGGCCGGGTGTTTTGCGGGCACAGCAGCAGCCGACATTGGGCTTGCTTAGCTCAAGCGAAATGGCCGATTTGTTCATGAGGGCATTTCGCGAGGGTCTTGGGCAGGGCGGCTACGTCGAAGGCCGCAACCTGACGGTCATTTATAGCTCGGCAGAGAACCAATTCGACCGGTTACCAACGCTCGCGGCCGAGCTTGTAAAGAGCCAGGTATCGGTCATTTTCGCCACAGGATCGCCGGTACCTGCACGCGCGGCGAAGGCGGCCACGCCAACCATCCCGATTGTCTTTGCTTATGGCGGCGATCCGGTTGCCGACGGCCTTGTCGCAAGCTTCAACCTACCCGGAGGAAATGTCACCGGCGCAACCTTCATTGGGACGGCGCTCACCTCCAAGCGGATGGGCCTGATGCGGGAGATACTCCCTCACGTTACGGATGTTGCGCTGCTGGTGAACCCGAAAGGGACGCTCGCGGAAGTCCAGATTAACGAAGCCAAAGCAGCCGCTCAGGCCTTGGGGTTGACCCTGCATGTCGTCAACGCCCTCGGCGAGAGCGAATTCGACGAGGCTTTTGCAACGATGAGCCGATTGAAAGTGGGCGCGTTTTTTCCCAGCACCGATCCGTTGTTCGGCCTTAGCGGTCGAGGGCTGCACATCACATTGGCCTACCGCTACGGAATTCCGGCGATCTGCAATGGTCGCGTGGACGCCGTTCTTGGAGGTCTTGTCAGCTACGGTCCCGACCTGCCGGACACATGGCGGCAAGCGGGTGTCTATGTCGGCCGCATACTTAAAGGTGAAACGCCTTCCAAACTTCCAGTCGTGCAGCCCACCAGGTTCGAGCTGGTCATCAATCTCAAGACAGCGAAACAATTCGGTATCGACATCCCGCCGATGCTGCTCGCACGTGCCGACGAGGTAATCGAATAGAAAAGGCGTTCGCTGCGGTGCATGAGTTTGCTCGCGGCAGATTTTGTTGCAAAAGTCGAAAATCGAACAACCTTAAAAATCTCGCGAAAGTTGATTTTTGGACTTCTCTGCGGCTGCGTTGCTTTTCAGCGCCACTACGGAGGTCCGTGATCGATTTCGGATGAAACGATATGGTCCCTCACGTCGCCGCGCGTAACGCGCATCAGCGGCTCTAAGAATTTTCGTTCGCCACTCCAAAAAGACTTTTGCAACAAAATCGGCACAAAGCAGACCTGCTTTAGGCTAACCCGAATGTCCGCTTCCGAGGGCAAAGCGAACATCGCCAAGCTCATGGGCGTCCCGGATTTATGAGTACACGCCCTAGCTGAAGCGGTCCCGCCACGCCGGCAGCGCGCCTGGAAAGGGCAACGCTGTCGCGGAATAGACGCCGCGCGCGATCGCGCGGGCCAGCACATTGGCCGCGATCATCCCGAGTTCGGTGAGGCCGAACCTGGGATCGACCGGCTTTTCGCCGGTTGCGGCTGCAAACACCACGTCGCCATCGGTCGGCGCATGGACGGGATAAATGGCGCGCGCCATGCCGGTCTGCGCGATCATCGCGAGCCGCTTGGCCTGCGGCTTGGTCAGCACGGCGTCGGTGACGACGACGGCCAGCGTGGTGTTCTCCGCGGAATTTGCCTCCGGGCCGCCCTTGAGCCGCGACCTCAGCATGTCCGGCGTCGAACGACGCCGGCAGGCCGCGTCCGCCATATTCGCCGCCGATTTCGAACGGCGATGCCCAGAACCATGGCCCGTCGCCGACCGTGACGCTGCCGACGGCGTTGACCACCGCGAGCGCTGCGACCTTGACGCCGTCCCCGGTTTGCGCGGAAGCCGAACCGAGGCCGCCCTTGAAATTGGCCGTGGTCGCGCCGAGGCCGGCGCCGACGCTGCCCAGTGCGAAATCGGTGTCCGCCGCCACAGCCGCGGCGTAGCCGAGATCGCGATAGGGCGGAAAGCGTCCCCACACCTTGTTGCCGCCGTTCAACAGATCGAAGCAGATGGCGCCCGGAACGATCGGAATGATCGCGTCGCGGACGCGCAAGCCGCGGCCCTTGTTCGGCGAGCCAGGCCTGCACGCCACCGGCGGCATCCAGCCCGAGCGCCGAGCCGCCGGAGAGCGCGATGGCGTCGACGGCTTCGACCGTGCTCTGACGAGGTCGAGCAGGCTCGCCTCGCGGGTGCCGGGGCCGCCGCCGCGGACGTCGATCGACGCCACCGCGGGCTTGTCGAAAATCACGGCGGTCACGCCGGATGCAATCGCGGCGTCGTCGGCGTGACCGACGCGGACGCCGGATATATCGGTGAGGAGATTTTTCAAGAAGCCGGTCCGTGTGGCCCGCATCCGGGCCTTTGCTCGCTGATCCCGATCACGGGTATATCAGCCGCAAGGAATGCTTCAACTGCCAAGCGCCATTCGCATCATCCTGGCCAGTTCGGATTTGCGATAGGGCTTGGCAAGCAGCAGCACGCCGGAGTCGAGCCGGCCATGATGGACGATGGCGTTCTCGGTATATCCCGACGTGTACAGCACCTTGAGCGCGGGCCGCCGCCGCCGCGCGTCGTCGACCAGTTGGCGGCCGTTCATGATGCCGGGCATGATGACGTCGGTGAACAGCAGATCGACGGTCGCGGCGGTGTCGATGACGTTCAGGGCCTCCGCGGCGTTGGCCGCCTCGCAGCGTGGTGTAGCCGAGGCTTTCGATCTGGGTGATGACATATTTGCGCACCAGCGCATCGTCCTCGACGACGAGGACGGATCTCGTGGCCGCCCTCGACCTGCGTCGACGATGCCGCACCTCGGTCGGCGGTCTGGCTCGACGCCCGTCGCGCGCGGCAGGTAGATCTTGATCGTGGTGCCGTGGCCTTCCTCGCTGTAGATCTTGATGTGGCCGCCCGACTGCTTGACGAAGCCGAACACCATGCTGAGACCGAGGCCGGTGCCCTTGCCGACTTCCTTGGTGGTGAAGAAGGGATCGAACACCCTCTCGAGCATGCGCCGCGGGAATCCCGGTGCCGGTGTCGCTGACGGCGATCATGACGTAATTGCCCGACCGTGACCTCGCTGTGCATGCCCGCATAGGCTTCGTCGAGAAAGACGTTGCGGGTCTCGAGCGTGAGCTTGCCGCCGTCGGGCATGGCGTCGCGCGCGTTGAGCGCGAGATTCAGGATCGCGGTGGTGAGCTGGTTCGGATCGACCATGGCCGTCCAGGCGTCTTCGGCGAGCAGCGGAACGATCTCGATATGCTCGCCGAGCGTCGGATGCAGCAGCTTGGCGGCTTCGAGCATCAAGCGCGTTGACGTCGATCTCGCGCGGCTGCAGCGGCTGCTTGCGGGCGAAGGCGAGCAGGTGCTTGGTCAGGTTGGCGCCGCGTTCGGCGGCCTCGTCGATCAGCTTGGCGATCGGCCGCGAGCTCGGGCTGGTCGGCGACGGCCTCTGCCAGAATCCCGATGGTGCCGGTGATCACGGTCAGGATGTTGTTGAAGTCGTGCGCGACGCCGCCGGTGAGTTGGCCGATCGCGTCCATCTTCTGGACCTGGCGGATGTGGGCGTCCGCGGCGCTGCTTCTCCGTCAGATCGCGGCCGATGAAGAAATGACGCCTGACCGGTTCCGACCAAGTTCCGGTCCAGTTCAGCGCCACGGCCTTGCCGGCCTTGTCGATGTAGCGCGTCTCGAAGTTGCGCTTGTTCTGCCCGCGGCGCGCCGCCCGCATTTCGCTGCGGGTATTTTCGAGATCGTCGGGGTGGATGAATTCGACCGCGCTGTGTCCGACCATGTCCGCGGGCTCGTAGCCCAGGATCGTCGTCACGCTCGGGCTGACCTGAATGAAATTGCCCGCGGTATCCGTCACCAGAATGAGATCGTGCGAGGTATCGAAGATGCGCCGCCGCTCCTCGATCTCCTGGTCAAGCGCCTTTTGCGTCCGTTTGCTCTCGGTGATGTCGCGAGCGGATTTGGAGGCGCCGATGATGTCGCCCGCCGCCGAGCGGATCGGCGAGATGCTCAGCGAAACGTCGAGGCTGCGGCCATCCTTGCGCACGCGCGCGGTTTCGTATTGTTCGATCCGTTCGCCGCGGCCGACCCGGTCGAGGATGTCGTAGACCTCGGCGCGCCGGTCCGGTGGAACGATGATATCGATGGACTTGCCGACCGCCTCCGCGGCGGAATATCCGAACAGATGTTCGGCGGCCCGGTTCCAGGCGGTGATGGTGCCGTCGAGCGCCTTGGTGATGATGGCGTCGTTGGACGATTCCACGACCGCGCCGAACAGCCGCTCGCGTTCGGAATGATGCTCCCTTTCGGAGGCAGCCTCACGGCGCAGCCGTTCGAGCAGGCTGGACAACTGGCCCTGCAGGGCGACGTTGTCGATCAGCAAAACCGCGAGAATGAAACTCGCGGCGCACAATCCGTAGAACCGGCCGGCATAAAAGCCGAGATCGAACCGGGCCGCGCTGAAAATCCCCGACAAGGAGATGTCGAACAGCCACGCGCACATCACGGCCATCAGCCAGATGTCGAGCACGGAATGTTGCCGCCGAAACCACAGCACCAGCAGCGCCACGAGGCTGAGAAGCAGCTCTATCGATATGGCGGCGGTCTGGACCGCCGTAAAGCCGCCGCCGCCGCGGCTCAAAAGCGTCGGCAGAATTTCGTGTTTGGCCGTGACGACCCAGGCTGCGGCCGATACCACAACGCCGACGACGATGACGCTCCCCAGAATCGCGCCGCGCGCCGATCCCCGTATTTTGGCGCCGCCCTCGCGGTCTTTCAGCAGCGCATAGCCGAGCACGACGAGCGGGAAGCCGCCGTGCCAGATCTGGTAAAGCCAGGCCGTCGTCTGCGGACCGGCATTGAGAAGCCCGGTCGGGGCAAACAGGCCGGGAAAGGTCAGCGCATGGACGATCGCTGCGGCAGCGGTGAACAAATAGCCGGTCGCCAGCAGCAGCAGCGCGCGCGAGCGCAAGATGCTGAACTGCGAGAACAGCAGGACGGCCGTGAAGAGATCGTTGATGGCGAGTGCGGACTGATAGCTTGCCACGAACGCCGGTACCGGGGTGAGCGGCGTGGTGGCAAACGGCACGGCACAGGCGAACAAGACCGCCGAGACGCCGACAACCGCCAGGGCCGCGGCGCGATCGCGGCGTGTCGCCGGCAACGTCGAAAGAAATATGCTGCGGTCGTTACCCGTCTGCACTCATAGCCTCCGGCAAACTGGCATCGAACGCGCCATCAGATTCGCATCAAGCACGCACACCATACCGTATCCGTCGAGGCAGGGAATCCTGCCGATATGCGGATATCGACCCGGAGAGATACTGTCCCGCATGGCCCGGGCAGGATAGCCAGTACCGCACCGGGCGCCATGCTACCGCTACACGACGCTGGATCAACCCAAGGTCTACATAATACCCGACCGGATGGCAGCGGAAGGCCCATCGAGGAGTAACCACCTCTTTACCGAAAGGTCGAATAATGCGGTTTGGTTGCGCCAAAGTCGGAGAATTTCACCCTAGGCTGTTGGCCGTCCGGTCCTGGAAGATATCGATGCCCCGCGTTCTCGTTGTCGACGACCAAGCCGATGTGCGCGCCATGATCTGCATCGTGCTGCGCGTCAACCATTTCGAAATCGTCGAGGCCGGCAGCGCCGCGGCGGCATTGCAGGCGGTCGAGGATGCCAGCTTCGATCTCGCCATCGTCGATATCTTCCTGCAGGGCACCAATGGTTTCGACCTGATCCGGACCATGCGGGAACGGGTGGCGAATCTGCCCGTCGTCGCCATATCCGGCATGACCGCGCTCGACTTCCTGTCGGAATCCCCCGAGCTTTCGAATGTCGCATGCCTGCAAAAGCCGTTCCGCCCGATCGAACTGATGCGTGCGATCGAGGCGGTCCTTGGAACGGTTCGGCCATCGTCTGATGCCGAGACGGAAGTCGCCGACGCCGCCGTGCTCTGACCGGGGTTATGCATCGGCCGACCGCACGGTGCGTTCGGGCGCGGTTTTTTCGATGACGCCGGCTTGATGCACGCCCGAATCCGGCCTCGCCAGCGGCGGCGGCAACGGGACGGTGAGCCGGCACAGCAGGCCCTCGCTGCGCCAATCGAACCTGGCTTCGCCGCCGAGTTGCGACTCGATGCTGGCGATCACGGTCCGGGTGCCAAAACCCCGCGTCGTCGGCTCCTGAACCGGAGGCCCGCCGGTCTCTTCCCAGAGCAACCGCAGCAGGCCCTGTTCGTTCTCCCAGCTGAGGGAGAGCCGACCCGCCAGTGCCGACAGCGCGCCATATTTGGCCGAGTTGGTGACGAGTTCATGCAAGGCCAACGCCAGCGTCTGCGCGGTTGCGGGCTGCAACTGGAGCTCCGAACCGGACAAAACGATCTGATCGCCGACCGCATAGGGGGCAAGTTCTTCGTCGATCAGCCGTCGTATTTCCGCGCCCTGCCAGCTCGACAGTGACAGCACCGTATGCACCCGCGCCAGCGCGTTGATCCGCCCCTCCACCGAGCGGATATAGGCCTTGACGTTTTCGCCGCGCGTCAGCCGGACGATGGACTGGGCCAGCGCCAGCGCATTCTTGGCGCGATGATCGACCTCCCGGGCGAGCAGGTTCTGGCGTTCCTCGGCATGCTTTCGCTCGGTGATGTCGACGGTGACGCCGCTGACGCGCACCACGCGGCCCGCTTTGTCGATGGTGGCGGCGGCGGTGCCGACGCACCAGCGGATCTCGCCGTCGGGGCGGACAATGCGAAACTCGGCTTCGTATGATTTTGCGCCCTTGGCGAAGTGTGCCAGCGCCCTGCGCAGTTCGTCGATGTCCTCCGGATGCAGCAACGCCTGGATGTTCGCCGGCGTCACCACGAAGGTTTTCGAATCGGCTCCGACGATCTGGTAATGACCCTCGTCCCACATCCAGTCGCCATTGACCCAGTCCCAGTCCCAGGATCCCATTTTGCCCGCGGCGATCGCCAGACTGCGTCGCTGCTCGCTCTCCAGGAGCCGCGCGTGCGATTCCTCCAGTTCGGCGGTTCGCGCCCGCACGCGATCTTCGAGTTCGGTATTGAGCCGCTCCAGCTGCCGGGTCTTGCGGTAGAGCTCGGCAAATACCTTGATCTTGGCGCGCAACACTTCCGGCACGACCGGCACCGGAACGTAATCGACCGCGCCCATCTCGTAACCGCGCAGCCGGTCGAGATCGCTGACCTGAATGGCGGAAATGAAGATCATCGCCGTCTTCTGGAAACGCGGATGCTCGCGGATCATGGCGGCGAGCTCAAAACCGTCCAGTTCCGGCATGCAGACGTCGACCAGGATCACCGCGACTTCGTTCTTGAGAAGATATTCCAGCGCTTCGCGGCCGGATGCGGCGACGACGAGATTCTCGTCGAGCTCCTTGAGGATGACCTCATAGGCCAGCAGCTTTGCGGGCTGATCGTCAACCAGAAGAATATTGACTCTCTCTTGGTCCATCATCTGCTCGCGCCGGTCATCTGTGTAGCCACATGCGGATGGCAAGCAGCAACTGCTCGGTGTTGACCGGCTTGGCCAGATAGTCCGACGCGCCGGCCTCGAGGCATTTCTCGCGATCGCCCTTCATGGCTTTGGCCGTCAGCGCGATGATCGGGAGCCGGCGCCGCGCCGGATTCTCGCGGATTACGCCAATGGTTTGATAACCGTCCATCTGGGGCATCATGATATCCATCAGCACGACGGCGATCTGCGGATTTGACTCCACCAATGTTACCGCCTCGCTGCCGGTTGTTGCGGTCAGGACCTTCATGCCGCGACGTTCGAGCACGCTGCTCAGGGCGAAGATGTTGCGGGCGTCGTCGTCCACCAGCAATGCGGTCCGGCCAACCAGATCCTCGTCGGAACTGTTGAGTTTTTCGAGCATTCGCTGCTTTTCGATTGGCAATTCCGTGATCACGCGGTGAAGAAACAGTGACGTTTCGTCGAGCAGGCGTTCCGGCGACTCCACGCCTTTCACCACGATGCTCCGCGCCATCGTGTGCAGCTCGGCGTCTTCCTCGACCGACAGTTCCCGCCCCGTGAACACGACCACCGGCACGTTCGACAGCTGGTCGTCGCTGCGGATCCGGTCGAGCACCTCGAAGCCGCTCATGTCGGGCAGCCGCAGATCCAGCACCACGCAGTCGCATGGATTGTCGCGCAGGGTGGCAAGCGCGCCTTCGCCGGTATCCGTGGTGACGATCTCGATATCGTGGTGGCCGAGCAGTTCCTTGATGCTCGTCTGCTCGGCGGCATTGTCCTCGACGATCAGCAGGCGCTTGCGGCGCGGCTTGGCGTATTCCTTGATCTGCGACAGCGCGGCGCTGACGCCTTCGGTCGTGGTCGGCTTGTTGACGAAAGAAAACGCGCCGCGCGCCAGCGCGTGCTGACGGTCTTCGTCGAGCGTGATGATCTGCACCGGAATATGCCGGGTGAGGGGGTTGTGCTTGAGCTGGCTCAGCACCGTCCAGCCCAGCATGTCCGGCAGGAACACGTCGAGCGAGACCGCTGACGGCTGGAACTGTTTTGCGAGTTCCAGCGCCTCCGCGCCACGGCCGGCGACCAGAACCTTGAATCCCTTGTCACGGGCGAGATCGACCAGCACGCGCGCGTAATGCGGATCGTCCTCGACGATCAGCAGGATGGTATCGCCGGGTTCGAGATTGAGCCGGTCGTCCGGCAGCTGTTCGATGATCCGCTCCTGCGTCGCGGCCTGCAGCACCGGCACGGCCGCGTAGGGCGGCGCGGCGGGGCGCGGCGCGACCGTCGGACCGGAATATTTCAACGGCAGATAGAGCACGAAGGTGCTGCCCTTGCCGGGCGTGCTGCGCAGGTGAATTTCGCCGCCCAGAAGCGTCGCAAGCTCGCGGCTGATGGCAAGGCCGAGGCCAGTGCCGCCATATTTGCGGCTGGTGCCGGCGTCGGCCTGCTGAAACGCCTCGAAGATCAGCTTTTGCTTGTCGAGGGGAATGCCGATGCCGGTGTCCGACACCTCGAACGCGATCACGGCGGGCGAATGGTTCAGAACCGGATGTTCGGCGCTCCAGCCGCCCAGCGCCGCCGAAACGCTCAGGCGAACCCCGCCTTCGGCGGTGAACTTGAAGGCGTTCGACAGCAGATTCTTCAGCACCTGCTGCAGGCGCTTTGAATCGGTGACGATGCTGCGGCCGAGATTGGGGTCGAGATCGACGTTGAACGAGAGCTGACGATTTTCCGCTTCGTGGCGGAACGGCCGTCCCACGGTTTCCAAAAGGTTGGAGGTGAGGATTTCCTCGGCATCGACAGTCACGGTTCCGGATTCGATCTTGGAGAGATCGAGAATATCGCTGATCAGATTCAGCAAGTCGGTGCCGGCGCCGTGGATGGTGCGGGCGAATTCGACCTGCTTGGCGGAGAGATTGCCGTCCGGATTTTCGGTGAGCTGCTGGCCGAGGATCAGGATGCTGTTGAGCGGCGTCCGCAACTCGTGCGACATGTTGGCGAGGAATTCCGATTTGTATTTCGAGGTCAGCGAAAGCTCGGTGGCCTTTTCCTCCAGCGCGCGGCGGGCCTGCTCGATTTCCTGGTTCTTTCGTTCCACTTCGACGTTGCGCTCGGCGAGCTGCTGGGCCTTTTGCTCGAGCTGCTCGTTGGTCTGCTGCAATTCCTTCTGCTGGGTCTGCAATTCGCCGGCGAGCTGTTGCGATTGCTTCAACAGGCCTTCGGTCTGCATCGTCGCCTCGATGCTGTTGAGCACGATGCCGATACTGTCGGTGAGCTGCTCGAGGAAGGTCATCTGCGAGGTCGTGAACGAACTGACGGACGACAGCTCGATCACGGCCTTGACCTGGGTCTCGAACAGCACCGGCAGCACCACCAGATTTTTCGGTGTCACCCGGAGCAGCGCCGAATTGATCGGAACGGCGTTGCTCGGAATGTCCGAGATCAGCCGCTGACGCTTGTCCATGGCGCATTGCCCGATCAGGCCTTCGCCGAACTGCACGAACAGCGGATGGGGGTTGGCGCCGTCGCCGGCATAGGCCGACAGCAGCCGCAGTTGCGGATTGTCTTCGTTCTCGACCTGGTAAATCACGCCCATATGGGCGTTGACCAGCGGGGTCAGCTCGGTCAGCAGCAACCGGCCTACGGTGGTGAGGTCGCGCTGGCCCTGCAGCATGTTGGTGAATCGGGCGAGGTTGGTCTTCAGCCAGTCCTGTTCCGAGTTGACGTCCGTGGTCAGGCGGAGATTGCCGATCATGGTATTGATGTTGTCTTTGAGTTCGGCGACTTCGCCGCGGGCATCGACCTGGATCGAACGGGTGAGGTCGCCTTTTGTCACCGCGGTCGCGACTTCGGCAATGGCGCGGACCTGCGAGGTCAGGTTGGCGGCCAGCAGATTGACGTTGCCGGTGAGATCCTTCCAGGTACCGGCGGCGCCGGGCACGTTGGCCTGGCCGCCGAGCCGGCCTTCGACGCCGACCTCGCGCGCTACGCTGGTGACCTGATCGGCGAATGTCGCCAGCGTCTCGGTCATGTTGTTGATGGTATCGGCGAGGGCGGCGACTTCGCCCTTCGATTTCACCGTCAGATCCTGCTTCAAATCGCCATTGGCCACGGCGGTCACGACCTTGACGATGCCGCGGACCTGCTCGGTCAAATTGGCCGCCATGAAGTTCACGGTATCGGTGAGGTCCTTCCAGGTGCCGGCGACGCCGGGCACCTGGGCCTGGCCGCCGAGCTTGCCTTCGGTGCCGACCTCGCGCGCGACGCGCGTCACTTCGCCCGCGAACGCGTTCAACTGATCGACCATGGTGTTGATGGTGTTCTTCAGTTCGAGGATTTCGCCCTTGACGTCGACCGTGATTTTTCGCGACAGGTCGCCGCGCGCCACCGCGGTGGTGACTTCGGCGATGTTGCGGACCTGGGTGGTGAGGTTGGCGGCGAGCAAATTGACGTTGTCGGTGAGATCCTTCCAGGTGCCGCCGACGCCGGGCACCACGGCCTGGCCGCCGAGCCGTCCCTCGGTGCCGACTTCGCGCGCGACGCGCGTCACTTCGGCGGCGAACGAGCGCAGCTGCTCGACCATCGTGTTCAGGGTGTCCTTGAGCAGCAGGATCTCGCCGCGGACGTCGACCGTGATCTTCTTGGACAGGTCGCCGCCGGCGATCGCGGTCGCGACCTCGGCGATGTTGCGGACCTGCGCGGTGAGGTTCGACGCCATGAAGTTGACGTTGTCGGTGAGATCCTTCCAGGTGCCGGCGACTTCCGGCACTTCGGCCTGGCCGCCGAGCTTGCCTTCGGTGCCGACCTCGCGCGCCACGCGCGTGACTTCGGAGGCGAACGCATTGAGCTGGTCGACCATCGTGTTGACGGTGTTCTTCAGTTCGAGAATTTCGCCCTTGACGTCGACCGTGATCTTCTTGGAAAGGTCGCCCTTGGCGACCGCGGTCGTCACTTCGGCGATGTTGCGGACCTGACCGGTCAGATTGCCGGCCATCGAGTTGACGTTGTCGGTGAGGTCCTTCCAGGTGCCGGCCACGCCCGGGCACGTTGGCCTGACCGCCGAGCCGTCCCTCGGTGCCGACCTCGCGCGCGACGCGCGTCACTTCGCCGGCAAAGCGGTTGAGCTGATCCACCATCGTGTTCAGCGTTTCCTTCAACTGCAAAATTTCGCCGCGCACGTCGACCGTGATCTTGCGCGACAGGTCGCCGCCGGCAATCGCGGTCGCGACTTCGGCGATGTTGCGGACCTGCGCGGTCAGATTGCCGGCCATCGAGTTGACGCTGTCGGTCAAGTCTTTCCAGGTGCCGGCGACGCCGGTCACCTGGGCCTGGCCGCCGAGCTTGCCGTCGGTGCCGACTTCGCGCGCGACGCGCGTGACTTCGCTGGCGAAGGCGTTGAGCTGGTCGACCATCGTGTTCAGCGTTTCCTTCAATTGAAGGATTTCGCCGGATACGTTCACCGTGATCTTCTTCGACAAGTCGCCCTTGGCGACGGCGGTTGCGACTTCGGCGATGTTTCGGACCTGGCCGGTCAAATTGCTCGCCATCGAGTTGACGCTGTCGGTCAAATCTTTCCAGGTTCCGGCGACGCCGCGGACCAGCGCCTGACCGCCGAGCTTGCCCTCGGTGCCGACCTCGCGGGCGACGCGCGTGACCTCGCCGGCGAAGGCGTTGAGCTGATCGACCATGGTATTGATGGTGTCTTTCAGCTCCAGAATTTCGCCGCGGACGTCGACGGTGATCTTCTTGGACAAATCGCCGTTGGCGACCGCGGTCGTGACTTCGGCGATGTTTCGAACCTGGGCGGTCAGATTGCTCGCCATCGAGTTGACGCTCTCGGTGAGGTCCTTCCAGGTGCCGGCGACGCCGAGCACGTTGGCCTGGCCGCCGAGCCGCCCGTCGGTGCCGACCTCGCGCGCGACGCGCGTCACTTCGCCGGCGAAGGCGTTGAGCTGGTCGACCATGGTGTTGAGCGTTTCCTTCAGCTGAAGGATCTCGCCCGACACGTTCACGGTGATCTTCTTGGACAGGTCACCGCCGGCAATGGCGGTGGCGACGTCGGCGATGTTGCGCACCTGCGCGGTCAGATTCGACGCCATGAAGTTGACGTTGTCGGTGAGATCCTTCCAGGTGCCGGCAACGCCGGGCACCTGCGCCTGGCCGCCGAGCTTGCCCTCGGTGCCGACCTCGCGGGCGACGCGGGTCACTTCGGACGCAAACGAGTTCAGCTGGTCCACCATCGTGTTGATGGTGTCCTTCAGCTCCAGAATTTCACCGCGGACGTCGACTGTGATTTTCCGCGACAGGTCGCCGCGCGCGACAGCCGTGGTGACGTTGGCGATGTTGCGGACCTGGGCGGTGAGGTTGCCGCACATCGCGTTGACGGAATCGGTGAGATCCTTCCAGGTGCCGGCGACGCCGGGCACGATGGCCTGACCGCCGAGCTTGCCGTCGGTGCCGACCTCGCGGGCGACGCGGGTGACTTCGGAGGCGAACGAGCGCAGCTGGTCCACCATCGTGTTGATGGCTTCTTTCAACTGCAGAATCTCGCCGCGGACGTCGACGGTGATCTTTTTCGACAGGTCGCCATTGGCGACCGCGATGGTGACTTCGGCGATGTTGCGAACCTGGCCGGTCAGGTTGTTGGCCATCGAGTTCACGCTCTCGGTCAGATCCTTCCAGACACCGGTCACTTCGGGCACCTGCGCCTGGCCACCGAGCTTGCCCTCGGTGCCGACCTCGCGGGCGACGCGCGTCACCTCCGAAGTAAACACGCTGAGCTGCTTGATCATAGTGTTGACGATATTGGCCGACTGCAAAAATTCACCGCCCAGCGGGCGGCCATCGACATCGAGTTGCACGGTCTGCAACAGATCGCCTTGTGCCACAGCGGCGACGGCGCGCGTCACCTCGCGCGTCGGCCACAGCAGATCGTCGATCAGTGTGTTGACCGATCCTTCCATATCGGCCCATGAGCCGCTCGACAGATCGAATTTGACGCGCTGGCGGGTCTTGCCTTCGCGGCCGACGACCTGGCCGACCCGTTCGAGCTGCTGCGCCATGCGCTGATTGGCGGCGACGATTTCATTAAACGTGTCGGCGATCTTGCCTTCGATCCCGAGATGGTCACCAGTCATCCGCACCGAAAAATCGCCGGCGCGCATTGCCTGCAACGCATGCAGCAAATCCTGCAGCGGATCCGGCGCTCCGTTGGCCTCCGATTTTCTCTTTGAGGTACGGCGAAGGCCCGGCGATGCTGCGGGATCGAGGTCGCTCATTCCATTTCCCCCCAAGGCAAGTACGAGAGCAAATCTGAAGTCGTGTGCGTGATGCACCCGGCAGTTGTCTCACATCGAACGGCAGCGACCGGAACCGCGCGTGGAGGCGTCCGGGCGAACTCAGCCCAATTCACCCAAGTCGCAAACGAGTCCTTGGTTCCCGGGGGTCGATAAAAAATCCTGTCAGGCCCAAGGGTTCCCTCAGGTTCCCTTCCGGGTTCCAAAGGGAACGGGCAAAACAAAAACGCCCCGGCGAACCGGGGCGTTTGACGTTAAAAATTAAGGCTGTGGTGGTCAGGAACCCTTCGGGTTGATCTCGGTGTAGCCGCCCTTGGCGTCCCACTTGTAGACGACATAGTCGATCTGCTTGATGTCGCCCTTGGCGTCGAACTCGAGCTTGCCGATCACGGTATCCCACGCGCCGGCCTTGATCGTGTCCATCACCTTCTTCGGATCGGTGGTGCCGGCCTTCGCGACCGCCTGCGACCAGACCTGCATCGCGGCGTAGGTGTAGAGCGTGTAGCCTTCGGGATCGATGTTCTTGGCCTTGAACTTCTCGACGATCGCCTTGGCGGTCGGCTTGTTGCGCGGATCGGGGCCGAAGGTGAACAGCGTGCCTTCGCCGGCCGGGCCGGTGATCGAGGCGAACTCCTTGTCGGCCAGCGCGTCGCCGGCCATCAGGACGGTCTTCAGGCCCTGGTCGCGCATCTGGCGCAGGATCAATCCGGATTCCTGATGGTAGCCGCCGACATAGACCAGATCGATGTTGTCGCGCTTCAGGCGCGAGACGATGGCGTTGAAGTCCTTGTCGCCCTTGTTGTAGGACTCGAACATCTTCTCGGTGAAGCCGGCCTTGTTGAGCGCCTTCTTGGTTTCGTCGGCGAGACCCTTGCCGTAGGTGGTCTTGTCGTTGAGGATGGCGACGTTCTTGCCCTTGTAGTTCTTCGCGATGTAGTCGGCGGCGACCAGGCCCTGCTGATCGTCACGGCCGCAGACGCGCGCCACGTTCCAGAGCTTGCGCTCGGTGAACAGCGGATTGGTCGAGGCCGGCGTGATCTGCAGCACGTTGCCGTCGGCATAGGCTTCCGACGCCGGGATCGACGACGACGAGCAATAATGGCCGGCGACGAACGGGATTTTCGCGCTGGCGATCTTTTCCGCCACCGAGCGCGCCTGCTTCGGATCGCAGGCATCGTCGCCGACATCCAGCGCCAGTTTCTTGCCGAGCACGCCGCCGGCGGCGTTGAGGTCGGCGATCGCCTGTTCGGCGCCGTTCTTCATCTGACGGCCGAACGCGGATTCGCCGCCCGTCATCGGGCCTGCCACGGCGATGGTGATGTCCTGCGCAAGCGCGCTTGCCGACAGCGCAAGCGATGCGCCGAATGCCAGGCCGATGAGTTTCAGTGATTTCATGAGGGGTCCTCGCGGGGTAGGTCGCTATCGGGAAATACCCGGCACGCGCCGGGTTCGAAAATCCGGTCCATTGTCGGCTGATTTTGCCGCGAAGTCATCGGCAATTTTCGGGCAAATCCACGGTCCGTTCGCAGCATCTTGCCGCAGCGATCGCGGGCGATGACGGACGGGCGGACGCTACCCCCGCCGGCCGCCTTCCAGATAGGCGGCGCGGATTTCCGGGCGCTGCAGCAATTCGCTGCCGGTTCCGGACAGCGTGATCAGGCCGTTGACCATGACATAGCCGCGATGGGCCAGCCTCAGCGCGTGGTTGGCGTTCTGCTCGACGATCAGCACGGTGAGGCCGTCCTGCCGGTTCAGGGTCCGGATGGCGTCGAAAATCTGCCGCGCGATCAGGGGCGCCAGGCCGAGCGAGGGCTCGTCCAGCAGCAACAGGCGAGGGCGGCTCATCAGCGCGCGGCCGATCGCCAGCATCTGCTGCTCGCCGCCGGACAGCGTGCCGCCGCGCTGGGTCATGCGCTCCTTCAGCCGCGGAAACAGCGTCAACACGCGTTCCAGGCCGGCGGCGCGGTCGGCCTCGCTGGTGTCGGTGGCGTCGGCGCCCATCTGCAGGTTTTCCGCGACGCTCATGCGCGGAAAAATGCGGCGGCCCTCGGGCGACTGCGCGATGCGCAAGTCGCGCGATCTCGATGGGTCGGCACGTCGGTGATATCGCGGCCGTCGAACAGGATCTTGCCCGGAGCGGGCGCGCGGCTTGCCGAAGATCGTCATCATCAGCGTCGACTTGCCGGCGCCGTTGGCGCCGATCAGGGCGACGATCTCGCCGGCATTGATCTCGAGATCGACGCCCTTCAGCGCCTCGATCTTGCCGTAGGCGGCGCGCAAGGCCGCGGATCGCGAGCAGGGGCGTGGCGGATGGCGCGGTCACGTGCCGCTCTCCATCACGGCGATCGCTTCTTCCTCGTCGGCGCCGAGATAGGCCGCGATCACCTTGGGATCGTCGCGGACGTCTTGCGGCGTGCCTTCGGCGATCTTGACGCCGTAATCCATCACCACGACGTGGTCGGAAATTTCCATCACCACCGACATGTCGTGCTCGATCAGCAGGATCGAGGTGCCCTGGTCGGCGCGGATCGAGAGCAGCAGCTCGCTCAAGCCGCGCTTTCGCGCGCGTTCAGCCCGGCGGCCGGCTCGTCGAGGCAGAGCAGCGCCGGCTCGGTGCACATCGCGCGCGCGATCTCGAGCCGGCGCTGATCGCCATAGGGCAGATTGCCGGCGGCATCGTCGGCGCGGTCGAGCAGTCCGATGCGGTCGAGCCAGATCCGCGCCAGATCGATCGCGTGCTTTCTCGGCGCTGCGCCAGGACGGCGCGCCGATCAGGCCGAGAAAGGTCAGGCCGGAGGCGCGCATCAGCGCGTTGTGCTGCGCCACCATCAGGTTTTCCAGCGCGGTCATGCCGGGAAACAGCCGGATGTTCTGGAAGGTGCGCGCGACCTTGGCCTGCTTGGAAATCCGGAAATCGTTCAGCCGCTCGAGCTGGATGCTGCGGCCGTCATCATGCGTCAGCCGCATGGTGCCGGAGGTCGGCTTGTAGAAGCCGGTGATGCAGTTGAACACGGTGGTCTTGCCGGCGCCGTTCGGGCCGATCAGCGCGGTGATCTTGCGCCGCTCGGCGGTGAACGACAGATCGTTGACGGCGACGATGCCGCCGAAGCGCATCGACAGATGATCGACGGTGAGGATGTGATCGCCGCTCATCCGTGGCCCTCCTTGACGAGGTCGGAGGAGATCGCCTGGCTGCGTTCCAGGAAAACCGTCGGCGCGCGATGGCCGATCAGCCCGCGCGGCCGCCAGATCATCAACAGCACCATGGCGAGGCCGAACACCAGCATGCGGTACTGGTCGAAGCCGCGGAACAGCTCGAAGCCGCCGATCATGGTGAGCGCGGCGAGCGCGACGCCGAGCTGCGAGCCCATGCCGCCGAGCACGACGATCGCCAGCACCAGCGCCGATTCCTGGAAGGTGAAGGATTCCGGGCTGATGAAGCCCTGCCGGGTCGCGAAGAACGCGCCGGCGAAACCGCCGAACATCGCGCCGGTCGCGAACGCCGTGAGCTTGGTCGTGGTGGTGTTGATGCCGAGCGCGCGGCAGGCGACCTCGTCCTCGCGCAGCGCTTCCCAGGCGCGGCCGATCGGCAGGCGCCGCAGCCGGATCGTCACCCAGTTGGTCAGCAGCGCCAGCGCCAGGATCAGGTAGAACAGAAACACGATGCGGTGGGTCGGCGAGAATTCGATGCCGAGCTTGGCGGCAAGGCCGTCCTCGCCCGGCGTCAGCGGAATGCCGAAGAAGGTCGGGCGCGGAATGCCGGAGACGCCGTTCGGGCCGCCGGTCAGGCTCTGCCAGTTGATGATGACGAGGCGGATGATCTCGCCGAACGCCAGCGTCACGATGGCGAGATAGTCGCCGCGCAGCCGCAGCACCGGGAAGCCCAGCATCACGCCCCAGAACGCCGCGAGAATGCCGGCCAGCGGCAGGCAGACCCAGAACGACAGCCCGAAATTGGTCGCCAGCAGCGCGTAGGAATAGGCGCCGACCGCGTAGAACGCGACATAGCCGAGATCGAGCAGGCCGGCGAGCCCGACCACCACGTTCAGTCCCCATCCCAGCATCACGTAGGTCAGCACGAGGATGCCGAGATCGAGAATGTAGCGCTGATCGTAGAAGATCACCGGCACCAGAAACGTGAAGATCAGCAGCACCGGCGCGACCAGCCGCGCCGCGCGAGCGACAAGCGCGCGTCTGCACCGGCGGCGGAACCACCCTGACGGTGCCGACCGGTCCCCACCATTGCCGCAGCAGTTCGACGACGATGCTGCCGCCGAACACGGTGGCGACCATGGCGGCGAGATCGCCGAACCGCGTCCAGTAGATCAATTGTCCGGTCGGGCCGGCTTCGGTGCGGATGCCGATCATCAGCGAGAACAGCACCAGCGCGACCAGCGCGCTGATCAGCGCCTTCTTGAAGATGAAGGCGACGCCGAGGCGCGCGGACGAGGCTTGCTTGATGCGGCTGCGGGTGCCTGTCACGCGGCGGCCCGTCAGACTTTTTCGACTTCGGGCCGGCCGAGCAGGCCGGTCGGAAGGAAGATCAGCACGACGATCAGGATCGAGAACGCCGCGACGTCCTTGTATTCGACCGAGAAATAGGCCGACCACAGGGTCTCGATCAGGCCGATCAGCAAGCCCGCCCAGCATCGCGCCGGGCAGCGAGCCGATGCCGCCGAGCACGGCGGCGGTGAACGCCTTGATGCCGGCGACGAAGCCCATGAAGAAATCGACCAGGCCGTAATAGAGCAGGTACATCATGCCGGCGACGGCGGCGAGCGCCGCGCCGATCACGAAGGTCATGGAGATGGTGCGGTCGACGTCGACGCCGAGCAGCGCCGCCATGGTCTGGTCCTGCTCGCAGGCGCGCATGTCGCGGCCGAGCCGGGTGCGCGACACCAGCCAGGTGAAGATCGCCAGCAGCACGATGGTGGTGATGACGACGACGATCTGCACGTTGGACAGCTGCACCGACGAAGCCGTCGGCGCCCTCATGCAGCGTGTAGCCGCCGGTGATGATCGGCGGCACCGGCTTGACGCGCGCGCCCTGCGCGACCTGCGAGTAATTGGTCAGCACGAACGACATGCCGATCGCCGACAGCATCGGCGCCAGGCGGAACGAATGCCGCAGCGGCCGGTAGGCGATGCGCTCGACGGTCCAGCCGTACAGCGCGGTGATCGCCATCGACACCAGAAGCACGATCAGCAGGATCACCGGGACCGCGGTCAGGCCGAGCGAGACCAGGATCAGGAAGGTGATCAGCGCGATGAAGCCGCCGATCATGAAGATGTCGCCATGGGCGAAATTGATCATGCCGACGATGCCGTAGACCATGGTGTAGCCGATGGCGATCAGGCCGTAGATCGAGCCGAGCACGAGGCCGTTGATCAGTTGCTGGGCGAAATAATCCATGCGCTGCCGCTGTTAGAGCATTGACGACGCGGCGAGGGCCCCGGCAGCCCTGAACGACGCGTCGTGGTCATTTTCTAACAGTGGGAACCGGGGGCGGCAACAGCGCTCAGCGGCGGCTTAAGGGCTTGTACAGAGCTAGTTTTTGCGACCGGGTTCCGCGGTCACAGTCGGCGCCATGCGATTGCCGCGCAATGATCACCCGGGAACCGCGGTTCCGCGGCAACCAATGCCGGACTCCCCGAGTTATCCCGCGGCGACGTTCAACAAGGGAGATTCCCGATGACCAACCCAGAACCAGAACCCGGGCCAGCAGAACCAGAACCCGGGCCAGAAGCCCGGTCAGCAGCAGGGCGGCGGCCAGAAGCCCGGCCAGCAGCAGCAGGATCCAAGCCGTCAGAAACCCGACCAGGGCCAGAAGCCCGAGCGGGATCGCTAGTTCGGATCAAAGTCGGAGTTAACGGAAGGTCTCGCCGAAAGGCGGGACCTTTCCTTGGGCTGGCGGTACGCCGGTCCGGGTCCCGCGGCCATTAAGGTAAACAAAGGGTTTAAATTGCCGCTCGCCGTTTATGCGAGTTAGCTCGCTGCCAAACCGCCGCCTCGGTCCGGGGGTGCGGAAAAAGCGGGAAGCGACATGTCCACAAACTGGCGGATCAGCTCATTCAACGGCGCGCTGCTGGCGGCCTATTTCATTCCGACCTGGACCATCATCGCCTTCAAGATCATGATTTCGCCGATCCATGGCCTCTATGAGCGGCCGAACATATCGGTTGCGCTGTTCGTCAGCGATCATCTGCAACTGGCGGCGCATGGCCACGGTCCGCGTCGCCTGGCTGCTGGCGCTGGGCAGGCTGACGGTGGTGGCGTTCTTTGCGATCTTCCTGGTGTTCCTCATCCGTGCCGTCGATCCGCAAGAGCGGCGGCTGCGACGAAGCGCTCGGCATCGCGCTGGCGATCGGCAGCGTGATCAGCTTTGCCAGCATGGTGATGGCCTCGCAGGTCGGCGAGACCGCGGCGCTTCGGCTGCACGCGACCGAATTGTTGATGCTGCTCGGCACCGCGATCGTGCTGCTGGTCGAGCCGCCGGCGAAGCCGCAGGCGCAACTGCAGGCCGACTCCGGCGCTACGTCCGGCGACCTATCCCTTCAGCAGTCCCAGTTCCGCACAATCGCTGACGCTTCCTTGACGGCGTGGTTGGCGGCGGGCACGCCGCAATAGATCGCCTGCTGCAGCAAGATCTCCTTGATATCGTCGGGCGTGAAGCCGCCTTCGGCCAGTGCCGCGCGCACGTGCAGGCGAAATTCGTCCCATTGGCCGAGCGCGACCATGGTGCCGATCACCAGCACGCGGCGGGTGCGCTCGTCGAAATGCGGCCGGGTCCAGATCTCGCCCCAGGCATAGCGCGTGATCAGGTCCTGGAAATCGGCGTTGAACGCATTGCTGGTTGGCGATCGATTTGTCGACCCAGGCATCGCCGAGCACCTTTCGGCGCTGGGTCATGCCGTCGTCGCGGCGTTTCTGGTCGTCCATGATTTCTCCTCCCGTCATTGCGAGGAGCGAAGCGACGAAGCAATCCAGTCTCACCGCGCAAAGGAGGAATGGATTGCTTCGCTGCGCTCGCAATGACGTTGTTGAGTTAGCGTTGCGTCAGGAAACCGACCACCGCGTCGGTGAAGGCGTGCGACTGCTCGACATTGGAAATATGCGCGGCGTCGAGGATCGTCAGGCTTGCGCCGGGAATCTGGCTGCGGATGAACTCGCCGGCTGCGATCGGGGTCGCCATGTCGTGGCGGCCGGCGATCACCAGCGTCGGGCTCTTGATCTTCGGCAGCAGCTCGCGCTGGTCGAGCGTGCTCAGCGCCTCGCAGCAGGCGAGATAGCCTTCGACCGGCGTGGCGAGCAGCATCGCCTTCAGATTCGGCGGTGATCTGCGGCTCGCGCTCGCGAAAATCCGCCGTCAGCCAGCCGGCGATCACGGTATCGGCGACCGCCGCGATGCCGCCTTCCTTCACCGCCTTGATGCGGTTGAGCCAGTTGGTCGGATCGGGATAGTAGCAGGCGGTATTGGCGAGGATGATCTTGCCGAAGCGCTCCGGCGCGTTGGCGCCCAGCCATTGCCCGACCATGCCGCCCATCGACAGGCCGCACCAATGCGTCTTCGTCGATGTTGAGATCGTCGAGGATCGCCAGCACGTCGCGGCCGAAACGTTCCATCGAATAGGGGCCGGGCGGCACGCTGCGACTTGCCGTGGCCGCGGCGGTCGTAGCGGATGACGCGAAACACCTGCGTCAGCGCCGCCATCTGCGGCTCCCACATCTGCAGGTGCAGCCCAGCGAGTTCGACAGCATCAGGGTCGGTCCGCCGTCGCGGCCTTCGACGGATACGTTGAGCAGGCAACCGTCGGCGTCGATCATCGGCATCGGAAATTCTCCGGTATCTTATTTGTCGTCGAGCGAGGCGAGCAGGCGGTCGATCAGGGCTTGCGAGGCGCCCTGATAGGCCATCGGCTCGAACAGTTTTGCAAGTTTTTCCGCGCGAGATGTGCGGTGACTCTGCGGATCGGCCGTCAGCACGTCGCGCAGGTGTTTGTTGTCCGCAACCGCCTTCTTGCTGGCGGCCTCGATCAGATGATGCGCGTCGCTCTTGCCGATCTTTTCGGCCAGCGCAAACGTCACGGCTTCCGCCATGATCAGCCCGCCGGTCGCGTCGAGATTGACGCGCATGCGCGCGGCGTCGACTTCCAGCCCCTCGGCGATATCGACGATCGCAGCGAGCGCCGCCCGAGGTGACCAGCAGCAGGGTCGGCAAGGTCGGCCATTCCGCATGCCAGGGCCCGGCGCTGCGTTCGTGATCCTGCACCTGCGCTGCGAAGATCGTCGCGGCGAGATTGGGCGCCATGGTGGCCGCCGCCAGCGCGCTCGCCGCCGCCACCGGATTGCGCTTGTGCGGCATGGTCGAGGAGCCGCCGCGGCCTTCGCCCGACGGCTCGAAGGCTTCGGCGACATCGGTCTGCATCATCAGCGAAACGTCGCGCGCGATCTTGCCGCAGCTTCCGGCCAGGATCGCCAACACCGACGCGGCCTCCGCGATGCGGTCGCGGTGGGTGTGCCAGGGCGCGTCCGGCAGCGGCAGTTTCAATAGCTCGCGCGAGCTGTTTCGGCGACCGGCAAGCCCTTGTCGCCGAGGGCTGCCAGCGTGCCGGCGGCGCCGCCGAATTGCAGCGCCAGCGTCTCGCGGCGCAGCCGCTGCAGCCGCTTGCGCGAGCGGTGCAGTGCCGCGGCATATTCAGCGAGCTTCAGCCCGAACGGCATCGGCAGCGCGTGCTGCAGCCAGGTGCGGGCGACCACCGCGGTGTTGCGATGCTGGCGCGCGAGTTTGGCAAAGCCGGCGATGGCGCGATCGATATCGCCGAGCAGCGCGTCGATGGCGGCGCGCAAGGTCAGCATGGTAGCGGTATCGATCACGTCCTGGCTGGTCGCGCCCCAATGCACGTAGCGCGCGGCCTCCGCGTCGGCCTTGGCGACGTCGGCGGTCAGCGCCTTGACCAGGGGAATCGCGAGATTGCCGGACCGCGTCGCGGCCTCGGCCAGCGCTGCGAGGTCGAATGCTTCGGCCCTGCAGGCGTCGGCGATCGGGCCGGCAGCACCATCCGGAATCACGCCGATCTCGGCTTCGGCGCGCGCCAGCGCGGCCTCGAAATCCAGCATGTTCTGCAGGCATGCCGCATCGTCGCAGACCGCGCGCATCGCGGCGCTCGACAGCATTGGGGCGAGCAGGGGCGAGAGGGAGGTGCTCATGCTGCGCGCGACCTAATCATCCCCGCCTGGCTCTGCCAATGCCCCCCGATCGGTTTGCGCGCTTTCTGGTCGCCAACTGCCGGCCGCTTTGCTGCCCGCACGCCCCTCGAATATGCATCGCTCCTTGTCCCAACTGGCCTTCCTTTTGGGGCGGGTGTGCTTTACTTGGGGGACAGTTGACGCGATCCAGGAGGCAGCACCCATGGCCATGACGATGAACGGCGAAGTCCAGCTTGCGGCGCCGCGCGAGGCCGTGTGGGCCAAATTGAACGATCCGGAAGTGCTGAAAGCCTGCATCCCCGGCTGCGAGGAACTGGAGAAAACCGACGACGGCGGTTTTCGCGCGACCGCCAAAATGAAGGTCGGCCCGGTATCCGCCCGCTTCAAGGGCAAGGTCACCTTGAGCGATCTCGATCCGCCCAACGGCTACAAGATCTCGGGCGAAGGCGAGGGCGGCGTCGCCGGTTTCGCCAAGGGCGGCGCGACGGTAGCGCTGGCCGACAAGGACGGCGGCACGCTGTTGAGCTACAATGTCGAGGCCCAGATCGGCGGCAAGCTGGCCCAGCTCGGACAGCGCCTGATCAACGGCTCGGCCAAGAAACTGGCCGACGAGTTCTTCGCCAATTTCGCCAAGGCGGTTCAGGGCTGATCCTGAACCGCTGATTCCAAAGCGGCCAGACCCGCCCAAAGTCCCGCCAGGCCATATCAAGCCATGCCCCAGCCGAGGTTGCTCATTGCCGGGATGGCCCATATTATGGCCTTCGAACGTTTCTAAACGCCTGTTCTGCCGATATGCGGCGGCGCAGATCAAGAGAGTGCTGATGGCCAAGATTTCCCTGATCGTGAACGGCAATCCCGTCAACGCCAATGTCGACCCCCGTACCCTGCTGGTCCAGTTCCTGCGCGAAAATCTGCGCCTGACGGGCACCCATGTCGGCTGCGACACCTCGCAATGCGGCGCCTGCGTCGTGCATCTCGACGGTAAGGCGGTCAAGTCCTGCACCACGCTTGCGGTGATGGCCGACGGCCACGAGGTCAAGACCATCGAGGGGCTCGCCGCCGACGGCGCGCCGCTGCATCCGATGCAGGAAGCCTTTCGCGAGCATCACGGCCTGCAGTGCGGCTTCTGCACCCCCGGCATGATCATGACCGCGGTCGACATCGTCCATCGCAAGGGCCACGATCTCTCCGACCACATCATCCGCGAAGAGCTCGAAGGCAATCTGTGCCGCTGCACCGGCTATCAGAACATCGTTCAATCGATCGCGGCCGGCGCCAAGGCGATGGCGAAATCCGATCTCGCTTAATCCAGATCATCGCGACTGCGATCAGGAAATTCCCGGGAAACTTTTTATGTACGAATTCAAATATCATCGTCCGGCAACCGTGCGGCAGGCCGCCAATCTCCTGATCAAGAACGAGGACGCCAAGCTGATCGCCGGCGGCCACACGCTGGTGCCGGTCATGAAGCAGCGGCTCGCCAGCCCGCCGCATCTGGTCGACCTCTCCCATATCGAGGGGCTGGATACGATCGAGATGAAGGGCCGCTCGCTGGTGATCGGCGCCACCGCCAAGCACGCCGAGTGTCGCAACCTCAGCCGTCGTCGGCGAGGCGATCCCGGCGCTGGCCGAACTGGCCGGCCTGATCGGCGATCCCGCGGTGCGCCACAAAGGCACCATCGGCGGCTCGCTCGCCAACAACGATCCGACCGCGGATTATCCGGCCGCCGTGCTTGCGCTCGGCGCCACCATCGTCACCAACAAGCGCCGCCTCAAGGCCGAAGAGTTTTTCCAGGGCCTGTTCACGACCGCGCTGGAGAGCGACGAGATCATCACCAAGGTGATGTTCCCGCTGCCGAAGAAGGCGGCTTATATCAAGTTCCGCAACCAAGCGTCGCGCTATGCGCTGGTCGGCGTGTTCGTCGCCAAGCGCCCGTCGGACGTGCGCGTCGCCGTCACCGGCGCCGGCTCGGACGGCGTGTTCCGCGTCACCGCGTTCGAGGAAGCGCTGAAGAAGCGTTTTTCGCACAAGGTGCTCGATGGCCTGACGGTGCCGGCGGAAGGGCTCAACAGCGACCTGCACGGCAGCGCCGAATATCGCGCGCATCTGATCGGGGTGCTGGCGCGCCGCGCGGTCGAAGCCGCGACCGCCAAAGAAACGTCAAGTAAAATTGCCAACTCCTGCTCTATCAAGACTGGCTTGCTCATGAGTGCATCGGCATTACCCAATTCCGTCGATGCGATGCTCGAACTTCTGACCTCGCGCGGCTATCTCGCCGAACGCTCGCTGGCGACGGTGACCTATCTGTCGCTGCGCATGGGCCGGCCGCTGTTTCTCGAAGGCGAGGCCGGCGTCGGCAAGACCGAAATCGCAAAGGTGCTGTCGGCGGCGCTGGGGCGCAAGCTGATCCGCCTGCAGTGCTACGAAGGCCTCGACGTTGCCTCCGCGGTCTATGAATGGAACAGCGCGGCGCAGATGATCGCGATCCGGCTTGCGGAAGCCGCCGGCGATACCGACCGCGACCAGCTGTCATCGGACATCTTCGCCGAGCGCTTCATGATCAAGCGGCCGCTGTTGCAGGCGCTGGAGCCGGATGTCGCCGGCGCGCCGGTGCTGTTGATCGACGAGCTCGACCGCGCCGATGAGGCGTTCGAGGCGTATCTGCTGGAAATCCTCTCCGACTTCCAGGTCACGATCCCCGAATTCGGCACCGTGAAGGCGCCGCAGCCGCCGATCGTCATCATCACCTCGAACCGCACCCGCGAAATTCACGACGCGCTGAAGCGCCGCTGTCTCTATCACTGGGTGGATTATCCTAATGCCGAGCGCGAGCTTGCGATCGTCAAGTCGCGCGTGCCGGGTATTTCGGCCAAACTGTCGCAGCAGGTCGTCCGTTTCGTGCAGGCGCTGCGCGACCAGGATTTCTACAAGTCGCCGGGCGTCGCCGAGACCATCGACTGGGCCACCGCGTTGACCGAACTCGACGCCCGTTCGCTGACGCCGGAAGTGGTCGGCGACACGCTCGGCGCGCTCTTGAAATACCAGGACGACATCGCGCGGATGCAGGGCGAAAGCTTGCAGAAGGTTTTGAAGGAAGCGACGAGCGAGAACTAGGCTTTGATCCCCTGGGCAAACCGTCGGATGCAACGGCAGTATGCTCCCTCTCCCGCTTGCGGGGGAGGCAGAGGCGGCCTTACGGCCGCCGTCCTCGATCTAGAACGCCGATGCAAAGCATTGGCTATGGGTGGGGGCTCTCTCAGTTTGCTCCAGCGTTGAAGTTTGGCACTGGCGGAAACACCGCGATGCAAGTCTGGCAGCGTATTTGTTGAGGCAGCCCCCACCCCAGCCCTCCCCCGCAAGCGGGAGAGGGGGCGCACCGCCCGCGTGAGAGAGTAGTCCGATGCCCATCGATCACCTCAATCCCCCGACCGGCCAGATGGCCGACAACGTGGTCGGCTTTGCCCGCGCGTTGCGGGCTGCGGGCATTCCCGTTGGCCCCGGAGCGGTGATCGATGCGCTCAACGCGCTGCAGGCGATCGAGATCGGCAACCGCGCCGACGTCTACGCCACGCTGGAGGCGATCTTCGTCAAGCGCCGCGAGCATATGCTGATCTTCGCGCAGGCCTTCGACCTGTTCTTCCGCGCCGCCGACGAGTGGAAGCACATGCTGGATTCGGTGCCGCTGCCCGATCATGCCAAGAAGAAGCCGCCGCCGGCCTCGCGCCGGGTCCAGGAGGCGATGGCGCAGCCATCGATGCGCGAGGAGCTGCCGCAGGCGCAGGAGCAGGAACTGCGGCTCTCGGTCTCCGACAAGGAGATTTTGCAGAAGAAAGACTTTGCACAGATGAGCGCGGCGGAAATCGCCGAGGTCACCCGCGCCATCGCGAATATGCGGCTGCCGCAGGCCGAGTTGCGTACCCGCCGCTACCAGCCGGACGCAAGGGGCCTGCGGCTCGACATTCGCCGCACCTTGCGCGGCAGCCTCCGCACCGGCGGCGAGATCATCGACATCCGAAAGCTCGGCCGGATCGACAAGCCGGCGCCGATCGTGGCGCTGCTCGATATCTCGGGATCGATGAGCGAATATACCCGGCTGTTTTTGCATTTTCTCCATGCGATTACCGATGCCAGGAAGCGCGTTTCGGTGTTTCTGTTCGGGACCCGGCTGACCAACGTGACGCGGTCTTTAAGGGCGCGCGATCCCGACGAGGCGCTGGCGAGTTGTTCGTCCTCGGTGGAGGATTGGGCCGGCGGCACGCGGATCGCCACCTCCTTGCATACGTTCAATAAATTGTGGGGCCGGCGGGTGCTCGGGCAGGGCGCCATCGTGCTTTTGATCTCCGACGGGCTGGAGCGCGAGGCCGACGACAAGCTCGCCTTCGAGATGGACCGGCTGCACCGGTCCTGCCGTCGCCTGATCTGGCTCAATCCTTTGCTGCGCTACAGCGCCTTCGAGGCCAAGGCGCAGGGCATCAAAATGATGCTGCCGCACGTTGACGAATTCCGCCCGGTGCATAATTTGAGTTCAATCGAGGGGTTGATCGCGGCGCTGTCGGCACCGCCTCCGCCGCATCATCTGAGCCATATCCGCCCCGCAGCTTGAAAGAGGCCCGCAATGCTCAATCGTGACGAGGATATCCTTCAGGCGGCCGAGACCTGGCAGAAGGCCGGCCATGGCGTCGCGCTGGCGACCGTGGTCGAAACTTGGGGCTCGGCGCCCCGGCCGGCCGGCTCCAGCCTGGTCATCAATGACGACGGCACGTTCTTAGGCTCCGTCTCCGGCGGCTGCGTCGAGGGCGCGGTGGTGACCGAAGCGCTGGATGTGATCGCCAGCGGCCAGCCCAAAATGCTCGAATTCGGCGTCGCCGACGAGACCGCATGGAATGTCGGCCTGTCCTGCGGCGGCACCATCCGCGTGTTCGTCGAGAAGGTCGGCCAGTCGTGAAACTCCAGACCCTGAGCGAAGTGAACGTCGAGCGCGCCGCGCGGCGGCCGGTGATCGTAATCACCGATACCGCCAATGGCGACCAGCGGCTGGTGAAGGCAAAAGATATCGCCACCGATCCGCTGGGCGCCGAACTCGCAAAACAGTTGCGGATGGGCAAGAGCGGCATGATCGAGGCCGGTGGCAAAAAACTGTTCCTCAATGTCTATGCGCCGACCGCACGGCTCGTGATCGTCGGCGCGGTCCATATCAGCCAGGCGCTGGCGCCGCTGGCGCGTTCGCTGGATTATGACGTCACGGTGGTGGATCCGCGCACCGCGTTCGCCAGCCCGGAACGGTTTCCCGATATTCCGCTGGTCGCCGAATGGCCGGATGTGGCGCTGCCGCCGCTCAATATCGATCACTACACGGCGTTCGTCGCTGTCACCCACGATCCCAAGATCGACGACCCGGCGCTGCTGCACGCCTTTGCGCGCGACTGCTTCTATATCGGCGCGCTCGGCTCGCGAAAAACCCACGCCAAGCGCGGCGAGCGCCTGAAGGCGCAGGGGGCGTCCGATGCCGACATCGCGCGCATCCATGCGCCGATCGGGCTCAACATCGGCGCGGTCTCGCCGTCGGAGATCGCGGTCTCGATCATGGCCGAGATCACCGCGGAGCTGCGTCTGTCCAAAGAGATCAAGAAAGAGCAGGCGGCATGAAATTCGGACCCGCCAGTCCGGCCGACGCGATTGGCGGCGTCACCGTGCACACGCTCCGGCAGGGAGCGCTGGTGCTCAAAAAAGGCACCACGATCGGGCCTGCCGAAGTCGAGGCGCTCACCAAGGCCGGCGTCAAGGAAGTCGTCGTGGTGCGGCTCGAAGACGGTGACGTCTCCGAAGACGTGGCCGCTGCCAGCATCGCCACGGCCGTCGCCGGCGACGGCGTCCATGTCGAGCGCGCTTTCACCGGCCGCGCCAATCTGTTTGCGGCCAAGGCCGGCGTGCTGGTGGTGGACCGCGCGGCGGTCGACCGCATCAACGGCGTCGACGAGGCCATTACCTTCGCGACGCTGGCTGCGTTCAAGCCGGTGGTCGAAGGCGAGATGATCGCGACCGTCAAACTGATTCCGTTCGGCGTCGAGGCCAGACTGCGCGACGCGGCCGTGGCGCAGGCGGGCCGCGATGCGCTGCGGATCGCGCCCTACACCATCAAGAAGGTCGGCGTGGTCTCGACTTTGCTGCCGGGGCTGGCGCCAAAAGTGATCGAAAAAACCCTGCGGGTGACGGCCGAACGATTGGCGCCGGCGGGCGCCACCATCATCGCCGAGCGGCGCGTGCCGCATGACGAGACGCTGCTGGCGGCGTCGATCAAGGAATTGCTCGGCCTCGGCGCCGAACTCGTGATCGTGTTCGGCGCGTCCGCGATCGCCGACCGCCGCGACGTGATCCCGGCCGCGATCACCGAAATCGGCGGCGCCATCGAGCATTTTGGCATGCCGGTCGACCCCGGCAATCTCCTGCTGATCGGCAGCGCCGACGGCGTGCCGGTGCTGGGCGCACCGGGCTGCGCGCGCTCGCCGGTGGAAAACGGTTTTGACTGGGTGCTGATGCGCCTGCTCGCAGGCCTGAAAGTCTCGCGTTCCGACCTGACCGGCATGGGCGTCGGTGGTCTCCTGATGGAAATCGTGACGCGGCCGCAGCCGCGCACCGTCCCCGAACTTGAAGGCAATCGCAACGTCGTCGCGATCGTGCTCGCGGCCGGACGTTCGACCCGGATGGGTGGCCCCAACAAGCTGCTCGCCGAACTCGACGGCAAAAAACTGGTGCGGATCGCAACCGAGCAGGCGGTGGCGTCGAAGGCGTCCGAGGTGATCGTCGTCACTGGCCATCAGGCCGATCTGGTCGAGCAGGCGCTGCAGGGGTTGAAAGTAAAATTCGCCCGCAACCCCGATTTCGCCGGCGGGCTCGCCAGCTCCGTCAAAGCAGGCATCGCCGCGGTGCCGGCCAATGCCGACGGCGCGGTGATCTGTCTCGGCGACATGCCGCTGATCGATGCGAAATTGATCGACAAACTGATCGAGACCTTCGAGCCCGATCGCGGCCATCTGATCGCGGTGCCCGTCAGCGACGGCAGGCGCGGCAACCCTGTATTGTGGTCGCGGCGGTTCTTCCGCGAATTGATGACACTCGACGGCGACGTCGGCGCGCGCCATCTGATCGCCAAGCACGCCGAAGCCGTGGCCGAAGTCCCGGTCGAGGGTTTTGGCGCCTTCCTCGACATCGACACGCCGCAGGCGCTGGAAGCGGCGCGAAGGTCGTAGTTTGTAGGGTGGGCACGAACTATATCCGCGTCGTCCCGGCGAACGCCGGGACCCATACCGCGTGATTTATCTACAAGGGCTCGGTGGCAGACACCTTCCGCAAAACCACTCCCTGTGGTTATGGGTCCCGGCGTTCGCCGGGACGACGATAGATGAGAGTCGTTTCAACCTCCCGTTCACCAAGTCTCAACCCCCCCGGGCTAGATTCGCCGCCGCCTGCCTTGGGGGATGGGATCTTGATCGTTTCGACTGCCGCAGCGCAACGCCGCGCCTTGTTCATTCTTGCGCTGACCCTGGTCGTGGGTGCGACGCGTTTCGCCACGCAGGCGTGGGCGGCCGGTGCGATTGCAGTCGGCAAATGCGGCGCCTATGGCGAGGCCTACGACTATCCGGCCGAGGCTGCCGCGCGCGCCGCTGCCCTAAAGCAGTGCAAGGGCGACTGCACCGCCGTGACCATGAAGCGCGCCTGCGCGGCGATTGCGGTCGACATGACCAACCCCTGCGGCGCCCATGGCTATGCGGTGAAGCCGAAAATATCGAGCTCGCTCAACGCCGCGACCAAAAAATGCTACGAATTCGGCGGCAAGGAATGCGTGATCCGCGCCTGGGCCTGCGACGCCAAGGGGTGACTCGGGCCTCATCCTGAGGAGCGCGCCCTTACGCGCGTCTCGAAGGATGGACGCGGGCACATGGTTCGAGACGGCGCTAACGCGCCTCCTCACCATGAGGAACTGAATTCTCTCCCAAAGGGGCTGGTATCATCCCATGCAATTCGACACCAAAATCGCGGTCATCATCCGGACCGATCTCGAGCCGTGGCAAAAGCTCAACGTCGCATCGTTCCTGGTCGGCGGCATCGCCGCATCGTTTCCCGAATGCATCGGCGAGAATTACCAGGACGCTTCCGGCACAAAATATCTGTCGCTGATCGGCCAACCGATCCTGATCTACGGCGCCGATCGGCCGGCATTGTCCCGCGCGCTGGAACGGGCGCTGTCGCGCGACGTCAAGCCCGCGGTCTATACCGAGGACATGTTCAGGACCACGCACGACGCTGCCAACCGCGAGGTGGTGAAGGCGGTGATCCGCGCCGAGCTCAACCTCGTCGGCCTCGCCATGCGCGCCGAGCGCAAGGTGATCGACAAGATCGTCGACGGGCTTAAGTTTCACAGCTAGGTCGCGTGGCTACACGGCCCGACGGGACGCTTTCACGAGGGTGGAAGATTTTTCGGATGCGGGGTGCTGCTTGCCGCCGGAGCCCCTAGGTGCGATCGCCGTTCTTGCCGTGCAAGTCAGGCATCAGGAGCAGCAGTGGAAGCGCCAGCGGGCCGAGCAGAGTCCCGGCAATCAACGCCCAGTTCTTAAAACTGCGTCCGCGACGCTCGGCAATGCGGCCGGCGAGGTACATCGAAACGATCGTGCCGATCAGCAACAATCCGAAGGTCATGTCCATGACGCAAGCTCCGACGCGGCTGCGCGCCGAGCATAGCATGGCGCTGGTCGCGCGATGCGATCGGCCTTCGAGAGCCGCTCAATTCAAAGTGAGAAACTACCCGCTCTTGAGCTGCCGCAACGACGGCATCGGACAACTGCCGCAGTAACAGCGATGTGAAATTGGCCGTTCCGGCGTCCATTGACGATGACTGACCAGTCAGTCATAAGTGAGATATGAAAAAAGCACGCCTAGAACCCGCCATCCCATCGAAGCTGGCCAAAGGCCGTGTCGCGATCCGGGCTGCCGCCGCCAAGACGCCCAAAATCGTGTCGCCGAAACTGCCGGCCGCAAAACCCGCTTCCAGCCGCGCCGAGCGCGCGGCGGAGCGGCGCGCAGCGATCATCGAGGCGGCGCTGGATGAGTTCATCGCGCGCGGCTTTACGGCAACCCGGCTCGACGACGTCGCCAAGCGGGCAGGGGTCGCCAAGGGCACCATCTACCTGCACTTCAAGGACAAGGAATCGATGTTCGAGGAGCTGATCCGGACCGCGCTGGTGCCGCTGATCGGCCGCTTGGCGCCGCCGCCGCTGGCCGGCGGATCGATCCGCGATGCGGTGGAAGGTTTTGCCCGCACCTTCATCCAGGAGGTTTCGGGCACCCGCCGCGGCGATATCGTGCGCCTGATCGTGGCCGAGGGGCCGCGCTTTCCGGAGATTGCCGATTTCTACTACCGCGAGGTGGTCTCGCGCGGCCTAGCCGGCATGCGCGCGCTGATCGAATTCGGCATCGCGCGCGGCGAAATCCAGCAGAAAAACCTGGCGCGCTTTCCGCAGCTCTTGGTGGCGCCCGCGATCGTCGCGGTGATCTGGCAGAGCCTGTTCAGCAGACACGCGCCATTGGATGCGATCGAGATGTTTCGCACCCATCTCGACCTGATTTTCGGCGAACGGAGGACGACATGACTTCGTCGCGAACCACGTTACGTATTCTGGCCGCCGCGGCGCTGGCGATCGCGCTCGCCGGCTGCAATGAGCGCAAGGATCCCGGCTTTCAGGGCTGGGTCGAGGCTGACATGATTTTCGTCAGCCCCGACGAGTCCGGCCGCGTGACCAGGCTCAATGTCCGCGAAGGCGAGGAAGTAAAGCCCGGCGAACAGATCTATTCGGTCGATGACGATCTGCAGCAGGCCGACCTCAACCAGAACAACGCGACGCTGGCCAACGCGCAGCAGAGCTATGATCGCGCGGCGTCGCTGAGCAAGACCGGATCGGGTACGCAGGCGACGCTCGACGCGGCGCTGTCGGCATTGCGCGTCGCCGAAGCGCGGGTCAACACCTCGCAAACGAGACTGGCGCGGCGCAACGGTTTCGCCCCGGTCGGCGGCACCATCCAGCAGATCTATTTTCGCGAGGGCGAGATGGTGCCGGCGCAGCGGCCGGTGCTGTCGATCATGCCACCCGGCAACATGAAGCTACGCTTCTTCGTGCCGGAGACGGAATTGCCAAAACTTTCGATCGGCGACGAGGTCAAGGTGACCTGCGACAATTGCTCCGCCGATCTGACCGCAAAGATCTATTTCATCGCGACCATGGCCGAATACACCCCGCCGGTAATCTACAGCCTCGATGAGCGCAACAAGCTGGTCTACCTGATCCAGGCGCGCCCGAGCCGGCCGGACAGTCTGCGCGTCGGCCAGCCGATCAGCGTGTTCCTCAATGCCAAAACGCCGGTGGCGGACAAGCAATGAGCACAACATCCACCATCGCGCCCGACATCGCCATCGATGTCGAGGGCCTGTCAAAATCGTTCAGCGGACGCGTGGTCGTGCATGATCTCAGCATGAAGGTGAAGCGCGGTTCGATCTACGGCTTCCTCGGTCCCAACGGCAGCGGCAAGACCACCACTATCCGCATGCTCTGCGGCCTGCTGACGCCGGACAGCGGCGAAGGCAGGTGCCTCGGCTATAACATCCGCCGCGACGCCGACAAAATCAAGCGCCAGGTCGGCTACATGACGCAGCGCTTCAGCCTGTATCAGGACCTGTCGGTGCGGGAGAATCTGGAATTCGTGGCAAGGCTCTATGGCCTGCCCAACGCCCGCAGCGCCGCGCGCGACATGATCGACCGCATCGGATTGAAGGGCCGCGAGGAGCAACTCGCCGGCGAACTCTCCGGCGGCTGGAAGCAGCGGCTGGCGCTCGGCGCCTGCACATTGCCCAACCCGCAATTGCTGCTGCTGGACGAGCCGACCGCCGGCGTTGATCCCAAGGCGCGGCGCGATTTCTGGAACGAAATCCACGCGCTCGCGGCCGAAGGGCTGACCGTGCTGGTCTCCACCCACTACATGGACGAGGCCGAACGCTGCCACGAGATCGCCTATATCGCCTACGGCCATTTGCTGGCACACGGCACCGTCGACGAGGTGATCGCGCAATCCGCGCTGTCGACGTACACCGTCACCGGCGAGGACCTCAACGGGCTGTCGGGCGAACTCGCCGGAAAACCCGGTGTCGACATGGTGGCGCCGTTCGGCAACAGCCTGCACGTTTCCGGCCGCGACCCGGCGGCTCTGGAAGCGACCATTGCGCCCTATCGCGGCAATGAAGGGTGGCACTGGCAGCACGGCCAGCCATCGCTGGAAGATGTTTTCATCGACCTGATGACCCGCTCAAAGGACAATTTCCAATGAGTGTCACTGACGCGTATCCCCAAAGCCACAACGCCAGGGAGCCGTCGTTCGGCTTTTGGCGGCGCAGCTATGCCATGCTGGTCAAGGAATTCATCCAGCTTCGGCGCGACCGGGTGTCGTTTGCGATGATCATCATGCTGCCGGTGATGCAGCTGATGCTGTTCGGCTACGCCATCAACACGACGCCGCACAATCTGCCGACCGCCGTGCTGCTGCAGGAGGATAGCGACCTCGGGCGCTCGATCCTGAAAGCGCTGGAAAACACCGCCTATTTCCGCTTCACCCGCGAGGTGCATGATGTCGACGAATTCGACAATCTGCTGAAATCGGGCAAGGTGCTGTTCGGTGTCGAAATCCCGCGCGGTTTTGAGCGCGCGGTGCGGCGCGGTGACCATCCGGCACTGTTGGTCGCTGCCGACGCGACCGATCCGGTTGCGGCAGGCTCTGCGCTGGGCGCGCTCGGAACGGTCGTGCAGACAGCGCTGCAGCACGACCTCTTCGCCGGCGATCCGCCGGCGCTGCCGTTCGAGATCAGGGCGCATGCGCGCTATAATCCGGCGGCATCGTCGCGGCTCAACATCGTGCCGGGCCTGGTCGGTACTATCCTGACCATGACCATGCTGATCTTCACCGCGTTGTCGGTGACGCGCGAGATCGAACGCGGCACCATGGAAAGCCTGCTGTCGATGCCGATCAGGCCGGTGGAAATCATGTTCGGCAAGATCATTCCCTACGTGATGGTCGGCTTCATCCAGGCCGCGCTGATCATCGGCGTCGGGGTATTCCTGTTCGGCGTGCCGGTGCTCGGCAGCTTCCTGTTGCTCGCGCTGCTGACGACGCTGTTCATCACCACCAATCTGTCGATCGGCTACACCTTTTCGACCATCGTGCAGAACCAGTTGCAGGCGATGCAGCTGTCGATGATGTTCTTTCTGCCGAGCATCCTGCTCTCCGGCTTCATGTTCCCGTTCATGGGCATGCCGGTATGGGCGCAATATGTCGGTGAGGGCTTGCCGCTGACGCACTACATCCGCATCGTCCGCGCCATCATGCTGAAGGGCGCGGTCATTCAGAACCTGGAATATGATTCGATTGCACTGATTGCACTGATGTTATTGGCGATGACGATCGCCGTGACGCGCTTCCGTCGCACGCTCGATTGAGGCAGACTGGTTACCGTCATTGACAGGAAAAGAGATGCTGGGGTTGGGCAACAAAGGCGGGCAGGACTCGGCGGTACCCGCCGGTTTTCAGCATGCGCTGATGCAGCAGGTGCTGCGCACCGAGCTGATCCGGATCAAGGCGCTGATCGCGACGACCGTGGTTATCACCGTGATGCTTCTCACGCTCTATCTGGTCGATCCATATGCCGTCGAATCACCTCTGGCACGGCGGCCTGAAGCCATCCCGTCTCTATGCGATCCTGATCCCGTTCATCCTGTTCGAGCTGTGGGTCCATGCGGTCATCAGCCGTCACCTGAGGCTGGACCGCGATGTGCCGGTGTACCGACGGTATCTTGGCGCGCTGATCGAAACCTCGATGCCGACACTCGCTCTGGCGCTGCACATCGACAGCATGGGGCCGGTGGAGGCGCTCGGCTTCGTGGCGCCGCTGATCTACTTCATCTTCATCATCCTCTCGACGCTGCGGCTGGATTTCTGGCTCTCTACCTTCACCGGCTTCGTGGCCGCCGCCGAGCTGCTGTGGATGGCGATGTTCTATCATCGCGCGGGCAGCACCGGTCCGCCGCCGGATCTCTATTATCACGCCGTGCGCAGCGTGGTCGTGCTGATCTGCGGCATGCTGGCGGGCGCGGTGGGCGTTCAGTTGCGCCGGCAATTCGAGGCCAGCATTCTGGCGGCGACCGCGCGCGACCGCATCACCAATCTGTTCGGCCAGCATGTCTCGCCGCAGGTGGTCGAGCGTCTGATGGCCGAGGGCGCTGCGACCGAAAGCGAAATCCGGCGGGTCGCGGTCATGTTCGTCGATTTCCGCAGCTTTACCGCCGGCGCCAGCACCCGCTCGCCGCGCGAGGTGGTGGATCGCCTCGACGGCGCGTTTGCGGTGCTGGTCGATATCCTCGACCGCCACGGCGGCATCGTGAACAAGTTTCTCGGCGACGGCTTTCTGGCGCTGTTCGGCGCGCCGCTCGAGGCGCACGACGCCGCGCACCGGGCGGTCGCCGCGGCGCGCGAAATGCTGGACGCCAACGAGCGGGCCAACAAGGCGACGAGCTGGCCGCTGCGGATCGGCATCGGCATCCACTTCGGCGAGGTGGTCGCGGGCAATATTGGCTCGCCGCGGCGCAAGGAATACACCGTGATCGGCGACACCGTGAACTTCGCCGCGCGGCTGGAGGCGCTCAACAAGGAATTCCACTCGCAGTTCCTGATCTCGGACGCGGTTCGCGACGCGCTGGGCCAGGAAGGCGGCGATGCAGTCTCGCTCGGCGAAGTCCCGATCAGGGGTTACGAGCGGCCGGTGACGGTGTGGCAATTGGGATAGGGCATGATCCGGAAAGGTGGACACCGGTTTTCCGATTAGATCGTGCCCAAACAAAAAGAGTAGGGAGTCAGATGCAGCGGCGTTACATCACCGTGGACGTCTTCACCGACCGTGCGTTCGGCGGCAATCCGCTGGCCGTCGTGCTCGATGCCGGCGGGTTGTCGACGGCGCAGATGCAGGCGATCGCGACCGAGTTCAACTATTCCGAGACCACCTTCGTGCTGCCGCCGCGCGATACCGCTCACGACGCGCAGGTGCGCATCTTCACCGTGCGCTCCGAAATCCCGTTCGCCGGCCACCCCAATGTCGGCACCGCCTTCGTGCTGGCGACGCAGGCGGAAAGCCGCCGGCGCGGCTCAAGTTCGAGGAACAGGCGGGTCTGGTGCCGGTCGAAATCCTGACCGGACAAAGCGGGGTCGTCGGTGCCGAACTGACGGCGCCGCAACCGCTGAAGCGGATGACGCAGTTGCAGCGCGGAGCAGGCGGCGGCCTGTCTCTCGCTGTCGGCGGCTGACGTGAAGACCGATCGCCATCCGCCGCACATCGTCTCGGTCGGACTGCCGTTTCTGGTGGTGGAGCTTGCCTCGCGCGAGGCGCTGCGGCGGGCGAAGCCCGATGCCGCGGCATTCGGCAAGACTTTTCCGTGCGACCGCAGTGACGCCGTCTATTTCTACACGCGCGATGTGCCGGCGTAGCGAACAGCCGCTGCGATCTGCAGGCGCGGATGTTTCATCCGGGCTCCAGCGGGCTTGTCCGAAGATCCCGCCACCGGCAGCGCGACCGTCGCGGCCGCGGCGCTGCTCGCCGATCTCGACCCGACGCGCGACGGCGAACTGAAACTGCGGATCGGCCAGGGCGTCGACATGGGGCGGCCGAGCCTGCTTGCTGACGCGCGTCCGCAAGCAAGAGGGCGCGGTGGTCTCCGCCCATGTCGGCGGCGGCTGCGTGCAGATGATGGAGGGAACGTTTCGGCTCGACGGGGAGGGGTGAGTGGTCTCTCTCGTCATTCCGGGCTCGCGCTTCGCGCGCCCCGGAATGACAGTCATACCTGCCGCGCGGCCAGATTCTCCACCCTCACCCGGTCGCGCTCCTCGATGATCTCCGCGATCCATTGCCGGTGACAATGTGTGTGGTCGCGCTCGTAGCAGAGGATGCAGACCGGGCCGGATTTCTTCACCAGCGCCGATAGCTCGTCGAGTTCTTCCTTGGCCTGCGGCGTCTTCAGATGTTTCGAGTAGATCTTGTGCAGCACGTCGAATTGCGCCGCTGCGGGCGGCCTCGCGGCCCTCCTTCGGCGTGCCGAGCCCGCGCAGATGCAGATAGGCGATGCCGCGCTCGTCCAGCCCGGCCGCCAGCTGGTTCTTGGAAAAGCCCGGACGGCGCGACGATGCGACCGCGCGGACGTCGACCAGCAGCTTGACGCCGGCGTGTTCGAGTTCGTCGAGCACGGCCTTGGACGGCGTCTGCTCATAGCCGATGGTGAAGAGCTTGTTGACCTTCTTCGCGGACTTTTTGGTGGCCTTGGCCATGAGACCCTCTTGTTACTTGACGCGTTCGATCAATTCCATCGCGCCCGCGGGCGCGCGCACCTTGCCCTCGTGGATCACATAGGCGAACACGTCGCGCGGCGCCTTCTTCGGCTTGGTGTCGTCGACGCGCGGCAGATCGTCCGGCTCGCCGCCGTCGGCCCAGGCCTGAAACCGCTTCGCCCAGGCATCGAGCTGTTTCGGCGGATAGCAGGTCTTGAGTCTCGTCATTGCCCTTCTGCAGCCGGGCATAGACGAAATCGCTGGCGACGTCGGCAATCGCCGGATATTTGCCGTGCTCGGCGAACACCACCGGCGTCTCGAATTTGCGCAACAGCGCGATGAAATCGGGCACGCAAAAACTGTCGTGCCGCACCTCGACGACATGGCGCAGCGCGCGGCCTTCGAGCTTGCGCGGCAGCAGCTCCAGAAACTTGCCGAAATCGGCCTCGTCGAATTTCTTGGTCGGCGCGAATTGCCAGAGCACGGGACCGAGGCGGTCGCCGAGTTCCAGCACGCCGGAGTCGTAAAACCGTTTGACGGAATCGCCGGCCTCCGCCAGCACGCGGCGGTTGGTGGCAAAGCGCGGCCCCTTCAGCGAGAACACAAAACCGTCCGGCACCTCGCGCGCCCATTTGCGAAAGCTCTCCGGCTTCTGCGAGCCGTAATAGGTGCCGTTGATCTCGATCGAGGTCAGCTTTGAGGCGGCGTATTACAGCTCCTTCGCCTGCGTCAGCTTCTCCGGATAAAACACCCCGCGCCACGGCTCGAAGGTCCAGCCGCCGACGCCGATATAGATGTTGCCGGATTTTGTGGAAGCTGTCTTCGGGGCTTTGGTCACGGCGGGGCTCGTCTCGAAGGAGGGGGCGATCTTGGGGCTGGAGATCTAGTCAAATCAATCGTGATTGGCCAGTTCGCTGGAACCGCGCCAGGTGCGTTTACCGGCATCGGCTGTTCGAGCTAGGCTGGTAAAAAAGGGAGAAAAAGAATGCGCGTCATGATGGCGGCCATGCTGGCGATGACCAGCTCCGTCGCGATTGCCGATGAGATCGACGACGCGCACCGGCTGGCGGTGTCGGGCCGCGACTCCTACTGGAATTGCCTGGCCCGGGAATATCCGCGGGACAGCAACAAGAACCTGTCGGAAGCAGGATTTCGTGGCGCTGATCGCCGGCGCCTGCCGATCCGAGCGGCAGAATTTCCGGGTGGCGCTGGTGGACTACCTGGCGCATGCAATTCCCGAACACCGATGCCGGCGCCCACATGACGACGGCCAACAATGCCATCGCGCTGGCGCAGAAGGACATCGTGACGGCCTTCGCTCAGGCGCAAGGCCGCGTCGAAGTAAGCGTCCGCGCACCGGCCGGGGCCTATTCCTTGCCGACGCCGATTTTCCGTGATATCGATTCGCTCGGAGTCGGCAGAGCGGGATCGGTCGGGTATGACGTCGGAGTCGGTAGCAGGTATTTTGGGTGCGATCGTCGCGGCGGTCGTGCTGGTGGTTGCCGATCGCCTATGGGCCGATCGGGCAGTTCGGCAAGCCCGCCAGGCCGGCCAGGGTCGACCAGCCGGCGACAGGCGGCCGCCGGCGCGCCAGCCGGCGCCGCAGGGCCCGGTGATCCGGGAAGTGCCCGAACTGATGCAACGCGCGGGGCCCCTTGCGGAACGGCCGCGGCATCCCTATCTAGCTGTTAACGGCGACGTTGATGCTTAATAGCTCCGGCGCTGGGACGACCACTGAATAGCTTGGCTGCGCCGGATGTACGCGCGCCTGTCTGTTCGTGGTCGTTGGCATTTTAGGGCCTGTTTTCGAGCGCCGCATTTCGCCGCGCAGACCGTCGACTTGCAACCAGCGCTTGGCCACGGTCGACCCGGAGCCGCCTTGGCATCGCCGGAGGCTGCGGATATACGCTGGCGCCATGAATGAAGCCATCAGACCGGGCCCCGAAACCCCGCCGCAGGCCGCGGGTTTGCCGCAGCTTTCGGTCGTCGTCCCCACCTTCAACGAGCGCGACAATGTCACGACGCTGTACCGGCGGCTGGAGGCGACGCTGCGCGGGCGTCGCCTGGGAAGTCATCTTCGTCGACGACAATTCGCCCGACGGCACCTGGGACGTGGTGCGCGGCGCTGGCGCGGCAGGATCAGCCGCGTCCGCTGCATCCGCCGGATCGGGCGGCGCGGCCTGTCGGGCGCCTGCATCGAGGGCATCCTGGCCTCGAGCGCGCCCTACGCCGCGGTGATCGACGCCGACCTGCAGCACGACGAGACCCAGCTGCCGAAGATGCTGGCGCTGCTGCAGAGCGGCGAGGCCGATCTCGTGGTCGGCAGCCGCTACATCGAGGGCGGCAGCGCCGACAGTTTCAACAAGCAGCGCGCCGGCGCCAGCGCGCTGGCGACCGAAGTCGCCAAGCGCGTGCTGCGGGTCGAGATCGCCGATCCCATGAGCGGCTTCTTCATGATCCGCCGCGACCGCTTCGAGCAACTGGCGCCGCAGCTCTCGACGCAGGGCTTCAAGATCCTGCTCGACATCGTCGCCACCGCGCACGGCGAGCTGCGCGTCGATCGAAATTCCCTACACCTTCGGCTCGCGGCTGCATGGCGAGAGCAAGCTCGATTCCATGGTGGCGCTGGATTTCCTCGGCCTGGTGCTGGCGAAGCTGACCCACGACGTGGTGTCGCTGCGCTTCCTGCTGTTCGCGATGGTCGGCTCGATCGGCCTGGTCGTGCATCTCGGCGACGCTGTTCGTCGCGCTCGAAGTCTTCGACGTGCCGTTTCGCGGAGGCGCAGGCCGCCGGCGCGCTCGTCGCCATGACCAGCAATTTCATCCTGAACAATTTTCTCACCTATCGCGACCAGCGGCTGAAGGGCTTTGCGATCCTGCGCGGCCTGTTGCTGTTCTATCTCGTCTGCAGCGTCGGCCTGTTCGCCAATGTCGGCGTGGCGTTCTCGGTCTACGACCAGGAGCCGATCTGGTGGCTGGCGGGCGCGGCCGGCGCGCTGATGGGCGTGGTCTGGAATTACGCGATGTCCGGACTGTTCGTCTGGCGCAAGCGATGAACGCTGCAATGAGCCCGAACGAGGCGCGGCTCGTCCGCAACACGGCGCTGACGATTCTGGCGCTGGTGGTGTTGCGGCTGGTCGCCGCCGCCTGCACGCCGCTGACCTTCGACGAAGCCTATTACTGGATGTGGTCGAAGCATCTCGCCGGCGGCTACTACGATCATCCGCCGATGGTCGCGCTGGTGATCCGCCTCGGCACCATGATCGCCGGCGACACCGAACTCGGCGTGCGGCTGGTGTCGATCCTGCTGGCGCTGCCGATGAGCTATGCGGTGTATCGCACGGCCGCGATCCTGTTCGGCGGCCGCGCGGGTGGCGGCGACCGCGGCCATCCTGCTCAACGTCACGCTGATGGCGGCGGTCGGCACGCTGATCGTGACGCCGGATGCGCCGCTGCTGGTGGCCTCGAGCTTCGTGCTGTTCTTTCTCGCCAAGGTGCTGGAGACCGGGCGCGGCGCGTGGTGGCTCGCGGTCGGCGCCGCCGTCGGTGCGGCGCTGCTGTCGAAATACACCGCGCTGTTCTTCGGCCCGGCGATCCTGATCTGGCTGGTCGCGCGTTCCGAAACTGCGGCGCTGGCTGATCTCGCCGTGGCCCTATCTCGGCGGCCTCGTTGCGCTCGCGATGTTCTCGCCGGTCATTCTGTGGAATGCCGATCACCACTGGGTCTCCTTCATCAAGCAGATCGGCCGCGCCCGGATCGAGGATTTCAGGCCGGCCTTCATCGCCGAACTGATCCCGACCCAGATCGCGTTCGCGACGCCGCTGGTGTTCATCCTCGGCGCGATGGGGCTTTACGCGCTGATCAGGCGCAGCGGCCGGCGCGCTCGGCCGCGCGCGTGCTGATCAACGCGATGTTCTGGACCATCGTCGCCTATTTCGTCTGGCATTCGCTGCATGCCCGCGTCGAGGCCAACTGGTTCGCGCCGGTCTATCCGGCCTTCGCCATCGCGGCCGCGGTCGCCGCCCATCTCGACGCAATGGGAGCGCGCGCGCAGCAGCGCCTCGTCGATTTCTGCCTGCGCTGGGCCGCGCCGACCGGCATCGTGATGTTCGCGCTGCTGATCGTGCAGGCCAACACCGGCGTGCTCTCCGGCTATCGCCGCGACGCCACCGTGCGCAGCGTCGGCGTCGGCTGGCGCGAGCTCGCCGCGCGAAATCGAGGCGGTGCGCGCGCGCGTCGGCGCGACCTGCGTGCTGGCGCCGGACTACGGCACCACCGGCTGGCTCGCCTTCTATCTGCCGAAGGGCACCTGCGTGGTGCAGCAGACGCAGCGCATCCGCTGGGTCAACATGCCCGAGCCCGATCGCAGCGCTGCTTGCCGGCAAGCTGCTGTATGTCGACGAGGCGCGCTGGCGGCATCCGGCCGCTCCTGAAGGACATGTTCGCGCGGATCGAGCGGGTCGCCGAGCTGCCGCGCAAGCGCGGCCCGCTGGTGATCGAAACCTACGCGCTCGATCTGCTCGAGGGCGCCGAAGGGCGACGTGCTCGACCGCTCGCCGCCGCCGGAACTGGAGTAAGATTCCGCCGGTAATGAAACCGAGACTGCGATCCGAGTTTGAATTATTGAGCGTCAGCCGATCATCATGCGCCGCTGGCATTGATACGATCAACGCGGGACATTCAGTGAACTTGATGCTGAATGTCCCGCGTTAACCATGAAACGCCCGCATGATTACGGGGGCGCTTTGCGCATTCGCTTCAATCGATTAAGCATGCCTCACATTGGCCGGCGTTTAATCCGTATTTAACTAAAACTCGCCTTAATGATGCTTCGCGCCTCTGCGAGATGCTGCGGCGGAACTTTTCGGCGCCGGTATCAAAGAGGGACTAAGTGGAACTGTTCTGGACGCGGGGCGAATGAGTACGAGTACCGGTGCGTTTGGCCTTGCGGCCCACAACCGCAAGCGATCTTCCCGCAAAGTCTTTTCTCCCGAATTCCTCGGCAGCGCTGCCATCGCAGCCGTCGTGCTGGGCTGTGCCTGGACCGTCTACACCAATGTGTTCGGCGCCAGCATCTATCCGTCGGTGAACAACGCGGCTTATGAGGCCCCCGTCATCAAGCGGCCGGCCGCTGTCGCAGCGCGCCCGGCGACGCCGGCCTTCAATGAGGTGTTCGCGTCCGTTGCGCCAGCGCCTGTCGTGCCGAAGCCCGACACCGTCGCACCTTCGATCATGTTTAACGAAAGGTTTGCAGCCGCGGCGCCGCAAAGCGAAGCCTCGAGGGTTGCAGAGGCGGCGCCGTCAACGGACGCGCCCACATTCGCTGGAGCGCCCAAGCCGCCAGAAACGCTGAAACTTGCCGAAGCGCCGAAGCCTGTAGCCGCACCGAAATTTGCTGAAACGCCGAAGCCGAAGGAAAATATCTCCGGTGCCGCGTCGACCCAAATTGCACTCAATGGTCCGCCGGCGCGGACCGCTGAGACAAAGCCCGCAGAAGCAAAACCTGCAGAAGTAAAGACCGCCGCAAAAACGCCCGGCGCTTCCGTCCGCGACATGGCGCAGCGCGCCAAGGCGGCCGTGATGTCGATTGCTTCCAACGAGAAGCAGAGCATCGTCGAAAAATTGTGGGGCAAGCAGCCGTCGCATGGATCGCTGCTGTCCTTTGCCTCCGCCGACGCCAACGTCACCGGCAGCATTCCTTCCAACTTGAACCAGAACCCGATGCTCGGGGGATCGCCGCCCTATGACCGGCAGACCGCGGTCTATGACATCTCCGCGCACATGGTGTATCTGCCCGACGGCTCGAAGCTGGAAGCGCATTCCGGCCTTGGCTCGATGCTCGACGATCCCCGTTCCTCCCGCATCAGAATGCGGGGCGTGACGCCGCCGCACATCTATGAGCTGACGCCGCGCGAGGCGCTGTTCCACGGCGTGCCGGCGTTGCGGCTCAATCCGATCGGCGGCGAAGACAAGATCTTTGGACGCAGCGGCCTGCTCGCGCATACCTACATGCTCGGGCCCAACGGCAATTCCAACGGCTGCGTTTCGTTCAGGGATTATTACGCCTTCCTCAATGCCTATCGCAACCAGGGCATCAAGCGGCTCGCCGTGCTGGCGAAGGTGGAGTAACGGCGCGAGGATCAGACCGCGATGGTCTTGCGCAACTGCATTTCGATGCCGACAGCCGACTTGACCTGCGGCCGCGCCTGAAAGCGTTCGAGATAGGCGACCAGCGACGGCCACTGCGCCACGTCGACGCCGCCGCGCCCGAGCAGCAGCAGCGCCCAGCCGAAATAAGCGTCCGCGACCGTGAAGCGATCGCCAACCAGATATTGCCGGTCCACGAGATGTTCGGCGGCAACCGACACGCTCTGGCCGATGCGTTCCCGCGCGCTCGCCTTCGCCGCCTCGTCCTTGTACCAGAAGGTCGGAAACAGAAAGGCCTTGTGGATCTCGGTGCCGACAAAACTCAGCCATTCCTGCAGGCGGTAGCGGTCGGGATCGCAAGGCGGTGGCGCCAGTCCGAGTTCCGGTTTGAGGTCCGCGATGTACTGCAGCACCGCGGCGTTTTCGGTCAGTTGCTCGCCGTTCTCAAGCACGAGCACCGGCACGGCGCCCTTTGGCGAGACCGTCCAGAAGTCGCGGTCGTCCTCCAAAATCGTCTTGTTCCAGATATTCACCAGATGATAGCGCGCCTCGATGCCGGCCTCCATCAGCGCAATGCGGCCCGCAAGCGAACAGGCCATCGGGTAGAAATAGAGTTGCAGCATGGTTCGTCTCCTTGGGGTCTGCGCGTTCAAACCAGCGCGCCGGTGCCGTGCGCGATGATCGCAAAGCGGTCGGACAGTTCGACGAGAGCTACCTCGTGAATGGTCGCGGCCGATATCGTCCCGCCGCGCCCGTCGGGCAGGTCGCGGGTGGCGCAGCTATCGGCATCGATAGTGGTGCGGAAGCCGAGATCGAGCGCGGCGCGCGCGGTGGAGCTGACGCACATATGCGTCATCAGGCCGGCGAGGATGATGTTCTTGCGCCCGGTCGCGGCGAGGTGCGCCTGCAGATCGGTGCCGGCGAAGGCGTTTGGCAATTCCTTCTCGATCACCGGCTCGCCGGCCAGCGGCGCCAGCGCGGTGACGATGGCGCCGCGCTCAGTGGTGCGATCGAACAGGCCGCCCGGCCGTCCGCGATGCGCGATATGAAACACCGCAGCGCCGCCCTGGCGCGCCCGCGCCAGCAATTTCCCGGCATTCGCGATCGCCGCATCGGCATCGGGCAGGGCGATCGGGCCGGCGCGATATTCGTTCTGCAGGTCGATCAGCACGAGGCAGGCATCGCCGAGCCTGGGCAGGCTGAGGTCGGCGCCGGCGAGCTGGAGCAGGGTCTTGGCAGCGGTCACGGTTTTGGGATCTTTCAATCGGAGACGTCGTCGGGCAGATAGTGCGCCGGCGACGGCCTGCTTTCACGCAGGAATATCGCAGCCTGTGGCTGCGATATTGCAGGCGGCGCGGGCGTCATGATACGTTGCGGGCATGAATTGGGACGATCTGCGCATCGTTGCCGCGGTCCGGGACGTGGGCACCTATGCCGGCGCCAGCGCGCGGCTGCGCATCGATGAGACGACGGTCGGGCGGCGGCTGGCGCGGATCGAACGCGCGCTGGGCCTGCGGTTATTCGAGGCCGTCGACGGGCTGCGCAAGCCGACCCGGCAATGCGAGACGGTGTTGGCGCATGTCCAGGCCATGGCGGGGCACGTCGCCGAGATCAACAAGGTCGGCGAGAGCCTGCCGGGCCTGACCGGGCGATTTCGCCTGGCCTCGACCAACGCGGTCGCGGAGGAATTGCTGTCGCCGCGCGCCGGGCATTTTCTGTCGGAGAATCCGGGCTTGAGCATTCAACTGCTGACCTCCAGCGAGAACGTCAAATTCTCGCGCTGGGAAGCCGATCTCGCCATTCGCCTGCGCAAGCCGGACAAGGGCGATTTCACCATCTCAAAGCTGGCGGAAGTCCGGCTCTATCTGATCGAGCCCGCGACCGAGGCCGATATCGACCCCGTGGTCTGCGGCTATTCTGAAGAGCTCGGTGCCATTCCGGAGTCGCAATATCTCAAAGCACGCGGATTGCAGCCGCGCGCGCGTTGCGTCACCGACAATGTGCGGGTGATCCGGCGGTTGATCCAGTCGCATCAGGCGATCGGCATCCTGCCCGAATATTCCTGCCAGGAATTGCTGGCCGACCGCCGCCTGCGCGCGACATTGCTGCCGCGGCGCCGTGACGTCTGGCTATTGGTGCAGAACCACCTCAAGCGCGATCCGGCGGCGCGCGCGGTGATCGACTGGGTGCGCGATTGCTTCCAGGAGATTTCGAAGGTGTAGATCCCGCCAGTTGGAAATGATGGGCAAGGACGCAATGTGGAGTTGCGCTTCCAGTCATGTCGGTTATTTTGGCCGAAACGCCCGGGGCTGAGTAAATTATTCATGACGTCGATTCAGGAAGCAAGCCGACCATCACGATGGATCAGAATAACGCTTATCGTCGTGGCCGTGGTTTTTGCGTCATTGGTATTATCTCCTCCGTTGTTTCGGACCTTCCTGTTTCAACCTTTCAATATTCCGGCCCGCTCGATGATGCCTACATTGCTGGAGGGCGACTATTTGTTCGTTTCAAAATATGTCTATGGGTACACGCATTATTCGCTGCCGTTTTCGCCACGGCTGTTTTCGGGGCGTGTTTTCGGTTCAGCCCCGGCGCGCGGCGACGTCGTCGTGTTCCGTTTGCCGAAAAATGACTCCGTCGATTACATCAAACGCGTTATCGGATTACCCGGCGACCGCATCCAGATCAGGGAGGGACAGCTTCTCGTCAACGATATTGCGGTGGTGCGCGAGCGCTTGACGGATTTTTCAGGCGATGATGCCTGCGGGTTGGATTCCGGTCGCAAGGTAAAACGCTGGCGTGAAACCCTGCCGAATGGCGTGAGCTATGAGACGCTGGATTGCGTCGATAACGGCTTTTACGACAACACCAATGTCTACACGGTGCCAGCAGGTCAATTCTTCATGCTGGGCGATAACCGCGACAATTCGATCGATAGCCGGGTACTTTCGCAGATGGGTTATATTCCGCTGGAAAATATCGTCGGCCGCGCAGGGCTTATCTTCTTCTCTCGTGCATCTGGCTCAGACCCGGCGGCGCCGGGCGTTCGTTCCGAGCGGATCGGTACGTTCGTTCATTGAACGACTGAGAGCCGGCTGCGCATAATATCCTTGTCATTCCGGGCCCGCGCCAAGAGGCGCGTCCCGGAATGACGAGAAACAAAAACCCCGGCATCGCTGCCGGGGTTTTGCATTCTTGGTGTCGCCTGAGAAGCCTGGATCAGAAATCCATGCCGCCCATGCCGCCGCCCGGGGGCATGCCGCCGCCGCCGCCGGCGTTCTTCTTCGGCAGTTCGGCGATCATGGCTTCGGTGGTGATCAGGAGAGCCGCAACCGAGGCTGCGTTCTGGATCGCCGCACGAACCACCTTGGTCGGGTCGATGATGCCCTTGGTGACCAGGTTGCCGTATTCGCCGGTCTGCGAGTCGAAGCCGTAGGCGTACTGATCCTTCTCGAGGATCTTGCCGACGATGACCGAACCGTCTTCGCCTGCGTTGATCGCGATCTGGCGAGCGGGCCAGGACAGCGCCTTGCGGACGATCTCGACGCCGGTCTTCTGGTCGTCGTTCTGGGTCCGGATCTTCTTGAGCTGCTCGGAAGCGCGCAGCAGGGCGACGCCGCCGCCCGGCACGATGCCTTCTTCAACAGCCGCACGGGTCGCATGCATCGCGTCATCCACGCGATCCTTGCGCTCCTTGACTTCGACTTCGGTCGCGCCGCCGACGCGGATCACCGCGACGCCGCCAGCGAGCTTGGCCAGACGCTCCTGCAGCTTCTCACGGTCGTAGTCCGAGGTGGTTTCCTCGATCTGCGCCTTGATCTGCTGAACGCGGGCTTCGATGTCGGCCTTCTTGCCGGCGCCGTTGACGATGGTGGTGTTCTCCTTGTCGATCATCACCTTCTTGGCGCGACCGAGCATGGCGAGCGTAACGTTCTCGAGCTTGATGCCGAGATCTTCCGAGATCGCCTGACCACCGGTCAGAACCGCGATGTCCTGCAGCATGGCCTTGCGGCGATCGCCGAAGCCCGGAGCCTTGACGGCGGCAACCTTCAGACCACCGCGCAGACGGTTGACGACGAGGGTGGCGAGAGCTTCGCCTTCGACGTCTTCGGCGACGATCACCAGCGGCTTGCCGGTCTGCACCACGGCTTCCAGCAGCGGCAGCAGCTCGTTCAGCGAGGAGAGCTTCTTCTCGTTGATCAGGATGTAGGCGTCGTCCATTTCAACGCGCATCTTGTCGGCGTTGGTGACGAAGTAGGGCGAGATGTAGCCGCGGTCGAACTGCATGCCTTCGACGACGTCGAGTTCGGTCTCGAGCGACTTGGCTTCTTCAACCGTGATGACGCCCTCGTTGCCGACCTTCTTCATCGCGTCGGCGAGGAACTTGCCGATTTCGGCGTCGCCGTTGGCGGAGATGGTGCCGACCTGGGCGATTTCCTCGTTCGAGGTGACCTTCTTGGAGTTCTTGACGAGGTCGGCGACCACGGCTTCCACCGCCAGGTCGATACCGCGCTTCAGATCCATCGGGTTCATGCCGGCGGCAACCGACTTGGCGCCTTCACGGACGATCGCAGCCGCCAGAACGGTTGCGGTGGTGGTGCCGTCGCCGGCCGCATCGGCGGACTTGGAAGCGACTTCGCGCACCATCTGTGCGCCCATGTTCTCGAACTTGTCCTCGAGCTCGATCTCCTTGGCGACGGTGACGCCGTCCTTGGTGATGCGGGGAGCGCCGAACGACTTGTCGAGCACGACGTTGCGGCCCTTGGGGCCGAGCGTCACCTTGACGGCGTTGGCGAGAATGTCGACGCCGCGCAGCATGCGGTCGCGGGCATCGACGCCGAATTTGACTTCTTTAGCTGACATATTTGATTTCCCTGAGTTGATTGTCTGTCTCTCACCCTGTTGGGGAGGCGCCATCGCAGGCGCTCCTCAGGGTGAGCGGTGCGGCGAAAGCTTAGGCGGCCTTCTTCTTGGCAGCGGGAACGTCGGTGAGGACGCCCATGATGTCGCTTTCCTTCATGATCAGCAGTTCCTGACCGTCGATCTTGACCTCGGTGCCCGACCACTTGCCGAACAGCACGCGGTCGCCGACCTTGAGGTCGATCGGGATCAGCTTGCCGGCTTCGTCACGGCCACCCGGGCCGACGGCGATGATTTCGCCCTGCGACGGCTTTTCCTTGGCACTGTCGGGAATGATGATGCCGCCAGCAGTCTTCTCTTCGGCGTCGATGCGCTTGACCACGACGCGGTCGTGAAGCGGACGGAATTTCATGCAGTCCTCCTAAGTTTCTGAAGATGTTGTCAGATTCTGGAAATTTGGCAGTCCGAGCCAGCGAGTGCCAGCGCGGCTGAGCAGGACATAGGCCAGACTTGTTCGGGGGACAAGGGCTTCTAGCAGAAAAATTGGCACTCAAATATGACGGCTGCCAATTTCATTAGGCATGATTAATTCGGCGAGGGACCTGCGAAACCCCGTATTAGCACGTGCGGTAAGCTGCTGCTAACGCGACCTTTTTCAACAGATCGTTAAACATTTTAGGCTTGTGATGGAGGGGTATCGTGCGTCACATTTCTCTCATGTGAGCGCATCTCCGCCGGGGTGGCTCGGTGCGGCCACCACGTGAAATGCGCTCCTTCAATGGAGGTTGGCATGGTCTCGCGGGTTGGGGTTGTTTCCGACGATTTCCGGAAGCAGGTGCTGGGTTACGGGCTGACGACGGCGCAAATTCTCTATCGGATGCCGGATCATCCCTCGCTACTGCAGACCTACGTCTGGCAGAATTACGATCTGTTTCCGAAATTCCCGGCGCTGAAGGACTTTCTGGCGTTCTGGGAGGAAAAGCTCGATGGCCCCTTGTTCTCGGTCACGGTCGCGCATTCCAAGCTGATCAAGCCCGCCGAACTGCGCGCCGTCGACGGCGTGTTCAGGCTGCATTGAGCAGGGAAGTACGGATCCGTAGGGTGGGTTAGCCAACTGGTCGCGCGAAGCGCGCCCCGTTGCCCAACCCACCCTACAAAATGCAATTTTGTGCTAGCCTCTCTCCACCACACGATCAGGGAGGCAGAAAATGGCCAAGCAAAAAGCAGCATCAAGAGCCGCCGCCAAAACCGCGGTGAAGAAAAAATGGGCGGGCCTTCGCAGCGCCGCCAAACCTTCATCGCGCAAGACCATCAAATCGAAGGGCCGCGTTTCCGCGGCCAAGCCCAAAACAGCTTCGAAGACCGCATCGAAGGCGCGGCCGAAGCAGCGCATCGCCACCAGCCATCACCGCGAAGAGGACTTCAAGGCCGACGGCCTTCGCACCTACGCGAAGTACCGAGATCTCGGCATTGCCGAGGCGAGCCATGGTCTGGCGCAGGCGCATGTGATCCGGCTGATCGGGCCGTGCAATCCGGCCGAAGTCTCAAAGCTGCATTACCACGACGTCGAATTCCAGATGGTCTATGTGCTCAAGGGTTGGGTGAAGACCTACATGGAAGGCCAGGGCGAAACCCTGATGAAACAAGGCAGCGCCTGGACCCAGCCGCCGCGCATCAAGCATCTGATCATGGATTATTCGGATGACGTGGAATTGCTGGAAGTGATTTTGCCGGCGGAGTTCAAGACGGTGGAGTTGGGGTCGTAAGCTCCCAATTCATCGTCGTTGCGAGCGAAGCGAAGCAATCCGTTCCTCAGCTTGCTGCGCTATGGATTGCTTCGTCGCTTCGCTCCTCGCAATGACGACTTAGCTCAACACCCCCACGATCGCGCCCATCAGGCACGTCGTCAGCGTGCCCGAGACGATCGACTTCAATCCCAGCGCATTGATTTCGTCGCGGCGCTCCGGCGCCATGGTGCCGAGGCCGCCGATCATGATTCCGAGGCTGGCGAAATTGGCAAAGCCGCACATCGCATAGAGCATGATCAGTCGCGATCGCGGATCGAGCGCGTCAGTGCCGAGCCTTGACAGATCGACATAGGCGATCAATTCGTTGAGCACCGTCTTGGTGCCCATCAGGCTGCCCGCAGTGATCGCCTGCGGCCAGGGCAGACCCATCAGCCAGCACACCGGCGCCATGATGTAGCCGAGCAGCCGCTGCAGCGAAATCTTGGCGCCGCCGATGTCGGGCAACAGTCCGAGGGTCGCGTTGGCGAGATAGACCAGCGCCACCAGCACCAGCAGCATCGCGATGATGTTGAGCAGCAGCTCCAGCCCCGTCGTGGTGCCCTTGACGATCGCATCCATGGTGCTTGACGCCTGCGCGTCGGGATCGGCGAGCGCGCCGCCGGTGCGTTTGTTGGATGTTTCCGGCACCATGATCAGGCTGACCAGGATCGCCGCCGGCGCGCCGAGCACGGAAGCGATGACGAAATGCGCGGCGGCATCGGGGATCAATGGTGCCAGCAGCGTGGCGTAGAGCACGAGCACAGTGCCCGCGATGCCGGCCATGCCGCCGGTCATCACCAGAAAGAGTTCGCTGCGGGTCAGTTGCGCCAGATACGGCCGGATGAACAGCGGCGCCTCGACCATGCCGAGAAAGATGTTGGCCGCGGTCGATAGCCCCACCGCGCCGCCGACGCCGAGCGTCCGCTCCAACAGCCACGCCATGCCGCGCACGATCGGCGGCAGCACGCGCCAGTAAAACAACAGCGTCGTCAGCACGCTCATGACCAGGATGATCGGCAGCGCTTGAAACGCCAGAATGAAATCCGCGCCGGGCGCCTTCAAATCGAAGGGCAGGGCGCCACCGCCGAGATAGCCGAACACGAACGAAGTGCCGGCGCGGGAGGCGGCCGAGATGGTGTTGACGGCGTCGTTGATGGCGCCGAACGCCTTTGCCACCAGCGGCAGCTTGATCAGGACCAGCGCGGTCACAACCGTGACCGCAAGCCCGATGGCCATTTGCCGGATCGAGACCGCGCGGCGGTTTTCGCCGAGCCCCCAGGCGACGGCCAATAGCGCCAGAACGCCGAACGCCGATTGCAATTGCAGCATGATTCCAAAGCCCCCGCTCTGGGCGATTATGGCAGCGGCAGACTTCAAAGCGCAATGCCGGGCACGTCTGCCGGCGCGACCATTGACAACGCCGCGAGGGTCGGTCACGGCGTCATCAACAAGGATGCGGGGTTGCGCGTTGGCGCACGCTTCGAAAGCAGGACCGTCGAACCATGTCTTCCCAGATGCCCGTGGGCGCCGGCGCTCTGCTCAAGCATAAATCCTTCGTTCTGTTTCTGCTGTCGCGCAGCCTGTCGCGTTTCTCCAGCCTGATCGGCGCCGTGGCTTTCGGCTGGCAGGTATACGACCTGACCGGCAGTGCGTTCGCGCTCGGAATGTTGGGATTGGTCGGTTTTCTCCCCGCCGCGCTGTTGGTCTTTGTGGCGGGCAACGCCGCGGATCGTTACGAGCGGAAGAGGATCTTGCAGGCCTGCCAGTTTGCCGAGGCGCTGACGGCGTTGTTGCTCGCATGGGGCGCCTATGCCGGCTGGCTCACGGTGGCCGACCTCTTTATCGGCGTCCTTGTCCTTGGAACGACGGCTGCGTTCGAAAACCCGGCGACGGCGGCTTTGCTGCCCTTGGTCGTGCCCCGGGGAGCGGTGCAGCGCGCCACCGCGTTGTCGAGCGGCTCCGCTCAATTGGCGACGATCATGGGGCCTGCGCTGGGCGGCATCGCCTATGCGGTCTCGCCCGGTCTGCCCTACGCGATCATGGTGGCGTTCTGGCTCACGGCGGCGATCTGTGCCGGCGCCGTTCGGTTGACGCAACCCGCGACGCCGAGGGGGGCTGCGACACCGGGCGACCTGTTCGCCGGGATCAGGTTCATCCGCAACAACCCGGCGATCCTCGGCACGCTCTCGCTCGATCTGTTCGCGGTACTGTTCGGTGGAGTCGTAGCCCTGCTGCCGATCTATGCGCGCGACATCCTGCAGACCGGCCCCTGGGGACTCGGCGTGCTGCGCGCGGCGCCCGCGGTCGGCGCGTTGCTGACGACCGCGGTCCTGGCGCGCCAGCCGATCGACCGCCGCGTCGGCATGCGGATGTTTCAGGCCGTCATCATCTTCGGTCTCGCGACGGTGCTGTTCGCGGTGTCGCAGCGGATGTGGCTGTCGCTATTGGCGCTGGCCGTCCTGGGCGCGGCCGACACCGTCAGCGTCGTGATCCGCTTTTCGCTGGTGCAACTTGCGACGCCCGACGCGATGCGAGGCCGCGTCGGCGCCGTGAATTTCCTGTTCATCAACGCTTCCAACCAGCTCGGCCAGTTCGAAAGCGGCGTCACCGCCGCCTTGTTCGGCACGATGCCGGCCGCCGTATTCGGCGGCGTCGCCACCGTCGCGATCGCGCTGTTGTGGATGAAGCTGTTTCCGACGCTGCGGGATGTGGAGAAGCTGGAGTAAGGGAGGCGGCGCATCGTGTGACGATATCTCAACCCGTCGTCCCGGCGAACGCCGGGACCCATACCGCGTGATCTGCGTTAGCGGATCGTGTGAACGCCTTCGGGGACGACTACGGCCGCGGCGTATGGGTCCGCGCTTTCGCCGGGGACGACGACTACCCCCGCCCGACGAACGGCATCTTGCTCGCCATGACCGTCATGAACAGCACGTTGGCGTCGAGCGGCAGGCTCGCCATGTAGGCGACGGCGTCGCCGACCGCTTTGGCGTCCATGCGCGGCTCCTGTTTCATCGTGCCATCCGGCTGCATCACGCCGGGACCGTTGACCATGCGGTCGGTCATCGGGGTTGCGGCATTGCCGATATCGACCTGGCCGACCGCGATGTCGTACTTGCGGCCGTCGAGGTTGGTGGCCTTGGTCAGGCCGGTGATGGCGTGCTTGGTCGAGGTATAGGCCGCGGAGAACGGCCGCGGCGCGTGCGCCGAGATCGAGCCGTTGTTGATGATGCGGCCGCCGCGCGGGGTCTGGTCCTTCATGATGCGGAAGGCGTGCTGGGTGCACAGGAACGGCCCGGTGAGGTTGGTGTTCACCACCGCCTGCCACTGCTCGAGGCTGAGATCCTCGAAATTCACCGGCGGCGCGCCCATGCCGGCATTGTTGAACAGCACGTCGAGCCGGCCATAGGTGTCCATCACCTTGGCGAACAGCGCCGCGATCGAAGCCGGGGCTCGGTCATGTCGGCCGAAACGCACAGGCTCTTGCCGACATTGTCGCCGAGCTTCTTGGTTTCTTCCAGCATCTCGATGCGGCGTCCGGCGAGCACCACCGTAAAGCCCGCATTCATCAGCGCCAGCGATGCCGCGCGTCCGACGCCGGTGCCGGCACCGGTGACGATCGCGATCTTGTTTGCTGCCTCGGCCATGTGTTTCCTCGCCTTCAGTTTTTTGTTTCTGTTTCGGATTTGTAGGGTGGTCTTGGAATATTCTGATGCGCCGCGCGCAACGCCGCCGACCAGCGCGAGCGCAGATCGTGGAAATACGGCTCGCCGGCCTCGATGCGGTGGTTGAGATCGGCCTCGCAGGCGTCCGCGCGCACCACCAGCACGTCGATCGGCAGGCCGACGCCGAGATTGGAGCGCATGGTCGAATCCATCGAGATCAGGCTGGTCTTCAGCGCCTCATACAGTTCGACGTCGTAATGCATGGCGCGGTCCAGCACCGGCTTGCCGTATTTGTGCTCGCCGATCTGCAAATAAGGCGTGTCGGTGGTGCATTCGATGAAATTGCCGGCGGTGTAGACCATGAACAGCCGCATCCGCGAGCCCTTGATCTGGCCGCCGAACAGAAACGACACGTCGAAAGAGACGTCTTCCGATTTCAGCGCGTCGCCTTCGGTGGCGTGCACGTTGCGGATGGCGCGGCCGATGCGCTGCGCAGCCTGGAACATGGTCGGCGCGTTCATCAGGGTTTCGATCTCGCCGGTGTGCGGGTCTTCGAGCCCTTCGGTCAGGGTCGACAGCACTGACTGGCTGATCGCGAGATTGCCGGCGCTGGCGATCGCCATGATGCGCTCGCCGGGCTTGCTGAAAATATGCAGCTTGCGAAAGGTCGAGACGTTGTCGAGCCCGGCATTGGTGCGGGTATCCGCGATCATGACGAGGCCGTCCCGCACCAGCACTCCGCAGCAATAGGTCATTCCCAGTCCCCAAACCGTCCGAATTTGCCGGCGGGCAACTAGTAGCCAATTTCAGGGGGGCATCCAACCCCAATTCCCCGTGGCGCGGTATGCGTTCAATGGGTAAAAAGACGCATTGGACGCCGGGCGGTCGGGCTCCGGCACGCTGACTATCCAAAAAGAATAAAAATCCGGGGAGACCAACATGCGCGCCAGCCCGTGGTTCCGCCAATCAGCTATCACCATCGCGCTATTGGGTTGCGCAATGATGGCCGCAGCGCCCGTCGCCGCACAAAAAGCGGGCGGCACGCTGCGGCTCTATCACAACGACAATCCGCCCTCGACCTCGCTGCTCGAGGAATCCACCATCGCCTCGGTGATGCCGTTCGCGGCCGTGTTCAACAACCTCGTGGTGTTCGATCCCGCCAAGCTGCATGAGAGCCTCGACACCGTGATCCCGGATCTCGCCGAAAGCTGGTCGTGGGACCCCACCAACACCAAGCTGACCTTCAAGCTGCGGCAGGGCGTGAAATGGCATGACGGCCAGCCGTTCACGGCCAAGGACGTGCAATGCACCTGGCGGATGCTGATCGGCAAGGGCGACGCCAAGGACTTTCACCGCAACCCGCGCAAGGTCTGGTACTCCAAGCTGCAGGACGTCAGGATCAACGGCGACTATGAGGCGACGTTCGAGCTCAGCGAGCCGCAGCCGAGCCTGCCGGTGCTGCTGGCGAGCGCGTTCTCGGCGGTCTATCCCTGCCACGTGCCGCAGCAGGTGATGCGCACCAAGCCGATCGGCACCGGGCCGTTCAAGCTGGTCGAGTTCAAGCGCGGCGATTCGATCCGGCTGGTGCGCAATCCCGACTACTTGAAGAAGGACCGGCCCTATCTCGACGAGATCACCTTCCGGATCATCGACAGCCGCGCCACGCGCATGCTGGCGTTCGCGACCGGCGATTTCGACATCACCTTTCCCTCCGACGTCAGCGTTCCCCTGATGAAGGACATGAAGGCGCAGGCGCCGAACGCGATCTGCGAAATGACCACGACCGGAACGCAGATCAATCTGCTGGTCAACCGCGTCAATCCGCCGTTCGACAATCCCGACATTCGCAAAGCGATGTCGCTGGCGCTCGATCGCAAGGCGTTCAACACCATCCTGATGGAGGGACAGGCGCGGCTCGGCGGCGCGATGCTGGCCGAAGCCCGACGGCGAGTGGGGCATGCCGCCGGAGATGGTGGCGTCGCTGACCGGCTACGGCCCCGACACCGCCGAAGAACATCGCCGAGGCGCAGGCGATCATGCAGAAGCTCGGCTACAGCGACGCCAAGCCGCTGCCGATCAAGATCCAGACCCGCAACCTGCCGACCTATCGCGATCCCGCCGTGATCGTGACCGACCAGCTCAAGAAGATCTACATCGAGGGCGAACTCGACATCCTCGATACGCCGCGATGGTACGCCAGGCTTGCGCACAAGGATTACACCATCGGGCTGAACGTCACCGGCGTCAGCGTCGACGATCCCGACGGCAACATCGTCGAGAACTATTCCTGCAATTCGGAGCGCAACTATACCCAGTACTGCAACGCCGAGGTCGACAGGCTGCTCGCCGCGCAATCGCGCGAGCTCGACAAGGACAAGCGCAAGAAGACTGGTCTGGGACATCGAGCGCATCCTGGTCGACGACGCCGCGCGGCCGATGATCCTGCACGCGTCGGCCGGCAATTGCTGGCAGCCTTACGTGAAGAGTTTCACGCCGCACGACAACAGCCAGTACAACAATCTGCGGTTCGAGGACGTGTGGCTGGATAAATAATTATCCTTCGTCATTCCGGGGCGCGCGCAGCGCGAGCCCGGAATCCATAACCACGATCGTGAGTCATGAGATTCCGGGACTGCGCCAAGAGGCGCATCCCGGAATGACGGTGATAGGCTTGCGATTAAATCCTTACGACTGGCTCTGCCACTGTCCCGGGCGTCCGGCCTGGTCGACCTTGACCGCGACCGTCAGCGTCTCCATGCCGCCGCCGTAGCGCGTGCCGCGCACCGGTGCGGCGCCGAGATAGTCGAGGCCGATGGCGACGCGGGCATGCGCGTCGGTGGTGCAGATGGCGTTGGCCGGATCGAACCCGACCCAGCCGAGATCCGGCACGAAGGCTTCCGCCCAGGCGTGGCCGGCCTGCTGGTTGACCATGCCGTCGGAGCGCAGGAAATGCCCGGAGACGAAGCGCGCCGGCACGCCGCCGCTGCGCGCGCAGGCGATGAAGATGTGCGCGTAGTCCTGGCACACGCCGCGCTTCAGCCCGAAGGCTTCGACCGCCGAGGTGCCGCTGTTGGTCGGATCCTCGTCGAACGTCATGTGCTCGTTGATCTGCATCATCAGCGCATGCAGGAAGCCGAGCATGTCGTCGTCCGACTCCGCGCGCAGCTCGCGGGCAAAGGTCGCCATCGCCGGATTGACCTCGGTCAGCGCGGTCGAGCGCAGGAACAGGCTCGGCGGAAAGCGCTCGTCGGTGCCGCGCAGCACGCCGCCGGTGTCGTGGGTCTCGATCAGGCCCTCGACGGTGATGGTGAGATCGGCGATCGCGCCGTGGGTCAGCACATGCGTGACATTGCCGAACGCATCCTGGTGCACGTCGAGCCGCGAATCGGTGGAGACGTCGATCTGCCACTCGGCGACGTACTGCCCGTCATGGCTGCCGGGCGTCATCCGCAGGATCTGGATCACGCCGGTGGCCGGCGGCTCGTAGCGATAGGTGGTGGAGTGGGCAATTCGCAGGCGCATGGCGTACCAAAACGAAGCTGGAGTTATCGTTTTCGTCATGCCCGGGCTTGTCCCGGGCATCCACGTCCTTCTGTTCGCTCTGACTTAGCAAGACGTGGATGGCTGGGACAAGCCCGGCCATGACGGATGTATCCTCTCAGATCAGATATTGCTTGGTGATGATTTCGCCGAGCCGTGCGTTATCCGCGATGAATTCCTGGATGAATTCGTGCACGCCATGCTGGAAGATGTCGTCCATGTGGCTGTGCTCGAGCCGGTTGCGGACGCCGCGGGCGTGGCGCTGCGCGGCGCCCTGGCGGCCATAGGCGACGCCGATCTGGTCGAGATTGCGCACCAGATTGCCGTAGCAGCTCGCCAGCGAGCGCGGCAGCGTGTCGTTGAGGATCAGCAGATCCGCGATCAGCCAGGGCTTCAGCGTCTCGCGATAGACCCAGTGATAGGCCGTCAGCGCCGACACCGAGCGCAGGATCGAGGTCCACTGGTAATAATCCAGCGGACCGCCGACATGCTCTTCCTCGGGCAGCAGCACGTGATACTTGACGTCGAGGATGCGCGCGGTGTTGTCGGCGCGCTCCAGATGCAGGCCGAGCCGCGAGAACCAGTAGGCGTCGTTGCGCAGCATGGTGCGGTAGGCCGAGCCGTCGAACCGCAGCGAGGTCTCCTGCACGAAGCGCAGGAATCTCGCCAGTTCCTCGCGGGTCGAGGTGCCCTTGCCCCAGACTTCCTGCAGCTCGATCCAGGCCCAGTTGATGGTGTCCCACATCTCGATGGTCAGCGCGGTGCGCACCGAGCGCGAATTGAGCCGGGCGGCCTCGATGCAGTTCCGGATCGAGGAGGGATTGGACGGCGAGAACGACAGATATTCGACGACGTTCTGCTCGTTGGCTTCCTGGTAGGCCTCGTAGAAGCTGGCGCTGACGCCGGCGGTCAGCAGCGCCGAGTCCCATTCATTGGTCTTGCCGATATAGGCGGCGGGCAGCGCGGTGACGCGCAAGGTCGCGTCGATGGTGCGCGCGAGATATTCCGCGCGCTCGACATAGCGGGCCAGCCAGTACAGGTTTTCGGCGGTGCGCGACAGCATGCGAGGGTCTTGCTCTCTATTCGTCCAGTATCCAGGTGTCCTTGGTGCCGCCGCCCTGGCTCGAATTGACCACCAGCGAGCCTTCCTTCAGCGCCACGCGGGTCAGCCCGCCGGGCACGATGGTGACGTGGTTGCTGCCGGTCAGCACGAACGGCCGCAGATCGACATGGCGCGGCGCGAGGCCCGATGCGGTGCAGGTCGGGCAGGTCGACAGCGCCAGCGTCGGCTGGGCGATAAAGCCTTCCGGCTCGCGCTTCAGCTTGTCGCGGAACGCCTCGATCGTGGCCTTGGTCGCGGCGGGGCCGATCAGCATGCCGTAGCCGCCGGAGCCGTGCACTTCCTTGACCACGAGTTCGCCGAGATTGTCGAGCACGTAGGACGAGATCCTTCGGCTCGCGGCAGCGCCAGGTCGGCACGTTCTTCAGGATCGGCTCCTCGCCGAGATAGAATTTCACGATCTCCGGCATGTAGGAATAGATCGCCTTGTCGTCGGCGATGCCGGTGCCGACCGCGTTGGCGAGCGTGATGTTGCCGGCCGCATAGGCCGACATCAGGCCGGGCACGCCGAGCGCGGAATCCGGGCGGAAGGTGAGGGGATCGAGGAAGTCGTCATCGACCCGGCGGTAGATCACGTCGACGCGCTTCAGGCCCTCGGTGGTCCGCATGAACACCTCGTCGTTCTTGACGATGAGGTCGCGGCCCTCGACCAGTTCGATGCCGAGCTTGTCGGCCAGGAACGAGTGTTCGTAATAGGCGGAGTTGTAGACGCCGGGCGTCATCAGCGCGACGGTCGGCTCGGCCGAGGCGATGAGCGGCGCCACCGAGCGCAGCGCCGACAGCAACTCGTCCGGATATTTTTCCACCGGCGCGACGCGGTGGCGGGCGAACAGGTCCGGAAACAGCCGCATCATGATTTCGCGGTTTTCCAGCATGTAGGACACGCCCGACGGCGTCCGCGCATTGTCCTCCAGCACGATGAAGTTTTCCGCGTCGATCCGGACGATGTCGATGCCGGCGATATGGACATAGACGTCGTGCGGCACGTCCTGGCCGTTCATCTCCGGCCGGAACACCGGGTTCTGGAAGATCAGGTCGTCGGGGATGATGTTGGCGCGCAGGATGTCGCGGCCGTGATAGATGTCGCGCAGGAACATGTTGAGCGCGCGCACCCGCTGCTTCAGGCCCTTTTCCAGCAGGGTCCATTCCTTCGCCGACAGGATCCGCGGGATCACGTCGAACGGGATCAGCCGCTCCTGGGCCTCGGCGTCGCCATAGACCGCAAAGGTGATGCCGATCCGGCGGAACAGGAGCTCCGCTTCCTGGCGGCGATATTCCAGGGCGTCCGGCGGCGTCTCCTTCAGCCAGCGGGAGAGCTCCTGGTAGGCCGGGCGGAGGTCGCCGCCGAGGCCATTCATTTCATCGAACGCAACTGCCATAAATCCCGACTGCTCCCCGGACGCCATACGACACAGTGCATGACTTAAAGGGATGGTAGCAAGGGCCGGGCCAGCGCGATATGCATTGGCTAGCGGCATTTGCTAAGGGTGTTTTGCGGCGCTGCCTGAAAAAGCGGCTGCCGGGTGCTTATTTCGGCAGCAAACCCCCGTGACTTCAATGCGTTGGCCCGGCAATGTCGCGGGAAACGGCGAGGAATGAGACCATGAGTGAGATCGTCACGGCGGGGATTCTGGTGATCGGCGACGAGATCCTGTCCGGCCGGACCAAGGACAAGAACATCGGTTTCATCGCCGAATACCTGACCAATATCGGCATCGACCTCAAGGAAGTCCGCGTCGTCGCCGACGACGAGGCCGACATCATCGCCGCGCTGGATGCGCTGCGGCATCGCTACAACTACGTCTTCACCACCGGCGGCATCGGCCCGACCCATGACGACATCACCGCCGACAGCGTCGCCAAGGCGTTCGGCGTCGGCATCGACCATCATCCCGAAGTGGTGGCGCGGTTTCGCGAGCGCTGGACCGAGCAGGATCTGAACGAGGCGCGGCTGCGGATGGCCCGCGTTCCCGACGGCGCCGAACTGATCCAGAGCGCGACCATCCTGGCGCCCGGCTTCAAGATCGGCAATGTCATCGTCATGGCCGGCATCCCCTCGATCATGCAGGCGATGATGGATATCGTCGCGCCCCGGCTGAAGTCGGGGGTGCGGATGCTGTCGGATACGGTTCGCGCCAATGCGCGGGAAGGCGACATCGGCGGGCCGTTGCGGGACATCGCCAATGCCCATCCGGACACCATGATCGGCAGCTATCCGTTCCAGGACGAGGACAAGAAGCCGAACACCAATCTCGTGGTCCGCTCGCGCGATCCGGAAAAGCTGGCCGCTGCGATGAATGCGGTGAAGGAGATGCTGGCATCGCTCAAGATCGTCCAATAGCGTCGGTTTCGATGACAACGACGAGGCCCGTCACACCACGCGATCTGGAGCTGGTCTGCCGGCATCGCGAGGAAATGTTTCGGGCATCGAACGCACCGGGCAGGACGGAGGATATCCTGAAGGCGATGACGGCTGCTTTCAGGGTTTGGCTGCAACCGCGTCTGGAAGACGGAAGCTATTTCGGCCTTGTCGTGGAGGACGCCGGCACGCCGGTGGCTGGCATCGGATTGACGGTGATCGATTGGCCGCCACACCCGTCGCATCCGCGAGAGGATAAGCGTGGCTATGTTCTCAATCTTTTTGTCGAGCCATTGTATCGGCAGCGGCGACTGGGGAATATGCTGATGGAATTGGGAGAGGCCGAATTGCGGAAGCGTGGTGTGTCCTATGGCGTGCTCCACGCGACGCGCATGGGCAAGCCGCTCTATGAACAGATGGGATGGGCGGGAACGAGCGAGATGGCAAAAGCCCTGTGAAGGGGATGCTGGCGGGATTGAATGTGACCCGCTAACGGGGACGGCGGAATGCATGCAGGAGAAGACGATGGCGGCAGAAGCTGAGGAACTGAGTGCGCAGGAGCGGGCGGGAAAAGCCTTTCCGGTGTCATGGGATCAGTTTCACCGGGATTGCCGGGCGCTGACCTGGCGGCTCAACGAGGTCGGGCCGTTTCACGCCGTCATCGCCATCACCCGCGGTGGCCTCGTGCCGGCCGCGATCGTCGCGCGCGAACTCGGCGTGCGCATCATCGATACCGTCTGCATCGCGAGCTACGATCACACCAAGCAGGGCGACTTGAAGGTGCTCAAGGGCATTTCGGCCGATACCGCCGCACTCGGCGGCGGCACCGGCAAGGGCCTCTTGATCGTCGACGATCTCGTCGATACCGGCAAGACCGGCCGGCTGGTCCGCGACATGATGCCGGACGCGCATTTCGCCACCGTCTACGCCAAGCCGAAGGGCCGGCCGCTGGTCGACACGTTCATTACCGAAGTGTCGCAGGACACCTGGATCTTCTTCCCCTGGGATACCGCGCTGTCGTTCCAGCCGCCGATCCGCGGCGACGGCGCGGCGTGAGTTTTCCTTACCTCGCCCCGCTTGCGGGGAGAGGTCGAAGCCGAAGGCTTCGGGTGAGGGGGGCTATCCGCGAGTCCGAATGCGCGGAGAGGCCCCCTCATCCCGGCCTTCTCCCCGCACGCGGGGAGAAGGAGAAGTAAGATGCCCCTCCAAAACCGCGTCACGCCAACCGGCGACATCGTCGCCACGCCGCATCGCGGGATGTTCACCGGCAATCGCGGCATCATCCATGACCCCGCGAGCAAAACCCTGCTGAACAAGCGCTGGTCGACCTCGGCGTGGCTCACCTGCGTCTGCGAGTTCAGGGGCTGGCGGCGCAAGGTGATGGGCGGCCGTAGCTGGACCGAGCTGTTCTTCCTCGACGAGGCCACCGCATTCGCGGCCGGGCATCGTCCCTGCTTCTTCTGCCGCCGCGACGACGCCAACCGTTTTCGCAGCGCGTGGGAAGAGGGGAACGGTGTTGCAAAAGTTCTCGCGCGCGACATCGATACGGTGCTGCATCGCGAGCGGCTCGACCGCGGCGGGAAGCGGCTGCATTCGCTCACCGGCCCGCTGGGCGAATTGCCTGACGGGGCAATGGTGCAAGTGGGCGGAGAAAACTATCTCATCTTGCAAGGCAACGCGCTGCGGTGGTCCTTCGCTGGCTACGCTCCGGCCAGGATCGACGCAGCTTCCGCGCTGCTGTTGACGCCGCCGTCCACCGTGCGGGCGCTGCTCGCGGGCTATCGGCCGGTGCTTCACCCAAGCGCCGGCGGCTGAGATATCCGCTTCGCTGCGAAGAAATAGATCAGGCCATACAGGGGAATAGCGAAAGAGAGGAGAGCGTTGAGCACCGATCCGTTCTTCACGCCGCGCACGATTCCCATGATTGGGCTCACTAATTGCGAAATCATGAGGACAATGATGATCCAATGAACGATTGAAAAGGATTCCATGCGAAAACCCCCTTTGCGATTACGCAAATTAGGCCGTCGCCTCAGGTCTTGGCAACCTGCCACGAGCGTAGCGCGTCGGATGGGTGGAGCGACTACCTGTCCGCCGTAGCTCAAAGAGCAAAGGCGGAAGCGATACCCATCATGATCGCGTTTGGGTTTTGCGAAGCGCTCAACCCACCCGACGGGCTGTCCGGACCTCAGCGCGCAGCCAGCCTGTCCACTTTGCGAGGATGTGCCGCCGCGGTCGGCACCGCCCGGTGATCGGCCCGCGCAATCGGCCGGTTGCCCTTCTTGGTATTCGATTGAGCGTGTTGAACTTTCATCCCGCCGCGGTGAGAGGCATATTCCTGGCCGTCGGTCGGCGCCACATGCGGCGGATCGTGATCGAGATACGGCCGCCCGATTCCGAACTCTTTGCCGTGGGCATCGATCCACTTCCAGAAGGCTTCGGTAGAACTCCATCGCTCGGCCCGTGTCGCGCCTTTGACGCTCACGATATCGGCCGCAAGCCCGTGGCCATAGCCGCCGCGGAAGCTCCCGCCATGATATGACCTGTCGGTTGCCGCCTTCAGACCGCTTGCGATCGATTGACGGTAGTCATCGCGAAACGCGCTGGTGATGCCAGGCGACAGCCCGGCCTCTTCCGCCGCGTGAAGCGTATGATAGAGCTTCACCTTGAAGCTCCGGTCCATGCCTCCGATCACGTAGTCCATCAGCTGCATGCCGGCTTTTTCCGCCGCCTTCGGGTCCTTCCAGGTGAAGTCCGCATCGACCAGCTTGGTAAAGCTCCGGGTGACGGTCACCATCTTGCCCTTGCGCTTGACGGTAACGTTCCTCCGCTCCTCTAGCTTGTTGGTGTCTTCCTTGGGCGTCCGCTGATAGAGCGCCCACAAATATCGGTCGATGCAGACATCCGGCACCAGGCACTCGTCGACCATTTCGAGGGAGGTCCCGGTGTCCTTGACGTCCTTGACGTCGTTTGGCGCGAGATCAGATGGGCTCGCCATCGCCAGCTGCACAGGCGTTGGCTCGTGCGGCGGGCTCTGCGAAGCTTCAGGCGAAGCGGCATCGACGATCGGTTTCGGCTGATCCGGCAGCGCGCTGGTGTCGGCGGCCGCTAGCGTCACCAGCTCTGTGGCCGCCGCCACCTGCACGGGCGGTGTTTCCTGCGACTGCTTCTGCGACGAATCCGGCAGCGCAGCATCGACGGTCGGTTTCGGCTGATCCGGAGCCGCCGTCGTGGCGGCGGCCGTCAGCGTCACGGGTTCGGCGGCCATCGCCACTTGCACGGGCGGTGATTCCTGAGACGGCTTCTGCGATGAACCCGGCAACGCGGCTTCGACGGTCGACCTCGGCTTATCCGGGATGGCCGTCGTGTCGGCGGCTGTTGGCGTCACGGGTTCAGCGGCTGTCGCGACTTCGGCGTTAGCGACGACGGTGTTGCTTGGTGCGGTCGCCTCGCGGGCGTCCGTGACTTCTGCGCAGGCCGTGAGAGTTGGAGCTCGGCGGTCGGCGGTTGGCACCGTGCCGTCGACGCTGGCCGAACTGATGACAATAAGCGAACCGACGGCCCAGATCGCGAGAACAAACGTTCCGCAGGACGCCACCGCCACTTTCGAAGATCGCCGCGGGTTCATCATCCCGTCGCCTCCAAAGGTTCCGCCTCAGCCATGCGGCACAGCCCAGCATGCGAAGCTGCCAATTGTTCGGAGCAGGATTGTGGACGCGCAACGACGCAAATGGCAAATAATCGATTTCCCCAACCAGTGTTGCCGGAATGCAACGCGCCGTCGGGAGGCATTTGTCGTGCATTCCGGGACGGTTAGCAGGGGGAATTTCGGATCCGCTGGCGAAAGAATTTTCAACAACTCGGGCGCAATGCCCGGCGAGGGCGCGGACTCATATTGATGCACCGTCATTGCGAGCCGGTGGCCCGCAATGACGGAAAACTATCCCAACCGCTCCCGCGCCAGTTTTGCGCCGGCACCCAGCGCCATCAGCTTTGCTTCGGCGATATCCCGGCGCATCGGCGCCATGCCGCAATTGGTGGTCGCGACGATGTTGCTCTTCGGCACGAATTTCGACACCTGCGTCGATCACCTTGACGACGTCTTCGGCGGTCTCGACCGTGTCGCTGGCGACGTCGATCACGCCGGCCTGGACGATCTTGCCGGGGAGCAGCGCGAGCAGATCGAGCGGCACCTTCGAATTGCGGCATTCGATCGCGACCTGCTGGATCGGGCTGTTGGCAATCGCCGGAAAGATGTCCTCGTACTGTCGCCACTCGGCGCCCAGCGTTTCTTTCCAGTCGGTGTTGGCCTTGATGCCGTAGCCGTAGCAGATGTGCACGGCGGTGGCGCAGGTCAGCCCCTGCGCGGCGCGCTCCAGCGCCTTGATGCCCCAGTCGGAGACCTCGTCCATGTAGACGTTGAAGGCGGGCTCGTCGAACTGGATCATGTCGACGCCGTCGGCCTGCAACGCCCTGGCTTCCTCGTTGAGCAATTCGGCAAAGGCGAACGCCATCTTGACGCGGTCGCCGTAATATTTGTCGGCGATGGTGTCGATGATGGTCATCGGGCCGGGCAGGGTGAATTTCAGTTTGCGGGTGGTGTGGGTGCGGGCGACGCGGGCCTCGTCGGCATGGACGCGGCCCTTCAGCGTCAGCGGCGCCACCACCTGCGGCACCATCGCCTTGTAGCGGTCTTTTCGGATGCCCATCTCGACCTTGTGGGCGAAATCGATGCCCTCGATCTTCTCGAGAAAGCCGTGGACGAAAGTGCTGCCGGGCCTGCTCGCCCTCGGTGACGATATCGACGCCGGCGTCCTCCTGCAGCTTGACCGCCAGCATGGTGGCGTCGCGCTTGGCGCGGGCCAGTTCATCGCCCTTGGACTTCCACGGCGCCCACAGCGTGTTGGGTTCGGCCAGCCATTCCGGCTTCGGCAAGGAGCCGGCGATCGTGGTTGGAAACAGCATGTTGGCCTCCCGGTCGGTTCTGATTGAGCGCCTGTCTGCCATGTCTTATGATCGAGGTACAGAACAACAAAAGTCGCCGTTGCCGGGATAATCCGGGGAATCAAGGAAGCCATGATCGACCTGCATTACGCGCCGACGCCGAACGGCTGGAAAATCTCGATCATGCTGGAGGAACTCGGGCTTCCCTATACCGTCATCCCGGTCAACATCCGCGCCGGCGAACAATTTCGGCCGGAGTTTCTGGCCATCAGTCCGAACAATCGGATTCCGGCGATCGTCGATCGCGCGCCTGCCGACGGCGGCGAACCGTTTTCGGTGTTCGAGACCGGCGCGATCCTGATCTACCTCGCCGAGAAGACCGGCCGGTTCCTGCCAACGGACATGCGTGGGCGCTCGCAGGTCGTGCAATGGGTGATGTGGCAGATGGGCGGGCTCGGTCCGATGCTCGGCCAGCACGGCCATTTCGCGCTCTATGCGGCGGAGAAAATCCCCTACGCGATCGAGCGCTACCGCGACGAGGCGGCGCGGCTGTATCGCGTGCTCGATACGCAATTGGGCAAGACCGGCGCTTACGTCGCCGGCGATTACTCGATCGCCGACATCGCCTGCTTCCCCTGGACCATGACGCATAAGGCGCAGGGTTTTACGCTCGACGATTATCCGAACCTCAAGCGCTGGTACGCCGATGTCCGCGCCCGGCCAAAGGTACAGGCGGGGCTTGCGATCGGAAAATTCGTCAAGGAGCCGTTCGACGAGGAGGCGCGGAAGAATATGTTCGGACAGGCCGCGAAGGAGATGGCCGGGAGGAAGTAGGATTATCCACGCCGTCATTGCGTGGAGCGCAGCGACGAAGCAATCCACACTTTCCTTGCCGCGCGATGGATTGCTTCGCTTCGCTCGCAATGACGGTTGAGACATCCGACGAGACAAACAACACAAAAAAGGAAACACCATGATCGAATTCTTCTTCGACTGCTCCAGTCCCTGGACCTATCTCGCCTTGCACAACATCCAGCCGCTCGCAAAGGAGTTCGGGGTCGAGATTTCGTGGCGGCCGATCCTGGTCGGCGGCATCTTCAATACCGTCAACCCCAGCGTCTATGCCCAGCGCGAAACGCCGGTGCCGCTGAAGGCGCGTTACATGAAAAAGGATCTCGCCGACTGGGCGCGTTCGGCGGGCCTGGCGATCAAGATGCCGCCGACGGTATTTCCGGTGAACAGCGTCAAGGCGATGCGTGGCTGCATCTGGCTGGGACAGGAGATGGTGCCGTTCGCGCGCGCGGTCTTTGAGACGTATTGGGGCGGCGACAAGGATATCTCGAAGGACGAAGTGCTGACCGAGATCTGCAAGAGCGTCGGCGTCGATCCCGCCAAATTCTTCGCGGGCATCGCCGAACAGGCGATCAAGGACCAGCTCAAGGCCAACACCGACGAGGTGATGGCGCGCGGCGGTTTTGGTTCGCCGACCATCTTCGTCGACAAGACCGACATGTATTTCGGCAACGACCGCATGCCGCTGATCCGCGAGGCGCTGGTGCGCCTCAAAGCGCGGGCTGCCTGATGCCGAAGGCCGTCGTCTGCCGCGAACTCGGTCCGCCCGAGCGTTTGCGTCTGGAAACCTTTGCCGCAGCTCAGCTGTCGCCGGGCCAGGTGCGTGTCGCCATCCATGCCGCCGGGATCAACTTTCCCGACATATTGATGGCGGCCGGCGAATATCAGCTCAAGCCGCCACTGCCGTTCACGCCGGGCGTCGAAGCCGCCGGCGACGTGGTCGAGGTCAATGACGCGGAGGGGATCGCCGTCGGCGACAGGGTCATCGTCAAGATGCGCCACGGCGCCTATGCCGACGAGGCCGTCGTCACGCCATCGCAGCTCACACCGCTGCCGTCGACGTTCGACTACGCCGAGGGCGCGACTTTTCTGGCCGGCCACGGCACGGCCTATCACGCGCTGATCGATCGCGGCCGGCTTCAGCCAGGCGAAGTGCTGCTGGTGCACGGCGCCGGCGGCGGCGTGGGCTTGGCCGCGGTCGAGATCGGCAAGATGCTGGGTGCGACCGTGATCGCGACGGCATCGAGCGACGAGAAGCTCGCGGTTGCCGAGGCGCGCGGCGCCGATCATCTCGTGCGCTACGACCGCGAGCCGTTCCGCGATGCCGTCAAGCGCATCACCGACGGCCGCGGCGCCGACGTGGTGTTCGATCCCGTCGGCGGCGAGGTGTTCGAAAACTCGATGCGCTGCATCAACTGGGGCGCGCGGCTCCTGGTCATCGGCTTCACCGGCGGCATCGGGCTGGCCAAGACCAATCTGCTGATGATCAAGGGCGCCAGCGTGCTCGGCGTCCGCGCCGGCGAAGCGGTGCGGAAAAATCCGGCGCTCGGCGAAGTGCGTATCAAGGCGCTGACGGAATGGGCCGAAGCGGGCAAGATCCGTCCCAACGTTTCGCACCGCCTGCCGCTGGAAGACTATGCGAAAGCGATGCGGCTATTGGTCGACCGCAAGGCGATCGGGCGGGTGGCGCTGATGATGAGGTGACGCTGTCACTCGTAGCCGCGCTCTTCCCACCACGGGAAATAGTCGGGCATGTCGGCGGAAACCTTGTTCTTGAACTCGGCCGGGCGCTTTTCCAGGAACGACACCACGCCTTCCTTCACGTCCTCTGAACGCCCGCGGGCGTAGATGCCGCGGCTGTCGACCTTGTGCGCTTCCATCGGATCGTCGGCGCCCAGCATGCGCCACATCATCTGGCGGATCAGCGCCACCGAGACCGGCGCGGTCTTGGCGGCGATTTCTTTTGCCAGCGCCCGTGCGGTCGGCAGCAAATCATCCGGCGGCACCACCTTGCTGACGAGGCGGCCGGCCAGCGCTTCCTGCGCCGGGAACACGCGGCCGGTGTAGCACCATTCCAGCGCCTGCGAGATGCCGACGAGGCGCGGCAGAAACCAGCTCGAGGCGGCCTCCGGCACGATGCCGCGCTGGGAGAACACGAAGCCGAAGCGCGCGGCCTCGGAGGCGATGCGGATATCCATCGCCAGCTGCATGGTGACGCCGATGCCGACCGCCGGCCCGTTGACCGCCGCGATCACCGGCTTCAGGCACTTGAAGATGCGCAGCGTCACCTGGCCGCCGCCGTCGCGCACCTGCGGATCGCTGTAGTCGACCGCGCCATTGGCCAGCCGCTTGACCGGCCCGCGCCGGGCATCGCGGTCGAAGGTGTTGGCGCCGGAGGAGAGGTCGGCGCCGGCGCAGAAGCCGCGGCCGGCGCCGGTGACGATGATGGCGCGGACGTCGTCGTCCTTGTCGGCCGCATCGAAGGCGTCGATCAGTTCGGCCTGCATGGTGCCGTTGAAGGCGTTGAGCTTGTCGGGCCGGTTCAGCGTGATGGTGAGAATCTGCTCGGCGACCTCGTACTTGATCGTCTCATACGCCATGGGGGGTTCCTTCCTGTGTGTTCGTTATTTTTAAGTCGTCATTCCGGGGCGCGCCGCTTGGCGCGAGCTATGATGTGCAATTGCACATCAGAGAATCCATACTCACGATCGTGGTTTTGGATTCCGGGCTCGTCGCTTCGCTCCGCCCCGGAATGATGGAGAGAAACTACTTCTTCGGCGGGCTTGGCCACGGCTTCTGCGCACCGCGCAGGCCCTCGAACGCCTTGGCCATGCCGAGCACGCCGAGGTCGTCGAAACGGCGGCCGACGATCTGCACGCCGATCGGGAAGCCCTTCTTGTCGTAGCCGCCGTTGATCGAGACGGCCGGATTCTCCGACATGTTCCACGGCACGGTGTAGCAGATGTGCTCGAACGGCTTTGCGGGATCGTTGATCGGGGCGGCGAATTCGGCGGGGAAATTGACCACGGGCGAAGTCGGCGAAACGACGTAGTCCAGATCGCAGAACAGTTTTGCCGCCGCGGCCCGGATCGCCATCGTCATGTTGAAGCCCCTGATGACGTCGACGCCCGACAGTTTTGCGCCGGCCTCGGCCCATTGCTGGATATAGGGCAGCGCCTTGGCGCGCTCGTCCGGCGCAAGCCTGGACAGATCGTCCCACATCCGCGCCCGCCAGAAATTGTCGAGCCCGTCGAGCATCTCGCGCGTCAGGATTCCATCGACTTCGGTAATGACGGCGCCGGCCGACTCGAACGCCTTCGCGGCCTTGACCGCGACGTCGTGGACTTCCTTCTCCAGCGGCTGGCCGACGCCGGGATCGAGCATCAACCCGATGCGCAGCTTGCGCGGGGACTTGTCCAGCGCCTTCCAGTTGATCTCATGCGCCGGCAGGCTCATGCCGTCGCGGCGGTCGGGCCGCGAAAGCACGCTCATCATCAGCGCGGCATCGTCGACGGTGCGGGTCATCGGTCCTGCGACACGGCCGACGTAAGGCGGGTCGACCGGAACGCGGCCAAGGCTCGGCTTCAGCGCCACCAGGCCGTTCCAGCAGGCCGGCAGCCGCACCGAGCCGCCGATGTCGGTGCCGAGATGCAGCGGGCCGTAGCCGGCAGCAGCCGCAGCACCCGCGCCGGAACTGGAGCCGCCGGGGTTCTTGCTGACGTCCCAGGGATTTCGGGTGAGGGGGTGGAAACTCGACAGGCCCGCCGACAACATGCCGTAGTCCGGCATCGTGGTTTTGGAGAAGATCACGGCCCCTGCCTCGCGCAACCGGGCGGCGGGCGGCGCATCCTTCTCTGCGGGCACCAGCTTCATGCTGGCAGCGCCGAGCGGCACCGGCTGGCCCTTGGTGGCGATATTGTCCTTGATCGTGGCCGGCACGCCGTCGAGCGTGCCCACCGGCTCGCCCTTCTGCCAGCGCTCGGTGGAGGCCTTGGCAACGGCGCGGGCGCCGTCGGGATCGTACAAATAGAGCGCCTTGATGTGCGGCTCCCACACCGCGACATGCGCCAGCACCTCGTCGAGGACTTCCGAAGGTGAGAACTGTTTGGCGCGATAGCCCGCGATCAGGTCGTGCGCGGAAAGGTCGTGGAGGGACGTGACCGCTTCCTCAGGTTTGATTTTATGCATGGGAACCTGCCGCCAGACGGGTTTCGACGATGCGCGCGAACATGCTGGCGCCGATCGGCAGGATCTTGTCGTCGAGGATGTAGCCGGGATTGTGCACCGGCACCGAGCCGTCATGGCCGACCCAGAAATAAGCGCCGGGCACCCGCTGCATCATGTCGGCGAAATCCTCGCTGCCCATCTTCGGCTGCGTCCGCGTGATGACCTTTGCCGGATCGACCACGGTGCGCGCCACGGCCTCGACCACCCTGGATTGCTCTTCCTGGTTGACCAGCACGCTGAACGTGTCGCGGATATCGGCCACGATCTCGACCTGGAAGGCCGCGGCCATGCCGGCGCAGATCGCGCGCATCCGCTCGCGGATCAGCGCGCGCACCTCGTCGGAGAAGGCGCGGACGGTGCCGCAGAGTTTCGCTTCGCCCGGAATGACATTATAGGCCGAGCCGGCGTGGATCTGGGTGATCGACAATACCGCGGGTTCGTTGGGGCTGACATTGCGGCTGACGATGGTCTGCAACGCCTGGCCGAGCGTCATGGCAATGACGACCGCATCCTTGGAGCGCTCCGGCATCGCGCCGTGGGCGCCGTAGCCGTTGATGGTGATGTCGAAGAAATCGGCGCCGGCCATCGCCGGGCCGGGCAGGATCCCGATCTCGCCGTGATTCAAATCGGGCGCGTTGTGCAGCCCGTAGATCTCGTCGCAGGGGAATTTCTCGAACAGCCCGTCCTTGATCATGGCGCGGGCGCCACCGAGGCCTTCTTCAGCGGGCTGGAAGATGAAATGCACGGTGCCGTCGAAATTTTTGGTCTCGGCAAGATAGCGGGCGGTGCCGAGCAGCATGGTGGTGTGGCCGTCATGGCCGCAGCCATGGAAGCGGCCGGGAATGGTCGAGCGCCAACGCAAATTGGTGTTCTCTTCCATCGGCAGCGCATCCATGTCGGCGCGCAGGCCGATGCGTTTTGTCCCGGTGCCCTTGCCCTTGAGCACGCCGATCACGCCGGTGCCGCCGAGACCGCGATGCACCTCGATGCCCCAACCCTTCAGCTTGTCGGCGACGATGCCCGAGGTGCGCACTTCCTCGAATCCGATTTCGGGATGCGCATGCAGATCGCGGCGAATGGCGGTGAGTTCGTCGGCAAAGCCGTCGATGCGGTCGATATTGGGCATGTCTGTTATCCGGTTGAGCTTGACTTGGCGGCGGGAACGAAGGGCGAGCCGTTCGGCTTGATGCGGATGCCCGGACGCAGCCGCGTCCAGGGCAGCGAAGCGGTATCCGCCGGCATCGCGCCGGGTGCGGCACAGATCAGAAGGCGCTCGGCGATCGGCTCGAAATCGGCGCGGAAATGCACCGAACTCTTGTTGACCAGGATCGACTGCTCGGTCGGTTCGATGCCGACATAGCGGTACATCGACTGATCGGCGAGCTGCGCCTTGTGCGAACTCACGACCACCCTGACATCGCCGATCCGCAGGCATGCCGACGGGCCCATATCCATGTCACGGCCGCCATAATAGGGACCGGGCGCAACGAACTGTCCATCCGACAGCGTTTCGACGACGAAGGTTTCCCGGTACGGCGCATCGCCCGGTATGCCGGACTTGCCGCCCAGCGCCAGCGTCACCTTGGCGCCGACGCCAGCAGCATGCGCCGCCTTGGCCGAATGCGGATCGTAGATCACGCCGTGCGCTGCGCGGGTCGCCTTGTTCCGCACCAGCGCGCGCAGCATGCCGGTAGTGTCGGAATCGCCGCCGGCGCCGGGATTGTCCTGGGTGTCGGCGATGATGATCGGCTTGCTGGCGCCCTTCGCCAGTTCCATCGCGTGGAGGACACCTTCGTCGGGTGTAAAGATCCGGCCGTCGAAATCGTCCTCATGGCCTTCGATCAGCGCGACCAGTTTATCGGCGGCGGCATCGGCATCGGCCTGGGTCTTGCCATAGGCGAATACGCTGGGCCCGCAATCGCTGAAATCGGCCGCCGGAAAACCGGGCGCAAAGGACAGTGTCGGCACCGCGTCGCTCTGCAGCGCGGCGAGCTTTTGGTAGATGCCCTTGGTCGGCTGGTCGTTGGTGCACTGCCAGCTGATCGGAATCAGGAACGCCAATTGCCGGAAGGCTTTTGCAAACCGCGCCTTGGTCTTCAGCATCAGCGCGAGATGATCGGCCGCCGCCCGGCCGGTGTCGGCCATATCGACGTGCGGGTAGGTCCGGTAGGCAATCAGCGCGTCGGCATGTTCCACCATTTTGGGCGTCACATTGGCATGCAAATCGAGGCTGACGACCAGCGGCAGTTCCTTGCCGATCAGCTTGCGGACGCGGGCGAGGATTTCGCCTTCGCCGTCGTCGAGGTGCTCGGTCACCATCGCGCCATGCAGATCGAGATAGATTGCATCCAGCGGGCCGGCCGCGGCGATGCCGCCGACCATCTCTGCGACGATGCGCTCGAATGCGTCCCGCGTGACGTGGGCGGAGGGGCTGGCGGCGCAGGAGATCGTCGGAACCAGTTCCCAGCGATTGGTCTCGGCGGCTTCGACAAAACCGGCCAACCCGACATTGATCCTGCGCATAACCTTGAGGACATCAGGCCCGTGCGCCATCGCCGGCCAGCCGCCCCCATGCACGAAATCCTCATACGTCGCCTTTGTCGGCGCAAAAGTGTTGGTTTCGTGCAGAAAGCCGCCAACGGCGATGCGGGTCATCAATCAGGTCTCGGCCAGTGGTTCGTGCGCGCGACGATAAGCGTGTCAATGCGCGAAGCGCAAGCGACGAAGCAATCCCGTTTTGCATGCCGCATGGGCGTGGGGATTAGTTCAGCAGGCGATAGCGGCGAGCGTTTCTTATTCCGCTGCAACCGCCGCTACCGGCCGAAAATTCGCAAAATCCCAGCCGCGTCCGGGTGCGGCTTCCAACAGCGCGCGGGTATAGGCCTGCTGCGGATGGGTCAGGACCTGGGCGGCCGGTCCCTGTTCCACGATGCGGCCATGCTGCATCACGGCAACGTCGTCGCAGATTTGCGCCGCGACGCGCAGATCATGGGTGATGAACAACAGCGCGATGCCGAGACGGCTCTGGATTTCATCGAGCAGTTCAAGCACCTGCGCCTGCACGGAGACGTCGAGCGCGGAGACCGCTTCGTCCGCGACCAGCACGTCCGGGTCGAGCGCGAGCGCGCGCGCAATCGCAATGCGCTGGCGCTGGCCGCCGGAGAATTGATGCGGGTAGCGCGAGACCGCGTCGGCCGGCAGACCGACCAGTTCGAGCAGCTCGCGCGCCTTGGCCAGCGCGTCTGCCCGCGGCATACCGTAGTTGATCGGGCCTTCGGCGATGGTCTCGCCGATGGTGACGCGTGGATTGAGCGAGCGGTAGGGGTCCTGAAAGATGATCTGGATGCGCTTGCGGTGCGGCTGCAACAGCCGGCGCGACAAGTCGGAGATTTCGCGGCCCGCGAGCCGCACGCCGCCGGAGGTCGGGTCGATCAGGCGGACGATGCAGCGCGCCACGGTCGATTTGCCGGAGCCGCTTTCGCCGACGATGCCGAGGGTGCGGCCCTTGCGCAACGTCAACGTCACATCCTTGGCGGCGGTGACCTCGCGCGCCTTGCCGAAGAAGGAGCGCTCGCGATAGACCTTGCCGAGCTCGTTGGCTTCCAGCACCACGGGTTCCTTAGTCTCTTCGCGCGGCGCGCGCGGCACCAGGCTCGGCACCGCCGACAACAGATTACGGGTATATTCCATCGTCGGCTGACGCAGGATGGCGTCGAGCGCGCCGGTTTCGACCAGCCGGCCGTGGCGCATCACTGCAACGCGGTCGGCGATCTCGGCCACCACGCCCATGTCATGGGTGATGAAGAGCACCGCGGTGCCGTGTTCACGCTGCAGATCGCGGATCAGGGTCAGGATCTGCTTTTGGGTGGTGACGTCGAGCGCCGTGGTCGGCTCGTCCGCGATGAGGAGCTTTGGCTCCAGCACCAGTGCCATCGCGATCATGATGCGCTGGCGCTGGCCGCCGGACAGCCGGTGTGGGTAGGAGCCGAAGATGCGCTCGACCTCGGGCAGCCGCACCTGTTCCATCATCGCCAAGATCTTCTGGCGCCGCGCCCGGGCGTCGAGATTGGTGTGGACGCGCAACACCTCGTCGATCTGGCGGCCGACCGGGACCACCGGATTGAGCGCCGTCATCGGCTCCTGAAAGATCATCGCCATGGTGGTGGCGCGCAATTGCCGCAAGCGCCGGTCGCTGGCGGTGAGCAGTTGTTCGCCGACCAGCTTGACGCTGCCGCCGGAGGGCACCAATGCGCCCTTTTGCAACAGCCCCATCACGGTCAGCGAGGTCACGGACTTGCCGGAGCCGCTTTCGCCGACCAGGCACAGCGTCTCGCCCTCGCTCACCGTGAGCGAAAGGCCGTCGATGATGCGGCTGCCGCCGGGGCTCTTGCCGAGGCCGACGACGAGATTGTCAATGTCGAGAACCACCGGGTTCGGGCTTGGCGCGTTCACTTGCCGCCCTCCCGCTGTTTCATGCGGGGATCGAGCGCGTCGCGTGCGGCGTCGCCGATCAGATTGACGCTCAGGATCGCGATCGACAGCAGCAGGCCGGGCCAGAAAATCAGCGAAGGTTTGATCTGAAAATAGGCACGTCCCTCAGCCATGATGTTGCCCCAGGTCGGCGTCTCCGGGTTGATGCCGGCGCCGAGGAACGACAGGATGGCTTCGGTGAGGATGGCGGAGGCGGCGATATAGGTGCCTTGCACGATCAAGGGTGCGATCGTGTTCGGCATCAGATGCCGCCACATGATTTTCGGCAGGCTGGAGCCGACCGAGATCGCAGCCTCCACATAGGGCTCCTCGCGCGCCGTGAGCACGACGGAGCGTACCAGTCGCGCCACGCGCGGAATTTCGGGAATGGTGATGGCGACCAGCACCGTCATCAGGCTCGCGCCCGACAGCGACACTACGGCAATGGCGAGCAGAATGCTCGGCATCGCCATCAACCCATCCATCACACGCATCATCACGGCATCGATCCACTTGAAGAAGCCGGAGACGAGGCCGATCACGAGCCCGATGCCGATCGAGAACACGGCGGCGCCGAGGCCGATCAGCAGCGAAATCCGCCCGCCATAAAGGATGCGCGACAGCACATCGCGGCCATAGCCGTCGGTGCCGAGCAGGAACTGGGCGCTGGACGGCTTGAGCCGCAGCGAGGGTGCCAGCAATTGCGGATCGTGCGGCGCCAGCCATGGCGCCAGGACCGACGCTGCGATGACGAGCGCCAGACAGACTGTCGCGACCGCGATGATCGGCGTCGCCGTCAGGAATCCGAATTTTGGCCGGAACGGCGTCGTAATCGGAATCGAGGGTTCGGGAAGGGTTTCGATCGCCATCGGTATCTAGAGCCTCAGTAGCGGATTCTGGGATCAAGCAGGGTGTAGGCGAGGTCGATCAGAAGGTTGACGGCGACATAGATGCCTGACGTCAGCAGGATCATCGCCTGGATCACGGGATAGTCGCGCGCCAGCACGGCGTCGACGGTAAGGCGGCCGATGCCGGGCAGGTTGAACACGCTCTCGGTGACGACGACGCCCGAAATCAGCAGCGCAAAACCCGTCCCGATCACGGTGATCACAGGCACGGCGGCATTGCGCAGGGCGTGGCGCAGCAGCACGCCGGTCTCATTGATGCCCTTGGCGCGGGCGGTGCGGACATAATCTTCGCCCAGCACGTCCAGCATCGACGCGCGCGTCATGCGCGCAATCAGCGCGACATAGATAAAGGACAGCGTGCAGGTCGGCAGGATGATGCGCTCGAAGAACGGGCCAAAACCCGCCGAGATGCTCTTGAAGCCCTGCACCGGCACCCAGCGCAGGTCGATCGCAAAAAACTGGATCAGGACATAGCCGATCACGAACACCGGCACGGAAAAGCCGATCACCGACAATCCCATCACGAAGCGGTCGATCCAGGTGCCGTGCTTCCACGCGGCGATGACGCCGAGCGGGACGGCGACCAGGATCGAAAGGATGATGGTGGACAGCGCGATCGAGATCGACGGTTCGACGCGCTGGCTGATCATTTTCAGCACCGGCACGTTCGAAATCAGCGACACGCCGAGATCGCCATGCAGCAGCTTGCCGACCCAGGTGAAGAATTGCTCGTAAAGCGGCTCATTGAGGCCGAGCGAGGTGCGGATGCGCTCGAGCTGTTCGGGGGTCGCATTGTCGCCGGCCAAAATCGCGGCGGGATCGCCGGGCGTCAGCCGCAGCAGGAGAAACACGAACAGCGCCACGACGCCCATCACGGGGACGGCGGCGAGAATCCGGCGAAGCAGATATCCGAGCATTCTTGTCCATCATAAAGGGCGCCACCCCGGGTTTGGGTGGTCGCAAACCAGGTTCCCCACCAGCAGCCTAGCAGGTCAGCAAATCCCGTGCCATCGGGCTTCACCGAATGGAGGGCGACGGCCTATCACTCCAGCGTCGCCAGCAGCCCAGCCATCAGCCGGCCGCGCTCGGCCAGGCTATCGATCTCGATATGTTCGTTGAGGGTATGTGCATCCGCCCCGCGGACGCCGAGCCCGTCGAGCGTGGGTATCCCCATCGCGCCTGTAAAATTGCCGTCGGAGCCGCCGCCGGCGCTGCCATGGGGAAGCTCGAAGCCCATGTCCCTGGCCAGCCCGCGCGCCTTCTCATACAGCGCCAGGGTGCCGGCATCCGCCTCCCACACCGGCCGGGTGACGCCGCGCGTCACCTTGAACGTCACGTCATTGGCGCTGCCGGATAGCGCCAGCACGCGCTCGACGCCGCGGTCGAGATCGGCCTGCCGCTTGGCCATGCTGAGCGCTTCGCCGGTGCAGGTGGTGGCGACGCAATTGACCCATTGGCCGCCATGCACGATGCCGACCGAGAAGGTGCAGTCCTCCGTCGTCATGCCGTCGATGGCAATGATTTGCCGCGCCATTTCGCGGATCGCCGAGCGGCCCGAGGAAAGCGTAGCGCCGGCATGACTCGGCTTGCCGACGGCTTCGAGATTGAAGCGCGCGATCGCGTAACGCCCGGTGACGACGCCGTTGTTGGGCCGGCCGGGCTCCGGCACCAGCACGTACTTGTTGCGCGCCGCCTCCGCCTCGATGATGTCGCGGGTGGAAGGCGTGCCGACTTCCTCGTCCGGTGTGAACAGCACCGTGATCGGCAGCGGCGTCGTGAACGCGGCCCGCGCCAATTGCCGGATCGCCTCCAAAGTGAGGTAATTGCCGCCCTTCATGTCGAAGATGCCGGGGCCGAAACATTTGCCGCCATCGCGCCGCCATTTCAGCTTCTCGATGGTGCCGACGGGATGCACGGTGTCGAGGTGGCCGGCAATCAAAATCCCCGGCTCGCCTTGTTTCGGATGCGGAAAGCGGGCGCGGACACAGCCGGCAAAACCCTGCCGTCCGGCGATTCGTTCGATGGTCGCACCCATGATCGCCATGTCGCGTGCGGCGAGATCGAGCATGCGCTCGACGGCGGCGGCGTCCCAGGTCGGGCTTTCACATTCCACCCATCCGCGCAGTCCTTGCAGCATGGTCTCGGAATCAAACGGAAGATTGGCGGGATTCATGAAAATTCTCTCTTCGTTGCAGCGGGCGAGGTCACCCTTGCGCGGCGTTACGAAAGTCGCCGGCGGCGGATTTGTAAAGTCAAATGGACGAGCCCGCACTATTCGTTTGTGTACGTCTGATCTCGACTAAAACCGGATTGACGCGCCACACGCTTGGTGCAAGTCTCGAATATGCAAGCCTTACAGCATGTTAGTTCGCCTAAATAACGAACCGCATGCATAACGAGTAAGCGGGCTTTGACCAGTTTCACGTCAGGAGAGACACGAATGTTCCAAACCTTCAGTTGGAAACGCACCGCGATAGCGTCGGCGTTATCCATCGCGGCGCTTTCGGTGGCGCTGATGTCGCAGGCGTTTGCCGCCGGCAAGACCATCACCGCCGTGATGCATTCCGATCTGCGCGTCATCGATCCCGTGTTCACCACCGCCTACATCACGCGCGATCACGGCTACATGGTCTACGACACGCTGCTGGCCACGGACTCCAACTTCAAGATCCAGCCGCAGATGGCGGACTGGAAAGTCTCCGACGACAAGCTGACCTACACGTTCACGCTGCGCGACGGCCTGAAGTGGCATGACGGCACGCCGGTGACGGCGGAGGATTGCGTCGCCTCGCTGAAGCGCTGGGGCAAGGTCGACAACATGGGCCAGAAGCTGATGGATTTCACCGCCAGCATCGAGGCGACCGACGCCAAGACCATCACGCTGAAACTGAAGGAGCCCTACGGGCTGGTGCTGGAGTCGATCGGCAAACCGTCGTCCTACGTGCCGTTCATGATGCCGAAGCGTCATGGCGGAAACGCCGGCCGGCCAGCAGATCGAAGGAGCAGATCGGCTCCGGTCCGTTCAAGTTCGTGCAGGCGGAATTCCAGCCCGGCGTGAAGGCGGTCTATGAAAAGAACACCGACTATGTGCCGCGCAAGGAGCCGGCGAGCTGGACCTCCGGCGGCAAGGTGGTGAAGGTCGATCGCGTCGAATGGATCACGATGGCGGATGCGCAGACCGCGGTGAACGCGCTGCAGTCCGGCGATATCGATTTCATGGAAAATCCGTCGTTCGATATTCTTCCCGTGCTGGCCGCCAACAAGGAACTCAAGGTCGAGACGCTGAACAAGCTCGGCTTCCAGACGCTGGGCCGGATGAACTTCCTCTATCCGCCGTTCGACAACGTCAAGGTTCGCCGCGCGGCGCTGCTGGCGATCAACCAGAAGGACGTGCTGGATGCGCTGGTCGGCAATCCCGAATATTACAAGATCTGCGGTGCGTTCTTCGTCTGCGGCACGCCGCTGGCGACCGAGGTCGGCGGAGAGACGCTGGTGAAGGGCAACGGCATGGCGGAAGCGAAAAAGGTGCTCGCCGAATCCGGCTATGACGGCACGCCGGTCGTGATCATGGCGCCCGGCGACGTCGTGACGCTGAAGGCGCAGCCGATCGTGGCGGCGCAGCTGCTGCGCGAAGCCGGCTTCAAGGTCGACCTGCAGGCCACCGACTGGCAGACCGTGGTGACCCGCCGCGCCAGCCAGAAGCCGCCGAAGGAGGGCGGCTGGAACATGTTCTTCACCAACTGGGTCGGCGCCGACGTCGTCAACCCGATCGCCAACTTCTCGATCGGCGGCAGCGGCAAGAATGGCGGCTGGTTCGGCTGGGCCGAAGACGCCAAGATCGAACAGTTGAAGGACGCCTTCGCGCGTTCGGCCTCGCCCGAGGAGCAGAAGAAGATCGCCGCCGACATCCAGAAGGAAGCCTACGATCAGGTGATCTATGTTCCGCTCGGGCAATATCTCGCGCCGAGCGCATGGCGGAAATCGCTGTCCGGCGTGCTCGACGGCCCGGCGACGCCGATCTTCTGGAATATCGACAAGTCGGAATAGGGCAGGGCCGTACCCCGAATACGACAACGCGACGGAAGAGAAATCTTCCGTCGCGTTTTTGTTTGGGCCATCAACGGCGATCGTCGCGGAGCCGAACAGGCCCTAGCTTATCCTGTGACCGGCGATGTCGACGGTCACCTTGTCGAATGACTTCTTGGCGCCATCGGTGGTCTCGATCATCTCGATCGAGAGCTGCGTCTTGTTTGCCGTCACGGCAAGATAGCCAAATCCTTTCATCGATTTTTCAAAGACGGTCTCCCCGATATGCTGGTGGTTTGCGGCCGTGACGGAGGTTGCGGCGTGCCCGCCGCATCCGGCCACCAGATAAGGAATTTGCACGTCCTGGGCGCCGCCGATTTTTGCCGTTCGGGTGTAGCGCTGATAATTGTGCGAATGGCCCGCCAGCATCGCGTGCGGAGCGAGGCCGGCGTCGTTGCAGGCCTTGTCGATCTGGGCCAGCATGTCCTTGCTCGGACCGTGGCCTCCCGAACTGAAGGGAGGATGGTGCGTCGCGATCACCAGCGCCTTATGGTCGGGCGCGTGCTTGAGACCTGACAGCGTCTTCGTCAGCCATTTGATCTGCTGATCGTCGCCGCTCGCGCCCAACAGATTGCCGGGGCCTTCCGCGATATTGGAATAAAGCCCGATGACGTTCACGAACGGCGCCGACAACATCCAGTAGACCCCGGGCTGCGTCATCGTTTCGCGGAAGATGCGGACATTTCCGGCAATCGGCGGGACCGCGGCGGTGGTGGCGCAAAAATTGTTGAGGAATTCCTTCAGCGGTACCGGGTCGGTGCCTGCGAACGTTTCGCCGTCGTGGTTTCCGGGAATCGCGATGATCTTGCCGGGATATTTCATGTAGGGCCGATAGAACTCATCGCGATACAGGGCGGCCTTCTGGTGGCCGTAAATGACGTCGCCGAGATGCAGGAGCAATGCGGGATTGTGTCCGTGGGCCGCCGCGTCGTAATCGGCGGTCATGGCTTGAGCCACCTGGTCTTGCGGAGTGCTGTCGCCGCCGGATCTGCCGCTGTCGCCGATGACATGAAGTTTGATGGCGCCGGCATTCTGGATTTCACCGGTGCCCGGCCCGCCAATGATGTCCTGTAGCTGCATCATGGCGTTTCGCTTCGGCGCTGGGATCGGACCCAGTTTTTTCGCGGCGAACTGCGCGAGACTCGTCGTCCCGGTCTTCGCACTGACCGTGCGGTGCTCGACCGGTGTCGTGGTGAAAAACGGGTGGGCGTATCGCAACGTCGCTGACGCCGCATTGCCCGATTTACCCGCCTTTGAAGGCGCGGGCTTTTTGGCGGGGCGCTTCGAACTTTTCGCTTTTTTCGCCATCGATCCATCTCCCAAAATGCACGGAGTTCTCGACGTTCGGGCCCGGGGCTCTTGCAGTGGGCAGGTTGGTCCGGCCCGCCCGAGCCGGTCATTTCAATACCTTTCGATCACGACAGTTGCTTGATCGGCCGCTGGTTTGCGTCCTGCAGTCCGGGTTTGTTCAGCCTTGGCAAGCATGCATCTTTAAATTGCAATTGTAAATGATCGGCGGAGAGGATGGGGTGCCGCCCGGCGTGCGCGTCATACGGGAAACGTCTTGAGGTGCTCCAGCAATAATTCGCAGACCCGATCGGGCGCCTGATCCGCCGCAAAATGCCCGACGCCGGGTAGCACCTCGAAGCGATAGGGCGCCGCGATGAAATCCACCGTGCCTTCGGCGGCGACGCGCCCGACGGTATCGTCGGCGTCGCCCCAGATGAAGAGCGTGGGCACGCGGGTCGGGCCGAGGGGACCGCGGATCGCACCGCGTGCGCGGTACCAGGCCAACGCTGCTTCCATCGCGTCCTTGTTGCCGAGCACGGCGAGGTGCGCCTCGATGGCGGCAGCGGGAACGCCATTGGCGGCCAGGCGCTCGCGCAGCCATTTGGCATCGTCGGCAAGCACCATATCGGCGGCATCCGGCTCGAGAAACGCCTTGTGGTGCCGCGAGCGCTGTGCCTGATCGCCGTCGATCATGTGCAGCGCGCGGTTGAACGCGTTCGGGTGCGGTCGCGAGAGAACGGTAAGCGACGCCACCCGGGCGTGATGACGCTCGGCCAGTGCCCAGGCGATGCTGCCGCCCCAATCGTGGCCGACGAGATGAAGGCGCGCGTCGCCGTAGCCTGTGGCCGCCGCGAGCGCCATCGCGTCGTCCATCAAGCGGTCGATGTGATAGTTCGAAGCATCGCCCGGATCCGGCCGCGCGCCCGGCGAATAGCCGCGCTGGCCCGGCGCGACGGCGCGATAGCCGGCATCGCCGAGCGCGGTGACCTGCGCACGCCAACAGTTCATCGATTCCGCAAAGCCGTGCAGCAGCAACACCAGCGGCGCACCATGCTCGCCGGCTGTCAGCGCATCGAAGGTCAGGCCGGGTTGAATCGTGATTTGTTCGAGCGCGGGCATGCTGCGATCTTAGATGCGCCCATCCGATCGGTCCATCGCGGAAACGAAGTTTTGATCTTCGGCGTCAGCGGAAAAGGACCGCCGCGCTGGCCGGCAGCCCCTGGTTGTGCAATGCTGAAAACATTGGATCCGATGCTGATGCAATGAGGCAGGTGGCGTCGATAATTGTGCAACGGGAGAACCCGGTGCTTTCGCAGCAGCACATTTCTCCGCAAACGCCAACCGGCGCCACGCTTTGCGCCGGCGGCGCAGCGTTTCGGGTCTGGGCGCCGCAAGCCGCGGCGGTTTATCTGCACGGCAATCTTGGCGGTCAGGTCTTCGATCAATTGACGGGCGATCGCTTGCTGCAAAAGGATGAGCGGGGTTACTGGACCGGATACCAGGACCGTGCGCGCGACGGCGACCGCTATCGCTTCTGGGTTCATGGCGCGGGATCGAGCGGCTACAAGCGCGATCCCTACGCGCGCGAGCTTGATCCCGACAACTTTCCGAACTGTTTTGGCATCCTGCGCGCCGCCGACGGCTTTCCCTGGCACGACCGGGTTTCGTGACACCCGATTTCTCCGACATGGTCGTCTACCAGTTGCATGTCGGCACCTTCGCGATTCTGCGGCCGGGCGTGTGCTCGAACTTCCTCGACGTCGCGCTCAAGATTCCCTACCTCGCCGATCTCGGCATCAATGTCCTGCAGCCGCTTCCGGTCGACGAGCAGGAGTCCAATCCGAACATGGGTTATGGCGGCGCGGATCTGTTCTCGCCCGACTTCCCCTATGTCGCGGTCGAGAATTTGCCGGTCTATCTGGCGGGACTCAACGAGCTCTACGCCGCCAAGCAGCGGTCTCCGGTCACGCTTGCGGATATCCAGTCCGGACCGGGGCAGCTCAAGGCGCTGGTCGACCTCTGCCATCTCTCGGGCATCGCCGTCGTTTTCGACGTGGTCTACAATCACGCCGGCGGCTTTTCGGCCGGCGGCCAGTTCGACGACAATTGCCTATATTACATGGACCGCCGCTACAATGGCGGCAACAACAACGACAGTCTCTATTTCACCGATCAGGATCGCGGCACCGGCGGGCTCGCCTTTGCGCTGTGGAACGCCGATGTCTCGAAATTTCTCATCGACAATGCGCGGTATTATCTCGAGGAGTTTCATGCCGACGGTTTCCGCTATGACGAGATCTCTACGCTGATCTCGACCAGTCAGGGCAGCGGGTGGGAATTCTGTCGTGCATTGACCTCGAACCTGCGCGGCCTTCGCAACCGGATTTTGCAGAATGCTGAGTTCTGGGCGGGTGAATTTCCCGACATTCCCGCATCCGCCGTTCCCGTCGTAACACCAGCCGAAGTCGGGCGGCATGGGCTTTGACGTGGTGCAGCACGACTATCTCCGCAGTGTCCTGCGCGATGCGGTGGGGGCTGCCTCGGCAGGGGCGAACGCCGGCGTCTCGATGTCGGCGATTTCTTCAGCACTTTATCCGCCCGGTTTCGACCACGGCTGGCGCGCCGTCACCTGCGTCGAGAACCACGACCTCGTCATGGTTCACCGGCAGCCGCGGCTGCCGGCGCTGGCCGATCCGTCCAACCACCGCTCCTGGTATGCGCGCAGCCGCAGCCGGGTCGCGACCGCCATTCTGCTGACCGCGCCCGGCATTCCCCAGATCTTCATGGGCCAGGAATTCTTGGAGGACATGCCGTGGGACGTCCTTCCAGACGGACCAAATATCCTCTCGTGGAGCGGCCTTGATACGCCGTCGGATTCCACCATGCGGGATCATCTGCGTTTTACGCGGGACCTCATTCGTCTCCGCCGCGATCTGCCGGCGCTGCGGAGCGATCGCGTGCATGCGTTTTACTATTCCGACAAGGACCGGGTGATGGCCTATCATCGCTGGCGCGAGGGCAGCGGCGACGACGTTATCGTCGTTGCCTCTTTCGCGGAGACGACAAGGACCGGTTACGAGATCGGGTTTCCGGCCGGCGGCGTGTGGAAGGAGCGCTTCAACAGCGACGTCTACGACCACTGGATCAATCCGCAGGCGGCCGGCAACGGCGGCGGCATCACCGCCGGGGGCAGGGCGCTCCACGGCTTTGCGACCTCGGCAGCGATCGTGATCCCGGCGAATGGGGTTTTGGTGTTTGTCAAAGGGTAGAGCGGCCCGACCGCTCGAAAAGATTCGGACTACGGAAATGCGACCATCCAGGAGAAATCGCCGGAAGCCGTTCCGGGCGAGGTCGACGCCAAATACAGCACGACCAGGAAAATGATTGCCAGTGTCAGGTAGCCCAGCGCGATCGACGCATCATGATTTCGGACTTTTTCGGTTGCAAAATGATTCTGCTCTGCAATGGCCATCGTCTCATCTCCAACAGCAGGTCTTGGGATTTGACGGCCGCAAAACGCGGTCGTGGTCTCAGGCAGGCACAGATTATGCCTCGGCGTGATCGCAGACTGTGAACCCGGCTACATTCGCGAAAATGTGAGGTGGCCACGCAGCGGGCCGCAGCGAGCGGACTCAATCTGCTACAAGGCCGCTGCTTTGCCTCGCACAGTCCGTCTTCGCTTTCACTGCGCTCAAGCTACGCCGGACACGCTTCGCCCTACCGGTCTGGCGTGGCTGCGCCACGCGTAGCCCGCCAGGGCGGTGTGGCCTGCCAGCCGTAGCTCGCAGATACAAGCCCGCCTTCGCCGAGAGGCTCCGGTGCGGCAGCCTTGCTCGCACGCGAGCGAAGGCTGGTGCGGGCGGTGGGACTCGAACCCACACGACGTTGCCATCGAGGGATTTTAAGTCCCTTGCGTCTACCAGTTCCGCCACGTCCGCTTTAGTCAGGAGATCAGATACTTAGCGCGTTTACCGGCGAAGGGGAAACGGGATAATCCTGGCCGTTGGCGCGCCTTTCCTTAAGGGACCTTGCGCGCCAAAGCAAAGCCTCAATGCGGACACCTCGCCTTGCTTTAGGCAATCTCAATATTGTCTGTATACGAAGGTCCGATGTCGTCTCGCCTGTCCCATCGCCAGCCTGTTTTGCGCGCCGTTGCGGTGCTGGCGCTGTTTGCGCTCGCTACCGGGCTTTCCGGCTGCGCCGCAGGTCGGCGACAACCTGTCGCCGGCCTTCGCCGATCCCGCCAAATACGATCTCTACGAATGCAAGCAACTGGAGGCGCGAACGCAAGAGCCTGGCCGACGCGTGCGGCCGAATTGCAGGGCCTGATGGCGAAGGCCGAAACCGGCGTCGCCGGGCCGGTGGTGGCCGAGCTCGCCTATCGTAACGACTATATCTCGGTCCGCGGCCAGTCCAAGCTCGCCGAGGAGGCCTGGCAGCGCAACAAGTGCCACGAAACACCGGCGGCAGCGCCAGCCGCCGCGGCGACGCCTCCGGCGCGAACTCCGCGGGCCGGGCGCCAAGGGCGGACCGTCGCGTGCCGGCGGCGCGGTATATTGAGCCGCGCGCGCACGCTTTCTCACGCTCGCCAGTCGTAGATCCAGTCCTGCCGCGCCAGCATCCGGTGTGGGCCCATCGCCTTGATGGTGAGGTCGCGCGCGAACGCCAACGGGCCGGTCAGATGATAGATGCGCCCCTGCCGTCGTGCGGCGCGCTGGACCCGCAATACCCGCGCGCGGCGCAGTCTGGCATAGCGCTTCAGGGCCGCCGGGATGCCGGCGGTATTTTCGCCGGCGCTCTCGCTTAGCACTTGGCGAGCACCGCGGCATCCTCGATCGCCATGCCCGCGCCCTGCGCGGCGAACGGCAGCATCGCATGCGCGGCGTCGCCGAGCAGCGCGATCGCGCCCTCGCTCCATTCGCCGCCATCGGGCACCGTGAACAGCGCCCATTTCCGCCATTCGTCGACCGCGCCGATCAGCATCCGCGCGGTCGCGCGGCCATCGCGACGACGAACGCGTTCTTGATTTCGTTGCCGTCGCCCGGCGCGCTCCAGCCCGGCCGGTTCCAGGTGCCCGGCACCACGGCGACGACGTTGATCTGCCGCGCGCCGGAGATCGGATAGGCGACCAGATGCGCGTTCGGGCCCATCCAGAGCTGCACCCGCGCGCGAGGTATATTCGCGCGGCAACTGCGGTGGCATCGAGCGTGCCGCGCCAGGCGATCAGCCCGGAGAATTGCGGCTGCACCTCCGGAAACAGATGATGCCGCACCGTCGACCAGATGCCGTCGGCGCCGATCAGCGCCAGCGCCAGTTCCTGCTGCCGCGCGTTGCCGCTGCGCTGGACCACCGTCAGTCCCTTGGCGTGCGCGGTCACGTCCTCGAACTGGCAGCCGAGCCGCAAGTCGATGTCGGGATGGTCGTTGACCGCGGCCTGCAGCGCCGCCTGCAGATCGGCGCGATGCATCACCCAATAGGGCGCGCCGGCGCGCAGCGAGGCGGCTTCGCCGAGCGGCAGGCGGGCGATCTCGCCGCCGGCGCGCGCGCTCATGATGCTGATGGCGTCGGGCGTCACGGCGCGGGCGGCCGAGCCGCGGCTTCAGGCCGAGATCGATCAGGACGCGGCTGGCATTGGGCGACAAGTTGCAGGCCGGCGCCGACTTCCTCGAGCCGCTCGGCCTTTTCCAGCACGACGACGCGAAAGCCTTGGGCCGCCAGCGCCAGCGACGCGGTCAGTCCCCCGATCCCGGCACCGGCGACGAAGATGGTGCGCGACGCCGCCACCGAGCCGATCAGGCGACCTTGTCCTTCAGCACGCATTCCGGCGGCCGGGCTTCGCCGGCGGCGAGGTCGGCGGCAAAGCGATACAGCGTCGAGCAATAGGGGCAGATGATCTCGTTGTCGTTGCCGAGATCGAGGAACACATGCGGATGATCGAACGGCGGATTGGCGCCCACGCACATGAATTCCTGCGAGCCGATCTCGATCACGGAGACGCCGGCATCGTTGTGGAAGTGCGGAACGACATGGTCGGACATCAGTTTCACCTTGGATGGCAATGACGGACGGACGCAATCAGACACGACGCGGCAGCATCGAAATGCCGCGCACCATACTGGCGGGTGCAGTTGATTCCTAGAGCGGACCTTCGAGCCCCGATCCGCTCATTTGCTCATGCAAATTCGACACAATCTTGTCGTCCCAGAGAAGCCCTTCTTTCGTCGGGGCCGTTGTGTCGCTAAAAGCGGCATACTCATGTCGAGGGCAGCGAAAACCCAGGGATTTTTCGGCATGAAACGGTTGCGGATCGGTCTGGCGCTGGCTGGTATGGCGGTGTGCGCGCCGTGGCGCTCGCGCTGTTGCGCCGCATGCGCGCGACGCCGGCTGCGATTCTGGCGGCGCAGGACGATCCGGCGGCACTGGCCGATCTCCAGCTCAATTCTGCTCTGCGGAATAACCCGGCGCTGGTCGCGGAGAATATCGAGGCCGCGCTGGCCGCCGGCGACGCCGATCTCGCCGAGAGCTTTGTCGAACTCGCGCGCGAGAAGAATATTGCGCTCAGCGACGAGCTGTCGACGCGGGTCAGCGATGCCGTCACCGAGGAAAATTCCACCTCGCATTTCGCCAAGCGCTTTGCCACCGGCCTCGTGACCGGCAACGCCGACGACGTCGCGAGCCTGTCCGGCACGGTCGCCGGCGATCTCTTCGTGTTCGGCGATATCCGCGACGTGGTGCGCGAAGGCAAGCACCTGGCGATGGGCGAGGACACCGATCGCCTGGTGCTGGGCCTTGCCACCGCGGGCCTTGCGGTGACCGCGGCGACCTATGTCTCGGTCGGCGGCGCTGGCGCCGGTGCGCGCCGGTCTGACGCTGGTCAAGGATGCCCGCAAGGTCGGGCGGCTCGGCGAGGGGCTGACGGAATGGGCCGGCCGCTCGGCGCGCGAGGTCGTCGATGCGCCGATGCTGCAGCAGGCGGTCGCCTCCGGCTCGGTGCTGCGGCCGGGCGAGACCGTCAGCGCGATCAAGGCCGCGTTCCGCGCCGAGAAGGCCGGCGCGCTGGTGCGGCTCGCCAAGGACGTCGGGCGCGTCGGCGAGAAGGCCGGCACGCGCGGCGCGCTCGATACGCTGCAGATCGCCGAAGGCCCGAAGGATGTCGCGCGCGCCGCGCGGCTGGCGGAATCCAAGGGCGGCCAGACCCGCGCGATCCTGAAACTGCTCGGCCGCGGCGCGCTGCTGCTGGCCGCCGGCGCGTTCGATCTGCACGATGTGGGTGTTCGGCGCGCTGCTGGCGCTGTTCGGCTTGCTGTCGTCGATCAAGGCGACCACCGAACGCGCTGACCGAGGCGTGGCTGCGGCGCAAGAAGGCGCGGCGGCTGCGGAAGCAGCTCGCGGCGGCCGCGGCACGCTCCCGCAAGTCCCGCTGGCAAGCGCGCTCGCGCACGGCTAAGCTTGCGGTCATTGCTCGATCGCCCATCCTCGATCCCCAAAGATATGGAATTGACTGATGCCGAGTTTTCACAACGGCGCTGTTGAAATTGCCTATCTCGACGAAGGCGAGGGCGATCCGATCGTGCTCGTGCACGGCTTTGCCTCGAGCAAGAACGTGAACTGGGTCTATCCGACCTGGGTCTCCGAACTGAAGAAGAACGGCCGCCGCGTCATCGCGCTCGACAATCGCGGCCATGGCGATTCCGCCAAGCTCTACGATGCCGCGCAATACGACATCGCCATCATGGCCGGCGATGTCATCGCGCTGATGGATCATCTGCAGATCGCGCGCGCCGACGTCATGGGCTATTCGCTGGGCTCGCGGATGACGGCCGTGCTCGCGCGCCGAATCAGCCGCAGCGGCTGCGCTCGGCGATCCTCGGCGGCATCGGCATCGGGCTGATCGAGGGCGGCGGCCCCGGCGAGAACGTCGCGACGCGCTGGAGGCGCCGTCGCTCGATGACGTCACCGATCCGGTCGGGCGGACCTTTCGCGCCTTCGCCGACCAGACCCGCTCCGACCGCCGGGCGCTCGCCGCCTGCCTGCGCGGCTCGCGGCGGCTGATGACGCGCGAGGAGGCCGCCGGCATCGACGTGCCGGTGCTGATCGCGGTCGGCAGCAAGGACGAGATCGCGGGCTCGGCGGCAGCGCTCGGCAAGATCATTCCGGGCTCGGAAGTGCTCGACATTCCGAACCGCGATCACATGCGCGCGGTCGGCGACAAGGTCTACAAGTCAGGCGTCGCTCGAATTCCTGTCACGCCGAGCGTGACGCTCGTCCGGCTCGGTCTCGCCGTCGAAATATCTGACGGTGGCGATCAGCACCACCAACGTCGCGATCCAGACCATGCGCGCGCCGTAGCGATCGTGCGGGCCGGAGATCACGCCGCAGATGAAGGCGTTGCCGAGCAGGGCAAGCGAGACGGTCGCGGCGAGCAGCGTGAGATCGTCGAGCCGGCCGCGCCGCAAGCCTGCCGCGAACAGCAGCGCGACCAGCACCATCGAGGCGAGCGCGACCGGGACGTGGACGCGGTTGATGGCGGTGAAGTCGAAGTGCCATTGCTGCTGACGCGCGGCGCGCATCGGCTTCACCTGCGAGGGGATATAGCGCTCGATGATGCCGTAGGTATGGCCGATCCAGGCATTGGTGCCTTCGCCGGTGGCGACCTGCGTGCAGTTGCTGCGCGGTCGCGACCAGCGCGGCCTCGGCCTGCCAGGCCGGATATTCCGCGAGCGAACGCACCACGATGAAACCCATCTCGTCGTTCAGCCCCTTGAAGCGGCCAAGCGTGTTGAACATGCTGTTGCCCCACAGGAACTGGTCGGCGGTAGCCGGCAGTTGGTCGCGATAGGGGCAGAGTTTCAGCTTTTGCTGCGGGCAATGATCCCTCAGATATTGCGTCACGATGCCATCCTGCAGCATCCGTCCGAACGCGACGCCGTACCCGCCGGGCGTCCAGGCCAATTGTCCCGACAATGCGAAATTGGCCGACAGCAGCATGGCCGCACCGGCGACGATGGTGAGGCTGCCCTGCGCCAGTCCGGAGACGGAAATCCGCCCGCGCAGGAAGGGTCGCGCCATCCAACCGACGCCACATAGTCCGAGCAGCACCGCCAGCGTTGCGCTGTGCGTGGCCGCGGCGAAGGCCGTGAAGGCGAACAACGAGATTTTTTCGACCGTCGAAATCCTGTCGCCGTGCAGGACCAGGATAAAGAGCGACAGCACCGAAAGGCCGGCAAAGATGTCGGTCAGCAGCATGCTGGCGAGCCACGGCAGTGCCGTGGTCAGGATCAGCGCAAGCCCGATCGCCAGCAGCCGCAACGGCCGCGCCATGCCGAGCACCCGCAGCGTCAGCTGCACGATCCACAGCGTCGCCAGCGCCTGGATCCCGAGATTGATCCAGAAACCCGAATCTTCGCCGAAATGCAGATAGAGGCCGAACACGGTGGAGCGGCTCGGCACCAGATAGCCCTCATACCAGCGCGCCAGATAGCCGCCGGTATCCCACTGGAGCAGCGGATAGCCGTTCCACAGGGCGGGGGCGAGCAGCATCAGGGGGATGGCGAGGGCCGCGATCCAGACCGACCGCGAGTCGGTGATCCCAGCACGTAAAATCTGCGTGTTGATGTGGCTTTCCCCCATTTGGGCCAGCATGCCCGGGATGGCCGCCCAGCGGAAATCCGCCAATAGTCGGACGCCCCCCGGCTTGATTTCCCTAAAATCCCGACCACTTGGGTGTGACGTCTTCCGGGCAGGCGTTCGGATCGGGTTTACTTTGCCGACCGCCCGCCCGGGACAGTCGTTCGCCGGCCGTGCTATAATGCGTCAACCAAATAATCGCGAGAGCAACCCATGGCAGTGCATCAGGTCAATCCGCAGGGTGCGAAACTGGCGGCGCTCGATCCGATCTGGGATCGCGTGCGAGGCGAGGCGGAGGACATCGTCCGCCGCGAGCCCGAGCTTGCCTCCTTCATCTATTCGACCGTGCTGCATCACGAACGGCTCGAAGACGCGGTGGTCCATCGCCTGGCCGAGCGGCTCGACCACTCGGCGCTGTCGGGCGATCTGATCCGCCAGACCTATGACGAGGCGCTGCGCGACGAGCCCGATCTCGGCAACGCGTTCCGCGCCGACATGGTGGCGGTCTATGACCGTGATCCCGCGACCACGCGCTTCATCGATCCCTTGCTCTACTTCAAGGGCTTTCACGCGCTGCAGACCCATCGGCTGGCGCACTGGCTCTACAAGAAGGGCCGCAAGGATTTCGCCTTTTATCTGCAAAGCCAATCGTCGGCTGCGTTCCAGACCGACATCAATCCGGCGGCGAAAATCGGCCGCGGTATTTTCCTCGACCACGCTACCGGCTTCGTCTGCGGCGAGACCGCTGTCATCGATGACGACGTTTCGATCCTGCACGGCGTCACGCTGGGCGGCACCGGCAAGGAGAATGAGGATCGCCATCCCAAGATTCGCCACGGCGTCCTGATAGGGGCGGGCGCGAAAATTCTCGGCAATATCGAGATCGGTCACTGCGCGCGCATTGCCGCAGGCTCCGTGGTGGTCAAGCCGGTGCCTCATAACGTCACCGTGGCAGGCGTTCCCGCCAAGATCGTCGGCGAGGCCGGCTGTGCCGAGCCATCACGCACCATGGACCAGATGCTCAACGCGATCGGGCTTTGATCCAAGGCATTCTGATAAGACGTTCTGATATCGGGAATTTGGCGCAGATACCGTCCTTTCGAGACCGAAAAGGCTCTGGCGGTCTGCGCCATCTCGTCCTAAAACTCCCCGGAAACCCAAAGATCCGATTGGAGACTGCCGTGGACGTTCAGGAAGTCAGGAAGCTCGACGCCTATCTCAAGCGCGTGTTCGGCAATCCCAAGATTCGCGTTGTGCCGCGGCCCAAAAAGGATGACTCGGCCGAGGTTTATATCGGCGAGGAGTTCATCGGCGTGCTGTTCGTCGACGACGAAGACGACGATCGCTCGTTCCAGTTTCAGATGGCGATCCTCGAAGAAGATCTGGCCGATCAGGGGTGAGGCGCGGCGTAGCCGCCGCTATCCCTTCGGCCCGTGCAACTGCACCGTCAGACGGTCCATTGCACCTGCGACATCGCGCCATTGTCCAAGCCAGCTGCGTGGAAAGCGGAACGTCAGGTCGGCGCCGTCGACCCGGCGCTCGCTCAGGCACATTCCAGGCGTAGCACCATCGCGCGTGCAGCGCGCGCTGAGGCCTGGCGCATTCGCCAGGAACAGGTCTTCGTTGCTGTAGGGCGAGCCGTCGCGAAACGCGCGCATCGACAATCCGTCATCGATCGCCGTTGCGGCCTGCTCCAGATAGCGCGGATAGATGGTGCGGACGCGGGTGTCGGGCGCCAGTGTGTCGTGGTGCGCCGATATCGACAGGAATATCCGGTCGATCGGCTGCGGCTGTTCCTCGACCGTGTCGGCGCTGACGTGTTTCGGCGCCTCGGGCGGTTCGAGCGAAGGGTAGCTGAAGCTGAGATCGACGCGCTCCTGCGGGCCGGTATGGCGCTGGATTTTCATGCGAACCGCCGTCGTCGGCACATTGAACAAGGTCGCGCCGATGCTGACCGGCAATCGTGCCGGTCCGCTCGAGGGATCGTTTGCCCAGGTCGGCCACAGCAGATAGGCGACCAGTGCGATCGCGCCGACGGTGAGCGTGCTCGCGACCATGATCAGGGTCATGTGGCCGCGCGGGTCCTTGCGGGTGTCGCGGGCGATGTGCTGGGCGGTCGAAAGCAAGGTCATGAACAAGGCATCGTAGGGTTCGAAGCTAACGCCGAATCAGTGCCCGAATATGCCATGCGCCCGCCGATTTCCGCATGATTTCACCGAAGTCACGGCGCCGCGAGCCATGCGCAAACGGGGTTGCGTCGGCCTGCTGTTAACCTTTCCTTAAGGATGCTGTGGCGGCAGGCCGCCAATTTTGCGAAAGCAGGGCGCAGTTTGTCGAGTAGCGGAAGTGTCCATGTCCCCCGATGCGTTGAATTCCCTGTTTTCCCTTTGCATCGGCTTTGCGCTGGCTGGCGCGCTTTCCAGCGGCTACCAGGCCATGGCCGAGCGGCCCGCGGGTTTCGGGCTGTTGCAGCAGGGCGTGGCGCCGAAGACATTTGCCGCGGTGCCGTTCCTGGTGTTTGCCGCGCCCTTCATCATCATGCGCAACACGCTGCGCGGCGCCAAGATCGAACGCCGCCGCTTTGAATTCGTGATGATGGCGACCGTTATTGCCGGGTTCTGGAGCCTGATGTCCGGCACGTTTTTCGTGATGACGCTGCGCGCCGCCGGGGTGCTGGCCTAGAACCTGACCGGTTCTGGTCCGGCTTTTGGGACGCGTTTTCTTGGCGCGAACCGGTATCCACCTCGCTCGAAAACGCTATAAGGTCTCCGCGAACAGGAGATTTTGATGGCGATCTACGAACTCGACGGGCAGGCGCCCGATCTTCCCGCGGACGGAAACTATTTTATCGCCGATACCGCCACCGTGATCGGCAAGGTGCGCCTCAAGAGTTCGGCCAGCGTCTGGTTCGGCGCGGTATTGCGCGGCGACAACGAGTGGATCGAGATCGGCGAAGGGTCGAACGTGCAGGACAATTCGACCTGCCACACCGACCGCGGCTTTCCGCTCACGATCGGAAAGAACTGCACGGTCGGCCACAACGTCATCCTGCACGGCTGCACGCTCGAGGACGGCGCGCTGGTCGGGATGGGTTCGATCGTGATGAACGGCGCCAGAATCGGCCGCGGCAGCATCGTCGGCGCGGGATCCGTCATCACCGAGGGCAAGGAATATCCCGAGCATTCCCTGATCATCGGTTCGCCCGCGCGCGTGATCCGCACGCTGTCGCCCGAGCAGGTCACGGCGATGGGAAGTGCTGCGAAATTCTACGCGCTCAACGGACCGCGATTCAAAAACGGACTGAAGAAGATCGGCTGACGACGGCAGCGTCTTGGATCGGGGCTGCCGGCCCCAAACCAATTGGGCCGGCCGTCACGATTTCGCTTTTCGCACCGGAGCTGATCGCGCCTTGCCTTTGGTCGGCGCCGGCTCGATCGCGGCGCTCTTGCGCAGCGCATCCTTCAGGTCGAGGGGAATGCCGTGCTTCCTCAAGAGGTCGGCAAACGCCTCGTCCGCCAGCTCCTGAAACGTCGCCATCCTGTCGCGCGCAAGCTGCTTGAGCTTTGCCAAGGTGTCGTCGTCAAAGGCGATCAGTTTGCGCAAGCGACCTCGGCTCCCCGCTCCCGAATACTGCCTCAATGATTGTCGGTCGAATTTGTTCCGGAAGGGAACAAGCGCTTCGTGCTGCGGTTAGAATTGAAAAGGAGATCGGCGATGAAAAGGGCATCGACGACAGCTATGGTCACCGCGATCGCAATCCTGGCGTCGCCGGTGGATGCGTTTGCCCAAGGTGCTGGCGGTGCTGCCCGCGGCTGCTGACTTGGCGTCGCGGGGTCGCGGAGAAGTGAGCAAATAGACCAAGCGATCTCCGGAAACTGGTCCTAGATTTGGTGTGGGATCTGTGAAGATCCGTCGAGCGTTTGAAACGCGAGTGATCACGGAGGGATGGGTGATGTTACGTAAAGCGATGATCGCGCTGATTGCGGTTGCTTCGGTTGCCTTGCTGCCGGGTGCGGCCTCGGCCCGTGGCGGCTTTGGTGGAGGCGGCGGCTTCCACGGCGGCGGTGGCGGTTTCCACGGTGGCGGGTTTGGCGGCTTCCATGGCGGCGGCATCGGGATGGGCGGCGGTGGTTTCCGCGCCGCGGCCATTAGCGGCGGTGGCTTCCGTTCGGCCGCGATCGGCGCCGGCGCGTTTCGCAGCGGCTCCTTCGCCGGCAACAGCTTCCACGGTGGCTTCCATCCCGGGTTCCGGCATCGGGGATTCCCCATTGCCGCCGCCGCGATCGGCTTCGGCCTGGGCTATGGAGCCTATGGCTACGGTTATCCGTACTATGCCGATTACGGCTACGACGACTATTACGGCGACGGCGGCTGCTACATCGCCGAGCAGCAAGTGCCGACCCCGTATGGCTGGCGTATCCGGCAGGTCGAGGTTTGTAATTAGAACGTTTTGAGCGAAGTGGATACCGGTTCGCGTAGCAATCAAGTTTACGCAGATTGCGTAGACTTATCTGCGGTAGAAAACGCGTCAAAACAAGCATCTACACCTTCGGTTCTGATTCAGTCAGAACCGAAGGTCTAGCCTTGGTTACGCGGATATCGGGATGAATCCCGCGGCCACGGTGTTTTAGTCACCGAGGTCGCGATCCGTCTGTTGGTACGCCGCTTGCATCGCATCAGGGATGTTGAACATGCTCACAACCCCGGCTTTGACCTTGGTGTTCCTGGGTGTCGTTGTTAGTCTGGGAACGGCTTTCGTCTGGATGCTTTGGGAAATCGAACCGCGGATCGCCAAGCTGCATCGCGATAACGATCGCTTTTCCAGCGATCACTTCGGTTAGCTCCCTCCAGGGCCAACAGCGCGCAGCGGCCGGAGAGAAGACATGGCCATCACCGAGGACCAAGTAAACGCCGCTCAACAGGCCTGGTGTGACGAACTCGTTGAGATCGGTAAAATACACCAGGCTGGTGGCAATGTCCGAGCCGCTGCCCTGGCTCTTGTTGATGGTCTATACGACTACGCCGAAGGGGTCGTGTTTTTCAAGCCGACAATGGCGCATGGAAAACAGACGTTTCGGGATACGGCAAAAGGGGCTCTGTCATATTTCGTGGGAGGGGATCCCGATTTCCCTGATGACAAGGGATTTGCCCTGAAGCCGTGGGCGCGGGTGTGGTACGACAACAACGCGGCAGAAAACGGCATCCAGATTCACGGCAATATCGCTGTCACCATGGGTAATGTGTACCTGGCGGACTATCAGGGCAACGAGATCATGGTCGACAAGACCTTTGTCTTTCGCCTTTGCAGCGACCAACGATTGCGTCTTTGCGCTCATAAGTCGGCCTTGCCCTACTCTCCGACGAATTGATCAGACCGCGCTTCACTGCGGCAATGGTGACGGAACGAGCGCCGCCGAACTGCAACCACGGCAATGGGACCTGGGGGGAGGATTTCCAGATGGCGTCGCAGTTCGCGATTACCCGCGGCGATATTTTCGGCGGCCTGACCGCCGGCGTTGTGGCGTTGCCGCTTTGCCTTGCGTTCGGTGTGGCCTCCGGATTGGGCGCTGCCGCCGGCCTGTATGGCGGCATCATACTGGGGATTGTTGCCTCGCTGGCGGGCGGGACTCCCGTTCAGGTGTCCGGTCCAACGGCGCCGATGACGTTGATCTCGGCAGGCGTCGTCGCAGCGAACACGCTTCCGACAGGGCAGGTGAATTTCTCCAGTATCTTCGCCGTGTTCCTGCTTGCCGGCGCATTGCAGGCCGTGTTCGGGATCGCAAGGCTCGGGCGCTATGTTCGCTTCCTGCCCTATCCCGTGATCTCCGGCCTCATGACGGGTATCGGCATCATCATCATTATTCAGCAAATCTTCCCGGTAGCGGGTTTGGAACTCGCCGTCCTCGAATCCTGTGGCGATCCTGCGATCCCTCGGAGCGCTGCAGCATGGTGTCCATCCGGGCGCGGTATTGCTCGCGGCGGCCACGGTCGCGCTCGCCTTCCTGCTGCCCCGTATCGTTTCTGTCGTTCCGCCGTCTCTCATCGCTCTCGTCGTGCTCACGATCATCGCAGCCGTCTTCGGGATTTCGGCTCCGACCATCGGTGATATCCCCGGCGGCCTGCCGCACTTGATCGTCCCCAGCCTCGATTTTGCCGATCCCGAAACTCATCATCACCGCGGCGTTTCAACTTGCCTTCCTTGGGTCGATCGACGCGCTCACGACCTCGCTCGTCGCCGACAACATCACCAGAACGCATCACGACAGCAATCGGGAGCTTGTCGGGCAAGGTGTGGGCAACATGGCCGCTGCCCTTTTCGGCGGAATTCCCGGCGCCGGTGCGTTCATGCGGACGGCCATCAATATCAGGGCGGGCGGGCGGCATCGTTCTTCCGGTGTCATTCATGGCCTCTTCCTGCTCGCCGTTTTGCTCGGCCTGTCCGGCGTCGTGCGGTACATCCCCCATGCCGTCCTGTCGGGAATTCTGATCAGCGCAGGCTTGAGCATCATCGATTATCGCAGCCTCGCCCATCTCTCGAGCGCCCCACGCGCCGACGTCGCCCTGAAGTTGCTCGTAGTCGTGTTGACGATTGTCACCGATCTGATCACAGCCGTCGGCATTGGCATGATCGCCGCCTCCTTGATCTTCATGGCGTCCATTGCCGGGATCATGGAGCAGAGGACGAAGCTCACACTGGTGGAAGACGAGCCATGGGCCGATGAAGTCGAAATTCCCGAAGAATTGAGGAATCGTTTGCTGATCAAGCACGTAGATGGCCCGTTGTTCTTTGGCTTTGCCCAGGCCCTTCGCAAGGTTTCGTCCCAGGCGGCGGATGGAAAGCTGCTCGTGCTGAGGATGGAACGGGTCTCCTATATGGACCAATCGGGAATCTATGCCCTGCAGGACGTCTTGGTCGATCTCGAGGCCGCGAACCTGCGTGTCCTTCTGGTCGGCCTTCCCCAGGGCCAGATCGACCGCCTTGAAGCGATGCAGGTGGTGCCGGGTCTCGTGCCGAGAGAGAACGTCTTCGACAAATTCGAGGTATTCAGACGCGAGTTGCCCGGGATCATCGCAAAGCTGGGGTGACGGGGTCATTGTCCGGTAGCGCTTGGCAAGCGGCGTCGGCTTGGGCAACATGCAGCGGCGAACGCCTGCCTCAGGCCGGCCCGACGGAGCCGAGAATGACTCGACCACTTTCGCGGTTCGTGATCTCAGCGATCCTGGTTTTCGGGTTGCAGGGCTGCGGCGAGAGAAAGCAGGAAGGCGCCGAACAAGCGGTCCGTGGTCTTCGCGCGTACAAGGTGGCGGCTAAGGCTGAGAGCCGCCTTCGCCGCTTTCCCAGCGTGCTGCAGCCCGCGGATGTCAGCAGCCTCTCATTCGAGATTGGTGGGCAGCTGAAGGCCATCACCCTCACGGTCGGCCAGAAGATACAGCTGGGTGACGTGCTGGCCGAAATCGACCCGCGCTCGCTGCAGACTCAGGTCGAACAGGCCAGTGCCGGCGTGCAGCAGGCGCAGGCCCAGCTCGACAACGCGGAAGGCGATTTCCAGCGCAAGGACGAACTGCTGAAGCGAGGCGTCGCGACGCAGGCCGTATTCGATCAATCAAGAGCGACGCTGCTCAGCTCCAGGGCCCAACTCGAGCAGGCGCGCCGCCAACTTGAATTGGCCAACCACAATCTCGAGCGCAGCAAGCTGCTGGCGCCGTTCTCCGGCACCATCGCCCGCGTCGAGGTCAAATCCTTTGCACAGGTCGCCGCCGGACAACCCATCGTCACGCTCTACAGCGACGATCGCTTCGAAATGTCGTTCCTGGCGCCGTCGCCGACGTTCCAGAGCCTTAGCGTCGGACAGGCGGTCGACGTCAAGATCGCCGATCTGCCCGACCTCGCGCTCAAAGGCGAGGTCAAGGAATTGGGGTCCAAGGCCGAGCAGGTCTCGGCTTTTCCCGTGGTCATCCGGCTCGACAACAATGCCCCCGGCTTGAACGCCGGCATGTCCGCGGAAGTCAGCATCGAGGAACCCTTGATCGGCGGGCGCAGCGGCTTTCTGCTGCCGCTGACCGTCCTTGCGCCCGAGGGTGGCAAGGAGCTGCAGGGTAAGGGCACCGTGTTTGTCTATGACAGTGGCAGCTCGACCGTGAAAAAGCGCGCCATTGCGGTCGGCGGAGTGCGCGACAATCGTCTTGTCGTCACCGAGGGCGTTGCTGCGGGTGATATCGTCGCATCCGCGGGCGTCTCCTATCTGACCGACGGGCAAAAGGTGAAGCTGCTTCCGCTGGAGGAGCAGGCGCCGTGAACCTCTTGACGCGATTTGGTCTTGCGCGGTCCCGCTTTACCATCGCGGCCATGATCAGCCTGTTGGTCGCCGGCATCGCTCTCTATCCGAATTTCCCGAAGCGCGAGGATCCCGTCATCGTCATCCGCACGGCGGTGGTGTCGGCGCTTTTTCCGGGGATGGCGCCGGAGCGGATGGAAAATCTCGTTGCCATCCCGATCGAGCGGAAAATCCGGGAGCTTGCCGAAGTCAAGGATATCAGGACGCTCGTCAGCGAAGGTTCGCTGACGATTTACGTCGATCTCAAGGACGAAATCGGCAACGTCAATGCGACATGGCAGCGGCTTCGCGACAAGATGGGCGACGTCAAGGTCGAGCTGCCCGATGGCGTCGTCGGGCCCTTCGTCAACAGCGATTTTGGCGATGTTGCGATTGCAACCATTGCGGTCACGGGCGAAGGCTTTTCACAGCGGGAGATCAAGGATGTCGCCGATGATTTCCGCAAGCAGCTTTATCATCTGAGCGGAATCGCCAAGGTTGACCTGTTGGGCGTTCAGGATGAACGGGTCTGGCTCGAACTGGACACGCGAAAGCTCGCGGCGGTCGGGGTTCAGGTCAACACGCTGATCAAGGATCTCCAGAGCCAAAACGTCGTGCTGCCTTCCGGCAACATCAATGCAGACGGAACGCGCCTGCTTGCTGGAAACCTCCGGCGATTTTCCGAGCGTGCGCGCGATCGAGACGATGCTGACGCGGGTTGGAACCAGCGACAGTCTGGTGCGGCTCGCCGATCTCGTCACGGTTCACCGCGGCTACATCTCCCCCAAGGTCAAGCCGATCTATTTCAACGGACGCCCCGCCGTCGTGCTCAGTGTCATCATGCAGCCGGATCAGGACGTCACGCAGCTCGGCCAAAAGCTTCGCGCGGCGGCACGCGACTATGAGGAGCGGCTGCCGATCGGATACGCCGTGGGTTTTTCGACCTATCAGGCCGAACAGGTCAGGGCTTCGGTCAACTCCGCACTCTCGAACGTGGCGCAGACCTTTATCGTCGTTGCCATCCTCGTCGTTGTTCTTCTGGGGATGCGAGCCGGATTGATTGCGGCGATGATCGTTCCGTTCGCCGTCATGTTTTCGCTGATCGGCATGCGGGCGCTCGGCATCGCGCTGGAGCAGGTCTCGATCGCGGCCATCATCATCGCGCTTGGCTTGCTGGTCGACAACGGCGTGGTGATCGTCGAGGATATCGTCAGCCGGATCGGCCGCGGTATGCCGGCCGAGGACGCAGGCCTTGCCGCCGGCGAGCAGTACGCACTTCCGCTGCTGATCTCCTCGGTGACCACGATCGCCGCTTTTCTGCCGCTGTTTCTCCTATCGGGAGCTTCGGGCGAATATGCCTTCTCGCTCGCGGCCGTGGTTGCGTTGACGCTGGGCGGCTCCTGGATCGCGGCGCTCTATATCCTTCCGGCCCTCACCGTTTGGTTCATCGGAGGTGGAAGCGCCCGAACGGATGAAGACGCCTCTCCCTCGCGGCTGCAGCGTTTCTATGGCGCCGCGCTGCGTTCCGCTCTCTCGTTTTCTCCCATCGTCCTCATTGTCTGCGTCCTGGCGGTCATTTTGGCGGCGACGCAGTTCGGCCGCCTGCCCAAGCAGATGTTTCCGTTGAGCGAACGCAACCAGTTCCTGATCTATATGAACATGCCTGATGGCACCGACATCTCGCAAACCGAGGCCCGCGCGCTCGAGATTTCGAAATGGCTCGGCGACAAGACAGTCAATCCCGAAATCGCAAGCCAGATCCTCTATGTCGGGGACGGCGGGCCCGAGGTTCTACCTGACGCTGACCCCGGTTGCACCGGATCCCGCATCGGCCTTCTTCCTGATCAATGCGAAAGATTACCAGGGCGCGGTGCGGGCCGCGGATCGCGCCTGGAATTATCTTTATGCCAATCATCCGGAAGCTCGCTTCAAGATCAAGCGGCTCGCCATGGGGTCGGTGGAATCCGGCATCGTCGATGTGGAGATTTCGGGCCCCGATGCCGACCGTCTGCTTGCGCTCGGCGAGCGCGTGCGGTCGCTGTTTCAGGCCGCTCCCGGCATCCGCGACAACGACGACGATTGGGGCAACAAGATTGTCAAGGTCGTCGTCGAGATCGACCAGGACCGCGCCCGTCAGCTCGGAGTCACTTCCGAAGAGGTCACGCAGCTCCTGAATACCTATTTCAGCGGCGCCGCCGTCTCGATCTATCGCGAAGGCGACAATCTCATTCCGATCGTGCTGCGCGCCGGAGCGTACACGTCGCAGAGCCTGGAAGGTCTCACCAGCGCCACGTTTGCGAAAAACGGCGGGCTGATTTCACTGGCGCAGGTGGCCAGGTTGAAGCCGGGGTTCGATTTTGCCCGCATTCGCCGCAAGAATCAGGAGCGAACGATAACGGTCACGCGCGCGTAGCACCTCGCTGACGGCCGGGCAGTTGCTGGAATCGATCCAACCTGGCCTGCAGGCGCTGGACCTTGCTGGAAGCGTATCATGTCGATATCGGCGGCGAGATCCAGAAGAGCGCGGAGACCAACCAGAAACTGGCTGCGGGATTTCCCATCGCGTTGGCCGTCATGGTGCTCGCCATCATCCTGCAGTTCAACTCGTTCCGGCGCACGCTTCTGACCTTCATGAGCATACCGCTGATCCTGATCGGAATTCCCTTCGGCTTGTTGGCCACTGGGCAACCGCTGTCGTTCTTCGGCACGCTCGGCATCATCAGCCTTTCCGGCATCATCATCAACAATGCGATCGTGCTCATCGATCAGATCGATATCGAGCGGCAAGAGCTGGATTTGCGGCGAGGCGATCGTGGCCGCGTCGGAAAAGCGCTTGCGTCCGATTCTGCTGACGTCGGCAACGACCGTGCTCGGTCTGGCGCCGATGGCGATCGCGGGCGGCGCGCTGTGGCAGCCGATGGCGGTGCTCATGATGTCGGGTCTGGCCGTCGCTTCGCTGCTGACGTTGTTTTTCGTTCCGGCCGGATATTTCCTGCTGTTTCGGTCGGATTGGGGGCTCTCGTTCAGACTCAGAAGCCCGACGGCGAAGCCGCTCGGTGGTTCTGAGCAGCGCTAACGGTGGCGAGGTGCTACCAGACGATCCAGCGGCACATGAGCCCGCCGACGGCACATCACGTCATTTCGCCGCTGTGGAGCAGGAGCAAAGCGGAGATCAACTTCGATGCATGATGCCGGCGGCTTAAAGTACGCGGCCTAGCTCAACACGCCGTATTTCCTGAACCATGCCTGCATCTGGGCTCAGGCGTTCTCGGCGGCTTCCTTGCGATAGCTGGCGCAGCGGTCGGCGAGATTAATTACGGCCCAATGTTCTGGCAACGCGGACGCTCATGTAAATGAGGCGATTGGGTAAGCCGAACCATATGCGCGCGGCAGATCTGGCGGCTTGAGGCTTTCGGCTAAAGGCGCCACCGCGAAGGACATGCCCGTTACAATTCCCGCTTGTCCAGGCTGAACCATCAGACGGCGCTCCATTGTAATTGTCATTCCAGCAGTCCTCGACCCAGTCATAGACGTTCCCGTGGACCTGATAGAGTCCCCAGGGATTGGGGGCAAATGACTGAACCGGCAAAGCTCGGGCCGGCGTGGCGGGCTGCTGCAAGCCGCCAATCCTCGTAGAAGCTAGTTCGGGATTGCCAGGACTGCAATTTGCCTGCCCGGGCACAAACGATTTACCCCACCAATACGCCGTTGTTGTCCCAGCGCGCGTGACATATTCGCGCTCAGCTTCGCTGGGGAGACGATAGGTTTTGCCGGTAGTGCGGGACAGCCAGGCAACGTACTCTTTGGCATCATCCCATAGGATATTAGTTACCGGCTGCCTTCCGCGTCCCCAGCCTTGGTCGGTTGGTCGGTAGCTGCAGCCCCTTGCTGCTACGCAAGCATCCCATTCACTGAATGTCACGGGAAAGCGACCCACGCTGAATGGGTTCGCAAAGCTTACCGTATGTTGTGGCCTCTCGTCGGGTGTACTTCCGGGTTCTCCGTCGCTCGCCCCCATCAAGAATTGACCTGCGGGGATCACGATCATTTCTGGACAAAGTTCGCACTCCTTGAAGATATCCATTGGCCTTACGGCAATCTCCTCATTGCGTGATAACGGTCGCGCAAGACGTAAATTTAACAATTCACCATCGGTGGTAGCCGATAGAGTTGGTGGGGACGGCTCAGCAGCAATGGCCTGAACGCTTTGCGCTAGAGTAGCCGGACAGAGTACGTGAGTAGCTGCTGTCACTACAACCGCAAGAACCACCGCACTGATAAAATTGCCCATGCAAACCCCCTGAAGTTGCACTGCATTGACGTCGTCAATGCAGTTCAAGGCGGGTCTCTGTCGGCCGTCGATAAGCCCAGTGCAGCTTCCTTCAACAGTGGAAGCTAGATAATTCCGTCCGTAAGCAAATCGGGTCTGGCAAATCTAAGGCGCAAAAATGTTACTTTTCTAAAAGCGCAAAGACGTTACTACTAACCAGATCGATCGCCAAGCATTCCGATGTCCGACTTCTATGACCTCGCGCAACTGAACCGGCAGATATCGTCGTTTGAGCCGCTTGACGAGCTGTTGAGCTAAACTCATGGTGACCGGAATGACCAAAGCAAAGAGTGCACTGGTAATTACGTCCGTTCTGCTTGCAGCAATTGGCGTCACGGCGCTGGCGCGAGCTCAGCAAAATACCATGAGCTTTTTCATCACCAGCGTTGGGCTCGGTAAGGGAGGAAACCTGGGCGGACTTGAAGGCGCTGATCGTCATTGCCAAAGCCTTGCTCAGGCCGCTGGTGCCGGCGGCAAGACGTGGCGCGCGTATCTCTCGACACAAGGCCAAGGCGGCGTGAATGCGAAGGACCGGATTGGCAGCGGACCCTGGTTCAATGCCAAGGGTGTTCAAGTGGCATCGAGCGTTGCCGACTTGCACAGCAGCAACAACAAGATCAACAAGGAGACGGGCCTCGACGAACGTGGCATCGCGGTCAAGGGGCGTACTGATACACCCAACCAACATGACATGCTGACCGGCACCCAGCAGGACGGCACAGCCGTGGCAGGAGCCGACGATGCGACCTGCAGCAACTGGACGAGCAACGGTGACGGTCAGGGCAGCGCGGTCGTCGGTCACCACGACCTGATCGGCAATACCCAAGGCCCCAATTTCTGGAACTACTCGCACAAAACGCCAGGCTGTTCTCCAGCGAACTTGCAGCGAGTTGGTGGCGCCGGCTTATTTTACTGTTTTGCGACGAATTGAGCTGCCCCGGCAAACACCTCTGCCGGCCGTGACTGCGGCAAACGGACGCGGCCATGAATCCGCGTCGTGACACGGTGCGATTCAATTCGACGAAATTGGAAGCAGCAAGGGCTCGGCCTGACCCGCCCAAACCGATGGGTTCGGGCAGCAGCGCTTGGCCGGTAAAGCTCGCCTGAAACAAATCAGCAGCCTGCGAGGATGTCGCCCAGAGATCGGCCCGGAGCCGGAAAAGGCCAAAACCATGGGCAAAAAAACAAGGCCGTCGACGTAGTATACCGTCAACGACCTTGCCAGCCCCGGACATTGAAATCGGCTCACGCCATCCGGTGAACTGCAGTATGACCGGGAATCACACGGGCATATGTGAAGCAGTTCACAAACGGCGAAGAAAAAGTCGCAGATCCCCGGACCGGCCGCCCGGCCTCGGGTTGGCGATCGCGGACCGGCTATCCCCTCGTCGGGGCTGGCTTCTGCTGGAAAACGGCGCCTGCGGCAGTCAGCCGTGCGATTTGTCGCGCCTGCGGTGCGCACTCTTGTTACTGTTACCCGAGCGCTTGCGGGTGGACTCGGCAGCCGGCTCGGTGGCTTGCGTGCTGGCGAACGACTGCCGGAGCCCGTTGATCGCTTCGGTCAGCGCGCCGACCTGCTCGGAAAGCTTCCTGGTGTCGGCCTGCTGCGCGGCGAACAGGCGACGCATGGTCTGCAATTGGTCCTGCACCACCTGCAGCTGGTCGATCGATTTCCTGCTGGGTCGCCTCCAGGCCCTTGGTCTTTTCGACCAGTTGTTCGGACGCCTGCGCGGTGCGGGCCTGCAATTGGCGAGTCGCGACCACCCGGTCCGTTTCGGGCGCGTTGCCGGTATAGGCGCGCCATAACGCGATGGAGCCGATCCCCATCACTACGAGGACGAGGGCCGCCGCGGCAACCGCGATTGGCTGACCACTGATGCGCGCGATGGCGTTGGTCCTGACTTCCCGGGGGGCGAGTTCGATCATGAGGCACCAATACCGGTCGTGATTTGAAAGTTCCCGATTACCACAACCTTGGCGGGCCTAAAACCCGGGATTTGCCGCAAGGGGCGGGCCTCCGGGCAAAACACCCGAAAATCCGCACTTTTGGGAGAAAATGACGCTCTGCAGCCCCGATCCGTGGCGGTTGCTCGGCCGCATGACGCCCGCATGTGGATAGCGGCACGAATGCCGGCCCCCAAAAAGTTGCGGCCAGCCTTTGGGGGAAGGCTGGCCGCGCGCGAACCGGTCTGGGACGGGGAGGGGTGGGGATGTGACCGGGTCGCGGGTTCGTAATTCCTTGTCGTTAGCGGGCGCTGGCGGTGGCGACCGCCGGGCGGTTGTCACCGAGCGAGACCCACACATTGGGATCGCTCTGCGACTGACGCTTGACGAAGCGGTAGCCGGTCTCGGTCCAGGCCACGACGTTTTCGTTCTGGTTGTCGAGAATGAACTCGCCCTTGTCGGTCTTCACGGTCAGCACCGCGTGGCCTTCGCCCTTCTTGTCGCGCACCACCGTGATCAGCAGCGCCTCGCGCGGCCATCCGGCGTCGATCAGCATCTTGCGCTTCAGCAGCACGTAGTCCTCGCAGTCGCCGTAGCCGTCCGTCGGCAACGACCATTTCTCGATCACGCCCCAATGATCCATGTCGGTGATCGGCTTGACGGTTTCGTTGACCCACTGGTTGACCCGCAGCAGATCCCGCCATGCCGTCTGCGACATCACGATGTCGCGTGGTTGTGACGCACCGCCGCGGCACTCGCCGGGATTCTCGGCGCAGAATTCGACCCAGCCGATCGGCGAACGCGTGGTCTCGCCGAGGCTGGCATAGAGTGCGTCGCCGGCTTTCGCCGGGACACCTGAAACGCTCATTCCCAGCAGGATGGCGACGACCGCCAATCCCTTCCCCTGTCCCCTGAACAACATTGTGGCCCCCGTTTCTTGTTGGGACCATGTTTCGCACAAAGGTTTTGCGCCGCCGCTAAGTAAGACAAGTACATTTGACGCGAATACAAGTAAAAGCTGCGGCTAATTCGATCTATACTTGAGTAGAATTCGACTAAAATTTTAAACAACTGCAATTGATTCAAATTTTACGCATTAACGCCAAAAGCGCCGCTACAGCGGCGCGATGTCGGCGCAAAAGTTGCCCGGCGTTAACCGCGACGCGGCCATGGCCGAATGCTCAAAAACGCCATCCGGCGACGCGGATACCGGCTTCGCGCTGCCGAAAGGCGCGATCGCAAGCGTGCTGCGATTTACGGCGCGGTAACGCTGTCCGCGTTCATGCGAATTCCGGGCGCGGAAACCGCAGCGCTTGGCAAAGCCGCGACGGCCGTGCATGCATGCGGCAAAAACAGGGAGGTATCGATGAAACGGTTCGTCTGGGGCGTTGCCGGCACTCCTGTGTCTGTTGATCGGCACGCCGGCGCTGGCCCAAGCCAAGTCAAAGCTCAAACCCAGCCGCAAGCAGGATCAACCCGACCGATCCGCAGCCGACCTGCCCGATGTGCCCGGGCACCTACATCCCCGTCAGCGAACTCGAGGCCTACACCAAGAAGGCGCTGGCGGAAAAGCTGCTCGACCAGCAGGTGCGGGACATCGACATCGGCAAGGCGAATATCGGCATCGGCATGGTCCATCGCGGCAAGCTCGACAAGCCAACTCCGGATTCCGTCGCCGAACACGACCAGATCAGCGAGGTCTATCATGTGCTGTCGGGTGCGGCGACGCTGGTGCTCGGCCCCGATATCGTCAACCGGCAGCGGCGGCCGGCGACCATGCGCACCGTCGTCGAGTTCAACGGACCGGGCAACAACGGCTCCGAGGTGCGCGACGGCATCGCCTACGAGATCAAGGCCGGCGACGTCGTCGTGATTCCGGCCGGCACCGGTCACTGGTTCACCAGGATCGAGGATCACATCGACTATCTGATGGTGCGGATCGATCCGGACAAAGTCACGCCGCTGAAGAGCGAGGCGCAATCGCAGGACTATCTGTCGAAACCGGCGAAGCGGGGCGAATGAAGGCAGCGTTTTCCAGCGAAGTGGACCCGGTTCGCGGGAAGAAAACGCGTCAAACAAAAGCCGATCTGCGGTAACCGCGTCTTCGAGCGTGTCGCAGTTCTGCTCGTGGACGAACTCGAGCGCAAAACCTTCCTCGAGGTTTCGCACCACCCGGGACTGCACCTTGCCGAGCATCACCAGCGATTTCAGCGGCGGGCGGTTTTCCGCGGCGATGGCCGCGCCCGACAGCGACAGGTCGATGATCCGGCAGGTCATCTTGGCTGCCGTCCTCGAGCGTGAGCAGCGCGATCGGGTTGCGCGGCACGATACGGTCGTGGCGGCGGTCTTCCGGCAGATTGAGGATGTCGCGGTTGGCGAGCCAGGTGAGCTGGGCGGCGAGCTTGTCGCGCTTGCGCGCGGTGGCGCCGACGGTCATCGCAAAGCCGTTGTCGATGATGCGGGTGATCTTGCCCTCGACCCGGCCGATATGGTCGAGATAGGCGATCACGCGGTCGCCGACATTGCCGATGCCGGGCGCCAGCAGGGCCAGGCCGCCCGGCGACATATTGATAATCTGGCAGGGAAATTCGCGCCGGTCCGGCAGCATGTAGCGGCCGAGCAGGTGAACCTTGACGCGCTGAAAGCGCCGTCGCTCCTCGGCGGCCGGAACGACTGGATTTTTTCTGCGCAAACGCCATCTTCGCCACCCGACAACCGGTCTTTCGGTGTCGCGTGACCCTACGGCCGACAGGGTTAATGAGAGGTTAGCGACGGTTGCAGCGGTTGCATCAAGTGTGGGCAGGAGGGGTGGCGAGGAGTCGGAGCGGAGAATGCGGCCGACGCGCCAGGGCAGCGATGCTGTCGCATCCTTGAGGGACGAAATCCTCTGCCGTGGCCGGGCCTGACTTATCCGGAACCACCGAACGGCATCTTGACGTCCGCGCAGCCGCTGGCACTCTCACCCCGGGGTTGTGGGGATGCGCATGTCGAACGGTTCGACCAAGCCGGTTATTTTTATCAGCTACTGCCAGAAGGATCGCTCGTGGCTCGACTACGTGCGCTCGTTTTTCGAGCCGCTGGCCAGGCAATGTACGCTTCTGCTCTGGGATGACGAAAAGCTTCTCATCGGCGGCGACTGGCGGGCCGATATCGACGCGGCGCTGGACGAGTGTTCGGTTTTTATCCTGTTGCTGTCGCGCTATTCTCTCGCGTCCGCGTTTATCCTCGATGAGGAAGTGCCGCGGATCCTGAAGCGACCCAAGGATACGGTGCGATTCTGCCCGATCGTGGTGACGCCGTATTACGTCAGCGGGCTGGAATGGCTTGATCCGAAGAGCCGGCGGCCGCCGGACAACAAGGCGCTCTCCGAGCTTTTGGACGCCGCCCGTGACCGGGAGATGGCGATCATTGCGGAGCAAATCGACGGTCTTCTCCGCGCCTCCTCAAGAAAGCCGGTTGCCGCGCCGCCGCAGGTCAAGACTTTCGCCCCGGCAACGGACCCCGTCGTTTTCCCCCGTGTCGCTTTCCCCTCGATCGTCGACTATGGCCGCTTGCCCGAGACGCCCTACAAGACGCTCGTCGGTCGCGACGCCGAGCTTCAACGGCTCGACGAAGTCTGGGCCGATGAACGGACCAGGATCATTTCGCTGGTGGCGTGGGGCGGTGCAGGCAAGACATCGCTGGTCATCGAATGGCTGACGCGCGTTCGCAATGACGGTTATCGGAACGCGGACGCGGTCTTGTGCTGGTCGTTTTACAGCCAGGGTACAACGGAACGCGCCACCTCCGGCGAGGGATTTCTGGACTGGGCGCTTGGAAAACTCAGGGTCAAGATCGATGCCACAAGCTCGACCGCCAAGGGCGAAAGACTTGCCGAGCTTGGGAAACTCAACGTCAAGATCGATACCACAAGCTCGACGGCCAAGGGCGAACGACTTGCCGAAGAGTTGTCGCGTCGTCGCGTGCTTCTGGTGCTCGATGGCCTGGAGCCGTTGCAGTATGGTCCCGAGGGACAACAGGGGGCGCTGAAGGATCTGGGGCTGCGCACGTTTCTGCGCCAGGTTGCGGTCAAGCAGCCGGCGGCCGGCCACAGCCTTGTCGTGCTCACGAGCAGGCTCGCCGTTCACGATCTACGAAAGTGGCAACACAGCACGGCGCCGCTGATCGATCTGACCCGGCTGTCCGATGAGGCCGGCGCCGCTTTGCTTGCGGACGGCGGGGTGAGGGGGCCTGCCGAAGCGCTACGCGAAGTCGCGCACGATTTCGCCGGCCATGCGTTGGCCTTGAGCCTGCTCGCGGGCTTCCTGAATTCCTGCACGGCGGTGACGTAAGCCGGCGCGATCATGTTCGCGCCTTGACGCATGCTTCGGATAATCCCGGCCACGACCAGGTTCGCCGCGTCATGGAGGCCTACAGCGAGGAATGGCTCGCCGGCGAGCCGGTCTTGCGCGCAATCATGTATCTGGTCGGCCTGTTCGATCGCCCCGCGAGCGCCGGGTGCATTCTGGCGCTGCGCGGCAAGCCGGCCATCGATGGCCTGACCGATGTGGTCGTGGATCTTGGTGACGACGCCTGGCGCGCCGCGATTGGACGTTTGCGTGATGTGCGGTTGATCGATCCCGAAGACCCGGCGGCGCCCGATGCGCTCGATGCCCATCCACTGGTGCGTGAATGGTTCGGCGAACGGCTGAAGCAGTTGAACGAAGCCGCCTGGAAGGCCGCGCATGGCCGGCTCTACGACTATCTACGTGACAGCACCAAGGAAGGCGACGCGCCGTCGCTTGAAGGCATCATGCCGCTCTACCAGGCCGTTGCCCACGGTTGCCGCGCCGGACGGCACAAGGAGGCGCTTCACGAAATTTACGTCGAGCGCATCTGTCGGCGGCGACACGATCAATCCGTGGGCGACTATGCCGGCGGCAGGTTGGGTGCCCTTGGCAGCAACCTTGCAGCGATGTCATGGTTCTTCGACAAGCCCTACGAGATACCGGCTGCAACGCTGACGTTGCTCGATCGGTCCTGGGTGCTCAATGAGGCCGCGTTCGGATTGCGAGCGCAGGCGCGATTCGCCGATGCGCTACCCGCCATGCGCGCGGCTGTCCGGATTTATCTCGAGGCCGAACGCTGGAGCAGCGCCGGAATTGCCGCCTCTAATCTGAGCGACGTAGAACTGCTCACGGGTGAAGTTGCCGTTGCGGTGGAAACCGCGGAGCAGTCCGTTGCCTATGGCGATCGCGGTGCCAAGGAATTTGACATGATCGCCAGGCGAGCAACCTATGCTTACGCGCTGGACGCGGCCGGAAAGTTCGACGACGCCGAACGCCTGTTCACTGACGCCGAACAGCGTCAGAAGGACTTTCAAGCCAAGTTTCCGCTGCTCTATTCGGTTCGGGGCTACCGCTATTGCGACTTGCTGCTGAGCAAAAGGGACTGGGTCGCCGTGCGCGATCGAGCGACGAAGATTCTGGAATGGGAATCTGATGAAGATTCCCTGCTTGATCGGGCCTTGCCGCGCCTTGCCATCGGCCGGGCTGATCTCGGCGTAATGCTTGGCGGCGTTGCCCCCCAGCAGCACGACATGGCGCGCGACGCCGCGAGCGCCCTCCGCGTCCGGTTCGATGAGGTTGTCAACGCGTTGCTTGCCGCGGGGACAAGCCACTATGTTCCCCGTGGCCTCCTGGCCCGGTCTGCGTTTCGTCGAAGCATTGGCGACTGGGACGATGCCGCACAAGATCTCGACGAGATCGCCGAAATCGCCGAGCAGGGTCCGATGCGGCTGTTTCTTTGCGACATCGCGCTGGAACGGACGCGGCTCGCGTTTGCAAAGATCGAGGCGTTCGCCCCGCTCAACGGGCTGATCGATGACAGTCCGCCAAAGCCGGCCGCGCCCGGGGCCGCTGCAGCGGCCCGATTGACAGCGGAAGCCACCGAGCAACTCACCATCGCATCCGACTACATCCAGACCTGCGGCTACCACCGCCGCGATGAGGAACTGGCTGAACTCGAAGCCGTGTTGCGCGGTGAACGAAAATTCGCCGATCTGCCGCCGCGCGTTTGAGCCACCAACTCCCCGCCGCCGACATTGGCATCCCGAAGTCAGTTCCCTTAAGTTCGCAGCCGCGCCCGAACAATTCGGTCAACGAATGCTGGCGGGCCGGAGGAAATTTTCGATGCGGATCAAACTGGGATTTGTGCTGTCGGTCGCCGCTCTCGTCTGCGCTGCCGAAGTCCGCGCCGCCGAGATCAAGGTCACGCTGCTCGGCACGGGCACGCCGACGCCGCGCCCTTCCAGTTTCAGTGCTTCGACGCTGGTGGAAGCAGGATCCGAGCGGCTGATCTTCGATCTTGGTCGCGGCTCGACCATCCGCCTGTATCAGAAGAAAATCCCGCTCGGCTCGATCACGGCGCATTTCATCACCCATCTGCATTCCGACCATGTCGTCGGCCTGCCGGACATGTGGCTGACCGGCTGGCTCGGCACCCCCTATGCCTCGCGGAAATCGCCGATGGTGATCTTTGGGCCGAAGGGCACGGTCGCGATGACGGAGAATCTGACAAAAGCGTTTTCCGAGGATATTCGCATCCGGATTGACGACGAGAACTATCCGCCTGAAGGCGTCGCCTTCGCGGCGAAAGATATCGAGCCCGGGCCGGTTTACGAGCGCAACGGCGTCAAGGTGACGGCGATCGAGGTCAATCACGGCGAAAAGATAAAACCGTCGTTCGGCTATGTGGTCGAGTTCGACGGCAAGAAGGTCGTGCTGTCGGGCGACACCAAGCCTGATACGCGGGTCGAGAAGGCAGCCGAGGGCGCCGATCTCCTGATCCATGAGGTTGCCGTGATCGACCCGGCCCTCCTGAAAGACTATCCGAACTACCGTGCCATCGAAGATCATCACACTTCGCCCGAGGAGGCTGGAAAAATCTTTGCCGGCGCGAAGCCGAAGCTTGCGGTGTATTCCCACATCGTGTTTGCCACGGTGAAGCCGGTGCAGGATGTGCCGGAGGATGTGCTGATCGCGCGGACGCAGACCACCTACAAGGGGCCGCTGATCGTCGGAAGCGACCTGATGTCGTTCACGATCACGGACAAGGTCGAGGCGTTCGCGCCGAATGGGCCCCCGTGAAGCCGCTGACGGCGGGGCAGTGATCGCGCCGGTCAACAAGAACAGGGAGAGACAAAATGCCGGGAGTTAAGCGGGAGCGTGACGATAGCGTCGGCGTGCTGACGCTGGATGAGCCCGCCAGTCTGAATGCGATGACGCCCGATCTGCTCGGCGATCTCGCAGCCGCCATTGGCGAGATGACCGGCGACCCCAAGATTCGTGCGCTGGTGCTGACGGGCGCCGGCCGCGGCTTTTGCTCGGGCCAAAATCTCAAGGCGGCCAACATCCTCGGCGACGACATTGTCGCCGGCGTGATGCGCCATTACTGGCCGGCATTTTTGGCGTTGCGGGAATGCCGGGTGCCGGTCGTGGTCGCCGTCAACGGCGTTGCGGCGGGCGGCGGCTTCAGCCTTGCGATGGCAGGCGACATGATCGTCGCGGCGCGGTCAGCCAGCTTCATTCAGGTGTTCAGCCGCATCGCACTCGTCCCCGATCTCGGCTCGACCTGGTTGCTGCCGCGCCTGGTCGGCCGGCAGCGCGCGCTCGAACTGATGCTGACGAACGAGCCGCTCTCGGCCGATCGCGCCAAAGAGTGGGGACTGGTGCGGGACGTGTTCGATGATGCAGCCCTGCTTGACGGCGCGCTGGCGCTGGCGCACAGGCTTGCGGCCGGTCCGACGCAGGCGTTGGTGGCAACGCGTCGCCTGATCGAGCAAAGCGAACATTCAAGCTATGCCGAGCAGTTTCGGCGTGAAATCGAGACGCAGGCGGAAATACGCCGGAGTGCCGATGCGCTCGAAGGCCGCAATGCCTTTCTCGAAAAGCGCGCGGCGCGGTTCAGCGGTCGCTGACGGCACTTCGCATAGCCGCGCAACGTCGCGATCGTTCTTGCCGCACAAATCTGTGATCGGGCTACCGACTTGCGCGATTGTATCGCGCCGCACATCATGGACCGTCCTGGCCGAGCGGGTCGGTCGCGCTATCTCTGAGGCGCAGCACAAGGATAGGCAATCATGCGGATCGAAAATGTCGCCGACCTCATCGCGGAAACGCTGGTCCAGGCCGGGGTGAAACGCGTCTTCGGCGTGGTCGGTGACAGCCTGAACGGTCTGACCGACGCGCTCCGCAAACGGAAAACCATCGACTGGATCCACGTTCGCCATGAAGAGGTCGCCGCCTTCGCCGCCGCCGGCGAAGCGCAGATCACGGGCGAGCTTGCGGTATGTGCAGGGTCGTGCGGTCCGGGTAATCTTCACCTCATCAATGGATTGTTCGACGCGCACCGCAGCCGCACTCCGGTGCTGGCGATCGCCGCGCAGATTCCGTCGGGCGAAATCGGGGGCGGCTATTTTCAGGAAACCCATCCGCAGGAATTGTTCCGCGAATGCAGTCACTATTGCGAACTGGTCTCCGATACAGCGCAGCTGCCATACGTGCTGGAGAACGCCATTCGCGCGGCGGTGGGGCGGCGTGGCGTCGCCGTCCTCGTCATCCCAGGTGACATCGCATTGCGGCCGGCGCCCAGGCGCGGCATTTCGCCGAATGCCGGGCTGCTTCCGGCGGCACCCTTGGTCCGGCCTGCCGACCAGCAACTGACCGCGTTGGCCGAACTCTTGAACAGTGCAAAACGTGTCACGCTGTTCTGCGGCCGCGGCTGTGCCGGCGCCCATGACAGCCTGATGCGGCTTGCCGGGATGCTCAAGAGCCCGATGGTGCATGCGCTCGGCGGCAAGGAGCACGTCGAGTTCGACAACCCCTACGATGTCGGCATGACCGGCTTCATCGGCTTCTCTTCCGGCTATGCGGCGATGCACGCCTGCGACGCTTTGCTGATGCTGGGGACCGACTTTCCTTACAAGCAGTTTCTGCCGACCGACGCGAAGATTGCCCAGATCGACATCCGGCCTGAGAACCTCGGCCGCCGTTGCCAGCTCGATCTCGGTATTGTCGGTGACGTCGGCGCCTCGATCGATGCGCTGCTGCCGAAATTGTCGGCTAAGCGCGACAGCAAGCATCTCGACGACAGCCTGAGCCACTACAGGAAGGCCCGCGCCGGGCTGGACGAACTTGCCCGCGGCACGCCCGGCCAAAAGCCGATCCATCCGCAATATCTGGCGCGCCTGCTGAGCGAGCAGGCGTCCGAAGACGCGGTCTTTACCGCCGACGTCGGCACGCCGACCATCTGGGCCGCGCGTTATCTCGTCATGAATGGACGCCGGCGGCTCGTTGGGTCCTGGGTCCACGGCTCGATGGCCAATGCCATGGCCCATGCGATCGGGGTTCAGGCCGCACAGCCGGGGCGGCAGGTCATTTCGATGTCGGGCGACGGCGGATTCGCGATGTTGATGGGAGACCTGATCACGCTGACGCAGATGAAGTTGCCCGTCAAAATCGTGATTTTCAATAACGGTGTTCTGGGCTTTGTTGCGCTGGAAATGAAGGCTTCGGGATTTCATCGAAACCGGCGTCGATCTGCAAAATCCCGATTTCGCGGCGATGGCCCGCGCGATGGGCATTCACGCAAGACGGGTCGAAGATCCCGGAGATCTGCCGGACGCGATCCGCGACGTGCTGTCCCACGACGGCCCGGCCGTTCTCGACGTCGTTACCGCGACACAGGAACTGTCGATGCCGCCGACCATCACCGTGGAGCAGGTCAAGGGCTTCAGCCTGTGGGTGCTCAAGGCCGTGATGAGCGGCCGCGGCGATGAGGTTTTGGATTTGGCAAAAACCAACCTGCTATCGCGCTGAAATCGGCGAAGGCTGAGTTCTAGCGCAGCCCTTCATACACCATGAAGCCGCGGGCGATCGCGAGCTTGCGCAGCGCGCGGGGAACCAGTTTTTCCGGCCGGTGCAGATAGCGCCACGACGTCAGCCTGAAGTCCCGCAAGGGGCCGAGATCGCTTTCGAACGGCGCCAGCGATCCGGTCAGGCTGAGCGGCGCGTGCGCACGGTTGTTGAACGGCAGCAACAGCAGTTCCAGATGGGCCGGGCGGCCGTCTTCAGAGGTCGCGGTGATGCCGGCGATGGCGGCCAGCGTTTCCTCGGCGACGCAGGTGATGATGTCTTCGATCTCGCGGCGGCCGTCTTCGGCAAACAGGCCGGAGAAGCTGTGATCCTTCAGATCGCGGCCGAGCAGGGCGCTGACCCGGGTTCCCGCCACTCGGAAGGGAAAGCCGGCCTCGTTATCGTAGGACAGCACGAAGATGTCGCCGAGCAGTTCGCGCACCGCGCCGGGCTCGATCTCGCTGCGGTCCGGTGCGCGGGCAGTGCCGCGTTTCGCGTCCCAATAGGCGAAGAACTCGCGGCTTGACGGATGTTTCATTCGTGATCCTTGCCCCGCGCCTGCCTCGGCGGGACACATCTGTCCCGCTTTTGAGCACACGCCTTCCCTTGTTTGTTGTGCAGGACAGGCTTTGCAGCGTCTATGCCGCGGCCGCGATTTGGCGCCGTTCGAGGCAGCTTTGCGTTGTTAACGTTAAATTAACAATATCGCTTTGTTTTCATTGACAGGTGGGGGACGGGTGCAGGGGATGGGGGAGGTATGTTCTCGCCATGTCCATCAAGGCGCGGCAAAAGTCTTAGTCCCGCGCTACTATTCAAAACGGTCGTGCTTTTCCCTTTTTCGTTGCCGGACTCGCGCCTTCATCAGCCGTTGCTGGGTGTGCAGGGCAGTGCGGTCGTAGCCGTCAGTGGTGCGCGAATGGGCGTGTCCGGCGACCTTGGCGACGTCCTCCAGCGGCACCGCTGCCCGCCTCGCTTCGCTGATGCCGCCGGCGCGGAGGTCACGGTTCCAGATTTCCGGCGGGATACCGGCATCGACGGCAATGCCGGTTGTGTATCGCGTCCCGTCCTTGCGCTTGATGACACGCCGCCACTGATCCCGGTGGTCCCTGTACCTGTAGGGCAGGCCGGTTTTCGGGTTGACGATCAGTGGACCTTGTCGGGCACCGATCGGGATGAGTTGCAGTTCTTGCATAACCATGGGGCAGGCCTTGAAGTCGATCACCACCTCGGCCTCGGTCGTGCGCGCGGTTTTGGATGGCGTGAAGCGGAGTACGAGGTTTTGGTCAACATGCTTCCAGGTTGGGCCGATCCATTTCTCGTTTTCGTCAATCACCGCCGAGGCGACGCGCTCCGAAAGCGGCACCCATTGACCCATGACATCGGTCTGCCTGTTGGTCCCCTCGAACTGGATCGCGTAGGCGAGGGCGAGCGCTGCGTGCCCCTTGGCATGGGCCGCCCCGCGGGCTGCAATGATCTGATCTGCCGTCGGCGCAAATCGGCGGCGGCGCGTTCCGGGGAAATCGCATTCCCGCAAGATCGCTTTGAGGTCAGCGCAGCCCTTGTACTTGCAGATGATACCGAATTTGAGCGCGGCCTTTATCACGGCGATGCACATCTTTGCCTTGGCGAGCTTGCCGTATTTACCTGTCTCTTCGCTGAACTCTCCCCAAGCCTTGAACCAACGTTTGGCGTCCTTGCCGTCGCAGTCCTCAATCCGCCGCGCGCCAATTTCCTCGATCAGCATCGGTAAATAGAAATTGTACGGATAGCGCGAGCTGTGCGCCAATTCGTGAAACGAACTCTCTGGCGCGATCTGATAGATGCGGAGAAGGCTCGCGAACGTTCCGTCAAAGTCCGGCTCGGACTTTGTGACGCGGCCGGATAGCCACATCTTCATTTCGGCGTTGAAACGCTCGCAAGCCGCGATCAGGGCTTCCGTATCGGCCTCGCTCGGCAGTTCACGGTTTTTCGGTGAATAGCCCTTGGCGATCGCCGCCTTCGTCGCGCGCCAGCGCGGCTTGTCGCCACGCCACTCTAAACCCGGCGCGCTCGGTCTTTCTTGCCGCTCCATGTTCCTAGTTTTTCTGGTCCGTCAGGCACCGTTCGAGGGGCAACGGTGGTTAGCCCGTATTCTTTATCGAAAAATGCTTTGACGGCTGGCCGATATCTTCCGCCCATTAGCACATCGATCTTCGGCAGCCCGCGCGGTTCAAGTAAAGCGGCAAACTGCCGCCATTCACTGGTTTTTCCCGGTCCCATGACCACCTCGGCGAGCGAGGCCTCATCCGGAAACATGGGTAGTTCATCGAAGGTTTTTAGCTTTTGGCGCGTCATGGCTAGCCTCGACAGTATTGCGGGCTTTCACTCTTTTCGGTCTTTCAGTGCCTTAGCGACGGCGCGCTCGACCGCGGCGTTGATGGTGGCTTCAAGGTCTGGATACCCCGCCGCGCCAGTTGGGACATTCTTTACGCCCGGCTCGGCCCACACCGTGCCGCTCGAGCCAGAGATGCGCGTGTAGCCGAGCCTTTCCAGCGCCGCCTCAAATCCCTCTACCTTCCGCACCTCCTCCAACACTTTCCGCACCTCCTCCTCGGCCTTCTGCATATCCTTCGGACGCGCTCCCAATTTCCGGTAGAGCAATTGGTAGGTGATCAGCCGGCGGTAAATTTCTGCCGTGAGGGTGATGTTTTGGGCCGAAGCTGCGCGCGAAATATCCGCGAAAACATTCTCATCGACGCGCACTGACAGCACCGGCCTCTTCGGCGCGTATTCAGCCTTTCGCTTCCGTGGCGCTTTCTTGGCCATATTGACCCCGCTGGCAATGCTGCGGAATTGTATACGCCGAGGGCGGCCGCGTCTACAAAATCCGTTTACAAATTTGTTTACAACAACCGCGTTTTGATGTTGAATACGGGTACGCTTACGCGGGATTTATCAATGAATAGTCAGGAGAAACTTGCCAAGCCTGCGAGCAAGCCCGTGCTGTCGTTGCGCGCGCATGAGGACATGGCGCGGGACATTCTGTCTGAGGCCAAAAAGCGCAAACAGCCGGTGTCGGAGGAGCTGCGTCGGCGGCTCGAATTTTACGCTACCCACGCCAAAGTACTCGAAGCGCATTGACCGCGAGCTGCAGCGGTCCTGCGCCGTCGCTCAAAAAAAAGCCGGCCCAGCGGGGCCGCAGGTGCCGGATATCGTAGGTGTTGGCGCACCCGATGTAACGGTTTCGACGCGTACCCGCAAGGTTCGACCTTCCCAACTGGGAGGACACCATGACGAAAACCCGCGCCGAACTCGCCGCTATCTGGCTAGCAGGGCCCCGCACGAACGTAATCAATTACGACCATCACTCAGCCCACTCCACCAACCTTTTTGCGCCAGCACGGCAATGTGGGTGCTGGAGACAGTGTTGGCCTGAGGCAGCCGGTTGGCGCACCGGCGCACCGTGGTACTGCCGTCGAGAATGGCGTTACGCACGGCCTCATGAACCCTGACGCAACGCTGGCCGAGTGCGTCAAGGTCGCCATCGTCAAATACGACACGCTGATGGCGTTGTCGTCTGACGTGCGTCGCGAGAGGTATCGCGGAACCATTTTCGACATGGTCAGCCACGGACTGGCGGAGTTGCGCCCCTATGGCGTGCCCTCGGCCGTGCAGGGCCTCGTTGAGTGGAAACCGGATGGTCTGCGCCTGCCCATCATCGGTTATTTCGATTTTGAATGGGCGCAGCATGGAATCATTGTTGATTTGAAGACCACCGAAAAGTTGCCGCAGCAGATCAAGATTTCGCACGCGAGGCAGGCCGCTTTCTATGCATCATCCGACAAGATGGCGGCGCGACTGACCTACGTTACGCCAAATAAATGCGAAACCTATGCGCTTGAAAACATCCGCGAGCACCGCGAGGCGTTGCGCCAAATCGCGCTGAGGATCGAGAATTTCCTCGCGCTTTCGGACGATCCGGAATTTTTCAAGGGCATCACAGCGCCGGATTTGGACAGCTTCTATTGGGGAGGTCCCGCTAGGCGGCTCGCGTACCAACACTGGCAAATCTGAATTCCCGCAAAGATCGGGATTGGCAACCGCTTCGGGCCTTATCGAAGCAACATGTGAGAGTCAAATGCCCAAGAATTTATTTGGTTTTCCAACTGCGCCGTCAGGGGACGGCACCTTCGCGTCGATCGCGAAATACGACGCGCGTTCCGGCCGCATTTTCCGGGTTGACCGCACCCAGGATAGCAGCGGCAACTTTGTGAACGAACCCGTCGACATCACGCACAAGTTCAAGGCGAAGGTCGACTTCGCGAAGCTGCAGGTCGGGTGGATGCACTTCGTTCCTGGTATCGCGCCGGACGTCAAGCTGGTGGCCTATGGTCAAGAGCTTCCTGATCGTCCGAGCGACAAGCACAAGAACGGCGTAAGGGTCATGATGAAGTTGTCGAAGGATTGCGGGGGCGACAAGCCCACCCGCGAACTTGCTGGCACGTCCAAGGCGCTTCTTTCGGGCATGGAAGCTGTTTTCATGCAGTATCTCGCGGAGAAGGACAAATTTCCCGGCAAGCTGCCTGTGGTCGTTTTGGAAGAGACGACGCTCGTCAAAACCGGAACCGGCGATAAATCTTCGACCAACTATCATCCCACGTTCAAGATCGTCGGTTGGGCGCCGCGCGGCGATCTTGGCGCTAGTGAGGCGCCCGTGCAGCCTGCGGGCGGTCCGCCTGCTACCGGCTCGACGCAGGTCGATGCGCCGAAGGCTGACGAGGCCGTCAGCGCTGACGACTTCTAGTGCTGTGGGGCCAGGAAGGTTGCACCCGACCTGGCCCCGGCACCACTGAGGTTTCCCGCGATGTGAACTCCCGAGCAACGCACATAGGTGCGCTTTGGCTTTAGCGAAAAATACCTACCTTGTGCAATTGCTCGGGAAGGGGGCGCCATGATGGGGCCCGCTTCCATATCCGATTTTGACCCTGACTTCGCCAGCCCGGCGGAATGGGCTGCCATGTACCGCTCCTGCGGGTTGCAGGTGATCCCGTGCTACGCGCCGTCCGAGGTCGCGAAGGGGGCCTCGTGGAAGCGCCCCAAGCTGTCGGAATGGGCTGAATTTCAGGAAGGCCTCGTTCCCGATGCGGTATTTGCCCGCTGGTATGGCGCCGCCGGAGAGCACTCGGCCCGTGACAACATGGGCATGTTGACCGGCCACGCCAGCGGAAACGTCTTCGTGATCGATTTGGACGACCAGAAGGGTCCCGCTGCCGGCGAATGGTGGCGCGGCTTCCTTGCCGTGCACAACAACGGCATTGAGCCAGAAACGTGGCGGCAGCAGACCGGCGGCGGCGGTCGGCAAATCCTGTTCCGGGCCCGGCCCGACTGGCACGCCCCGACTAACAGGACGCCGGTAGGCGTGGACATCCGGGGACAGGGCGGCTTTGCCGTGCTGCCGGCGTCGTTGCATGAGAGCGGGCGGCGATACGGTTGGGCTCCCGGCTGTGCGCCCTACGAGATCGAGATCGCCACGGCGCAGGAATGGCTGCTGGCTGCCGTGGAGGCACTGGTGGCGCAGCATGGCGGCGATCAGGGCGGCGGACGCCGTGAACGCACAGCCTCATCCGGCGGCGACTATGACGCCTTTGGCAACCGAATTCGACGGCCGTGAAGAATACATGCGCGACGTGATCTGGGCCGCCGTGGTGGACTGGTATCGGGAATGCCCGATAGGACCTCCACCAGCTGCAGAGAGTGCAGCAATGATGGGTGCGGCCTGGCTGGACTACGAGCGCAACACACGGGCCCGGCTGGCGCCGGCAGAAGGCATATCGAACGCGGAATTGCTGGAACGGGAAGGTCGAGGCCATAGCTTGTTTGTCAATAAGTGGCGGCGGGCGATTTCGCGGTGGGATACGGACGTGGCCGAAACTGCCGCCAAGCCCAAGCCCGACGCGTTCCGCGCAAGCACCGCAGGCGATGCGGCCGGTGCCGATGCTGGCGATGAGCAAGGCGCCCTAGAAGCGCCGGAGGCCCGGGAAGGCGATGAACGGGTGGCCAACGAGGCCCCCGTCGCACAATCGCTGCCAGTGATCGAGATTTAACCGCGCATTTCTATGGTGACAAGCGAGGCCCAGAAAATGCTGATTGGCGCCAAGGTGCCGTTCTATCAGCGCGGCGGCGAACTGGTGCGACCGATCATCCGGACGGTGAAAGCGGCACATGGTCACCTGACCAAAACAGCGCAACTGAAACCCATCAATCCGATCTACATGCGCGACACCATGTGCCGTCATGCTCATTGGGTGCGATTGGACGGACGACGTAAGAAATTGGTTCCGACGATGGCTCCCATGAACGTCGCCGAAACCCTGTTGGCGCGCGACGGCGTCTGGGCGTTTGCGGAAATCGTTGGCGTTTTAGCGTGCCCAACCATGAGGCCTGACGGATCGCTGCTCGTAAAGCAAGGTTATGACACGACAACGCGGTTGCTCCTTATCGAACCGCCCACAATGCCGCCCATTCCCGATCACCCAACGCGCGACGACGCATTGCGGGCATTGGCGCTACTGGATGATCTCTTGTGCGAGTGGCCGTTCGAGAACGAAGCCTCCAAGTCGGTGGCGCTTTCCGGTCTCATCACGCCGGTAGTGCGCGGCGCGATGACGGTCGTGCCAATGCACGCCTCATCCGCGCCAACCGCCGGTACCGGTAAAAGTTTTCTGTGGGATATGACTGCCGCAATATCGATTGGGCAACGGCGCATGCCAGTAATCGCGGCTGGCAATACGGAAGAGACCGAGAAGCGGCTGGCTGGCGTCCTACTGACCGGCCAACCCCTGATCAGCATCGATAATGTCAACGGCGAATTAAAGGGCGACTTTTTGTGCCAGGCGATCGAGCAGCAATATCTCGATCTCCGGCCGCTTGGATCGTCCAAAATCGTTCGAGTTGAGGCCGGAAGCACGACGATATTCACTACCGGCAACAACATCACCATTGTCGGAGACCTCTGCCGGCGCACGATCACGTCTCGGCTTGATGCCCAGATTGAAAGCCCTCAACTGCGGCAGTTTAAGAATGATCCGATTAGAAAGATCCTCGATGATCGCGGCAAATATATCGCAGCGTGCCTTACAATCTGCCGGGCCCACATCGTGGCAGGCCGCCCCGGGGTGCTGCCGCGCCTAGCGTCGTTTGAAGCGTGGTCGGACACCGTTCGCTCGCCGCTGGTGTGGCTCGGCAAGGCGGATCCGATTGACACGATGGAAGATATACGCGCCGACGATCCCGAGCGTGAGCTGCTGGGAAATTTGCTAAGGGCTTGGGCAAAGCATCATGGCGTCGGTGCCGGCGGTGACGTGCCGCTAAGCGTCATCGTCGACCGGGCCACGAAGATGCAATCCGGTGGAGGCTACGATCCGACCCTCGAACCATTGTATCCCGAGTTCAATGCTGCAATCCGCACAGCGGCCGGCGCGACCGGCAACGCAAAAGTCGACGTCGCAAGGTTCGGGATTTGGTGCCGAGCCAATAAGGGCCGGATCGTCGATGGCCTCCGTCTCATGAACAAGCCAAGCAAACGAGGGGGAGCTGCGACCTGGTGGGTTGAGAGGAAATGATGGGTATGAAGGATACTGATGGGTATATTTTGGCCGGTCGCGGGCTAGATGGCGGCCCGCCGGGTTGCTGGCCAGCTCAGCAGAGTAATTTTTCCTGCCATCTACTCGCGTAAAGACCAAAACATACCCATCAATACCCTTCATACCCATCACTGGATTAATACCGGGCCGCACCAGGTCACCTGCAATGCCGCATGGCGGGCGGTCCTATCGAGTTGGCAGCGCTATGCGGGCGGCGGTAAAATACATTCGAGGGTAGCCGGTCCATTGACCTGCCGGAACAATGGCAGGGCCGGCAAGCGGCTGACGTCCATCAATGTCAAAGGTCAACTCGATGCCGTGACGCTGAAATGCGAATATGGAGTGGATTGGAGCGACGCCGGAGGTGGGGGCAAAAAGCGACGCAGCACGAGGCATTCGCCGGTCGGGACGAAATTGAGTTATGGTGGGCTCACCGGTACGTCGTCATTGGACCTAGAAATCAGGCCGGGGCGCTACTCGGATCGCACCTTGGAGCGTAGTTCCACCGATGAATTAGAAGTAGGCTCATATCGTTGGCGAAGTAGGTACGGAAGGCATTATGGGACGGCCCGTCGGTAGCAGGAATCGAGACCTGCCCTTCAATTCTGCACTCCGGCTCGCCTTGCGGGGCGATCCGCTTCGGCTTCGGCGCATCGCGGAGAAATTGGCTGAGAAAGCCGAAGAGGGCGACCTCGCGGCCATTCGGGAACTTGCCGACCGCCTGGATGGGAAACCACCACAGGCGCACAAAGGCGAGGACGGTGGCGATCTCGTCGTCGTGATCCGGCAAATCATTGATGTTGTAGGCGGCGACAAGAAAGAGCCGTCGCTGTTGCTTGAGCACGAAGCGCGGAAAAAATAGGACCTTTTCGATCAGCGGGTATTATACCCTGACATCCCCCGCCTCCACGGGTTACGCCGATGCCTTGGTCCTCTGGGTTGGATTTGGTTGCGAGCATTGGATTGATTTGAATCGTGCGGTTCGGCTGTGAGCCAACTCTGCTCGACAGCTATTGCAGCGCCCGCCAAATCGTCGCTTCACCACACTCGTACTCGCGCGCCAACTCTGCCATTGTCTCGCCGGCAGTGTAGCGCTCGGCGATACGCCTGCGCTGGCTGTGATCGAGTGCAGTCGGCCGGCCGAACTTGGTCCCCTTTCGTTTTGCCCGCTGAATCCCTTCTTCACACCGCTTCCGGATCAGGTTGCGTTCGAACTCGGCAATACCGCCCATGATCGTCATCACCAATCGGCCGACGTCGGTCGTGGTATCGCACCAGCTCTCACCGAGCGAGACAAAGCCGCAGCCGATCTCCTGCAGTTCGTGCAGGATATTCTGCAGGTCGCGGCTCGACCGCGCCAGGCGGTCTAACTTGACGACGGTCACCACGTCACCGTGCTTGAGGGCCTTCATCAGCTTGGCGAACTCGGGCCTTCCGTTGGTCGACTTGCCCGATGCCTTCTCGCTGAAGATCCGCTCGCAGCCAGCGGCCTTTAGTGCCTCGACTTGGGCCGCGTGATCCTGAGTGTTCGAACTGACTCTGGCGTAACCGAATTTCATCGTAGTGCCCCATTTTGAAAGCGTGAGTTTTGGAATCTAAAAGCTGCGTTGGCACAAGGGCAATCGAAATCTTCCGCAAACTACACTTTTTGAAAGTCGCCGATGGATGCACCGAAGGTCCGAAGCTTGTAGACCGCGCCGCCAGTCTCTGCAGTGGAGTGCCGCCTTTGATCCTAACTGTCGTCGTTGACTCAGCGCGAGCCGTCTGTGCGTTATTTTGCTGGTCCCGCGTTTGAACCAGCGAAATGTCGGCGACGCACCACAGGGCTTCTGTGGAGGGCGCGCGAGCTGAAGGGGGTGGGCAGTTTCCGGGGGCGGTATGTCGGGA
>CAVTYA010000011.1:0-41491 GCA_963738765.1 uncultured Alphaproteobacteria bacterium | reverse complement strand
CGACGCCTGGGGCGATCTCGTCTATGGCGCGCTGTCCAAGACGGCTGCGCCTGCCGGCATCAAGATCCTCACCGACGAACGCTATGCGCGTCCCGACACATCGGTGACTGCGCAGACCCTGAAGATCATCGCCGCCCAGCCCGACGCCGTCATGACCGGCGGTTCGGGCACGCCGGGGGCGCTGCCGTTCCTGTCGCTGCGCGAACGCGGTTTTCGCGGTCCGATCTATGGCACGCACGCGCTGATCAATCCGGATTTCATCCGGGTCGGCGGCGCGGCCGTGGAAGGCGTTCTGGCGCCGACCGGGCCGGTGATCGTCGCCGAGCAGCTGCCCGACAGTAATCCGGTGAAGAAGGTCGGCCTCGAATTCCGCGCCGCTCACCTCAAGGCCAACAACGTTGCGTCGACCGACGCTTTCTCCGCCTATTCCTTCGATGCCTGGCTCATCTTCGCCGATGCGGCCAAGCGCGCGCTTGCCTCCACGCCGCCGGGCGCGCCTGCCCTTCCGCGCAGCCCTGCGCGACGAGCTGTACCGGACCAAGGATCTGGTGGGCACGCACGGCGTCTACAACTTCGATCCGAACAACAATTCCGGTGTCGACGAGCGTGCGCGCGTCATCGTCACGCTTGAGAAGGGGCAGTGGAAGCTTCTGAGCTGATCGGCTGACGTCGCCGATCTCGCTGCATTCATCAAGAGCCGCGCCGCCCGACGGAAGGCGCGCGGCAGGAGCCATCGATGAAGCCGATCCGCATCTGGTATCAGAGCTATGTCGACTACGACAACGGCAAGATCTATTGGGATCGCTTGCGCAAGCATCTCGACGACATCGTCGAGCCGGGCACGACGGTCGACATCAAAGGCATTACGCCGCACGATTCCTATGCCCATGCGATCGTCGAGTTTCGCTGTGCCCGGGAAGTCATCTGCAATGCGGTGCGGGCCGAACGCGAAGGCTACGATGCCTTCGTGATCGGCCATTTCCAGGACGCGGGCCTCTACGAGGCCCGTTCGGTCGTCGATATTCCGGTTCTGGCCCTCGGCGAATCGTCGATGCTCCACAGCTGCCAACTCGGTCAGCGCAGTGGTATCATCACGATCAATCCGCGCTACATTCCCTGGTTCCATCACCAGATCACCAAATACGGACTCGAACGCCGGGTTGCCGGCACCCATGCCATGACGTTCGAGCCGGGGCAGATTTTGAAAGCCTATGAATCGGAAACGCTGGCGCGCGAGGTCGAAGAACTATTCGCCGAGCAGGCGCGGCCGCTGGTGGCCAAGGGCGTCGAGGTGCTGATCCCCGGCGGCGGCATCCCGATGCTGTTGTTTTCAGCGCTCCGCGACCACGCGATCGACGGTGCGCCGGTTATCAACGGCATACCGATCGTGGTGAAGATGGCTGAACTCGCCGTCGAACTTCGCCGTCTGACCGGCCTCGGCGTCAGCCGCGCCGCCGAATTCGTCAAGCCGCCGCCGGAGATCATCGAGGAGTTCATGACGCATCCGAAGATCGTCTAGCACGCTTCCGTAGTAAGCTTTCGCTCGTACCCGGTGGACGCGGAGCAGATCGCCAGCCTACTTGGTGCCGTAGGCGCGGTCGCCGGCGTCGCCGAGGCCGGGCAGGATATAGGCGTTTTCGTCGAGCCCTTCGTCGATCGCCGCGAGCCAGATCGGAACGTCCGGGTGAATGCCGCGCATGCGCTCGATGCCCTCCGGCGCGCCGATCAGGCACGCCAGCCGGATGTCGTTCGCGCCGCGCTCCTTCAGCCGGTCGACCGCCGCGACGGCGGAGTTCGCCGTCGCCAGCACCGGCGAGATCACGATCACCAGCCGCTCGTGCAGGTCGCTCGGCGCCTTGAAGAAATACTCGACGGCAACGAAGGTCTCCGGTTCGCGGTAAAGGCCGATATGGGCGACGCGCGCGGTCGGCACCAGATCGAGCATGCCGTCCGCAAAGGTGACGCCGGCGCGCAGCACCGGTGCGAACACCAGCTTCTTGCCGGCGATCTGTGGCGACTTCATACGCGCAAGCGGCGTTTCGATATCGACATCGGCCAGCGGCAGATCGCGGGTGACCTCGTAGCACAGCAGCATCCCGATCTCCTTGAGGAGCTCGCGAAATGACTTGGTCGAAATATCCTTTTTCCCGCAGCAGTGTCAGCTTGTGCTGCACCAGCGGGTGGCTAACGATCGTGACGCCGTCCATGTTGCTGACCTCTAATCTAGAATACAGTGCCGTCGCTGATGACTTTCACCGGAGGCGAGGCGTCGGCGCGGCGTTCGCGCGCCAGCAGCCGGCCCGCGGCCCAGGTTCCGCCTTCGAGAATTTTCGCCAGTGGCAGCGCAGGTGGCATCGAGCCCAAGCCGGTGCCGCAGGCCATCGGCGACGCGGTCGAGCAGCGCCACCGTCAGCGCGCGCCATTCGACGACCAGCGACGATCGCGACCTCGTGCTCGCGCTGCGCGGCTTCGGCATCGCGAAACGCGAGCACGCCGGTGTCGACGAACAGTCCGCCGTTGCGATATTCGGCAAGGCCCGTGAGGCCGTCGATATCGGTCACGCGGATGCCGGCCGTTTGCAGCGGCTCGATCAGGGAATAGGCCAGCCATTGCGAAAGCTTGTGCAGCGGCATCAAACCGCTGGTCGCATCCGCCGTCGTCAGCGCCGGATGTTTCCAGCAATCGCCGAGCGCGATCGCCGCCGAGCGTCAGCCGCGACGGCCAGATCGGTCCGAGTTGTTGCAGCAGTTCGGTCAGAATCGTCGGGGCGGGAAGCTGCCGGTCGCTCTGCCAGCGTCGCAAGTCGATCGAACAGGCCGCCGGGTCGCGGCGTGTCGTGGCTGCCGAAGACGTCCGGCTTCGCAGGCAACCAGCGCGCCGAGGCGGCGCAACAGGTCGACGCGGCCGTCGAGTCCGACCAGCGGATTGACATCCGAGACCTGCATGCCGCGCTCGAGGTCGGCCACGGAGAACTTCGCAAGCACGTCGGCATCGGCCCGCAAGGGATCGCGCGGATCGGCCGAGAACGCGCCGGCGGCGAACATCGCGAGGCTGGCCAGCCCCAGTCCCTCCGAACGGCCGATCGCCGATCCGGTTTTCGGATCGCGGTAGCGCCACGACGGGCCGGCGCCGGCATCGAGAAAGACGCTGACGATGGCCAGATCGAATTCGGCCCGGGCGCGGGCGGCGCGATCGGGCCAGCGGTCCGGTCGGCGATCTCGGCCCAGCGATCGTCTCCGTTCACGACGAAGTGTCGCCAGCGCGAATGAAAGGGCACGTCGAACGAGGGATAGGCCTTGCGCGTCGTCTCCAGCACCAGGTCGACCGCGCTGTCCATGCGATCGAGATGGATGCGGAAGTTCGGAAGCTTGTCGTCGAGGCCGATCGCGAGCATGCGATGCGCGCGCTCGCGAACCGCCCTGGCATTCAGCAACGACAGCGCGGCCGACGTCTCGGGATTTGCAAGGGACACGGCCGCCTCTCTCAATATTTCTCGAGCGAACGGCCGACCGAGTTGATCGGGTCTTGCGGCTGCGGCTCGGGCGTGTAGTAACCGGCGGCCTTCTTGGCCGCGATTTCCACATGCGCGTCGGCGGGCACGAGATCGTCGGGGATCGGCACGCGTTCGACGATCTCGATGCCCTGGCTGGTCAGCGCATCGTGCTTCATGTCGCTCATGGAAACGAAGCGGTCGATCCGCTTCAGGCCGAGCCAGTGCACCACATCCGGCATCAACTGCTGGAAGCGGGCGTCCTGCACGCCGGCGACGCATTCGGTGCGCTCGAAATACTGCGCCGCGGCATCGCCGCCTTCCTGGCGCTTGCGTGCGTTGTAGACCAGGAACTTGGTGACCTCGCCGAGCGCGCGGCCTTCCTTGCGATTGTAGATGATGATGCCGAGTCCGCCGGTCTGTCCGGCGCGCGCGCATTCCTCGATGCCGTGGATCAGATAGGGACGGCAGGTGCAGATGTCGGAGCCGAACACATCGGAGCCGTTGCATTCGTCATGCACGCGGCAGGTTATCTTGGTGCGTGTGGTCCGGCAGTTTGCTGACGTCGCCGAACAGATAGGCCGTCGTGCCGCCGATCGGCGGCAGAAACACCTGCAGGTCCGGCCGCGTCACCAGTTCCGGAAACATGCCCGCGGTCTGCTCGAACAATTGCCGGCGCAAATTGTTTTCGGTGGTCGCGAAGCGCTCGCGCCAGGCCCGGCAGATACCATACCGGGTCGATCGCGATCTTGACCACGGAGACGCTGCCGTTCTTGTGCACGACCTCGCCGTCATGCTTGAGCCGGCCGGCTTCGATCGCCGCCTGCAGCTCGGGCAGATCGAGACGGGCGCGGGTGATGGCGATGCTCGGACGGATATCGATGCCTTCGGTGATTTCCGTGGCGAAGTTTTCCGCGGCGAGATGTCCCCACGGATCGAGCGAGACGATCCGCTGCGGATCGCGTCCATTGCGGAAACGGCCCGATCGTTTCGGCGGGATGGGTGTTGGTGAGATCCGGACGCCGGATCGGATCGAGCGCGCCGGACGACACGGCGAGCGCGCGATAGACCGAATAGGAGCCGCCATGGGTGCCGATGACATTGCGATCCTGCGGGCGCGACACCGTGCCGATCACCGGTCCGCGTTCACGCGCGCTGGCTGCGCCCCAGTGGATCGGGAAGTTGAGCTTGGCACCCGGTGCCGGGTGCGAGGTGATGCGAATATGGTCAACCCGATTGGAACGAGTCATCGCCACGAACCCCGAAACGGCGACGGCCCGCCTGAGCAGACGGGCCTGGTCACCAACGATCAAATCAGCGGCGGTTGCAGCTGAGTGAACAGTATAATCCAACTGCGACCGAACACAACGGCCATCGGAATCCCCGCCTCCGTAAGGCCGCGTCGGTTGTTAACCTTTTTAGCCCGGGTGTAGCGGCCGTCAGGTTCGGCCCTGCGGGTCGGCGGCGAAGAACGAGATAGTGCCGTGCACCATTCGTTGTGCGCTCGTCCGGTGACCAAAAACGCGCCGGCCGGAAATGCAGGGCAGAGGTGCGTTGCGCCGGAGCTTCTCCGGAATTGACTTCGCGGGAGTCAAAATTCTATTGCTCAATCCGAGCAAGCGGCAAGGGCTGCGAAGCCAGCGAGAAGCTATCCATGCGCGTCATCAATGTTGCAGCTGCCCAGTTGGGCCCGATCCAGAAAGCCGACAGCCGTGAAGCCGTCGTCAAGCGCATGATTGCGCTGATGGATGAAGCCAAAGCCCGTGGAGCCGATCTGATTGTCTATCCGGAGCTCGCGCTCACCACGTTCTTTCCGCGCTGGTACATGGAGAATCGGGCCGAGGCCGATGGCTGGTTCGAACGCGAGATGCCGAACGCGGCGACCCAGCCGCTGTTCGAGCGCGCCGCGCGACACCAGATGGCGATGAGCTTTGGCTATGCCGAACTGACAGCGGACGGGCACCACTTCAACACCAGCATCCTCACGGACAGATCGGCCAAAATTGTCGGGAAATACCGCAAGGTTCATCTGCCGGGCCATTCCGAGTTTGATACCGAGCGCGCCTTTCAGCATCTGGAGAAGCGCTACTTCGAGCCGGGCGATCTCGGCTTCAACGTCTGGCGCGCGCTGGGCGGTATCTTTGGCATGGCGGTCTGCAACGACCGGCGCTGGCCGGAGACCTATCGCGTCATGGGCCTGCAAGGCGTCGAGATGGTGCTGATCGGTTACAATACCCCCTCGGTCAATGCCGAGAAAAGCGAGGAGGGGCCTGAGAAGCGGTTGTTTCACAACCGGCTCTCGGTGCAGGCCGGTGCCTACCAAAACTCGACATGGGTCGTGAGCGTCGCCAAGGCCGGTGTCGAGGATGGTCACCCCTTGATCGGTGGCAGCCTGATCGTCAACCCGGATGGCGAGATCGTCGTCGAAGCCAGCACCGAAGCGGACGAACTGCTGGTTTATCCCTGCGATCTCGACGCCACCGCATTCGGCAAGAATACCATCTTCAATTTCGCCCACCACCGCCGCATCGAGCATTACGGCCTGATCAGCAGCCGCACCGGCGCGGTGCCGCCTCCGGAAAACTAGCTGCGCCGCTGAAAGCCAGCCGCGGTTAGGCGAGCGCGGTCGTCAGCCGTCGTCCCTTTGAGATGGCGCTGCGGCCAGCGCGTGTTCAAGGTGCAGGCGCATTTTGACGGAGGCTTGGCCAAAATCTCCCGTTGTGATCGCCTCGATAATCGCGACGTGCTCGCGGCACCAGTCCTGGACGCGTCGGCTGTTGAAATAGCTGCCGAATTCCAGCAGCCGCCGCAGCCGGTTCTGGTGCTGGATCGCCTGAACGAAGAAGGCGTTGCCGCAGAATTCGGCGCACATTTCGTGAAACGCCGCATCGGTCTCGAATAGTTGCGCGCCGCTGACGGTGGCGATGTCGGGATGCGAGATGAGATATAAATGTTGCAGGCGCATCCGCTCGATCGCGGCGAGATCCGGCTTGAATGTCGGCAGCAGGAAACAGGCGGGTTCGAGCGTGAGCCGAAATTCGTAGCTGCCTCGAAGCGAGACCAGCGAATCGAGCGTCGGAAGGAAGGTCCATCCGTGACCTGGGTTTTTCGCGATCAATCCGTCCTCGGCTAGCCGCGACAGGGTGCGCGTCAGCGCGACGCGGTCGACGCCGTAGCGGCGCGCGATTTCGCTTTGGGTCATGGAATTCGGAACGACGTTGGCAAGGCGGTCGCGAACCAGCCGCTGGTAAAGTTTCTCGTCGGCTGACGAAGGAATCTCGATCTCGATGCGCTGCAACGAGTTCGAACGGCTTTCGCAGGAAGTATCCGTGGTTTTTTCGCGTCTGCACGATGCCGCGCTTGGCAAGGAGGTTCAGGGCCGAGCGGATTGGCGTGCGGGAGACGCCGATGAGATCGGCGAGTTGCTGCTCACGCAGATGATGGCCAGGTTCCAGTCTGGCGTCGCGAATGACGTCCAGGAGCTGATTGGCCAAATGGAAGCTGCTCTGACGGGAGGAGGGCGCCATGATCAGTCGAGGCTTTGAGGATTCATCACGAAAGTACAATGGGTTATCATTAGAACAATAGCCTCATGACGTAGTCCAGGCAAAAATAGCCGTGCTGAAGCCTTAGGCAGGGGTTGCCTGCCAATGGTGCTTGACGAAGCAATGCGGCACTGATTGTACATTGCGCGACAATAAAACAATCAGAGGGATCATGGAAGATATTACGGAATGCCACGCCCGGTTACGCGGCCTGTTCAACATCACGGTCACGCCATTCAAGCCTGATGGCGCGTTCGACCATGCGGGCCTGGCCCGGAACATCGAGCGGGTTATCGGCCTCGGTTTCGACGGCATCCTGATCGGCGGCACCTACGGTGAATTTCCGGCGATGTCGGCCGAGGAGCGGGCCGGTCTGTTCCGGCGTGTCATGGATATTGTGGGCGACCGGGCGCCCGTCATGCTGTGCAGCGCCGATTCCGACGTCCGCGTGGTCCGCGAATTGACGACGCTCGCCGGCGAGCTCGGTGGCCTGCCGATGGTGACCGCGCCTTTTGTCTCGGAAGTGACGGATGCGCAGATCGTGGCGTTCTTTCGCGATGTGGCCCCGCTCTCGCGAACTGGTGTGCTCGTCTACAACGCACCCGGTATCGGCATTACCTTGTCCCCGCCGACGCTGGAGCAACTTGCGGAAATTCCAGGCATCGTCGGCGTGAAGCAGGGTGATCTGTCGCCGACGGCGATCGATCAGATTGCCAACCGGATCGGCGGACGCATTCGTCTGTTCTGCGCCTCGGACCTTGCTTTCCTCGGGCCGATGATGTGCGGCTTCGACGGGACCAGCTCGACCAATAGCTGTGCGCTGCCCGAGCTCATCCTGGCTACCTATCGCGCGCTGGAAGCCGGCGATGCGGTGGCGGCGCGCGACCTACATCGGCTTTGGTATCCGTTCCGGGCGCTCGCCCGCGCGTTAGGACAGCCGCAGACGGCCAAAGCCGCGATGAATCTGCGCGGTTTCGACGGCGGCTCGGTTCGCCCGCCGCTGCGCGATCTCGAGGCCGGTAACATCAAGGATGTCGCTGGGGTGCTGCGAGAGATCGCGGCGGATCGGCGATCCAGCGTGGCTCTCGCCGCATGACGCGAGAGCCGGCGCGAGACCTTCGAATTTGAAACCACCGGACGAAAACCCACCCACAGGAGCAATCACATGAATCGCAGACAATTGCTGATGAGCGGCGCTTCCCTTGTTTCCTTTGCGGCGTTGCCGGGTCTCGCCGGATCCGCGATCGCCCAAACCGGTCAGGAGGTCGTCATCGGGGCGTTGTTCCCGATGTCTGGCGCGAATGCGCAAGTCGGGGTCGATGCGCGCCACGCCATGGAAACGGCGGCCGACATCATCAACAGTTCCTACGATCTCGATTTGCCGACGGCAAAGAATCCAGGCCTGGCCGGGCTGGGCAACGCCAGGATCAAGCTGATCTTCGCCGACCACCAGTCCGATCCGCAGAAGGGCCGGGCGGAAGCCGAACGCCTGATCACCCAGGAAAAAGTCTGCGCCCTGATCGGGTGTTATCTGTCGTCGGTTTCCGCCACCGTCAGCGCCGTCGCCGATCGTTATGGCCTGCCGTTCCTGTGCGCCGATTCCTCGTCGCCGAGTCTCGCCCGCCGTGGCCTCAAGTTTTTCTTCCGCCCGGCCGCACAGGACGAGATGTTTTCGGGGGCGATGTTCGATTTTCTCGATGCCCAGAAGGCAAAGGGCAAAAAGATCGAAACCGTCGGCCTGTTTTTCGAGGACACGATCTTCGGCACCGATTTGTCGAACGTTCAGCGCAAGCTTGCTGCCGAGCGCAGCTACAAGCTGGTCGCCGACATCAAGTACAAATCGAACTCGCCGTCGCTGAGCGTTGAGGTGCAGCAGCTCAAGGCCGCCGATCCAGACGTGCTGATGCCGTCGAGCTACATCACCGATGCGATCCTGTTGATGCGGACCATGGGTGAACTCGGCTACAAGCCGAAAAATATCGTCGCCCAGGCGAGCGGCTTTTCCGACAAGGCGTTTTTCGACGCGGTGGGCGAAAAGGCTGTCGGCGTCATCTCGCGCGCGAGCTTCTCGCTCGACATGGCGCAGAAACGGCCGAGCGTTCTCAAGGTCAATGACATGTACAAGGCACGTTCCAACCGCGACCTCAATGACAGCACCTCGCGTGAACTGATGGGGCTGATCGTCCTTGCCGACGCGATCGACCGCGCCAGGTCGATCGACGGCGAGAAGATCAGGGAGGCACTGGCCGCGACCGACATTCCGGGCGAACGCACCATCATGCCGTGGAAACGCGTCAAGTTCGAAGCCGATGGGCAGAATATCAATGCCGATCCCGTGCTGGTCCAGTATATCGGCGGTACGTTCGTGACGATCTTTCCCACCGCGGTAGCCCTTTCCGAGCCGCTCTGGCCGATGAACGTCTGATAGACTGCGAGCAAAGGTATCGGCATCGGTCGACGCCTCCAGCTTTCAGACATGAGCTAAGCAGGGAGACCACAATGCCAACCGTCGATCTCAATTCCGATCTTGGCGAAGGCTTTGGGACGTATCGTTGCGGGGACGATGACGCCATGCTCTCCATCGTCACGTCAGCCAATGTGGCCTGCGGCTTTCATGCCGGCGATCCCGAGGTGATGGCGCGGACCTTTGCGATAGCCCGCGAGCGCGGCGTCGCGGTCGGCGCCCATCCCGGATTTCCGGATCTGTCGGGGTTTGGCCGCCGCCGTCTTCCGTTCTCGAACGGCGAGATCGAACGGCTCGTCGCCTATCAGATCGGCGCCGCCGCCGCGCTTGCGGCTTACGCCGGCCATCGCATCACCTATGTGAAGACCCACGGCGCACTCGGCAACATCGCCTGCGAAGAACGCAGCGTCGCCGACGCGGTGGCCCGTGCCTCACATGCCGTCGATCCCGCTCTTGCCTGTCTGGCCCCGGCACTGAGCGAACTCATCGCCGCGTCGCAGGCCGTAGGTATCGAGTCGTTCCAGGAGATCTATGCCGATCGCGGCTACACCGACACCGGGCAGTTGATCTCGCGCAGCAAGCCCGGTGCGATGATCGACGACTCGGAGGAGGCGGCCGCGCGCGTGCTCGCGATGGTGCAGGCCGGGTCGGTGATCACCGCGAGTGGCAAGCATCTGCCGACGCCGATCCGTTCGATCTGCGTCCATGGCGATTCCGAGCACGCGGTCGCGACCGCCAGCCTCGTCCGCGCACGCCTGGAGCAGGCCGGTATCGCGCTGAAGCCGTTCGGGCCGATAGCGGCATGATACTGAGGGCCGATACCGATCAAGCTTCAGCGGTGACCGCGCCACGTTTTCTCGATGCGGGAGAAGCCGCGCTCGTCGTCGAGTTCGGCAATACCGTCGATCCCGCGATCAACGACCGTGTGCTTGCGCTCGATGCGGCCTTGCGAACCGATCCTCCGGCCGGAATACGCGAATGCGTGCCGACTTATCGCTCGCTGATGATTCACTACGATCCCTTGCAGATCGATAGGGATACGCTGATCGTCATCGTAAACCAGGCCATCGGGAAGGTCGTAGAAGATCGCGGGGAGGCGACAACCTGGACCTTGCCCTGTTGCTATGATCCGGCATTGGCCGAGGATCTCGACGAGGCAGCCCAAATTCTGGGGCTGACCCGGGACGCAGCGGTCGCGTTGCATGCGAAGGCGACCTATCGCGTCTACATGTGCGGCTTCACGCCGGGCCAGCCTTATCTGGGCGGCGTGCCGGAACCGCTCAAGATATCGCGCCGTCCGACACCGAGGCCGCCGCATCCGGCGGGCGCGGTGTTGATCGGCGGCGGACTTTGCGTGGTTGCACCGTTCGTGATGCCAACCGGCTGGTATGTGATCGGCCAGACTCCGGAGCGCCTTTATGCTGCGGAGCGCAACCAGGCCTTTCTGATCCAGGCTGGCGATAGCTTGCGGTTCGACCCGATCGATGTGGCGACCTTTCGGAATCTGGAGCAACGGGCGGCAAGCGGCGAGATCGTTGCCCGCAAGAGCGCCGCATGATGGCTGCAGGTTCGGAAGCGATCGTTCGTGTGCTGTCGGCCGGGCCGGGTGCGACGCTGCAGGATGCCGGCCGTCACGGCTATCTGCGCTTCGGTGTCACCGCCGCAGGTCCGATGGATCAGCTGGCGCACGCCGCGGCAAATCTGGCCGTCGGCAATTCCGCTGGCTCGACGGCGCTGGAAGTTTCCGTGGGCGGTATCGAAGTGACAGCCGAATCCGCGCCGCTTCATGTTGCGGTCGCTGGCGGCGAATTCGCCCTCAGCCTCGGCGGCAGGCCGCTTCCTGCAGCGGTGGTTCTCAGGCTGGATGAAGGCGCGGCCTTGAAAATTCGCGCCGGGCGCAGCGGCTGCTGGTGCTATCTGGCGGTGGCCGGCCGCTTCGTCGCGCCAATGGTGCTTGGCTCGCACGCCACCCACACCCGCACTGGATTCGGCGGCGTGGGCGGGCGTGCGATCGTCGCCGGCGATCGTCTCGGGATCGAACCGTCAGGTTCGCTGTCGCCGGGCGCCATCCTGGCGCCGTGGCTCGATCGCCCCCTCGACACCGTTCGTGTGGTGCTTGGTCCGCAACACGACTACTTCGCCGACGACCAGATATCAGCATTTTTGGCCGGGCCCTGGTCTGTCTCGGCCAAGGGCGATCGCATGGCGTGTTTTCTCGAAGGCCCCCGGCTGACGCATGCACGCGGCTACAACATCGTGTCCGACGGCATCGCCATGGGTGCGATCCAGGTCCCGGGCGACGGCCGTCCGATCGTTCTGATGGCCGATCGCCAATCGACAGGTGGCTATCCGAAGATTGCCACCGTCATTGGTCCCGACCTCGGCCGGCTGGCCCAGGCGCGGCCGGGAACCGTGTTCAAGTTCAAGGCAGTTTCGGTCGCCGAGGCAGTGGCGGCGCGCCGCGACGAGGCCGCGCTGCTGGCGCGCGGCATCATCGTTGAGCCGCTGGTGCGCACGCATCTCAGTTCCGAATTCCTGCTCGGTCTCAATCTGATCGACGGTGTCGCCGGCCTTGACGCCTTCAGATGACCTTCCGACAATCAATCCACCCCCACCGCTTCCGTCACTTTGATATCAGGAGATTACAATGCCTTTCGATTTGATCCTGCGCGGCGGCCGGGTGATCGACCCCTCCCAGAAGCTCGACGCCGTGACGGATGTTGCCTTCGCCGCCGGCAAAGTGGTCATGGTCGGAAACGGGCTCAAGGCCGATCCGGGAACCGATGTGCGCGACGTGTCGGGCTACATCGTCACCCCCGGCCTGATCGATCTGCACACCCACGTCTATTGGGGCGGCACCTCGCTCGGCATCGACGCCGAGGAGTTCTGCCGCACCTCCGGCGTCACCACGGCGGTCGACACCGGCAGCGCCGGGCCGGGCAATTTCGCGGGCTTCCGCAAGCATGTGATCGAGCCGAGCCAGGTCCGCATTCTGGCCTATCTGCATGTCTCGCATGCCGGCATCTTCGGCTTCTCGCAGCGGGTCATGGTCGGCGAGAGCGAGGAGATGCGGCTGATGAATCCGATCGACGCCGTCAGCGTGGCCGAGGCCAATCGCGACCTCATCGTCGGCATCAAGGTGCGCGTCGGCCTGCACGCCTCCGGCACCTCGGGGATCGTGCCGCTCGACATCGCGCTCGAGGTCGCCGAGCAGGTCGGCATGCCGCTGATGGCGCATATCGACCATCCGCCGCCGAGCTACGAGGAGGTGGTCGCCCGCCTGCGTCCGGGCGACGTTCTCACCCATGCCTTCCGGCCGTTTCCCAATACGGCCGACCACCGCCCAGGGCACGGTGAAGAGGGTGGTGCTGGAGGCGCGCGAACGCGGCGTGCTGTTCGACATCGGCCACGGCAAGGGCTCGTTCGCCTTCAAGACCGCGCGCGCGATGCTCGCCAACGGCTTCTATCCGGACACCATCTCCTCGGACGTCCATGCCCTGTGCATCGACGGCCCGGCCTTCGATCAGGTGACGACCATGTCGAAGTTCCTGTGCATGGGCATGCCGCTTCCGGACGTGGTCGCGGCTTCGACCGTCAATGCGGCGATGGCGCTGCGGCGTCCCGAACTCGGCAGCCTCAAGCCGGGCAGCGTCGGAGACGCCACCCTGATCTCGATCAAGCAAGGCCAGTTCGACTATGTCGACGTCGTCGGCGAGCACCTGATCGGCGACCGCAAGATCGTGTCCGAAGGCGTCGTCATCGGCGGTCGCTGGTGGCACCCGCAGGCGGTCGTCGAAATTCAAGCAAGCTCGCGGGCTAAGTCGGACAACAAATCGATTTGATTGCTCGAAAATCGTGATCGCTCGAAAATGCTTTCTCCGTCGTGGCCGACCGGATCTCGGCGGCGGGGCGAGCGGGCTCGCGCTGGCATACCATTTGCAAGCAAACGGGGCTGATCGCCGATCGTCCGAATGGTCCGTTTCACCTCATTTGGCGCCGAACCTTCGGCCGATGAATTGGGCGGAACCGCCCAACAATTTGAGACTGGGAGAGCTCTATGGATCGCAGCATGGATCGCAGGACTCTGTTGAAGGGATTGGCCGGGGCAGGCAGCCTGGCGGCGACGGGCGGCCTTTCGATGCCGGCCCTTTCCCAAGGCGCTGCGGCGCGCACCTTGCGCTTTGTGCCGCAGGCCAACCTTGCGAATTTCGATCCGATCTGGGGAACCCAGTATGTCGTGCGCAATGCCGCCGCGCTGGTGTGGGACACCCTTTACGGCATCGACGCCACGCTGCAGCCGCAGCGCCAGATGGTCGAGTCCGAGGAAGTCGTCCGACGACGGTCTGGTCTGGACCTTTCGCCTCCGGCCGGGACTGAAGTTCCACGACGGCGAGCCGGTGCTGAGCAAGGATGTGGTGGCGAGCCTGGCGCGCTGGTCGGCGCGCGATCCCATGGGGCTGATGCTCAAGGCGATCCAGAACGAGCTGACCGCCGTCGACGACAAGACCTTCAAATGGGCGCTGAAGCAGCCTTATCCGAAGATGCTGCTGGCGCTCGGCAAGAACAACTCGCCCTGCGCCTTCATCATGCCGGAGCGCATCGCCCAGACCGATCCGTTCAAGCAGATCACCGACTATATCGGCTCGGGCCCGATGAAGTTCGCGAAGAGCGAGTGGGTGCCGGGCGCCAAGGCGGTGTTCGAGAAGTTCACCGACTACGTGCCGCGGCAGGAGAAGGCGTCCTGGCTCGCCGGCGGCAAGCAGATGCTGGTCGACCGCATCGAATGGGTCGTGATCCCCGATCCTGCCACGGCGGCGGCCGCGCTGCAGAACGGCGAGGTCGATTGGTGGGAGAGTCCGATCCCCGATCTCGTGCCGGTCGCTCAAGCAGAACCGCAACATCAACGTCGACATCGCCGACCCGCTCGGCAATATCGGTTCGTTCCGGATGAACCATCTGTACCCGCCCTTCAACGACGTGAAGGCGCGACGTGCGGTGCTGATGGCGCTGAGCCAGGAAGACTACATGCGCGCGCTGGTCGGGGACGATAACTCGCTGTGGAAGCCGCTGCCGGGTTTCTTCACGCCGGATACGCCGCTCTACACCGAGGAGGGCGGCGAGATCCTGAAGGGCAAGCGCGATCTCGCCGCGGCCAAGAAGCTGCTGGCCGAGAGCGGTTATTCGGGCCAGCCGGTCACCTGCCTGGTGGCGCAGGATCAGCCGATCACCAAGGCGCAGGGCGATGTCACCGCGGATCTGCTGAAGCAGATGGGCATGAATGTCGACTTCGTCGCGACCGACTGGGGCACGGTCGGTTCCCGTCGCGCCCAGAAGACGCCGCCGGGCCAGGGCGGCTGGCAGATGTTCCACACCTGGCACGCCGGCGCGGACTGCATCAATCCCGCCGCCTACAACGCCATTCGCGCCAATGGCGACAAGGCGTGGTTCGGCTGGCCCGACGAGCCCGGCCGTGGAAAAGGAAGTCACGGCATGGTTCGAAGCCAAGAATCTCGATGAGGAGAAGGCCGCGGTCGAGTCGCCTCAACAAGGCGGCGCTCGAGGACGTCGTCTATGCGCCGACCGGCTTCTTCCTGAGCTACACGGCGTGGCGCAAGAACATCTCCGGTGTCGTGAAGGGGCCGCTGCCGTTCTTCTGGGGCGTGTCGAAGACCGCATGACGGCGCGGTGAACCAACATGGTCTCGTATATCCTGCGGCGCATTCTTGCGACCCTGCCCGTGATGGCGATCGTCGCGCTGTTCGTCTTCAGTCTGCTCTACATCGCGCCGGGCGATCCGGCGGCGGTGATCGCGGGCGACCAGGCGAGCCCCGCCGACGTTGAGCGTATTCGCCAGAGCCTCGGCCTCGACCGGCCGTTTCTGGTCCAGTTCGGGACGCTGGCTCTGGCACATCCTGCACGGCGATCTCGGCACCTCGATTTTCACCAACCTGCCGGTCGCCGCGCTGATCGCGCAGCGCATCGAGCCGACGCTGTCGCTGATGGCGATGACCCTGGTCCTGACCATTCTCATCGCGGTGCCGCTCGGCGTGGTGGCGGCGTGGAAGGCGGGAAGCTGGGTCGACCGCACCATCATGGCCTTCGCCGTGTTCGCGCTTCTCGCTTCCCGTCTTTGTTGTCGGATACGTCCTCGCCTACGTGTTCGCGCTGCAGTTCGAATGGCTTCCGGTGCAGGGCTACACGCCGCTGGCCGAAGGCTTCTGGCCATGGCTGCAGAACCTGATCCTGCCGTCAGTCGCGCTCGGCTGCGTCTACATCGCGCTGATCGCGCGCATCACCCGCGCCTCCATGCTCGAGGTGCTGCAGCAGGACTATATCCGCACCGCCCGCGCCAAGGGCCTGGGCCAGCGCAGCATCCTGTTCGTCCATGCGCTGAAAAACGCAGCCGTTCCGATCGTCACCGTGATCGGCATCGGCATTGCGCTCCTGATCGGCGGCGCGGTGGTGACCGAAAGCGTGTTCGCCATTCCAGGCCTTGGCCGGCTGACGATCGACGCGATCCTGCGCCGCGACTATCCGGTGATCCAGGGCATCGTGCTGCTGTTCAGCTTCGTCTATGTGCTGGTCAATCTGATGGTCGACGTCACCTACACCCTGGTCGATCCGAGGATCCGCTATTGACCGTCTCGACCATCAGCACTGCAGCCGGTGCCGCCGGGCCTCGTCGTCGCGCCGCAACTGCCGGACCTGCTGCTGCCGGTGAAAGTCCGGCGCGGCGTGCTCGGCTTCCTGCGCAACCATCCGACGGTTGCGATCGGCGGCGGCATTGCTGCTCTGCCTCGTATTGATCGCGATCTTCGCGCCCTATCTCGGGACCGTCGATCCGACTGCGCTCGCGCCGGCCAAGCGGACGCGTGCGCCGTCGGCGGACTTCTGGTTCGGCACCGACATGCTGGGCCGCGACATCTATTCGCGCGTGCTCTACGGGGCGCGGGTCTCGCTCACCGTCGGCCTTTCGGTGGCGGCTGCTGGCCTCGCTCGCCGGTCTTGCCATAGGCCTCGTCTCGGGCTTCGTGCGCTGGGCGGACGGCATCCTGATGCGGTTCATGGACGGGCTGATGTCGATACCGCCGATCCTGCTCGCCATCGCGCTGATGGCGCTGACGCGCGGCAGCGTCGGCAACGTCATCCTGGCGATCACCGTTGCCGAAATCCCGCGCGTGTCGCGTCTGGTGCGCGGCGTCGTGCTGTCGCTGCGCGAGCAGCCCTATGTCGACGCCGCCACCACCTCCGGCACGCGAACGCCGATGATCATCCTGCGCCACATCCTGCCCAACACGCTGGCGCCGATGCTGGTGCAGGCGACCTATATCTGCGCCAGCGCGATGATCGTGGAATCCATCCTCTCCTTCATCGGCGCCGGCACGCCGCCCACCATTCCGTCCTGGGGCAACATCATGGCCGAGGGCAGGGCGCTCTGGCAGGTCAAAGCCCTACATCGTGTTCTTTCCCGCAGCGTTCCTGTCGGTCACCGTGCTTGCCGTCAACCTGCTCGGCGACGGCCTGCGTGATGCGCTCGATCCGCGCATGGCCAAGGGCCTGTAGGCGTCCGATGGCGCTGCTCGAAGTCGAGAATCTGCAAACCCATTTCCGCACGCCCGAGGGCATCAACCGCGCCGTCGACGGCGTTTCCTTCCATGTCGACGAAGGCGAGACGCTGGCCATCGTCGGCGAATCCGGCTGCGGCAAGTCGGTCACCGTCGATGTCGCTGATGCGGCTGATCCCCGAACCCCCGGGCAAGATCGCGGGCTCTGTCCGCTTCCAGGGCAAGGATCTGCTGCAACTCTCCGAGCGCGAGATGCGCGCCATCCGCGGCAACGACATTTCGATGATCTTCCAGGAGCCGATGACGAGCCTCAATCCGGTGCTGACCGTCGGCCGCCAGATCGGCGAGACGCTGCGGATGCATCAGGGCCTCGACAAGCAGGCCGCGGAGGCGCGCGCCATCGAGATGCTGACACTGGTCGGCATCCCGGAGCCGGCGCGGCGCGTGCGCGAATATCCGCATCAGCTCTCCGGCGGCATGCGCCAGCGCGTGATGATCGCCATGGCGCTCGCCTGCAACCCAAAACTCCTGATCGCCGACGAGCCGACCACGGCGCTCGACGTCACGATCCAGGCGCAGATCCTGCAGTTGATGCTGGACCTCAAGCGCCGCGTCGGCGCGGCGATCGTCCTGATCACCCATGATCTCGGCGTGGTCGCCGAAGTCGCCGAGCGCGTCATGGTCATGTATGCCGGCCGCAAGGTCGAGGAGGCGCCGGTGGCCGAGCTGTTTCGTTCGCCCCGTCATCCCTACACCCAGGGCCTGCTCGGCGCGGTGCCCAAGCTCGGCTCCTCGCTCACCGGCGCGGCGCGGCGGCTCGCCGAGATTCCCGGGCAGGTGCCGAGCCTCAAGAAGCGGATCGAGGGCTGCGTCTTTGCCGGGCGGTGTTCGCTCGCGACCGATCTCTGTCGCGAGGTCGCGCCGGGCCTCGAGGAGAAGGCGCCCCGCCACATCGCCGCCTGCCATTACGCGCCCAAGGCGGCGGCCGCGGCATGAGTGCGCCGCTGCTCCAGGTCAACGACCTCAAGAAGCATTTTCCGGTCCGCGGCGGCCTGTTCGGCCGCAAGGCCGGTGGGTCTATGCCGTGGACGGCGTGTCCTTCGAGATCGAGCGCGGCGAGACCCTGTCGCTCGTAGGCGAGTCCGGCTGCGGCAAATCGACGGTCGGCCGCGCCATCCTGCGACTGTTCGACATCACCGCCGGCCAAGTGGTGCTGGACGGCCAGCGCATCGACGAGCTTTCACCCGACGGGGCTGCGCAGCATGCGCCGCCGCGTGCAGGTGGTGTTCCAGGATCCGTTCTCCAGTCTCAATCCGCGCATGCGCGTGCGCGACATCCTGGCCGAGCCGATCCGCAATTTCGGCCTCGCCAAATCCTCCGCCGAACTCGAGGCGCAGCGTGGCGGCGCTGATGGACACCGTGCGGCTGCCGCGCGACGCGCTGAACCGCCGGCCGCACGAATTCTCCGGCGGTCAGCGCCAGCGCATCGGCATCGCCCGTGCGCTCGCTGCCGAGCCCGACCTGATCGTCTGCGACGAGGCGGTCTCGGCGCTCGACGTCTCGGTCAAGGCGCAGATCGTCAACCTGCTGCAGGACCTGCAGCAGGAGTTCGGCCTCGCGCTGCTCTTCATCAGCCACGATCTGGCAATCGTCGAGCACATGACGCACCGCGTCGCCGTGATGTATCTCGGCAAGATCGTCGAGATGGCGCCGAGGCAGGAAATCTTCACCGCGCCGAAGCATCCCTACACCAGGGCGCTGCTCTCGGCCGTGCCGGTGCCGGAGCCCGGGGCCGCCCGCAACCCGATGATCCTGAAGGGCGATGTGCCGAGCCCGATCAATCCACCCAGCGGTTGCCGCTTCCACACCCGCTGTCCATACGTGTTCGATCGCTGCCGGACCGAAGAGCCGGAGCTTCGACCGGCCGGAGGCGCCCAGTGGGTGGCGTGTCATCTCGAAGCACTGCCGGAAGAGACGGACAAGAAAGACCAATAGGGATAATCACGGTTGGCCGCACGCGCGTCGGTCGGCCCATGTTTCGACCCTGTTGCCAATTACATTCGTCCAACGACCTTCTCGGCGCATTTGAGGAAGTTTCGAATGAGCGGACTGAGCGAATCCCGTCGCCAGCAAACGGCAATTTCGATGTTTTCCGCCGCGCCCAGGAAAGGCCTGAAGACGACACCGCGCGGGCATCCGAGTTCCGCGCAAGCTGGAAGGATCGCGAGACCTTCGCCGGCCAGCACGAGACTGAGGGCCGAATGCACGGTTTCAACCCGGCCCACGATGGGCATGCTGACCTCGTGCCGCCGGAGCAGGGCCGCTACAGCGGAGGCGGCCGGTTCTTCGCCTGGTCTCGGCAGGGCAATCAGCGGACGCCCCTGCAATTTGCTGACGGGCACGGCGGTCAGGCGGGCGAGCGGCGAACGGACGGGCATGGCGAGCATCAAAGGCTGCGTTCCGATCTGGGCCACTTGAATTTCGGGATGGTGAATTGCAGGCATGCATAAGGCCGCCGTCACGGTACGATCAAGCAGTCGGGCCTCGCGCGTCGACCCGCTCAACTCCACGAATTCAAGCTCCACCCCCGGCAGCGCACGACGCAGCTCCGGAACGAGTTTTGGCAATACGGCATGCGCGAGGACGAACATATACCCGACAGATAGCCTGCCCCGGTGCCCTGCCGCCACCGCGCGGGCCGCCTCGGCGCCTTCTGCGGCGAGGGCGAGCGCCTCCCTTGCCCGGGATAACAGCGCCTGACCGGCCTCGGTCAATTCCATTCCGCGGGTGCCCCGACGGAACAGCGGCGCGCCGATTTCGGACTCGAGTTTTCGAATCTGGACCGACAAGGGCGGTTGCGCCATGCGCAGCCGTTCTGCGGCTCGGCCGACGCTGCGCTCTTCTGCGACGGCAACGAAGTAGCGAAGCCGGCGGAGATCCATGGGCATACCGAAACCATATGGCTTGGTGCAAATTTGGTATTGGACGGCAGATTAACAAGAGTGTCATCCTTGCTGTCAATCTGATTGAGGCCTTTAGGCCGCGAGTTCATTTGGGTGTCGCGGGTGACGGAATTCGGCTGTATCAACGGTGAGCCAGCTGGTATTTTGGAAGTGGTTTGAAGATGAACGACGGTCTTTGCTTCTTCTCTGCCACCGAGCTCCGACGGCGTATCGCGCGCAAGGAGATTTCGCCGCTCGAAATCACTCGCGCCGTACTGGCGCGGGCGGAGCGATTGCAACCCGAGTTGAATTGCTTCGTTACGCTCTCTGCCGACGTCGCCGTGGCCGAAGCAAAGCATGCCGAACGCAGAATCATGGCGGGTGAATCCCTTCGGATTCTGGAGGGCGTCCCGTTTACCGTCAAAGACATCGTCAACACCAAGGGCGTGCGCACGACCTTTGGCGCTGTTCCCTACAAGGACAACGTTCCCGACCATGACGCGGTCGCCGTGGCGCGGCTACGCGCGGCGGGCGCCATCCTGATCGGCAAGACCACGACGCCGGAATTCGGCACCAAATGCCTGACCGATTCACCTCTGTTCGGTCGCACCCGCAACGCCTGGAGCGATCTGCGCAGCAGCGGGGGTTCGAGCGGCGGAGCGGCGGTGGCGGTCGCGAGCGGCATTGCGCCGCTCGCCGTTGCCACCGATGGCGGCGGTTCCACGCGCATTCCGGCAGCATGCAACGGCGTCGTCGGGCTGAAGCAGAGCAATGGGGTGATCCCCCACAGCCAGGTGCAGGACGCCTTCGGCAATCAAACCTATGTCACGCCGATGACGCGCGACGTCGCCGATACCGCGCTGATGATGCAGGCGATGGCAGGCGAAGATGCATCCGATCCCTGGTCGATCGGCATTCCCGTCACCGATTTCATCGGCGAAGCGGCGCCGCATGGCGACTTGCGCGGCAAGAAAGTCCTGTTTTGCCTCACCCCGCCGGGGCGCAAGGTTTCCGCCGACGTGGCGACAGCTTTCCACGCCAGCCTGAAAACGCTCGAAGCGCTCGGAGCCGAACTCGAGGAACTGCCGGGCGACGGCTTCAACGTCGAGCCGATCTGGCGCGCCATCAATCACACCGCCTGGCGCGCCCGGTTCGAGAAGCTCGCCGCCGAGCACCGCGACGAGCTCAGCGAAACGTTCCTGAAGCAGCTCGCGCTCGCGCAAGCGGTCAGCGGCGTCGACTACCAGAAGGCGATGTTCGACCGCACCATCCTGTTCCGTCGCGTGCAATCGCTGCTGGGATATGGCGATCTGCTGGCGATGCCGACGATCACGCGCACCGCGCTGCCGATCGGGCAGGATCTGTTCGGCACCATCGATATCGACGGCGAGGTGTTCGACGAGGTCCGCGCCAACTGGTTTCCCTGGACCATGCCGTTCAATATGACCGGACATCCGGCGGTGAGCATTCCCTGCGGCTTTGGCGCAGACGGGCTTCCGATCGGCCTGCAGCTGGTCGGGCGGTTTCGCGCCGATGCCGAATTGCTGCGCGTCTGCGCGCTGTTCGAAGCGGCGCAGAATTGGCTCGATCGCTGGCCGGATACGGTTTTGACGCCGGCACTGAGCGCGTGACCGGTGCGAAAGGTGGCGCGTTTCGGTGGGACGCACCGGAATTCGAGCAGGTTCTATTGAATGATATTCGCAAAGATTGGATGATCCACGACGCGATGCCTTCCGGCTCATATTTTGCACGCAAAGGGAACCTGCGGTGAGCGTCTTCATTCTCCGGCGTCTTCTCACTCTGCTTGCGACGCTTGCGGGCGCCTCGCTGATCATCTTTCTCGTCCTCGATGCGTTGCCGGGTAACGCCGCCGAGATGCTGATGGGCGCGGACTCCTCGCCCGAGGCGATCCGCGCCATGACCATCAAGCTCGGCCTCGACCAGCCGCTGGTCATTCGCTATCTGCACTGGATCGGCGGGCTGCTGGTCGGCGATCTCGGCAACAGCTATTCCTACGGCACGCCGGTGGCGGATTTGATCGCCGAGCGGCTGGCGCTGACCGTTCCGCTGGCGGTCATGGCGATGCTGCTCACGGTGGTGCTGGCGCTCGCCGCCGGCGTCTACACCGCCGCCAATCACAACAAGATCGGCGATGTAGGCGTGATGGCGGTAACGCAATTCGGCATCGCCATTCCGAATTTCTGGTTCGCCATCCTGCTGATCCTGCTGTTCTCGGTGAAGCTGCAATGGCTCTCGGCCGGCGGATTCGCCGGTTGGGACGAGGGTATCCTTCCCGGCATTCGCTCGCTGCTGCTGCCGGCGATCTCGCTCGCGGTGGTGCAGGCCGCGATCCTGGCGCGGGTCACGCGCTCGGCGGTGCTCGAGGTGCTGCGCGAGGATTTCGTGCGCACGGCGCGCGCCAAGGGCCTCAGCCGGCGCCAGGTGCTGTGGGGCCACGTGCTGCGCAACGCGATGATCCCGGTCATGACGGTGATGGGCCTGCAATTCGCCAACCTGCTCGCCGGCACGATCGTGATCGAGAACGTTTTTTACCTGCCCGGTCTAGGGCGCCTGATTTTCCAGTCGATCTCCAATCGCGACCTCATCGTGGTCCGCAATTGCGTGATGCTGCTGGCGGCGATGGTGGTGATCGTGAATTTCGTGGTCGACGTGCTCTATGCCGTGATCGACCCGCGCATCAAGGCCAGTGAATTATGAGCAGCCTCGAGCCGGTGGCGACAATCTCGGCAAACGCCGCTCCGTTGGTGGTTCGCCAACCCGGCAAAGGCTTCTGGCAGCGCGCGCTCCATCATCGCAGCTTTGTCGTTGGCGGCGCGCTCACGCTGTTGATGATTTCGGCGGCGCTATTGTCGCTGGTGTGGACGCCGTGGTCGGCCTACGAGATCGACATGGCGCACAAGCTCAATCCGCCTTCCGCGGCGCACTGGCTCGGCACCGACGTGCTGGGCCGCGACATCGTCTCGCTGCTGCTGGTGGGCGCCCGAAGCTCGATCATGGTCGGCGTGATCGCGGTGGGCATCGGTCTGTTGTTCGGCGCCTCGCTCGGGCTGATTGCGGCCGCCCGCAGGGGATGGGTCGAAGAAGTGATCATGCGGCTCAGCGACTTCACGTTTGCCTTTCCGGCGTTGCTCTCGGCGATCATGCTGGCTGCGGTGGCGGGGCCGGGCATGGTCACGTCGATCACGGCGATCGGCATCTTCCAGATCCCGGTCTTCGTGCGGATCACCCGTGGCTCCGCCAACGCGATCTGGGCGCGGGAGTTCGTGCTGGCGGCGCGCGCCTCCGGCAAGGGTAAATTTCGCATCACGCTCGAGCACGTGCTGCCCAATATCCTCTCGATCCTGATCGTGCAGGCGACGATCCAGTTCGCGCTGGCGATCCTGGCGGAGGCGGCGCTCTCCTATCTCGGCCTCGGCACCCAGCCGCCGCAACCGTCCTGGGGCCGCATGCTCAACGACGCGCAGAGCCTGTTATTCCAGTCGCCGTCGCTGGCGGTCTATCCGGGTCTGGCGATCGCAACCGCCGTGCTCGGACTGAATCTGCTGGGCGACGGTCTGCGCGACCTGCTCGATCCGCGTCTGTCGCGGGAGCGGTAATGACCGACAAAAAGCCGCTGATCGAAGTCGACAATCTGCGCGTCCGGCTCAACACCAGCCGCGGCCCGGCCGATGCGGTGCGCGGCGTCAGCTTTACGCTGGCGCGCGGCGAGACGCTCGGCCTGATCGGCGAGTCCGGCTGCGGCAAGTCGGTGACCGCGATGGCGCTGATGGGGTTGTTGCCGGACAGCGCGGTCGTCAGCGGCAGCATCCGGCTCGACGGGCAGGAACTGGTCGGCCTCGCGGAGACCGACTACTGCAAGCTCCGCGGCAACCGCATCAGCATGATCTTTCAGGAGCCGATGACGGCGCTCAATCCGATGCACACCATCGGCCGCCAGGTCGCCGAACCGCTGCGCCGGCACAGGGGTTTTTCGAGCGCGCAGGCCCATAAGGAGGCGCTAGCGCTGCTCGACCGCGTCGGCCTTCCCGATGCCGCCAAGCGCGTCGATGCCTATCCGCACCAGTTTTCCGGCGGCCAGCGCCAGCGCGTCACGATCGCGATGGCGCTCGCCTGCGAGCCGGACCTGCTGATCGCGGACGAGCCGACCACCGCGCTCGACGTCACCATCCAGGGCCAGATCCTCGACCTGATCGCCGATCTCGTCGCCGAGCGCGGCATGTCGATGATCCTGATCTCGCACGATCTCGGCGTCATCGCCGAGAACGTGCAGCGCATGATGGTGATGTATGGCGGCACCGTGGTCGAGAACGGGGCGACCGAGACGCTGTTGTCCGGCCCCGGTCATCCCTACAGCCAGGGTCTGTTCCGCGCCCGGCCCCGGCTCGGCGCGCCGAAGGGGACCAGGCTGCGAACGATCCCCGGCACCGTGCCGGAACTTGCCGACCTGCCTGCCGGCTGCGCCTTCGCCGACCGCTGCGATCTCGCCGAAGAGCGCTGCCGCGCGATCTTGCCGCCGCCGTGATCGTCGATGCCGGCCGGGCGGTGCGCTGCCTGCGTACTGACGTCTCGATGGCGCACAGGGTCGGAGCGGTGAGCGCATGAGCATGACAGCGCCAGCGGCACACACGGGCGTTGCCGGACCGACGCTGCTCGAGGTCGATGATCTCGTGCAGCGCTACACGCTGCCGCGCGAAAATCTGTTCCAGCCGGCGCCGCAGGTGCTGGCGCTCAACGGCGTCAGCCTGCAACTTGCGGCCGGCAGGAGCCTCGGCATCGTCGGCGAATCCGGGTCGGGAAAATCGACGCTGGCGCGCGCGGTGATGGCGCTGGAGACGCCGACGTCGGGTTCGGTCGAACTGCTCGGGCGCGACCTGCATCGTCTGCCCGCCGGAGAACTGCGCCGCGCCGGCGCGATTTCCAGATGGTGTTTCAGGACCCCTACGGCTCGCTCGATCCGCGCCAGACGGTCGCGCGCATCGTCGCCGAGCCGCTCACTGCGCTCGGCCGCATCGATCGCGCCGAGCAGCGCGGCCGCGTCGCCGCGGTGCTGAAGCAGGTCGGTCTGCGCGATGCCGACATGGACAAGTACCCGCACGAATTCTCCGGCGGCCAGCGCCAGCGCATCGCCATCGCGCGCGCGCTGATCACGCAGCCCAAGCTGATCGTGGCCGACGAGCCGGTCAGCGCGCTCGATGTCTCGGTGCAGGCGCAGGTGCTCAATCTGCTGGAAGACCTGCAGGACCAGTTCGGATTGAGCTACGTCCTGATCAGCCACGATCTGGCGGTCGTGGACTATCTCTGCGACGAGATCGCGGTGATTTACCTCGGGCGCATCGTCGAGCAGGGCAAGCCGGAGGATCTTTTCAGCCGCTGCGCGCATCCCTACACGCGGGCGCTGCTGGAAGCCGTGCCGCGCGCCCGTCGGGGTCGCGAGCCGGCGCCGCCGCGGCGCGCAGGCTATCGCGTCGCAATCGGTGGGCGCGACCGGGTGCGCCTATGCCGGGCGGTGCCTCTTCGCCGATGCGCATTGTCGCGCGATCGCACCGCTGGTGCGCAGCGTCGGACCCGGGCATCTTGCCGCCTGTCACCACGCCGAGACCATCATGGCGCTGCCTCCCTTGGCGGACGAGACGTGATAGCCTGATGCAGCGGATGTTAGATTGACGTGCCGTTCGATTCGTTTGGTTTGAGGAGCGTTTGTATGTCCAGGAAGCTCATTCTGATCACCGCTGCAGCGATGATGGCGCTTGCCCTGCTGCCGCCGTCCATTCGGCGCAGGGCAAGAAAGACAGCGTCGTCATGGGCATGACGCTGGAGCCGCCGGGCCTCGACCCAACCAGCGGGGCCGCTGCGGCGATCGCCGAGGTCACGCTCTACAACGTCTATGAGACGCTGACCAAGATCAAGGAAGACGGTTCGGTCGTACCGCTGCTCGCCGAGAGCTGGGAAGTCGCGCCCGATCTGAAGACCTACACCTTCAAGCTGCGCAAGGGCGTCAAGTTCCAGAACGGCGAACCGTTCAACGCGCAGGCGGTGAAGTTCTCCTTTGAGCGCGCGGCCGACCCGACCAGCACCAACAAGGACAAGAGCCTGTTCCAGAGTATCGCTGCGGTCACCGCGCCGGACAGCGATACCGTCGTGATCACCATGAAAAATCCCGAGCCGAACCTGCCGTTCCTGCTCGGACAGGCCACGGCCTCGATCGTCGAGCCGAAGAGCGCGCCGACCGACGCCACCAAGCCGATCGGCACCGGGCCGTTCATGCTGGCGTCCTGGGCCAAGGGGTCCTCGATCACGCTGACCAAGTGGCCGGAATACCGCAACGCGGCGGCGATCAAGCTCAACAAGGTCATGATCCGCTTCATCAGCGATCCCGCCGCGCAGGTAGCCTCGCTGCTGTCCGGCGACGTCGATGCCTTCCCGCGCGTGGCTGCGGCGCGCAGTCTGCCCCAGTTCAAGGCAGATCCGCGGTTCACCGTGCTGATCGGCGGCTCGCGCGCCAAGACCATCGTCGCCATCAACAACAAGAAGAAGCCGTTCGACGATGTGCGGGTGCGCCGCGCGATCCTCGCGGCGATCGACCGCAAGGCCGTGATCGAAGGCGCGTCCGATGGCTTCGGCGTGCCGATCGGCAGCTTCTACGCGCCCGGCGCGCTCGGCTACGTCGACACCACCGACATCAATCCGTTCGACATCGAGAAGGCCAAGAAGCTGCTGGCGGAGGCCGGCGTCACGACGCCGCTCGAAGTCAGCCTCAAGCTGCCGCCGCCGGCCTATGCGCGGCAGGGCGGCGAAGTGATCGCGGCCCAGCTCGCCAAGATCGGCATCATCGCCAAGATCGAGAACGTCGAATGGGCGCAGTGGCTCTCCTCGGTGTTCAACGGTCCGCACAACTACGATCTCACCATCGTCTCCCATGTCGAGCCGTTCGATCTCGTCAAATACACCGAGGCGAACTACTATATCGGCTACAAGTCGGAGGCCTTCAACGCGCTGTACAAGTCGATTACGGAAGCCACGACCGATGCCGATCGCGCCAAGCTTCTGGGCGACGCCCAGCGCATGCTGGCAACCGACGCTGCCGCCGGTTTTCTGTACCAGCCGCAATTGATCACGATTGCGAACAAGAAGCTGAAAGGCGTGTGGACCCAGGTACCCCAGTTCGAAAACGATTTCTCGGACTGGTCCTGGGAATGAATCCGTGAACATCGAGCGTCATACCGAAAAAAATGATATGAGCTGACGGTGCGCAGCGGGAAATCAAGTCGAATCTGAACCAACGAATGCAGCTTCGCGTTGAGCCGGGCTTTCCGCCCGGAACTCGACAGCTCGCACGCCACTCATCCCTGCAGGACGCCGCCATCGTGACAGAAATCCAGTCTCCTCCGCAATTCTCGCTCTCCAAAGACAAGATCCGGGTTCTGCTGCTCGAAGGTGTCAACGACAGTGCCGTGCAGACGATGACGACCGCCGGCTATTCCAGCGTGACGCGGTTGTCGAAGGCGCTCGATGGCGAAGCGCTGAAGGAAGCCATCAAGGGCGTCCACCTGCTCGGCATCCGGTCGCGCACGCAGATCACCGCGGACATTATCGAGGCAGCCGACCGGCTGATCGCGATCGGGTGCTTCAGCGTAGGCACCAACCAGGTGGATGTCGACGCCTCCAGACGGAACGGGATTCCGGTCTTCAATGCGCCTTTCTCCAATACGCGCAGCGTGGCGGAACTGGTGATCGGCGAGATTGTCTTTCTCCTGCGCCGGATCGTGTCGCGATCCAACGCCGCGCATGATGGCCAATGGGACAAGTCCGCGACCGACAGCCATGAGGTCAGGGGCAAGACGCTCGGCATCGTCGGTTACGGCAATATCGGCTCGCAGCTCTCATATCTTGCGGAAGCGATGGGCATGAGGGTGATCTTCTACGACCATACCGACAGGCTTCGCCACGGCAACACCGAGCCGGCCGCGAGTTTGCATGAGCTCCTGGCGCAGAGCGACGTCGTCAGCATGCATGTGCCCGAAACGGCGGCGACCCAGGGAATGATCGGTCGCGAAGCGATCGCGGCGATGAAGCCAGGGGCGTTTTTCATCAATAACAGCCGCGGCACCGTCGTCGATCTGGACGCGCTCGCCGACGCGCTGCGCGAGGGCCGGCTGCGCGGCGCCGCCGTCGACGTTTTTCCGGTCGAGCCGGGTTCGAACAAGGAACGATTCACATCGCCGCTGCAGGGGATGGACAACGTCATCCTGACGCCGCACGTCGGAGGTTCGACCGAGGAGGCGCAGGAGCGCATCGGCGCCGAAGTCGCGCGCAAGCTGGTCGACTACAGCGATACGGGATCCACGATGGGCGCGGTCAACTTTCCACTGGCGCAATTGCCGCCGCGGCCGGTCGGCACGCGATTTATTCAGGTTCAGCGCAATCTGCCGGGCATGCTCGGACGGCTGAACGAAGTCCTCGCTCGTCACGCCGTCAATATCGCGGCCCAATACTATGAGACCCACGCCGACGTCGGCTATGTGGTGCTGGACGCGGACGCCTCCGCGGCGGACAGCCAGCGCGTTCTCGCCGACATACGGGCGCTCGAAGGAACGATCCGCGCGCGGTTGCTCTATGAACATAAGGGGTGAGCTGAAGGGGGCCGGCGGCTTTGAGGCTGGTCGCGCGCGGAATGCGCGCTACCACATGTACCGCACCACGCCCTTGCCGGCGTAGGACCTGGTTACAGCCGAGAACTCGCCCTCAAAAGTGGCGCCCGCCGACCAACCGTTCATCCAGTTCATCTCGGCTGAGGCGGTGGTGAGTGCGGAATCGGCTGCCTGCGCCGCGCCGTTGACGACGAAGCTTGCGCCCGGCAACGCCTCGAAGGTCGCCGCGATCGCGCGGTCGGGATTGTAGTCATGCGCCCAGGCAATGCGCGTGCGCAAGGTGAGGATGCCGGTTGAGAGCGCGAAGGATTTGTCGGTGCGGATGCCAAGCTCGCTGCGGACATCGGTGACGTCCTTGGCGCCGTAGGCCTGCGCAAACGTCGATGCGCCGGAAATGACGCTTTCGGCGTAAGCCGGCAGCTTGAACGTCGTGAACTGGCCGGCGGCGTAGGGCGTGATCCCGATGCCACCGGTCCACGGCGCGACGAAGCGATAGCCGCCCTCGAGGCGGCCCGACCAGGCGTTGGCATTGAACTCGGCGCGGAGCTGGTCGACGCCGGCAATCGTAACCGTGCGATTGGTCGTGATGTCTTGCCAGCCGTAGGCGAGGGCAGCGGCGATGTATGCCGGGCCTTCGGTGTGGCGAACGTAAGCGCCGGCCTGGAACAGATCGGACCGGCCGCTGCCGGAACCATTGATGCTGAAATTGGTGCCGCCGCCGGCGAGCGCGAAGCCCGCAATCGTGTGCGGCGAGAACAGGTAGTCGGCGCCGACGGCCGTGCCGTAGATGCTGCTGGTGGTATTGGTCGATCCTGTCGCCGCATTGCCGTCGGTCGACTGCGAGCCGCCGAAGCCCGCCCCCCACACGCTCCAGCGCGGTTCATACACCTTCGCGTATGGCGCCTTGGCGAAGAGCCGATAGGCGTCGCTATTCTTGCGCGCCGCATAAGCGTTCGCTTCGCTCTCCTCGGCATACCCTGTTGCGCCCGGTGCGGCGCCCGCTGCACCGATCCGGTTGGTGAAGGGATCGGTGAGCAGGCCCATGAATTGGCTCATCGCACCAAACGTCGTCTGCTGCGAGCCGGTTGCGAGCTCGCCCGAGGCCTGTGTTAAACCGGAGGGTGTCAGCGAACCGAACACGATCGGGATGCTGCCGGTCGCATTGAAGGAATTGGTCAGGGCATTGCCGACGGCGGCGCGGTTGCGGTTGAGCTGCCCGGAGCCGCATAATTCAGCAGCAGATCGAGATAGGCGTGGTTGGCGTCATAGCTGAGCGAGGTTTGGAAATTCGTCGGCAGGTTGGTGTTGACCACCGGCGCGAAGGCGCCGGAGACGCCGCCGGAGGCGGTCAGGATCGTGTATTGCTTCGAGATCGAGCTGCCATTGGTGAAGATCGCATTCACGGTGGCGCCGCCGAGCGTCGCCGTGCCCGTGACATTGGCAAAGGAGGCCGTCGTCGGATCAGCCTGCACCAGATAGATCGCGCCCGACTGGAAGGCGAGATTGCCGGCAATCGCGATCGAGGTGCCCGGCGTACCATTCCCCGGCGCCAAGATGCCGCCGCCCATGATCGTGGTCGTCGCGGAATCGATGGTGCCGGTTCCTGTCAGCGCGCCACCCGAATTGACGGTGACCCCCGACGTGCCGTTGATCGAGCCCAGAACCTGTAACGCGCCGCCGTTGACAATGGTCGCGCCGAAATAAGCGTTCGTGCCGGAGAGCGTCTCGGTGCCGGAAATGAGCTCGAGCCCACCCCAGCCGATGAGCGTTCCGGCGAACACGCCCGCTGCGTTCGAAAGCGCCAGAGAGTTGGCACCGAGCCAGACAATGCCGTTGGAGTCGCCCGACAGCGATTTGATCGTGGCCGTCGAACCCGCATTCGAAATGTCGAATACGCCGCCCGACGACACCGCGACTTCGCTCGACGTGGCGATGGTGCCCGGGCCAACCAGCGCCAAATAAGCCCCGGCGCCCGAAATCGACGTTGGCCCGGTGTAGGTGTTGGAGCCGCTCAGCGTCGCCGAGCCGCCGGCGCCGACCGCTATGCCGCCGGGACCGGAGATGACGCCGGCCAGCCCCAGCGGCACGGAACTGGAGTCGATGACGAGCGGTTGGGTCGTGGAAACGTTCGCGTCGGTGACGAAGTTCGGGGAGTATGCCACCTGCTGGCCGGCCAGATCATACAGCACCGAATTCTGCACGAAGAACCCGGTCCCTATGAAACCGCTGCTCGAGGACGAGGTGTGATAAGGAGATGGCTCGCCAGGTGCCATGGCGATGTCGAACGTCGCCTGCGTTCCGCCGTTCTTGGCGGACATCGTCAGCATGGTACCCGCCGAATTGCTGCTCTGTGACAGCGCGAAGTCTGTCCATCCCGTATCCAGGGACACACTCTGCGTGAACTGCTGGATATTGCCCGGCGAGGACAGGGTGAAATTGAACGGCACGAACTTGTTGATGCCAGGCGTATTGGAATTCGGAAATGACACGCCGTTCCCGACGGCACTGACGGTGTTCACGGGCAGGAATTGCGCGAGCAGCGCCGGCGTAAGTCCAACCGTTACGCAAGGATTGCAACTCGTCACAGACTGGGGAACGGTCTGGATCGACTGCTGCGCCCCGGCAACCGGACCGCCGGGAATGGCGGTACCCAGCATCGCATTCAGTGCGGCGAGACTCTGACCATTCGCCGAGACCACATAACCCGCCGTGGTGTTTGGCAAGATCGTTTGACCGAAAACGCCGCCGAGACCAATGACCCCTCCTGACACATTCTTGGTGAAGCCCAGACCCGATGCACCGAAAACACCAACCGCCGCGGTCCCGAACGGATGCGCGGGCAGGGCGCCGCCATTGAGTGACGTGTAAGAGGCAACGTTGTAAGCGCCCGATGTGCTGAGCGAAATCCCGCCGGACGTCGCTCCCGGCGCGGCATAATACTGGAGCGACGAGGCCGCAATCTGATAAATATTGCCGCCGAAGCTATTTCCGGCTGGGCTCCCATAGCTCTCGACGCTGGGGATGGTCGCCGTCCCCCCCGTGAACAAACCATTTGGTGTCAGAAAGACCGACGATCCCGTATCGAAGGCATAGGGCAGCGCCGGGCCGCCGTTGACGCCAACGTTGATGGTCAGAATGAGAACGGGATTGGCGATGTGGCCGCCGTAGTTGTAGCCGGTATTCACGGTATAGTTGAGTGGGATGTCCACCGACTGCGCCAAGGCGAACGCCGGGGTCAAGCCGATGCTCAGGCTCAGCGCCGCAAACTCCACGATACGCATGCGTTTCATCACTCACCCCCGACAGAGACCCACGACCAGCTGACGTCTGCACCAAAAGGTCAAATCTCGATTGTGTAGACCATTTTAGCATGCCGAAGTTGAAAGTTCCATGTCGCGCAAATGTCATGGCGACGTGCATATGGACGATCGTTCAACCACGTGCATAGTGCGGGCCGAGGCGGTCGACCCCGCACGACTCAATCGCTCCGTCATGACCGAAACGACGATTTCGGCTGTCCAGCTTTCGGCGTGCGCAAGGATAGGGCGATCGTTGAAGCGATAAACTCAAATAGCATCAATATGTTAGTGCAAACAATTTGCGGCGGACTCCATTGACGTCCTCGAGCGGAGACACGACATACCCCATACCGTCGATCGAGGTCACTGCTCGGGAGCAAAATATGGACGTGCCATCAAACATCGATCCGGTCACCGCGCATTCCGACGGCGACGTCGTACACTGGCTCACAAACGACACGCGCGATCAGCGCTTCATCGACAATATTTTCGCCGAGCTGTGTGTCCGGCTCCAGCGAGCGGGCATTCCGGTCAAGCGAGCGACGCTTCATGTTCTGATCCACCATCCGCAATGGCTTGGCGCCCGGATCATGTGGGCCGACGGGATGCGCGAGGCCGAGCTTGCGAGGGTAGACTACGATGTCAGGGAGCGATCCGAATACATCGGTAGTCCCGCCAACGAGATCCATGACGGTGTCACCGAAGTGCGCGAGAATCTCGAGCGCGATCCCTCGCTGGGCCGCAAGCACGGCGTCTATGACGAGATGCGGGCGAGGGGCCTGACCGACTATGTGGCGTGGCCGCTGTACCATACGCTCGGCAAGCGGCATATCGTGACCTTTGCAACCGACCGGCCTGGCGGTTTCGACGACGCGCATATCGACGGCCTGTTGAAATTGTTGCCGGCCCTGGCGCTGGTCAGCGAAATCCGCATCAAGAACCGGCTGGCGCGAACGCTGCTCGAAACCTATGTCGGCTCGCATGCCAGCGAACTCATTCTGGCCGGCGCCACCAGGCGCGGAAGCGGGACGACGGTACGCGCCGCTATCATGATCTGCGATCTGCGGGATTTCACCCGGATCTCCGACAACTGGCCGCGCGATGACGTCATTGATCTCTTGAACGGATATTTCGACGCGATGTCGGAGCCGGTAGCGCGACATGGCGGGGAAATACTGAAATTCATCGGCGACGGTATGCTCGCCATTTTCCCGCTCAGCCAGCCGGGGGCTTGCGCAAATCTGCTGCATGCCGTGGCCGAAGCCCGCCAGGCCATGGTTGCCCTGAACGAAAAGAACGGCAAAACCGGTCGTGCGCCGCTCAATTACGGCATCGGCATCCATGTCGGAGACGTCATGTACGGCAATATCGGGTCGCGCACCCGGCTCGACTTCACCGTGATCGGTCCTGCGGTCAACATGGCTTCGCGCCTCGAAACCCTCACCAAACAATTGAGCAGAAAGGTGCTGCTGTCGCGCGCGTTCGCCGACTTCGTCGAGGGCGATTTCGATCTCGAACGCGTCGGCGAATATCCGGTCCGCGGGTTCAACGAACCAATCGAGCTGTTTGCGTATCACGGCTGAATGCCGATCGATCGTCAAGTGCCGAGCCGCCCCACGGGGCGCGAACTCGTCTCGACAGAAGAGGGCAGGGAGGCCATTGTGCTGAATCAATGCGACGCCTTGGAGTAAATTCGATTCAGTGATCGTCGTTCAGGCGTCCATGACAGTCTATTTTCCCGGTGCGTCGGAAAACGCATTTTCGATCACGTCCCCTATCGGTTGCCAGGTACGGCCGTCGAACTGAACCAATCGCATCTGTTTGATGGGGCGGAAATTCGCCGGACCGGTATTGATCTTGATACCGGGCAAGAAGACAGAGGGCTGGTAGTCCTTGAGAGCTTTTGCCTGCTGCATCACGTTTTTGCGGGAGAGATCGTCGCCGCATTGCCTGAGCACCTGCGCAAGCGTCTCCGCCGCCGCGTAGCCGTAAAGCGCCGCACTGCTGCCCTTGTCACCCTTCGGATAGTATTGGTCCATGAAGGACAGCCAGTCCTTGATCGCCGGATCATCTTTCCATGCCGGGTCGCCCGGATCCTTCAGGAACGAGGCCGAGATCACGCCGGTGGACTTCTCGATGCCCGCCGGCCGCAGTGCAGTGCCGATCGAAGCCGACGCATCATTCAGAAGAAGCACCGGGTGCCAATGGGAATCGGCCGCCAGGCGGATCACCTGCGAAGCGGTGGCCGGCGCTCCCGCAAAAACAAGAATTCTCGGCGCCCGATTGCTTCAGGATCGAGACATGCCCATCGATATGCTCATCCGCGCTGTCAAAGGCGATGCCGACGATGATCATGCGCTTCAGATCGCCCAACCCTTCCTGAATCCCCTTGTATAGATCGCGCCCGAACTGATCGTTTTGCCAAAGAGCCACGATCTTGCGGTTCGGATAGAAGGCCTGGATGTAGTTGGCGTAGATGCGTCCCTCGGCGCGGAACGAGGGTTGCCAGCCCATCGTCCAGGGAAACGCCTCGGGGTTGCCCAACTCCTCGTTGCCGGAGGCAACAAAGAGCTGTGGTACCTGCCTCTCATTCAGGTAGGCTCGTACAGCAAGGTTTCCCGGCGTTCCGAACGATCCAAACATCAGTAGAACGTCTTCCTTCTCGACCAGTTCGCGCGTCAGATCGAGCGCAACGGTGGGATCAGAATTGTCGTCATAGGAGATCAAGCGCACCTTGCGGCCGTTGATGCCGCCGCGCGCATTGATCATGTCGAAATACGCGGCCTCGGCTTTTCCAATCGCGCCGAATGCCGCCAATGGCCCCGTATAGGGGATGAGATTGCCGATCCGGATTTCCTTATCGTCTGCGGTCTGGTCGGCACGTTTCGACGACATCGCACTCAACGAGGTCAGGGCGACCACCAGAGCGAGCAGAATTCGGCCTGCGACATTCATGTTCACGCCTCGATGTGTCTTAGCTTCTTTCGGCTTGATCGGGTGTTGAGGGAACCATCGATCGACGGCTCGGCATCGCGCGTTCGACCGTCCGAGTTGGCTATCCGAGTTCGCGCGTCCCTAAGGCACCGTTTGCCGTGTGACTCCCCGCTCCACGTTGACATAGCTCAAGGGTCTTCCTCGCGATCACGGGCAACGGTGCACGGTGGATGGAACCGAGCCGTGCTCGCGGAACCGTTGCGATCCCACGCGGTATGCGTCGCTACGGTCGGGATCGAAGGCTGCCACAGGTCCCAAGGTGCGCGAGATCGATAGAACTCAATGGGCTGCATACAAGCACATCCCGCTCCATTTTGCTTGAGGAAAGTCGATCAGCACTGTTTACCAATTGATCTCAGTCATTGCGCCTGGATTGCAATCGCGGTGCTTGCCAGCAAGCACCCCCAAAAGGGTTTGATGTTCGTCGGAGGACGTTATCGTGCCGATGTGTCAGTCGCCGAGGATCGACGAGGGCCTGCTTCGCCCGCACAAAGTGCCGGCGAACGACAACCGCGCGCCGCTGGAAACAAATATCAAGGCTGCGCCAGCAAGCCTTATCAGGGCGTCTTGCCAGACGCTTCTGATTTTCTCCTGCGCTGTCGCCCTCCTGCTCCTATGAGATAGTTTACCTCGAAAGAGGAAGCCTCATCCGGAACAATGCGCCGCCGCCATCTCGATTTTCCGCGGATATCTGCCCGCTGTGGGCTTCCACGATGGTCCGCGCAATCGACAACCCCATACCCATGCCTTCCGCCTTGCTGGTGAAGAACGGTTCAAAGACTTCCTTCAGTTTGTCTTCGGCAATGCCCGGGCCGCAATCCGATACCGAGAGTTCGGCAAAGCTCTTCCCCCGCGATGTCCGGATGCTGATGATGCGCTTTTCGTCCGGCGTGTCTCTCATCGCGTCGATCGCGTTGACGACAAGGTTCAGGATGACTTGCTGAAGCTGGATGCTATCGCCGAGGATCGGGAGCGGATCCGGCGTGACAACGCTGACCAGTTCGACCTTTCGTCCAACGGCCAACGAGGAAAGAAAATCGACCGCTTGCCGCACCAGGTCGATCAGATCGAGAGTTCTTGAGCTCAAAAGGCGCTTTTTTCAGCAGACTGCGCATTCTTCGGATGACTTCGGCGGCGCGCCGGTCATCCTGCAAAATATCCCTCATGATTTCCTTGAGTTCAGCGATGTCGGGCGTCGGGGATTGGAGGATCGCGTTTGCCGTCTCGGCGTTGGTCAGAATGGAGCCGAGCGGCTGATTGATTTCGTGAGCAATGGAGGCGGTCAATTCGCCGGCCGTCGAGAAGCGGTTGACATGGGCCAGTTCCGCCATGCGCTGCCGCGACTGCACTTCGGCGAGCTGACGCCGGCGATGCTGCGGAGCAGGATCGAGATCAGTCCGGCCTGTGTCAGGATGACCGCGACGATGAACGAGATCTGCCATGAATACAGATCCCACACCGTCTCGTTCCCGGAAGTCGATTTTGGCTACCTGGGGGAAGGCGGCTCTCGCTGATGTGCCATCGTTGAAGCTCGCGCCAATCGTATTTGAGCGCCACAAATTGGTTGACGGGTGTCTTGATGTCGCCGGGCTTCTCACCACCAAGGATGCGCATCGCCGCGGCCGTAGCCTTACGACTGAGATCGAGCGCCGAGAACATCGGTCCACCGATAATCTCCTGGCCGAAAAACGCATCATCATGGGTAAAGATCGGCGCGTTGGCCGAGGCATATAGCCGCGTCAGCGCCCGGTCTCCCTCGTGTGCCACGCCGGCCGCGTCGACAACCATCTGATACCAGAAGATCGCGGAATGCGGTGGTAATGAAGCGGTTTGCTTCAACGTGTCTTCGTACGACAATTTGTCGTACCACCTGATCTCGATGCGATCTTCCAGCGGTTTCAACTCCCGTAGCAGTTCCCCCGCGAAAATTGTTCGTTCGGCGAGTTGCCATTGATGACTGCAATAATTTTGGTGTCCGGTGCGATGCCGAGGTAACTTTCGAACAAAAATCGAAAGTCGTTTCTGGCAGAGACAACCGTGTCATTTTCGGTCAGGTTCGCGTACTGGACGCGGCGATCTTCCAGCACGGTGAATACAATTGGAGTGGTGGGGAAGAGGTCCTTCCGATGGCGCTGGAAAAATGCCGCTGAGGGTGCGCCTACACTGACGATCAAATCGGGGCGGCGCGCCCACGTACAATGCCTTGATGTATTCAAGGAATAGTTCCTCGGCCCTTGGGTCACCCGATCTCGCCGCGACCAGTGAGTGTTCCTGCACATCAATCGGCCACCGTGTCTGCCGATCAAGTTCCGCTCGAATGTCCTTGGCGTAGACATCGACGGTCGGAATTCCCGCCCCACCGAATGGAATATCATTACGCGCTTGTGCTCGCCATCGGCATGACCAGGCGCCAATGTTCCCAGCAGTATCGCGATTGCCTGCGAACCAACGATCGCCAGCGTGAGAAATGATTGGAATGAAAGGGCTATTCGCGAGTACATCGCCAAACGACCCCACGGGTCAGACCCCGAACCCGGGGTATTCTATCGTCTCAAGCGAGTAATTGACAGGACAAAACCTGCGCGCTCTTTGCCTCGTTAAGCTCCGCCAGCACTGGAATGTTTCGCTTGCAGCCGCCGCTGAACGCAGGGGCGCCTGCAAGCATGGTTCGGCGCCGCCCGCATGGGCGGTTCCGGTCAATAGTGCTGCGGGCAGACCGTATTGCCGTAGGCATCCCGATAGCAGTTGTTGTGAGTGCTGCCGTAGTAACCGTACGCTCCGATTGCCGCGGCTCCGGCCCCGTAAGCCACTCCGCGGCGAGCGGCGCGTGCTACTGGAGCCCCGGCGACTTCGTATCCTCGACCGGCGTAGCGACCGCCATGAACCCCGCCAACGCGGGCACCACCGTGATAGCCTCCACCTCGGTAGCCGCCGCCACCGCCGCGACGTGCGAACGCGTCATCCGGCATGAGGCTGGCGCCGATCAGAACGACTGCTGCCAGTGCAGCGAGGGTCTTTCGAAACATGAGCTTCTCTCCTGTCCTGCATGCGGGCTCAACGATGCAAGGCCCGCAGCGATCCGCACCCCAATACAACCTTCGACGATGAGCGGATTGAGGCTTGACCTAGATCAACGATCCGGCCGTTTCGACAACCACGGTGAAAGTGAGAATCCCAACACTGTGCGGCGCCGACCCGCACAGGCCAGCGCGCGCCTTCGACGGGGCCGTTTCGCTCCGCCTCCTCGATGAGGGCGAGGCGGCCTTGTCGGGGGCGCCCGCGAGCAACGGTCTTCTCTCTCTCCGGGGAACGGACTCCCGCGATAGTCCATGCCGAGCCAGTCCCGGCTCCAGGCACGCCAGCTTGGCTGATTGATCTAGATCAACCGCCCAATGAGATGGAGCGCATGGTTGGACCCGAACCATGGAGGCTTCCATGAAGCAAACCAGAACCAGCCGAGCGATCTTGGCCGCCGCCGTTCTCGCGGGCGGGATGACAGGATCGATCGAATGGCGAAGCGACACCGGTTCGCCGCAACATCCCATCCGTGGAGATTTCACGATTTCGGCGTCGAGGGCCGTCGCCGGCGAGGCACGTGGACCGATGCATCGGGCCTCCTGCGCTCTCGTGCGGTATTACGTCGCCAGATACACCGCGGCTACTGCCGAGGCGTGGGCTCGAAGCAAAGGCGCGTGCGCACCGGTAATGTCGAGATACGGATTGCCCAGGGCTGCATCAAGCCGCAACAAGCCGCGCTGGTGGGGCAGGTCGTCCAATAAACCGGTCAGGAGCATCGGCACGCCGCGCCTGTGCTTCTCGTGTCGCCCCGGAATTTTCCAGTACAGAGCGCTGCGCCTGCTCGCGTGCCGCCGGTCACTTGCCCATTAGGACAATGGCCATCGGGGCAATAGTTCCGGGCACACACCTGCCGTAGGCTTCCAGGAACAACTCGCTCAGGCAGGGGGAGTGAATGATGGGTCAGTCGGAGCTCAATTCGCGCGCTGCACTATGCAGGAAAAGCTGGCACAGCGTGAGCCGGCCAACCAAATCTTCTGGATGGCGGAGGCGGAAAATTGGTCGCGGCTGTCGAAAGAGCGGCCTCACGGTACGGACAGCGTAGTGATTGATCGCGGAATCTTCGCGCGGTTGCGCACGCAATCGACCAAATTCCTATTCATCCTGGCGTAGCAGACGTTGCGTGAAAAGGGCGTCCCCGCCAGCCGAACTGCGGTTGAACCGGTGCGGTCGCATGGCGAGCACCCTCCGGTCACTGAAATCCCTTGATCTGGATCAACCCTGCTGAGCGCCGATCATTATCGGTTGGTCCGGTCAGCACAGGAGGTTGCAATGAGGAAAATCAGCATCAGGCACGCATTGTTAGCTATCGCCACGCTCGCTTTCGGAATTCTTGCATCGATAAATTGGTCACCGGGCGCGGGTCCTTCGATCGCCGTTGAAAGCGCGCAGGCCAGGGGAGGCGGCCGTTGACCCCGGTGAGCGTTGCAGGCGTCGCCCGACGGTCGACGCGCCGCGCGGTGGTGGGTGGAGCGGCAGTGGGTGCGGCCGCCGCAGGCTGCGTCCGCGTGCTTGTGAACGGTACATATGTCTGCCGCTGAAATGTGGCCGCGCGGGTCACGATAGTGCCATTCGGGCGGCGTGGGACGCCTTTCAATGCGCTCCCACGTTGCTGGTATATCGATGCCGCTCACAAAGCGGATTGTTCTTCGATCGAACTGCTGCCATCATCGCCCCAGGCAAGCAGGCATTTCATCGATGCAAAACGTCCGGCGCTGCGCCACAAGCTTGATCACGGCCCTGATCGTCGCTTGCGGTGTCACTCACGCTTTCGCGATTCCGCTAACGCCTTTCCGTTATCAATCGCAGGCGCAACGGCATTGCCCCGCGGATGTCGTTGTCTGGCTGGATTTTCGTAAGGGGATTGATCATTCGCAGCGGCAGCGCTGGTATGGCCGCGGCTTTACCGGAAGTTTCGTGTGCCGGGAGGAAGCTCGCGCCGGAGGATATCGCCGCTCACTTGTTGGATTGCGGTAACGTCGAGCGAACCGTAAGGCGAAGTATCCGGTTCAGGGCAGTTGCAACGCGAGATGGATCACCTGGGGCGAGCCTTTCGTGGCGGTCTTGAAGCCGAATTTCCTGAACAGCTTCAGCATTGCGCTGTTCTCGGGCAACACGTCGGCAATCAGTTCGTTGAGGCCTGCATCGCGCGCCAGGATCGCCAGATGGCGCATCAGGATCGTTCCAACGCCCTGGCCCTGATAGGCGTCGACTACGACGAAAGCGATTTCCGCCTGGCCTGGCTGGACGACGATATAACGACCGCCGCCTACGATAGCCGGTCGTCCATCTTCGCCGATTTGCGCAACGAGCGCGACGTGGGTATCGAAATCGATGTCCAGGAAGAAGGCCAGTTCCCGCTCGGAAAAGCCCTTCTTTGGTGCGAAAAAGCGTCGTTGGAGCGATTGCATGCTGGTGCGTCCGATCGCCGCGAGCATGTCGGCGCGGTCATCGGGACGAAGCGCGCGGATTTCGAGCGGACGGCCGTCGCGAAGATGCTCGAGGGCTGAATAATCGGCGGCTTCGGCCATGATGGATGGTTCCCGGATCTCCGATGGAAAATGATCCCAGGGAGCCAGAGTGACCTTTTGGGTGCGCGTGCTTGATCTGGATCAAGCGGGAGCGTGCGCGAACGCTGATAGGCACGTGTGCAACGAGGTATCCCGACGATGGCCCCGAGGATGTTTCGGCAAAACATGTCCGGTGACGAAGTCATCCAGCTGGTGGTCCGCCTGGGGCTGTTGGCTTTCCTGGTCTATTGGTCATTCATTCTCGTTCGGCCGTTCATTCCGATATTGGTCTGGAGCATGGTCCGACCCGTCGCCCTGTACCCGGTCTATGACTGGCTCTCGGTGCATTTTGGCGACCGGCCGAAGCTGGCGGCCGCCACCATCACGCTCATCTTTCTCGCGATCATTATCGGACCGGTGACATGGCTTGGCTTCGGCCTGGCTGATGGCCTGCAGGAAATTGCGGACCAACTCGGCTCCGGCACACTCGCCATTCCCTCGCCTCCCGAAGGCGTCAAGGATTGGCCGATCGTCGGCGGCCAGATTTACACCTTCTGGGACCAGGCATCGACAAATCTCCGGGCGGTACTTCGCGAACTCGCGCCGCACCTGAAGCCATTGGCAGGTCCGGTACTCGCCTTTGCCGGCAGTGCGGGCTTCGGAATGCTCAAATTCGTTGCGTCGGTCGCGATTTAGGCTTCCTGTTCCACTATGGCCCGCGGCTCGTAGCGGCCATCAGGCGAATTCAGGCGCGGCTGGTCGCGCAGCGAAGCCAGGATTTCGTCGCGTTGGCCGGGCTGACGATACGCACGGTGGCTCAGGGGGTCATCGGCGTCGCCGTCTTGCAGGCGCTGCTGGCGGGAATTGGATTGAAGCTTGCCGGCGTGCCGCATGCAGGCCTGCTGGCTTTCGCGGAATCAGATCTTGCGATCCTGCAG
>CAVTYA010000010.1:0-454847 GCA_963738765.1 uncultured Alphaproteobacteria bacterium | reverse complement strand
GGCCCCGGACACGCTCGGCGGCGTGCGACGCCCGGGGTCTGGCGCTGGTGCCGCTCGTGGCGCCGACCACCCCGGAAACGCGGTTGGCGGCGATCGGGGCGCGCGCACGCGGCTTCGTCTACACGGTGTCGGTGACCGGGACGACCGGGGAGCGCGCGCGGCTCGGTGCCGGTCTGGAGGCTGTGATCGCGCGCACGGCGGCCCACACCGAGGTACCCGTCGCGGTGGGGTTCGGGATCGGAACTGCAGAGCAGGCGGCCGCCGCGGCGGCTGCCGGAGCTGACGGGGTGATTGTGGGACCCGGCTCGTGCGAGCCGCGGGCGAAGAGCCCGATCCGGTCGCCGCGATCTCGAGCCTGGTGGCGGAGTTCTCGGCGGCGCTCAGGTAAGTGCCCCGAGTCGCTGATCTACGCCCATTCGAGCGACCACCGGCGGCGCCTCGCTGCGTCCTCGTCGCCTCGCGCAGCGCTGCTGCGCTTCGGCTCCTGCGTCCTTGCGCGGCATCCACCGGGCCGCTCTCGGTGGGGCGCCCGATCAAACCACCCGGGACACTGGCGAATGTTTGCGCGCCGTTGGCGTTGGCCTCCGCGCCCGCTGTACGGGCGCGCGCTCGGTTAGGATGCCTGGGCGATGGGCCTGATTCTTACCGCCACCGTGGGTCTGTGCCTGTGGATCGTGCTCTGGGCACTCGGTGTGTCTGGGTTTGACGCGATCCTGATCGCCGTCGTGATGGTGCTGGTCACAATCGGCATCCGCAATCTGCTCCCGTTCCTGCCCGGTCGGCAGGACTAGCCCAGCCGGCCATGCGTAGCTTCGTGCTCGCACGGCGGCGGGCGCTCCACGTTTGCGTCGGGTTCGCGGCCGTGATGTCGATGGCGGCGGGGTGCCAGACCGCGTCCAACGTCAGCGTCTCGGGCAGCACGCTGACGTTGTATGCGAGCGCGCCCACAGGAGCCGCGAACACTCAAGCGGCCGCCGATGTGCTCGCGGCCGAGCAGCTCGCGTTCAATCAGTCCGGGAGCAAGCTCGGCAAGTTCACGCTGAAGTTCGTCAAGCTCGACGGCACCAAGGCTTCCGACAACGCACGCAGCGCGATCGAGGACACGAGCTCCTCATCGCCTATCTCGGGGAGCTCGATCCCGGGCTGTCGGCGGATTCGCTGGGCATCACCAACGCGCAGGACCTCCTGCAGGTGACCCCGACCGACACCGCCGCGGCCCTGACCCAGGTGACTCCCGTCGTCCCGAACTCACCCAACCGCTATTACGAGTCGCTGGGGACCTATGGGCGCACGTTTGCCCGGGTGGTGCCGAACACGTCGCTCGAGGCCAAGGCCCAGGTCCAGGAGATGCACACGTTGCACGTGTCGCGTCTGTATGTGGCCAGTGACGGAAGCCAGTACGGGAGGGCGATCGCCCAGTCGGTCAGGTCTGAGGCGCCGGCGTCATCGATCACGATCACACCGTCAGCCGCCGGCGCCGATGCGGTCTTCTACGGCGGGACCGTCCGCGGCGGCCGCCGCGAAGGTGTTCAACTGAGCGGCCTCCGGCAACGCTGCGGTAAAGCTCTTCGGCCCGTCGGCGCTGGACAGCCCGACGTTCGCCGCCGGCCTGTCGCCGTCCGCCGGCCGCGTCTACATCTCGTCGCCCGGGTTCATGACCAAGGACCTGAGCACCACGGCCAAGAGCGAGTTCCTCAAGCCGTTCGAGGACGCCTACCACCGAGCTCCGTCGCCACAGGCGATCTTCGGCTACGAGACGATGTCGGCGGTTCTGTCGGTCCTGAAGAAGGCCGGCGACTCCGCCACCGATCGCGCGATCGTCGTCTCGGACTTCTTCGCGATCAAGAACCGCGACTCGGTCCTGGGCACCTACTCGATCAATGCCCAGGGGGACACGAACCTCGCTCCGTTTGTCTTCAGCCGGGCCGTGAACGGCAAGCTCGTCCCCTTCCAATCCGTGCAAGTGCAGGGGTGAGGCTCGGCGGGGGCGGACAGGGGACGGTGAAGCGGGGCGGGCTCAGTGTGATGGTGCTGGCGGCTGTGGCGGTCCTGGCAGGCTGCGGCAGCGATCACAAAGTCCCGAACAAAATCTCGGGCCAGATGCTCACGATCTACACCAGCCTGCCGTTGCGCGGCGCGTCGGCGGTCAGCGGTCAGGCCGTGCTGGGAGGGGCGAGGATGGCGCTCAACGAGATCCACGGACGGATCGGTCGCTACCGGATCGTCCTGCGATGGATGGACGACTCGACCCCCAAGCGCGGGGTCTTGGGATCCGGGCCAGACCACCATCAACGCCCACCAGGCCATGAATGACCCCACTACGATCGGCTACATCGGCGAGTACAACTCCGGCGCCAGCGCGATCTCGATTCCCCTGCTCAACCGGATGGGCATCCCGCAGATCAGCCCCACGAGCACCGCGGTCGGGCTCACCTCCCACGGGATCGGCGCCGCTCCGGGCGAGCCCGAGAAGTACTACCCGACGGGGATCCGGCCTCTGCCGGGTCGTTCCGTCCGATGCGATCGAGGCGACGGCGCAGGTGCGGCTTCAGCAGCAAGCCGGGTGCGGCAAGACCTACATCCTCGACGACGGCGAGTTCGACGGCGACGACGCCGAGGCGAGCTTTCAGGTGGCTGCCCGGGCGGCGCATCTGAGGCTGGCCGGCGTGCAGACGTTCGACCCCCGGGTCAAGGACTATCGCCCGCTGGCAGCGGCGGTCGCCACGACCGGCGCCGATTGCGTGCTGATCTCGGCGATCACCGAAGACAATGCGGTGCTCCTGACCGAGCAGGTCGCCCAGGCGATGCCGAACGCCAAGCTATTCGGGACCGCCGGTCTGGCGGAGAGCACGTTTGCCGATCCCGAACAGGGGGCATTCCGCGCTCACTGGATCCGCGCGTGCTGATCACCGCAGCGGCGCTGGGCCCGTCGGCGTCGCCGCCCTCCGGCAAGGCGTTCTACGACCGCTATCAGCTCCGTTATGGCGCTCCCGAGCCCTATGCGATCTTCGGGTACGAGGCAATGAGCCTGATGCTCTCAGGGATTGCGCGGGCGACCAACGACGGCACCGAACCCGCTCAGCGCTCAAAGGTACGGGCGGCGATCTTCTCGACGGCCGGGCGCCGCAGCGTGCTCGGCACGTACAGCATCAAGCCTGACGGCGACACAACCCTCCAGCGCTACGGCGTTTATCGCATCGTTGGCGGTCGGTTGCGGTTCTGGAAGGAGATCCACACCTGACAGGCGACGGGTTGCGGTTAGGTTAGGGCGGCGCGACGAGCGCTTGCTGCAGTCCGGACCCCTCGCTACGCTGCCTTTCTTCGTGGGCCACTGGGGGCCCGGCAAGATATCCAGAGGAGGAGTATGCGAACGTCTTGGCAAAGCTCTGACTGCATGCGTACTCGTAGGCACGGTCATTGGGATCGTCGCCTGTGGGAGCAGCAGTAAGTGGCTGGCCGGCCAGCTCTATGCCTACACAGTTGGGCAATTGACCGGCTGGAAGACGGAGCGCGGCCAGGGCTCGGCGGTCGATACCTCGGCCATCATGGCGCCGACGGCGCATAATCTGACGCGGTCGCAGATCGAAGCCGTCGCGGCCTATGTGAGTTACCTGCCATGAGTGCCGCCATGAAGCGCATCGCCCTGACGATCGCGATCCTTGCGGTCGTCGCCTCGACCGCGCCAAGCTCGGCAGGCGAGAGCCCCGGCGTCCGCAATTGCACCTGGTGTCACGGCACGGGGGCACAAGGGTACATGGTCGCGCCGCGGCTGGCTGGTCAGCGCGCGCCATACGTCGAAGGCCAGCTCCGCAGCTTTGCCGAGCACACCCGAGACAATCCATTTTCGAAGCAATACATGTGGGGCGCGGTCGCCGCTCTGCGTCCCTATGAGGTCCGTGATCTCGCCGTCTATTTCGCCGGGCTCCACCCCAAACCTGCCAATGACGGCGACCGCAATCTCGCGGCCAGGGGGCGAACGATTTACATGGAGGGCATTCCGGAAGCCAATATCGTCTCCTGCTATGCCTGTCATGGCCCGAACGCCGAGGGCATCCGCGATATTCCGCGCCTCGGCGGCCTCGCCTATTTCTACCTGAAGGGCCGGCTCGAACAGTGGAACCAGGGATATCATTCGGGCACCGCGTCGCCGATGCCGATGGTCGCAAGCACGCTCGGCCCGAACGAAATCGAGGCGCTCACTTCTTACCTTAGTTTCGTCAAGTAAATCGCCGCCGTCAGCGCATCCCACCCCTGCCACCCCCTTTCTCTCGTTTCCGCCGGACGGAAAAAGCCGACGCTTCGCCCTGCCTGTGCAAAGGCCGAATGGGCGTCTAGAGTGTCGCCGACAACGAACGCTTCAGAAGAGGTCGCCCGCGCGATGACGGGGCAAACGACCTGCGCGAATGGGAGAAAAACACATGAAACACGTCTACATACCGCGAACCACGACCTACGGCCTCAATCCGGAGGAAGAGCTCAACGATTTGCGCATGTCGGAAGAGGTGCGGCCGCTTTACGACCACGTCAAGAAATTCATCCGGGAAACGGTCGACCCGATGTCGGTCGAGTTTTACCGCCACGGCGAGAAGAAGACCGATCGCTGGAGTTTTACGCCGGAGCAGCTCGAAGTTCTCGGCAAGGCCAAGGCAAAGGCCAAGGAGGAAGGGCTTTGGAACTTCTTCCTGCCCGATGACGAGACCGGCGCCGGCCTGAAGAATCTCGACTATGCCTATATTGCCGTGGAGCTCGCCAAAAATCCGCTGGCCTCCGAAACCATGAACTGCTCGGCGCCCGATACCGGAAACATGGAAGTGCTGGAGCGCGTCGGCACCAAGGAGCAGAAGGAAAAGTGGCTGAAGCCGCTTCTGGCCGGCGAAATCCGTTCGGCCTATGCCATGACCGAACCCAATGTCGCCTCCTCGGACGCCAAGAATATTTCGACCACCGCAAAACTGGTCGGCGACGAGTGGGTGATCAACGGCGAGAAATATTACATCTCCGGCTTGGGGGATCCCCGCTGCAAGATCATGATCGTGATGGTGAAGACCAACCCGGACGCTGCGCCAAGCAAGCAGCAGTCGCAGATCCTGGTGCCGAAGGATACGCCCGGCGTCGAGATCATCGGGCCGATGCACGTGTTCGGCCACGACCACGCGCCGCGCGGCCACATGCATCTGCGCTTCAACAATGTCCGGGTGCCGAAGGAAAACATCCTGCTCGGCGAAGGCCGCGGTTTCGAAATCTCGCAGGTCCGGCTTGGACCGGGCCGCATCCATCACTGCATGCGCACCATCGGCAAGGCGGAAAAGGCGCTCGATCTGATGGTCACGCGCGGCCTCACCCGGGAAGCCTTCGGCAAGAAGATCGCCCATCTCGGCGGCAACCTGCAGATCATCGCCCAGGCGCGCTGCGAGATCGAGGCGATGCGGCTGATGGTGCTGAAAGCTGCGAAGGCGATGGACGTGCTCGGCAACAAGGAAGCGCGGATCTGGGTCAGCATGGTCAAGGCCATGGTGCCGGAGCGCGCCTGCAAGATCATCGACCAGGCGATCCAGATGCACGGCGCCACCGGCATCTCGCAATGGTCGCCGCTCGGCGAAATGTACCAGGACGTGCGGCATCTGCGCTTCGCCGACGGCCCGGACGAGGTGCACTGGATGGTCGTCGGCCGCCACGAGCTGAGCATGCCGTAGTTTCTTCTCCTTCTCCCCGCTTGCGGGGAGAGGGAAAAGAAAATCCCACTCACCAGGAAATCCCGGATGCAATACGCCCCCGGCGACCTGACCCAGCGCGAGCGCTATAAGGTGCTGACGGGATTCGTGCTGCCGCGACCGATCGCATGGGTGACGACGGTCGGATCGACCGGCGTGGTCAATGCCGCTCCGTTCAGCTTCTTCAACGTGTTCTGCGAAGATCCGCCGCTCTGCATGTTCGCCGCCAATCTCGGCCCCGACGGCTTGCCCAAGGACACCACTGTTAACATCGAACGCACCGGCGAGTTCGTGGTCAACCTTGCCGACGAGCCGCTGGCGAAGGCGATGCACGAGACCAGCGGCGACTTTCCGCCCGATATCGGCGAGCCCTCCTATCTTGGCCTCAAACTCGCGCCCTCGACCAAAATCGCGGTGCCGCGTCTCGCCGACGCGCCGTGGGCGATGGAATGCAGGACCTGGAAAACCATCGACGTCAACGGCGACCGCCAGCTCATCATGGGCGAAGGCATCAACTTCCACATCCGCGACGATCTATGGGATCCCGCCACCATGCGCGTACACATGGACCGCTATCACCCGGTCGGCCGCATGTTCGCCGACCGCTACTGCCGCACCGACGACCGCATCGTGTTCCCGCCGGCGCGGGGGGCGGCTCCAACTTAATTCGTAGGGTGGGTTAGCCGCAGGCGTAACCCACCTCTTTGTCACGTGAATGGTGGGTTACGGCTTCGCCTAACCTACCCTACGCACCGCAACAGGAGCGCCCATGAATTTCAGCGACAACGACGCACGCGACCGCTTCGAACTCGATGTCGACGGCGCGATCGCGTTCGTCACCTATCGCAAGTCGCCCGATGCGATCACACTCGTGCATACCGAGGTGCCGCCCGAACTGGGCGGACGCGGCATCGGCTCGAAACTCGGCCGCGCAACGCTCGATGCGGTGCGGGCGCAGGGACGTAGGCTTTCAGTGGAGTGCGATTTCATCCGCAACTACATGACCAAGCACACCGAATACGACGACCTGCTGGCCGACGGCGAGGCCGCGAAAACGGATGCGGCGACCTACAAGGCCGGCTGCTTTTGCGGCGCGGTCGAGGTGGAGGTGACGGGCACGCCGGTGTTCGCAGGCTACTGCCATTGCGGCGACTGCCAGGCCTGGTCGGCGGCGCCGATCAACGCCTTCAGCCTGTGGAAGTCGGCTGACGTGCGGATCACCAAGGGCGCAGCCGAGATCGGCACGTTTCACAAGACCGAAAACTCCCACCGGAAATTCTGCAAGGTCTGCGGCGGCCACATCATGACCGATCATCCGCGCATGCGGCTGATCGATGTCTACGCCAATCTGCTTCAGGGCTACACGCATGCGCCGACCCTGCATGCCAATTACGCGAGCAAGATGGTTTCGGTGAAGGACGGTTTGCCGAAGTACAAAGATTTGCCCGCAGAACTCGGCGGATCGGGGGAGACATTACCGGATTAGTGCTTCATTGCATGGGTTGAACCAACGCAGCCGTCATCCTGAGGTGCGAGCGTAGCGAGCCTCGAAGGATGGGTCACGGGCCGTGCTCATCCTTCGAGGCGCGCAAGAGCGCGCACCTCAGGATGACGGAACACAGACATGGCTGCCACCTACGCCGCCGCCGGCCGGTGCGCGCGCAGGAAAGACCGGATCTGGCGCACCGCCAGCGGAATCCGCTCCTTCGGCTCCTTCCACGGAAACATGCTGACTTCGGCGTTCGGCGCCAGCATCGCGGCCTCCATCGCGACCGTATAGGGATGGGCCGGGATATCGTCGGGCAGGATCAGCAGCGGCGTCTGGCACTGACGCACGAAATCACGCGTCACGGTGAAGACGAAATCGGGGTTGGTGCGGTACATCCGGGTCAGGAATTTTTCCGCCGTTTCCATCGTGATCTCGGGCCGACGTTTAACGAGCTCCGGAGCCCAGCCCTTCATGTTGTTATCGTAGAACAGGTCGCGCATTTCCGGACGCGAGCCGCTCGGCTGCGCCAGCACCGCGGCGACGATGCGGTCGGGCGCCCGCCGCAACAGGTTCCAGATCAGGGGGCCACCGATGCAAAAACCCAGTACCATGAACTTGTCGATGCCGAGATGATCCATCAGATTGAGATGATCATCGGTGTGCGAATCCCAGGGGCGCTCGATCTCGAGCGGGCCGGTGGACTGCCCGGCATTGGCGTTGCGCAGGTCGGCGGCGATGCAGCGGTACTCGCCCTTGAATTCCACGAAGGAGTCGAACGGCGGGTAACTTCCGCTGAGGCTCGATATCGTCGAGTTCAATCCGCCGCCGGCGATCAGCAGCAGCGGGTAGCCGGAACCGGCCTCCTCGTAGTGAATACGTACGGCGCCTTTTTCGTAAAAGCTCATGGCAGTTGCTCCCTGCTCATCTGGCTGCGCCAATGCATGCGCTCCAGTTTGAAAGCGTTGTAGCATGGAGCCCGGAGTGGGCAAAGGCGCGTGCGCCGCGCGCGATCCGCCTCGGCCGGGGCATCGGTTCTGATTGAATCAGAACGGATGCTCCAGCTTCTCGTCTTGACGCGTTTTCTTCACGCGAGCCGGAGCCACTTCGCTTGAAACGCTCTAATGGCTGAATTCGCCCTTCGCCATCATCAAATGGTGCTGCTGGTGATGCGATCCCTGTACCATGATCCCCATGAAGCCGAGCGCCTTGAGCTTGACCGTCTGCGCAGCATCACTGCTGGTGACGGTGAGCTTGACGCCTTCGGGAAGGTCTTCGGTCTTGGCGGTCCAGCCAAGCTGGTTTAGCTCGTGCGCGTGCGCCGGGACCATGCGTTTGATCCCCGCAAGCGTACGGCCCTGGCCGGTGACCATGATCTCAACCCCGTTATCGAGCGCGCGCTCAGTGACGACCGCGCGCATCGTCACCTCGTCCATATCGATCAAATGCTCGCGCAGTGCCGGGATATTTACCTTCGACCAGTCGGTCTTTGGATCGGCTTCGAGCATTCGAACGACTTCCTGGATCGTGCCGAACGCCTCCTGGCCGGGCATCACGGGCTGATCGGCCGTGTCACCGCCCATCATCATCCCGTGGTGGCCGCCCATCATCTGGCCGGGCATGCCATTCTGCGGCATCATCTGTTGCTGCCCGCGACCATCCGGATTCATCTGCCCATGCATGCGCATATGGTCCGGCATTTGCGCTACCGCGTAAGCGGTCGCACCGATAATCGCTGCGCCGGCAAGACCGGCCTTCCATGACCATGACGACATGATCCACCTCTTCCCTGAACGTAGCCCCCGCTGGCCGGATTAAGCGATCGCGCCGGACTCGCCTATGATCTGGATCATATGACCGGTCAGGCCTGCGGCTTCGTCAGCCTGATTTTGCCCTTCAATCGCTCGATCTCGCCGGCGGCGGCCAGGTCCGCGAGTGTCCGGTATAGCGTCTCATGGCTAAGGCCAAGTTCGGCGGCAAGGTTCTTCAGTGTCCCCGGCACCTTGACGGTATGTCCGTCGGACCCGGTATTGAGCGCGAGATAATGCCGGACGCGATCATGGGCCGAGAGAATGTTGCGTTGCTCCAGGCGCGCGCGCAGGTTCATGACCTGTCGGGCGAGCATGGCCATGAATGCCTGCGCGGCCTTGGGGGTGTGCTGGAATTCCTCAAGCACCATTGCCTTGGGGTAAAGCCTGACCGCGGCATCGGTCACCGCAATCGCATCGCAATGATACGCCGGCGCAAACAGCGAGGCTTCGGCGAGCGTGTCCCCGGCCGTCGCGACATGCAGCACGATTTCGCGTCCCGCGCGGTCCACGCGAACGAGCCGGATGCTCCCTGATACCACCTGGTAAAAACCCGCGGAGCGTTGACCGACGCGGAACAGAACTTGTCCAGGCCGCCAGCGTCCGCTCAACTCCGGCAGTTCGAACCGTCCGTGTGAGCCAATCCATCATATTCGCCGAGGGCCCATCGCTGCGTCATGCTGCTCGGCCGAAGCCGCGCATCGCTGGTTCCGTCGACCATCACGCCTGGACCGGCTCTCCAATCTTGTCCTGCGTCTTCGTCTCGAAATCGCTGGCGTCGTGGCGCTCGTGCAGCTGGCTGGCGGGATCGCCCCAGGTGCGGTTGACCATGCGGCCGCGCTGCACCGCCGGGCGCTTGGCGATCGCGTCGGTCCAGCGCTGCACGTTCTTGTAGTCCTGCACCGAGCAGGAATTCGCCGGCGCCGTAGAGCACGCCCTTCGCCAGCGCGCCGTACCACGGCCAGATCGCGATGTCGGCGATCGTGTAGTCGTCGCCGGCGAGATACTCGTTGTCCGCAAGACGGCGGTCGAGCACGTCGAGCTGGCGCTTCACCTCCATCGCGTAGCGGTCGATGGCGTATTCGATCTTGGTCGGCGCGTAGGCGTAGAAATGGCCGAAGCCGCCGCCGAGAAACGGCGCGCTGCCCATCTGCCAGAACAGCCAGGACAGGCATTCGGCGCGCGCCTGGCCGCCCGTCGGCAGGAACGCGCCGAACTTCTCGGCGAGATGCATCAGGATCGCGCCGGATTCGAACACCCGGATCGGCGTCGGCCCGCTGCGGTCCATCAGCGCCGGAATCTTCGAGTTCGGATTGACCGCGACAAAGCCGCTGCCGAACTGGTCGCCGTCGATCTTGATCAGCCAGGCGTCGTATTCGGCGCCGGTGTGGCCGAGCGCCAGCAGCTCCTCGAGCATCACCGTGACCTTGACGCCGTTCGGCGTCGCCAGCGAATAGAGCTGCAACGGATGGCGGCCGACCGGCAGTTCCTTGTCGTGCGTCGGCGCCGGCGATCGGGCGGTTGATGTTGGCGAAGCGGCCGCCGCTGTCCTTGTTCCAGGTCCAGACTTTCGGCGGCTCGTAGGCTTGGGTGTCGGTCACGGGTGCGTCGGTCACTCGATTGGCTCCTGATATTTGTTTACGTCATGGCCGGGTCCCGGCCACGTCTTTCCTGCACAGCTAAGAACGTGGACACCCGGGACAAGCCCGGGCATGACGATTGAGAGGTGATTTACGACGCCGCCACCTTTCTTGGCTGCTCCGCCCCGTGCATCACAAACCCCTCATAGCCCTTGGCCGCGACGTCGTTGCAGATCTGCCGGTACGGCCCGACGCCGCCGATATAGGGCATGAAGATGCGCGGCTTGCCGGGGACGTTGGCGCCCATGTACCAGGAATTGGCCTGCGGATAGAGCGTGGTGGAGGCGACCTCGTTGACATGGGCGACCCATTTGTCCTCGGCCTCCCTGTCCGCTTCCATCGTCTCGAGGCCGCTGTCGCGCATGTAAGCGAGGCAATCGGCGATCCAGTCGACATGCTGCTCGATCGAGACGATCATGTTGGACAGCACCGACGGACTGCCGGGACCGGTGATGATGAACAAATTGGGAAAACCCGCGCTCATCAGGCCGAGATAGGTTTTTGGCCCTTCCGCCCATTTCTGGTTCAGCGTCTGGCCGTTGCGGCCGCTGTATGTCGATCTTCGCGACCGACCCGGTCATGGCATCGAACCCGGTCGCCAGCACCAGCGCATCGACCTCGTAGTCCTTGCCGCCGGCGCGCACCGCGTTCGCGGTGATCTGCTCGATCGGATTGGTCTTGATATCGACCAGCGTCACGTTCGGCCGATTGAAGGTCGCGAAATAATCGGTGTCGATGCAGATGCGTTTGGAGCCGATCGGATGATTGTTCGGCTGCAGCAGTTTTGCGGTCTCGGGATCCTTCACGATCTCCGCGATCTTCTCGCGGACGAAATCGGCCGCCGTGTCGTTGGCCGTCTTGTCGAGCGCAAGGTTGTTGTAGACCGACATGAAAGTCAGCCCGCCCTTGCTCCAGCGCGATTCGTATTTGGCGCGGCGCTCGCTGTCGCCGTCATCGAGCGCACCGCGGTCGGGCAGTTCGGTATAGATGCCGTTGCGCGACTCTTCGCGGGCAAAGCGCCGGATGTCGGGGTAATTGACGCGAAACCGCTCGCGCTCCGCCTCGGTCAGAACTGCGTTGCGGGCGGGAATCGAAAAATTCGCGGTGCGCTGGAACACCGTGAGCTGGCTCGCCTGCTCCGCAATGATGGGTACCGACTGGATCCCCGACGATCCCGTGCCGATCACGGCGACGCGCTGGCCGGTGAAATCGACCGCTTCATGCGGCCAGTGGCCGGTGTGATAGACCTTGCCCTCAAATCCATCGAGGCCCTTGATGTCGGGCATCTTCGCATTGGAGAGACAGCCGGTCGCGAGCACGACGAACGTCGCGGTAACCGTCTTGCCGTCGGACGTGGCGACCTGCCAGATGCCGGCGCTCTCGTCGAATTCGGCCCGTTCGACGCGGGTGTTGAACTGGATATCGGGGCGGAGATTAAAACGGTCGGCGACGTGGTTGGCGTATTTCAAAATCTCCGGCTGCGGCGCGTAGCGCTCGCTCCAGTCCCATTCCTGCTGCAGTTCATCCGAAAACGAATAGGAATACTGCATGCTCTCGACGTCGCAGCGCGCGCCGGGATAGCGGTTCCAGTACCAGGTGCCGCCGACGCCATCGCCCTGCTCATAGACCCGCGCCGTCATCCCCTGCTTGCGCAACCTGTGCAGCATGTACATGCCGGCAAAGCCGGCGCCGACCACGACGACGTCGTAGGTCCCGGAGGCTTTGGCGGATACCGATGGCAAGGCGGCGGACATGGATGCGGGCTCCCCAGGATTTCTTGTCGATTTGCGGAGCAGCATTCCCGTCGAGACGCGAAAGCGCAAGAGATAATAGCCCGGCAAATCGGCGACTGAGCCTTGCATATTCTGTGGTGCGGAACGCCCAAGATATCACGCGGGGAAACCCGCTTGGCTTTCCGGCATCCGATGCGCTAGCGTCAAGCCTTCGAAACAACATGAGCAGCGACAAAATGCTGCCGCAGGGAGGGAGTGCGGTCATGAAATCACCGATCTGCGACATGCTGGGAATCGAATTTCCCCTGCTGGCCTTCAGCCATTGCCGCGACGTCGTGGCTGCGGTCAGCCGCGCCGGCGGTTTCGGCGTGCTGGGCGCCACCGCGCACTCGCCCGAAACGCTCGAACGCGAGCTGAAATGGATCGACGATCACGCCGACGGCAAGCCCTACGGCGTCGACGTGCTGATCCCCGAGAACATTTCGACCGCGGGCGAAAAGGACGTCACCTGGAAGAGCCTGGAGGCGCGGATTTCGCCCGCGCATCGCGACTTCACCCGCAACCTGCTGAAGAAATACGGCATCGAACTGACGACGACCAATGTCGCCGACAACCAGCCGCAGCCGTTCGACGCGCAACGCGCGCTGGAACTGCTCGACGTCTCCTTCGATCATCCGATCCGGCTGATCGCCAATGCGCTCGGCGTGCCGCCGAAGGCGATGATCGACAAGGGCCGGAAGCACGGCGTGCCGGTCGCGGCCCTGGTCGGCTCCAAGGAGCACGCGCTGCGCCAGGTCGCAGCTGGCGTCGATATCCTGGTAGCCCAGGGCACCGAGGCCGGCGGCCATTGCGGCGAAGTCTCGACCATGGTGCTGGTGCCCGAGGTGATCAAGGCAATCAAGCCGATCCGCGACGTGCCGGTGCTGGCCGCTGGCGGCATCATGACCGGGCGGCAGATGGCGGCCTGCATGGCGATGGGCGCCGCCGGCGCCTGGACCGGCTCGGTGTGGCTTGCGACGGTCGAGTCCGAGACCACCGAAATCTTTCGCGAGAAAATGATTGCGGCGTCCTCGCGCGACGCGATCCGCTCAAAAGGCCGCACCGGAAAGCCGGCGCGGCAACTGCGGTCGGTCTGGACCGATGCCTGGGACCGTGGGCCGGACAGCCCCGGCGCGCTGCCGATGCCGCTGCAGAGCATCATCAGCCGCGACGCCTTCAACTCGATCGACCGCGCCGCCGCCGCCGGCAACGCCCAGGCGCGCGATCTCGTCAGCTACTTCGTCGGCCAGGGCGTCGGCCTGATCGACAGCGTGAAATCGGCGGGCGCGGTGGTGCAGGAATTCAAGGAAGATTTTGTCGAGGCGGTCGAGCACATGAATGCGCTGGTGGCGGAGTGAGGTGCTCCGCGCTCGTCATTGCGAGGATCGCGCTGCGGTGCAAGTGCACCGCAGGCTCGCACCTCAGGATGACGCGGTGCGACTGCCGTCACCCTCGAGGTGCCGTAGCGCAGCGAAGGCCTCGAAGGGCGACGGCGTGTCGAAATATTCTGAAACAGTGAAACAAGAAAAAATGCCAAATACCCCCTCCCCGAAGACCGCATTCCCGTCATCGTCGGCGTCGGCGAAATCGTCGATCGCCCGAAGGAGATCACCGCGGGCCTCGAACCGCTCACCCTGCTCGAAGAGGCCTTGAAGCGCGCCGAGGCGGACTCGGGCGCCAAGCTGCTCGGCGAGATCGGTTCGCTCGACGTCGTCAACTTCCTGAGCTGGCGCTACCGCGATCCGGAAAAGCAGCTTGCGGCGCGTCTCGGCGCAAAACCTTCGCATCTCTATTACGGCCCGGTCGGCGGCGAGAGCCCGATCCGCTATCTGCATGAAGCCGCGCAGCGCATCGCGCGCGGCGAATGCAGCGTCGCGGCCGTCTGCGGTGCGGAAGCGCAATCGACCGCGACCAAGGCCGAGCGTGCCGGCATCGACCTGCCATGGACGCCGTTCGCGCATGACGTCGAAGAGCCGAAGCGCGGCGCCGTGTTCCAGAAACCGCTGGCGGTCAAGCTCGGCGTGTTCCGGCCCATCACGGTCTATCCGCTGTATGAGTTCGCGACGTCGGCGCATTGGGGCCAGACCCCGCGCGAGGCGTTGGCCGAATCGGGAAACCTGTGGTCGACCTATTCGGACGTCGCTTCGCAAAATCCCAACTCCTGGCTGAAGAAGCGCTTCGCGCCGGATGAGATCACCACGCCGACGCCCGATAATCGGCTGATCGCCTGGCCCTACACCAAACTGATGGTCGCCAATCCGACCGTGAACATGGGCGGCGCGCTGCTGATGACCAGCCTCGCCAAGGCCCGCGCGGCCGGCGTTCCCGAAGACCGCATGGTCTACGCCTGGGGCGGGGCGTCGGCGGAGGAGCCGCGCGACTATCTGGTGCGCGACCAGTTTTACGAGAGCCATCCGCAGAACGCCGTGCTGAAGGCGGTGATGGACCTGGTCGACGGCGACGGCAAAAAATTCGACGCGATCGAATTGTACAGCTGCTTTCCCTGCGTACCGAAGATGGCGCGGCGGACGCTGGGCCTGGGTGCCGACGTTCAGCCGACCGTCACCGGCGGGCTGACCTTCTTTGGCGCACCGCTCAACACCTATATGACGCATGCGGCCTGCGCGATGGTCCGCAAGCTGCGTGATGGCGCAAAACTCGGCCTGCTCTACGGCCAGGGCGGCTTTGTCACCAAGCACCACGGCCTGGTGCTGTCGCGACAGGCACCGAAAGAGGCGCTCAAGCAGGACACCAGCGTGCAGGCCGCGGCCGACCAATCCAAGGGCGCCGTGCCTGAGTTCGTTACCGAAGCCGGCGGCAAGGGCAAGGTCGAGAGTTTTACGGTGATCTATGGCGGCAAGGGCGAGGTCGAGCACGGCGTGGTGATGCTGCGCACGGCGGAGGACCGACGGACATTGGGGCGCGTCCCCGCGCACGACGAGAAGACGCTTTCACATCTGCGCAACATGGACCGCACGCCGGTTGGAACGCTGGGCGATATCGTGACGGCCGAGGATGGCGTGCTGGAGTGGCGGGTGGGGTGAACTCGTGTCCCGGACGCGGTGCAGCGCGTAGCGCTGCTCCGCAGAGCCGGGACCCATCGATGGAGCGGAGTTCGTAGTATGGGCCCCGGCTCTGCAGCGCACCGCTACGCGCTGCGCAGCGTCCGGGGCACGGAGAGCGCCCCTTACCCCTTCACATCCTGCTTTTCCGACGCGGTCGCGGGCTTCTTAGGCCCGGCGCCGACCACGCGGACCGGGTCGCCGTCGGCGAGGCCGTCCGGCGGCGCGGTGATGATGCGATCGTCGGGCGCGACGCCGGAGGCGAGTTCGATCTCCTTGCCGAGATCGCGGGCGATCGTCACCGTCTTGAACAGCACCTTGTCGTCGGGACCGACGGTCGCAACGCGCAGGCCGTTCTGGTTGAAGATCAGCGCGCTGGCGGGGATATGCAGCGGGACGGTGTCGCGCTGCAGGCTGAGGCGCACATTGGCGTAGCCGCCCGGCATCAGCTCGCCGGCGGCATTATCCAGCGCCAGCTGCATCCGCGTGGTGCCGGAGGAGACATCGACCGATTGCGAGGAGGCCTCCACGGTCGCGGCAAAGTTGCGGTTCGGATATTCCGGCATCGAGATCGCGGCCTTGGCGCCGATCTTGATCGACGGCACGTAATTCTGGGGAACGTTGACATAGACGCGCAGCTTGGTGATGTCGGAGACCACGAACATCGCAGGGCCCGAGCCGCCGCCGGCATTGATCAGCGCGCCGACGTCGGTGTCGCGCGAGGTGACGACGCCGTCGAACGGCACGGTGATCTTCTTGTAGCCGGCGAGCGCCTCGAGGCGCTCGACGTTGGCCTGGCCGGAATTGACCGCGGCCTTCTTGTTGGAGAGATCGGCGGTGCGCTCGTCGATTTCCTGCGCCGAGACGAAGTTGGATGCCACCAGCGTCTTGCGCCGCGTCAGCGTTGCTTCCGACAATCTTGCGCTCGCCTCCTGGCTGGCGAGATCGGCTCTGGCCTGCAGCAATTGCTGGTCGAGATCCGGCGCCTCGATCTCGGCGATCACCTGGCCGGCCTTGACCCTGGCGCCGATATCGGCGCTCCAGCTCTTCAAATAGCCGGAGACGCGCGCAAAGATCGGCGCGCGGTAATAGGCTTCCAGCCGGCCCGGCAGTTCCAGGGTGGGATTGAGGGCGCGGGCGTTGGGGAGTGCGACAGCAACGGTCGGGACCGCCTGGTTGTCGGTCCATTCGCGCAGTTTCGAGCCCTGGTCCTCACGCGCCCGGATGCCGGTCGCGACGATCAGGCCGGCGCCGATCAGTGCCGCTACCGCGAAGATGCCCAGCTTCCGGCGCGAGACCGTCGGGGGCTGTTCAGTGGGCATTGCGGCATCTCCGCTGCAGCGTCGGCTGTGACGCCTTGTTTCTTGTGTACCATACTGAACACCACGGGAACAAACATCAGCGTGGCGATCGTTGCGAAGATCAAGCCGCCGATCACGGCGCGGCCGAGCGGCGCGTTCTGCTCGCCGCCCTCGCCGAGACCGAGCGCCATCGGCGTCATGCCGATGATCATCGCCAGCGCCGTCATCAGCACCGGGCGGAAGCGGACGAAGCCGGCTTCCAGCGCCGCCGCGATGGGATCGCCCAGTTCTTCATAGCGCTCGCGCGCAAAGCTGATCACCAGCACGCTGTTGGCGGTCGCGACGCCCATGCACATGATGGCGCCGGTCAGCGCCGGCACCGACAGCGTGGTCTGGGTCGTGAACAGCATCCAGACGATGCCGGCCAGCGCCGCCGGCAGCGCGGTGATGATCACGAACGGATCGGACCAGGACTGGAAGTTGACCACGATCAGCAAATAGATCAGCACGACCGCGGCGAGCAGTCCGAACAGCAGACCCGAAAAGGCGCTGTTCATGGTCTGCACCTGGCCGAGCAGCACCACCGACGAGCCCTTCGGCACCTCCTTGGCGGTATCGCGATATGACCTGCCGGACGTCGGTCGCGACCGCGCCGAGGTCGCGGCCCTGCGGGGTCGCGTAGATCTGCACCATCGACTGGATGTCGTATTGCGACACCACGGCGCTGGAGGTCGAGCGCTTGATGTCGGCGATGCCGCCGAGGATCGGCGACTGCGATGCGCCGGCCGCGGTGATCGGCAGCGTCTGCAGCGCGCTCAGCGAGTCGATCTGGTATTGCGGCGTCTGCATCACGATCGAATACGACACGCCGTTATCGGGGTTGAGATAGTAGGTCGGCGCGACCTGCGCGCTGCCGGCGAGATTGACGACCAGGCTGTTGGTGACGTCGCGCTCGGTCAGGCCGACATATTGCGCGCGGGTGCGGTCGACATCGATGTTGAAGGTCGGATTGTTCGGCGATTGCTGGATGCGCGCATCGGCGATGCCCGGGAATCCGGCGGATCTTGCTCAGCAGCTTGTTGGCGTAGGCGAAATTGGCTCCCAGATTGGCGCCGCGGATCTGCAGATCGATCGGCGCCGGCGCGCCGAAATTGAGGATCTGGCTGACGATGTCGGCCGGCAGGAACGCAAAGCTCAAGCCCGGAAACTGCCGCGGCAATTGCTCGCGCAGCTCCTGGACGTATTCGGCGGTCGGCCGGTGGCCTTCCTTGAGCTTGATCTGGATGTCGCCATCCTGCGGGCCGATCACGCCGGTGTTGTTGTAGGTCATGTTGATGCCGGAGATCGGCATGCCGATGTTGTCGGCCAGCGTCTCGATCTCGTCAGGCGGAATGATCTTGCGGATCGCCTTCTGCACGTCGGCGAGCTGGTTGGCGGTTTCCTCGACCCGGGTGCCGACCTGGGTCCGCACATGCATCAGGATGTTGCCGGCATCGACCGACGGGAAAGAAGTTGCGGCCGAGAAACGGCACCAGCAGGAACGAGACGCGCGACGAAGCCGAGGAAGCCGGTCACGAACAGCGGCCGCCGTCCGAGCGCCATCGACAGCAGATCGTGATAGCGTGCGGCGGATACGCTCGAACCGCGCCTCGAAACCGCGCTGGAAGCGCACCAGCGGATTGCGGGTCGGCGGCGGCACGCCGTCGTGATGGACGTGCGGCTGCAAGCAGATAGTTCGCCATCGTCGGCACCAGCGTGCGCGACAGGATGAACGACCAGATCATCGCGAACATCACGGCTTCCGCCATCGGCACGAACAGGAAGCGCGCGACGCCGGTCAGGAAGAACATCGGCACGAACACGATGCAGATGCAGAGCAGCGAGACGAAGGCCGGCGTCACGATCTGGTTGGCGCCGTCCAGGATCGATTGCTCGACCGGCTTGCCCTGCTCCAGATGGTAATTGATGTTCTCGATGGTGACGGTGGCGTCGTCGACGAGAATGCCGACCGCGAGCGCCAGCCCGCCCAGCGTCATGATGTTGAGCGTCTCGCCGATCGCCGACAGCATGATGATGGCGCCGAGCACCGACAGCGGGATCGAGATCGCGATGATGACCGTCGAGCGCCAGCTGCCGAGAAACAGCAGGATCATCACGCTGGTCAGGAGGGCGGCGATCACGCCTTCATTGGCGACGCCGGTGATGGCGCCGCGCACGAACAGCGACTGGTCGCCGATGAAGCCGATCTTGAGCGCATCCGGCAGCTGGTCCTTGACGTCGATCACCTTCTGCTTGATGCCGGCGATGATATCGAGCGTCGAAATCGCGCCGGCCTTGAGCACCATCATCAGGACCGAACGGTTGCCGTCGACGTGGACGATATTGGTCTGCGGCGGGTTGCCGTCGCGCACGCTGGCGACGTCGCGGACATAGACCATCGCGCCGTTGACCGTCTTGATCGGCAGATCGCCGAGGTCTTCCATCTTCAGCGGCGAATTGTTGAGCTGGATGTTGTATTCGAAACTGCCGATCTTCTGGGTGCCGACCGGCGTGATCAGGTTCTGCGCGGCCAGCGCATTGGCGACGTCCTGCCCGGACAGTCCGCGGGCCTGCAGGGCGGCCGAATTGAGATCGATCTGGACCTGGCGCTGCTTGCCGCCGAACGGATACGGGATCGCGGCGCCGGGCACGGTGACCAGCGGCGTGCGCAACTGGTTGATGCCGATATCGGCGAGGTTCTGCTCGGTGAGGCCCTCGCCGGACAACGCCACCTGGATGATCGGCACGGTGGAGGCGCTGTAGTTGAGGATCAGCGGCGGCGTAGCGCCCGGCGGCATCTGCTTGATCAGGGTCTGCGAGATCGCGGTCACCTGCGCGTTGGCGGTCCGGATGTCGACCGTCGGCTGGAAGAAGATCTTGATGATGCCAAAGCCGTTGTAGGAATTGGCGACGATGTGCTCGATATCGTTGACGGTCGTGGTCAGCGCGCGCTGGAACGGCGAGGTGATGCGCCCGGCCATCTGGTCCGGCGGCAGCCCGGTATACTGCCAGACCACCCCGATCACGGGGATGCGGATATCCGGAAAGATGTCGGTCGGGGTGCGCAGCGCCGCCAGCGGCCCGATGATCAGTAGCAGCAGCGCGAGCACGACAAACGTATACGGCCGGCTCAGCGCGATACGGACCAGTGCGATCATAAAATAAGCATTCCCCGGAAAGGTCGGACTAGGCTTACCCGCAGGGCCGATCCGCTCGCGCCGATTTACCCGAAACGAGCCAGGAAGCCAACGCAGGGGAACGCAGGCGACCTTCACTTCCCCGGCATAGCTCGAACATGGCCGGCCGCGGCCCGAACCGCGGCGGGAGCGGCCGGCGTTACGCCGCCCGGACCGAATTGAGGAACTTGCCGACCTCGAGCTTGAGGCGGTTCGAGTCGCGGGACAGCGACTGCGCCGCGGAGAGAACCTGCGAGGAGGCCGAGCCGGTCTCGCCGGCACCGCGCTTCACGTCGACGATGTTGGCGGAGACCTGCTGGGTGCCCTCGGCGGCCTGCTGCACGTTGCGCGAAATCTCCTGCGTCGCCGCACCCTGCTCTTCCACGGCGGAGGCGATGGTCGATGAGATCTCCGACAGCTTTTCGATCGTGCCGCTGATCTGCCTGATAGCTCCGACCGACTCCTCGGTCGCAGCCTGGATGCCCGATATCTGCTGGCCGATCTCGCCGGTCGCCTTGGAGGTCTGCTCGGCCAGCGCTTTTACTTCGGAAGCCACCACCGCAAAGCCTCGTCCGGCGTCGCCGGCCCGCGCTGCCTCGATGGTCGCGTTGAGCGCGAGGAGGTTGGTCTGCTCGGCAATCGTGTTGATCAACTCGACCACGTCGCCGATGCGGGCGGCCGCCTTCGACAATTCGCCGACGCGGTCATTCGTGGTGCGGGTCTGGCCGACGGCGTCGGTCGCCATCCGCGCCGATTCCTGGACCTGGCGGCTGATCTCGTTGACCGACGACGACAGCTCCTCGGCAGCCGAGGCCACCGATTGCACGTTGGTAGAGGCTTGTTCGGACGCAGCAGCCACCTTCGCTGTCAATTCCTGCGAGCGTTCGGCCGTGTTCGTCAGCGAGCCCGCGGAAGCCTCCAGTTCGGCTGAGGCGCAAGACACCGTCTCGATGATTTCGCCCACGGCGGATTCGAAGGTATCGGCGAGCCTGACCATGTCGGCCTTACGCTGCTGTGCGGCGTGCTTGTCCTGATTTGCCTTGGCTTCGGCTTCATCCCGCGCTTTCTGCTCGGCATTCTCGCGAATGACGATGACCGTCTTGGCCACGTCGCCGACCTCGTCGCCACGATTTGCGCCGGGAATTTCGATGTTCAACTCGCCGGCAGCCATTTTTCCGAGCGCGCCATTGAGGCGGGTCAGGGGCCTCGAAACATCGACGAACGTGAACAGCACGGAGCCTGCGAGCGACAGCATCATGACGATCTCCATGACGAGGCTCAAGCGGTTGGCCTGGCTCAACTCGGTCGTTGCCAGCGTCTTGGCCTCGTTGGCGTTCCTCTCGGCAATGTCCAGTGCCGTTCGCATCAATTCGAGGATTTGATTCGCAACCGGCAATACCTTCACATCAACAAGCTCTTTCTTGTCGGCCTCCGCCTGAATAGCCTCTCGAGTGGCTGCAGAAAACCCCTTCACAATAGTCGCCAGCGAATCAATCGTTCCGAGAAGTTTGGTGTCGCTGACGATGCTCCTGGCACTGTCCAACGTATCATCCAGTCCGCCGGTACGATTGACAATCACCTGCTTCTGGCTCTCGTCGCCGGTGGCGATCAATCGCCAGGTCGCTGAGCGAACCGAATTGAACATTGAATCGGCTTCGTTCAGGACCTTCTCGACGTCGGATCGGTTTGCTGCGCGTATCATCGCCGGCAACAACAGCAGGTCTTCAAATGTCTTGGTCCAGGCCGCGGAGCGTTCGTTCCGCTTCCCGGTTATCTCGAATATCTTGAGCTGCGCCTTTCCGATTTCCGATGTGTGGCTGTGATATTCGACCGCAAGAGATCTGATTTTTTGCAGGCGCTCCTTATCGTCCGACTTCTCGACATTGCCGATCGCAACATCGAGTTCCCTGGTCAGGGCGGCAGAGGCCGCGTTCAGGCCATCCAAGCTCTTTGCAAGTTCCGGCGGATTCTTCGACTGCCTGATGTCGCGCATCGCCAGTTCCATTCCCCGCAACGCAACGTTACCTTGAAGGGTGTGATCGGCGATCGTCTGCTGCACGCCGGCGCGGTGGTTCGCCGAATTGATGGTCTGTTCCGAAACCATCTGATTAGCCACCATGCCTCCCGAAAGAAGCAGCCCGAAGAGGCCGACGGCGCCAAGTTTGTTGCCGATGCGATTGAGCTTGATCATGTTCGTGAGCTACCCACGTTCCAAATTCCAGGAAAATTTCGACGGACGACCCGCGACTGGTGTCAGGCCGCGCAGACTGAATTCAAGAAATTACCGAGCCTGAGGAGGACGCCGAGCCGGTCTCGGACGCGCCGCGCAAGCGCGTAGGTTCTGCGACCAACCGTCATCCCGAACCGGCGCGACATTGCAGACGACATGACCTATCTCCGCGAGAAAGCGCGTCGCCGATGCGTTGCCGGTTTTTGGGGCAAAACCCTCGCACGCACGCCGAAGTATAGTCGGCAAGCACTTTATTTAGGTTAATGCCCGACCCGCTGCTCCGTAAATTTACCGAGCGGCCTCAGGCCGCCTGGTCAGGCCGCCCGGACCGAATTCAGGAACTTGCCGACTTCGAGCTTGAGGCGGCTAGAGTCACCGGACAGCGACTGCGCCGCGTGGAGAACCTGCGACGATGCCGAATCGGTCTCGCTGGCGCCGCGCTGCACGTCGGCGATGCTGGACGAGACCTGCTGGGTGCCGTGGGCGGCCTGCTGCACGTTGCGGGAAATCTCCTGCGTCGCAGCACCCTGCTCTTCCACCGCCGCCGCGATGGTCGAGGAAATCTCCGACAGCTTTTCGATGGTGCCGCTGATTTCCTTGATCGCGTTCACCGAGTCCTGGGTCGCGGACTGGATGCCGGCGACCTGCTGACCGATCTCGCCGGTCGCCTTCGCGGTCTGCTCGGCCAGCGCCTTGACCTCGGACGCGACCACCGCAAAGCCGCGCCCGGCCTCGCCGGCGCGCGCCGCCTCGATGGTGGCGTTCAGGGCCAACAGATTGGTCTGGCCGGCGATGGTGTTGATCAGTTCGACCACGTCGCCGATACGGCTTGCGGCCTTGGACAATTCGCTGACCCGATCGTTGGTGGTGCGGGCCTGATCGACGGCATCGGTGGCCATCCGCGCCGATGCCTGGACCTGGCGGCTGATCTCGTTGACCGATGACGACATCTCCTCGGTCGCCGACGCCACCGACTGCACGTTGGTGGAGGCCTCCTCGGACGCCGCCGCAACCACAGTGGCGAGTTCCTGCGCGCGCTCTGCCGTCGCGTTGAGCGTGCCGGCCGACGCCTCGAGCTGTGACGAGGCAGACGACACCGTCTCGATGATTTCGCCGACCGCGCCCTCGAAATCACTGGCCAGCTTGACCATGTCCGCCTTGCGCCTGGCGACGGCGCGAATTTCCGCCTCCTTTTGCTCGGCCTCAAGCCCTTGCCGGGCGACCGCGTTGCTCTTGAAAACCTCGACGGCGTTAGCCATCTCGCCGACTTCGTCGTGGCGGCCGATGCCGGGCACTTCGACATCGAGATTGCCGCCGGCCAGCGCGTTCATGGCTACCGTCATGCGTTGCAGCGGCTTGGTGATGCCACGGGCGACGAACATCGAGACCGCAAGCGAGATCAGCAGAATGACGGCGCCTGCGATCAGCGCGCGCTCGGTCGAAGCCCAGGTTTGCGCCTTGAGGTCGTCGATATAGACCCCGGTCCCGATCACCCAGTTCCAGGGCGCAAAGCCGACAACGTAGGACAGTTTCGGCTGCGGCTTGTCGAAACCGGGCTTCGGCCACTCATAGGGAACGAAGCCCGCGCCGTCTTTCCTGACGGTTTCGACGAAATCGACGAACAGGCTCTTTCCGTTGGGATCCTTGTAGGTCGACAGATCGTTGCCGTTCATCTCGGGCTTGATCGGATGCATCACCATGCGCGGCTGCATGTCGTTGATCCAGAAATAATCGTTGTTGCCGTATCGAAGTGCGGCGAGCCGCGCCATCGCGCGCTTCTGCGCGTCCGCGACCGCGATGTCGCCCTTCTGCGCCGCCGCGTGCTCTTCCTTGACGATGCCGAGCGCCAGATCAGCCAGGTGCTTCAGCTCGATCTGCTTCTGTTGCCGGAGGCTCGAGGCGAGCTCGCCGGAGTCGAGCACCCCGATGCCGAGCAATCCCAGGAAACTGAGGCCGATGAGGGCGTAGATCTTGCGGCCAACCGTCATTCTGAATCGGCTCAGCGCGAACGACATTTTCGATCTCCACAGGCTGGTGGCCATACAGCCAAAGCCGCAAGGGCACGCGAATGCCGATGTTCGGGGGCAATATCCTCCTCGGCAGGGCGAATCGTAGCCGCCACGCACTCGATTTACGTTAATGCCACCCCCCGTAAATCTACGGAGCGACGGTTCCGCGCCGGGTTACGCCGCCCGCACCGAATTCAGGAACTTGCCGACTTCGAGCTTGAGGCGGTTGCTATCGCCGGACAGCGACTGCGCCGCGGAGAGAACCTGCGAGGAGGCCGATCCGGTCTCGGAGGCACCGCGTTGCACGTCGGTGATGTTGGAGGACACCTGCTGGGTGCCCTGGGCCGCCTGCTGCACGTTGCGGGAGATTTCCTGGGTTGCAGCGCCCTGCTCTTCCACCGCGGCTGCGATGGTCGCGGAGATTTCCGAGAGCCGTTCGATGGTGCCGCTGATCTCCTTGATCGCGTTCACCGAGTCCTGGGTCGCGGCCTGGATGCCGGTGATCTGCTGGCCGATCTCGCCGGTCGCCTTGGAGGTCTGCTCGGCCAACGCCTTCACTTCGGACGCCACGACCGCAAACCCGCGGCCGGCTTCACCGGCCCGCGCCGCCTCGATGGTGGCGTTGAGCGCCAGGAGATTGGTCTGTTCGGCGATGGTGTTGATCAGCTCAACGACGTCGCCGATCCGGCTTGCCGCCTTGGTCAATTCGCTGACCCGATCGTTGGTGGTGCGGGCCTGACCGACGGCCTCGGAGGCCATCCGCGCCGATTCCTGGACCTGGCGGCTGATTTCGTTGACGGAGGACGACAATTGCTCGGTCGCGGACGCCACCGACTGCACGTTGGTGGAGGCTTCTTCGGAAGCGGCCGCAACCATGGTGGTGAGCTCTTGCGAGCGCTCCGCCGTCGAGGTCAGCGTGCCAGCGGACGCCTCGAGCTCGGTCGAAGCCGACGACACGGTTTCGACGATCTCGCCGACGGCGCCTTCGAAATCATTGGCGAGCCGGATCATGTCCGCCTTGCGCTGCTCGGCTGCGATCTGATCCTGCCTGGTCTTGGCCGCCGCTTCGTCGCGGGCCTTTTGCTCGGCGTTCTCGCGGATCACGGTGACGGTCTTGGCGAGGTCGCCGATCTCGTCGCCGCGGGCGGCACCGGGAATTTCGACATCGAGATTGCCGCCGGCCATTTCGCCCAGCGCGCCGTTCAGGCGTGTCATCGGGCGCGCGATCCCGAGGAAGGAGAACACCGCCGAGGCGACCAGGGCCAGGATGACGATCCCTGCCATGATCAGGTTGATGCGGTTGGCCTGCGCCATCTCGGCCGCGGCCTCCTGCTTGGAAACCGCGAAATTCTTTTGGGCGTTGCTGACCGTCGCTTCCATCAGTTCGGCGGCTTCATTGGCAAACTTGACCGAACGATTGGCAAGAATGTCGTCCTTCAACGCCTCGGTTTTGACGACGTCGTCATTGGCGGCAAGGAAACGCTTCACGATCGAATCCAGCGACCCGACCATGGCCTGAAATTCCTTGTCGTCGTCCCTTCCACCGATCTGCTTCAGGATGGCTTCAAGCGCCGATCGGGTGTGAGTGAGCTGTTCGACGAGGCCGGCTTCGCCGGTGGCTCCAAATCGCCAAACCAGCGCTCGCAAGGCATTCACCTTGGCGTCGGCCTGGTGCATCAGGCTCAGCATGTCCGCAAAATCGTCGAACCGCGACAGCACTTTCGAATTCAGCGCCGTCTCCAGGGCCTTGGTCCATTCGGCAGACACTGCGTTGCGTTTTTCGATCTGCGCCAGCAGCGTGGCCTGGGCCTTCGCGATCTCCTCGACGCCGGCGCTGAAACGGTCCATCAAGGATTTGATTTTCTGCAACCGCTCCCTGGTCTCCGGCTTCTGGGCGCTCGCCAGCGCGGCGTCCAACTGGCTGGTTTCGGCTGCTTTCAGGCGCTCCAGCAGGGCGGCGTTCTTTTCGACCTCGGCCGGCACCCGCGACAATCTGATGTTGCGCCCGGCAAGCTCCATCTGCCGCATGGCCAGATTGGCGGCCAGCGCGCTGTCGGATACCCGTTGCGAGCGGCCGGCGCGATCGTTGACGGCCGACACGCTCGCGTCCGTCATCATCTGGTTCGCAGCCATACCGACCGCCAGCAAAACGCCAACGGCGCCGGCCAGTCCCAGTTTGTATCCGATGCGATTGAGCTTGATCATGTCAGCAAATCCTAAAATTTCACGATTTCCCGGAATTTGCGATGGCAAGCGAATCGAGTGACCAGCGCGGGCACGCTGCAAAAATAACGCGGGAGTAAACAGGACTGGTTAATGCCGCCTCCCGTGGAACTACGGAGCTTCGAGCCAATTTTCATGACGGCAAAATGAAAACAGCCCGGCCTCTTTTGGAGGCCGGGCTGCTCGATTGTCGCCGGTCGGGCGTATCAGGCCGCGCGGACCGAATCCAGGAACTTGCCGACTTCGAGCTTGAGGCGGTTGCTGTCGCCGGACAGCGACTGCGCCGCGGTGAGGACCTGCGAGGAGGCCGATCCGGTCTCGGTCGCGCCGCGCTGTACGTCGGTGATGTTGGAGGAGACCTGCTGGGTACCCTGGGACGCCTGCTGCACGTTGCGGGAAATCTCCTGCGTCGCAGCGCCCTGCTCTTCCACGGCGGCGGCGATGGTCGAGGAAATCTCGGACAGCCTTTCGATGGTGCCGCTGATTTCCTTGATCGCGTTCACCGAGTCCTGGGTCGCGGCCTGGATGCCGGTGATCTGCTGGCCGATCTCGCCGGTGGCTTTCGCGGTCTGCTCGGCCAGCGCCTTGACTTCCGAGGCCACGACCGCAAAGCCGCGGCCGGCCTCGCCGGCCCGCGCCGCCTCGATGGTGGCGTTGAGCGCCAGCAAATTGGTCTGGCCGGCGATGGTGTTGATCAGCTCGACGACGTCGCCGATGCGGCTTGCCGCCTTGGTCAATTCGCTGACCCGGTCGTTGGTGGTGCGGGCCTGGCCGACGGCGTCGGTCGCCATTCGCGCCGATTCCTGGACCTGGCGGCTGATTTCGTTGACGGAGGACGACAATTCCTCGGTCGCCGACGCCACCGACTGCACGTTGGTGGAAGCTTCCTCGGAAGCCGCTGCCACCGCCGTGGTCAATGCTTGCGAACGTTCCGCGGTCTTCGACAGCGTGCCGGCCGAGGCCTCGAGTTGAGTCGACGCCGACGATACCGTCTGCACGATCTCGCCGATCATCGATTCGAAATTACGCGTGATGCTGTCGACCCGGCGGCCGCGTTCGATCTTGGCCTCCGCGTCAATCGCGGCGGCCTCGTCGGCGGCCTTCTTGGCGATCAGCGCCTGCTTGAACACCTGCAGCACGTCGGCCATGGCGCCGATTTCGGTCTTCTCGCCCTGATGCGGCACGTTTGCGCTCAGATCGCCGTTGCCCAGCGCCTGCATCGGAACGACGATGGAGTCGATGCCGGTCGAGACGTCGCGAACCAGATAGAAGCTGACGCCGATGCCGACGATGACGGTCGCGCCGAGAATGACGGCAAGCAGCATCAAGGCCGACGAGTAACTGTCGGCCGCGTCCTGCGCCGCCTTGTCGCCGCCGCTGTTGTTGAGGTCGATGTCCTTCTTCAGGACATTGTCGGATTCGAGCCCGATCTTGTTCACCGTCTTGGAGTTGAGTTCATGCGCCTCGGTCGGAACCTTGCCGACGGCCTTGCGCGACAGCGCCATCACTTCCTGGGTGCCGGCCTTGTACTTGTCCCAGAGCTCGGACCACTCCCTGTACAGCACACGCTCCTCCGGCGAGGTGATCATCGGCTCGTAAGCCGCGCGGATCTTGGTGTTGCTCTCGACCACCGTCGCCAGGATCTTTTCCGCGGCCTGCTTTTCCTCGAGGGTCTCGGCCAGCATGTGCTCGCGGATCACGGTGCGATAGGTGATGACGCCGGCGCGCAACTCACCCAGCACACGGACGCTCGGCATCCAGCTCGTCGCGATGTCGACGGTATTGGCGTTGATCGACCGCATGTTCTTGACCGCAAGCAGGCCCATGCCCGTCATCGCGACCAACAGGAATGCGACGACCGCGATGATTTTGGCGCGGATCGAGTACTTGGCGAGCATGGCTGGGAATCTCTTGGGTTTTTTGGGCGCGTGAGACGCACCTGATGTGACAAGCTTCAGAGTCGGTGAAACACAGAACTGCCTGTCTGCATCAAGCCCCCGCGCCTGCTGAGGTTGTGTTAACTTGGCCGCCCGTGAAACTACGGTAGCCGACAGCCGTCACCAACAAATGAACAATCGAGAGACGATCAGCGCATCAGCGTGAGTGCATCGGAGAAAAATTCCGGACCGCCGAAATTGCCTGATTTCAATGCAAGCAACATCTCGCCGTTCTCAGCACCGACCGCGCGCAGAACCGGCACTCCTGCAGCGATTTCTGCACCAACGAGGAATCCTGGAATCCGCAAGCGATCCACCACGGCGCCCGAAGTTTCACCACCGGCAACCACCAATCGGCGCACGCCGGATTGCACCAGCCCTTCGGCGATATCGGCCATCGCCTGCTCGATGGCATGTCCGGCTGCATCGCGGCCATGACGTGACTGCAGAGCTGCGACCTCTTCCGGCGTCGAACTGCTCGCGATCAGAATCGGGCCCTCGCTGATTCGCGTCTTTGCCCAGGCCAGCGCGCGCCCGGCTTCGTCCTTGCCGGCGACCACGCGGTCCGGGATCGAGATGCAGCACAGCCATCGTCTTTTCGGCGTTCGCGATCTGCTGCAGCGTCGCCTGCGAGCAACTGCCGGCCAGGCACGCCGCCGGTCCGCCGACCGCCGTATCGGGAATGACGTTTTGTGCACTCGATTTGACTTTGCCCGAGGCGACCAGTGCCCGGGCGATGCCCAAGCCCGATACCGGAAGCGCCGACGGACAGGCGGTGATCCAGCGCCACGGTGCCGATGGTCTCGAGGTCGCGGTCGAACACTGCATCGACAATGACGGCGCCAAATCCCTTCGCCTGGAGATCGGCGAGTTGCGCGCGAACCGCGTCAGGACCGCGCGTCAGCGTTGCAAGCTCAACCAGCCCGATCTCGGTCTTGCTCTGGCGCGCCAGCACCCGCACCAGATTGGAATCATGCATCGGGTTGAGCGGATGATCCTTCAGCGGACTTTCGTTCAGCGGCACCTGGCCGACGAACAGATTGCCCTGATAGACGGTGCGGCCGGTTTCCGGGAAACGCCGGCGTCACCAGCACGATCGCGTCGCCGGAATCGGCGCGCAGCGCGTCCATGACCGGGCCGATATTGCCGGCATCGGTGGAATCGAAGGTCGAGCAGATCTTGAACAGCACATGATCCGCGCCGCGCCCGCGCAGCCATTTTTCCGCCGCGCGCGAGCGCGTCACGGCCAATCCCGCCTCGATCGATCGGCTTTTCAGCGACACCACGACGGCATCGACCTCGGGCAGCGCCAGATTGTCGGAGGGCACGCCGATGGTCTGCACCGTGCGCAGACCAGCGCGTGTCAGCGTATTGGCGAGATCGGAGGCGCCGGTGTAGTCGTCGGCGACGCAGCCAAGAGACAGCTTTCCGGCGAGTGTCACGGTTTTACTCCGGCATAGGACTTGAACCAGCCAAGGCCAGTCGGTGGTCTTGCCGCGCGGATTGTATTCGCAGCCGACAAAGCCGCCATAGCCGAGCCGGTCGAGCTCGGCGAACAGGAACGGATAGTTCAACTCCTCGCCATCAGGTTCGTTGCGCGAGGGGATGCTGGCGATCTGGATGTGGCCGATGACCGGCATCATCTCGCGCAGCCGCATGGTGACGTCGCCATGGATGATCTGGCAGTGATAGATGTCGAACTGCAGTTTCAGATTGGGAATCTTCAGTTCGTCGATCAGGTCGCGCGCGAAGATAAAGTCGTTGAGGAAATAGCCGGGCACGTTGCGCGGGTTGATCGGCTCGATCACGACGTCGAGGCCGTGCGGCGCGAAGAATTCCGCCGCCCACGCCACCGATTTATAGAACGCCTCGACCGCCTTGCGGTCGCCGCGGTCGGCGATGCCGGCCATCAGATGCAGCCGCTTGACGCCGGTCGCCTTCGCATAAGGCAGCGCGGTGTGCAGGCTCTGCTTGCAGGTCGTCGAAACGCTCCGGCAGCGCGGCAAAGCCTTTTTCGCCGGCCTCCCAATTGCCCGGCGGCAGGTTGAACAGCGCCTGGGTCAGGCCGTTGCCGCTTGCAGCCGCTCGCCGACTTGCCTCGGCCGGATGGTCGTAGGGAAACAGGAATTCGACCGCGGTGAAGCCCGCTTTCGCCGCCGCGTCGAAACGGTCGAGGAACGGCACCTCGTTGAACATCATGGAGAGATTGGCGGCAAAACGGGGCATCGCTGTCCTCTTGTTGCTGGTTTACTTCGGCTCGCCGGGCAGATGCGTGCCGGTAACGCGGGCATACATCCGCGCCACCGAGGCGTCGTCGTCGCGGCCCATGCCGGAGGCCGCGGTCATCAGAAACATCTGCAGCGCTGCGGCTGCGACCGGCACCGGAAATTTTGCCGTGCGCGCCATGTCCTGGATGATGCCGAGGTCTTTCACGAAGATCTCCACCGCACTGCGCGGCGCGTAGTCGCCGTCGAGCACATGCGGCATGCGGTTTTCGAACATCCAGGAATTGCCGGCGGAGGCCGTGATGACCTCATAGACTTTCCGGATATCGAGGCCCTGCTTGGCGGCAAAGGTGATCGCTTCCGAGGCCGCGGCGATATGCACGCCGGCGAGCAGCTGGTTGATCATCTTGAACGCGGCGCCCTGCCCGGCGGCATCGCCGAGTTCGTAGAGCTTTGCCGCCATCGCATCGAGCGCCGGACGCGCCTTGGCAAACGCGGCGGCGCTGCCGGAGGCCAGAATGGTGAGTTCGCCCTGCGCGGCGCGCTGCGCGCCGCCGGAAATCGGCGCGTCCAGATAGAGCCGGCCGGTCGCTTCCAGCTGCTTTGCCAGCCGCCGCGCGACATCGGGGTCCATCGTGGCGGAGGAGATGAACACCGCGCCTTTGGCGAGGGTTTCGGCGACGCCGTCCTTGCCGAACAGGATGGTTTCGGTCTGCGCCGCGTTGACGACAACGCTGACCACGATGTCGGCCGCCTTGGCCGCTTCCGCCGGGGTTTTGGCGCCGCTGCCGCCATCGGCGACGAAACGCGCGACCGAATCCGCCGAGACGTCGCAACCGGTGACGGCAAAGCCGGCGCGGCGCAGCGAGGTCGCCATGCCGAACCCCATCGAGCCCAGCCCGATCACGGCAACGTTTTGCTTTACGGACTCAGGCATACGGCGTTCCCTCGTATTTTCTTGGTAGCTTGGCCTCTGCGTATCACGGCTTGGCCGCCCTGCCAAAGCATGAGACAAGGCGGCAAAGAGGAAGCTGCCATGAGCGAAACCAGGCTCCGTGAGGAAATCTGCCGCCTCGGCCGTTCGCTGTTCGAGCGCGGGCTGACGCCGGGCTCGTCGGGCAATATCAGCGTCAAACTCGACGACGGCGGCTGGCTGGTGACGCCGACCAACGCCTCGCTCGGCTTTCTCGATCCCGCACGCATGTCGCGGCTTGGCGCCGACGGCAGGCTGATGACCGGCGATGCGCCGACCAAGGAAGTGCCGCTGCACACCGCGCTCTACCAAACCCGCGACGCCGCCCGTGCGGTGGTGCATCTGCATTCGACCCATTCGGTGGCGCTGTCGATGCTGCCCGAAATCGATCCGCGCGCCGCGCTGCCGCCGATGACGCCGTATTACCTGATGAAATGCGGCCTGACCGCGCTGGTGCCGTATTATCGGCCCGGCGATCCGGCGGTCGCCGACGCGATCAAGGGACTGGCCGGAAAATATTCGTCCGTGCTGCTCGCCAATCACGGCCCGGTGGTCTCGGGCGATACGCTGGAAGCCGCGGTATTCGCAATCGAGGAACTGGAAGAGACGGCGAAATTGTATCTGCTGCTGCGCGGGCTGAACCCACGCTATCTGTCGCCGGAACAGGTCAACGATTTGACGAAGGTGTTTGGGCTGGTCCTGCCAGAGCACCGGCCACACCCACCGACGTCATCCTGAGAGGTTGTGACCCTATGGGTGGCGACGGTTGGATTGTAGACGCGTTCCCGGTAAGGCGGCGAATGGTTTTTGATTGATCGTTGGTCGTCGCGGGATTGGCGTCTCAGTGGCTGCTGGCGAGCAGCCGATGGCCTGCGAGGACATTGTTGGCGAGGGCGAACCAGCGCAGAATCGTGAGGACCTTGTTCCGGCCGCGAAGCGTGAACTGGCGCAGGCCCCAGTTACGGAAGCGGGCGTTGATGCATTCGCCTGGTGCACGGCGTTTGTAGACGCTCTTGCCGTGAGGGCTCTTCATCCGTCTCCGCCAAGCCAACATACCGGGTCCGTCATCCCTGCGTGGCGCATAGGGATCAGTCAGATGCTTGCTGTTGGCAGGCGGGCCGTAGACCTTGATCCCTTCGGCCGCAGCCCATTCTATGTCCTCGTTCTTGTTGAACCCGCCGTCGACGAGGTGGCGTTTCGGGCGGCCATAGAAGCCCGTAATTCGCTCCAGCATCGGCCGCATCAACCCCCGATCCGAGCCGACCGTGGTCACATCCACGGCAATTGCAATCTGGCCATCGGCGACGCTGGCAACCTGGCAGTTATAGGCTGGCCGGAAGCCGCTGTCGGCCATTTTCATGACGCGCGCCTGCGGGTCCGTCGTGGAGGCACGCGGCTCCGGACGCTTGCTTCCCTTCTTCTTGTTGTTCCGGTTCTGCCGGCCGCGCCGCGCCCGATACGCTTCGATGGCGGCAAGCTGCTCGAGAGCGGCTGCAACACGCGCCTCGCGCTCGCGCGCCGTACGCTCCTGCGCGGCCCGGATGCGCTTGTTGCTGGCATCGGGATCGTCATCATTCTCTTGCCGCAGATGCTCGACCAGCCGCTTCGCCTTTTTCAGCTCCTTGTAGAGCTTTTTCTTGCGCCTGAACGAACTCGTACCGGCCGAAGCACGCACACGCACTCCGTCCTGCACCACCTCGTCGAGGTCGATCACGCCTGCCACCGAAAGCGAGGCTACGTTCTCGACCAGCAACTGCTCCAGTAGCTCCGGGTACGCCGTGCGGAACTCCGACAGGCTGTGGTAGTTCACGCTTACCCCACCGCACAGCCAGCGATAGGCATCGTGGCTCTCGCACAGCCGTGCCAGAGCTCGGGCGCTCCCTACACCCTGGCTGGTCGCAAACAGCCACAACGCCACCTGTAGGCGCGGGCTGATGGGTGCTTGCCCGGGACCATGCACGCGAGCACGGACAGTTTCCTCAAGCGCGCTGAGGTCGAGTTTCTGAACATAGGCCCAGATTATCCGTGCAGGATGATCGCCCGGCAGCAACGCCTCAAGATCGACTGCACGCAGTTCGACCTGGTCGCGGACAGGCTCGCGAAGCCGCGGACGCCCCGGCCATTCCCGCGCAACCGGCTCAGCCTCGGGCAGATCACCAAATAGCGTCTCGCGCGACATTTGTGTCTCCATCGATTGCCGAAAGCAGGGAATCACCCAATTCACTCTTTCGCAAATGGAAACACGGTCAAATCCCATAGATTCACAGCCTCTGAGGTGCTCGCCCTCTTCGGCGAGCCTCGAAGGATGGGGGCTACGATGTGTGCGGCTCATCCTTCGAGGCGCGCAAGAAAGAGCGCACACCTCAGGATGACGTCGGTGCCTGTGGCGGCATCGTAGGGATCAAAGCCCCAGATACGCCTTCCTCACGTCTGGATTGGTCCGGATGTCCGCCGCACTGCCCTGCATCAGCACGCGGCCGGTCTGCAAGATGTAGGCTCGGTCGGCGATTTCGAGACATTCGGCCATGCGCTGTTCGACGATCAGCACGGTCAGGCCGGTGTCGCGGATGCGCATGACGGCCTGAAAGATTTCGTCGACCAGCTTTGGCATGATGCCCTGCGACGGCTCGTCCAGCATCAACAACCGCGGGCGCGTCATCAGCGCGCGGCCGATCGCCAGCATCTGCTGCTCGCCGCCGGAGAGCGTTTCGGCGCGCTGCTCCAGCCGCTCGGACAGCCGCGGGAACAGCGTGAACACGAGCTCGAGCGGTTCGTCGCGATTGGCCTCGCCGCGATAGAGGTAGCTGCCGAGCCTTAAATTGTCGCGCACCGACAGCCGCGGAAACAGCCGGCGGTTTTCCGGCACATAGGCGATGCCGTCCTTGGTGATCAGATGCTGCGCCTTGCCGTCGATGCGCACGCCGTCGAAGGTGACTGTGCCGGAACGCGGGCGTTCGGCGCCGGCGATGGATTTCAGCAAGGTCGACTTGCCGGCCCCGTTGGCGCCGGCGACGCAGACGATCTCGCCTTTTGCCACTTCGATGCTCACCGCCGAGATCGCGACCAACCCCTGATAGGCGGTGGTGACTTCATGCACCGACAGCATGACGGTCCCCCAGATAGGCGCTGATGACTTGCGGATCGCGGACGACATCGGTCGGCTTGCCTTCGGTCAGGACCTTGCCGAGATTGAGCACGATGGCGCGATCGACCAGCGGCATCACGATCTCCATGACGTGCTCGACCATCAACACAGTGACGCCGGTGTCACGCACCTTGCGCACCAGCTCGACGCCGGTTTTCGCCTCGACCGGCGTCAGACCCGTGAGCACCTCGTCGAGCAGCAGCAGTTTTGGTTCGGTCGCGAGCGCCCGCGCGACCTCGAGCCGCCGCTTTTCCGACGGCACCAGATCGCTCGCCAGCACGTTGGCGCGAGCGGCGAGCCCGCAGAATTCCAGCACCTCGTGCGCCTTGCGTCGCGCCACGCGCATCACGGTGTTGCGCACCAGCGCACCGACGATGACGTTGTCGATCACGCTCATGGTCTCAAAACTTTTCACGACCTGGAAGGTGCGGCCGACGCCGCGGACGCAGCGCTCGGCCGCCGGCAGTTTTGTCACGTCCTCGCCGTCGAACCAGATCGAGCCCTGGGTCGGCGGCAGCACGCCCGCGATCAGATTGAACAGCGTCGACTTGCCGGCGCCGTTGGGCCCGATCAGTCCGACGATCTCGCCGCGCCCGACCGAAATCGAGACGTCGCTATTGGCAATCAGGCCGCCGAACCGCTGCCAGACGCCGCGGGTTTCCAACAGAGCCGTCATCGCACCGCGGCCTTCTTCGAAGAAAACAGCCCGACGAGCCCCTGCGGCCGCGCCAGCGAAATCAGCACGATCAGCGTGCCGTAGACGATCAGGTCGACGCCGCGGCCGGAGCCGCCGATGAAGGAGCGCGTCAGTTCGGTGAGCGGGATCAGGATGACTGCGCCCAGCACCGGTCCCCACAGCGTGCCGATGCCGCCAAGCACCGCGGGCAATGCCATCAGCAGCGAGAACTGGAACCCCATCACGCTCTCGGGGTCGATATAGGAGACGAACTGCGCGTAAAAACTGCCGCCGACCGCGGTGAGGAAGGCCGACACCGCCGCTGCCCCCATCTTGGAATTGAACACGTCGACGCCAAGGCTCTCCGCCGCGCTCGGATTATCCTTCACCGCGCGCCACCAATAGCCCCATTTGGAATCTTCCAGCCACCAGGTCACGAACCAGGCGATGCAGGCCAGCACCAGCGCGAAGTAGAAATACGGCAGCTTGCTGCGGGTGAACTGGAACAGGATCCAACTGTCCTGGCGCACGGGAATATTGATTCCGAGGGCGGCCCCGGCCCAATCCCAGTTCTGGATCAACAGCAGCGCGGCCTCGGCGATGACGATGGTGGCGATCGAGAAATAATGGCCACCAAGCCGGAAACAGAGATAGCCGAGCCCCATCGCAATGCCGGCCGAGATCAGGCCGCCACTGAGCATGCCGAACCACGGCAGCACGCCGAACTTCGTGAAGAGAATGGCGGTGGTGTAAGCGCCAAGCCCGAAATACAGCGCATGGCCGAGCGAGATCTGTCCGCAGTAGCCGCACAGGATATTCCAGCTCTGCGACAGCGCCGCATACATCAGGGTCAGAACCATGATGTTCTGGACGTAGACGTCCTTGACGAACAGCGGCACGAGCGCGGCAATTGCAGCAAGCGCGGCGGCGACGAACAAGTCCTGGCGGCGACGCTGGGCGAAATTCTGGTCCATCAGATCGACCCGAACAGGCCGCGCGGCCGCAGCGACACCACGAGCAGATAGACCGCGTAAATGCCGACCGATTTCAGCGACGGCGGCAGGATCAGGGCGGTGGAGGCCTCGACCAGACCGACGATGATGCCGCCGGCGAAGGCGCCGAACACGCTGCCGAAACCGCCGAGCGCCACGGTGACATAGGCGATCAGCGCGAACGACGCGCCGACGTCGGGATAGATGTAGAAGAAAATCGCCATGATCGAGCCGGCCAGACCGACCAGCGCCGCGCCCATGCCCCATCCCAGCGCAAACACCCGGTTCTTGTCGATGCCGACCAGCGCAACCGCGCCGGGATCTTCGCGCGTTGCTTCGAGCGCGCGGCCGAAATCGGTGCGGTTAATGAAGAAGTAGAGGCCCACGAACGCCGTGATCGCGACCAGCCCGCCGACCAGTTGCGGCACCGGCAGGAAGATGCCGCCGAACGAGACCGTTTTGCCGGCAAGCCAGGAATGCGTGACGCTGCGGTAATCAGGCGTGAAGAAGAACTGCGCCAGGCCGCGCATGACGATCGCAAGCCCGAAGGTAGAAAAGATCTGCACCATGCCGGCATTGGCTTTTGCCCGCACCGCAAAGCGCACGATCAGGAGATAGACCACCGCTCCGAACACGAACAATGCGGCCGCAACCAGCGGCGCCGCGAGCAGCGGGTCGATCGCGAAGAACGTGAACAGGAAGAAGGTCGCGTACATCGCGATCATCAGGAATTCGCCATGGGCGAAATTCACCACCTCCATCAGGCCGAAGATCAGCGCGAGGCCTACGGCGATCAATCCGTAGAGCAGCCCCATCAACAGGCCGCTCGCCAGACTCTGGATAATGGTGTCGATCGTCACCGCGTTGTGCCCCCGCCCCCGTGCGCAACCATCACTTCATCGGCCAGACGGCTTCGGCAACCGCGGCCTGCGCCGGCGAGATGGTGACGAACTTGCCGCCGATGTATTGCAGCAGCACCGGGTCGGCGTCGTTGTTCTGGCCCATCGCGTCGAACTTCACGCGCTTCCACGGCATGATGGTCTGCTCGCCGGGAATATCGGTCGCGGCCAGCGCCGCGCGGATCTTCTCGCCATCGGTCGACTTGGCGCGATTGATCGCATCCGCCAGAACGATCAGGCCCATGAACTCGCGCGACGTATTGTCGTTCAAATCCTTGCCCGACTTTTCCTTGAACATGGCGTTGATCTTGCCGACCATCGGCCGCTTGGCGGCGAGATCGAGCGAAAAGCTGCCGCGGGTGATCACGCCTTCGAGCTTGTCGCCGACCGCGTCGTACAGCGCCTTTTCCGAAAAGCCTGCGGCCTGCGCCACGATGGCGTTCGGCTTGTAGCCGAGCTCGGCCATGGTCTTGACCAGCAGGATACCGTCGGTGGTGTAGCTCGAGGGCATCAACACGTCGGCATTGGCCGACTTGAGCTGCTGAACCTCCGCCGACAGCGACGGCGAGTTGGCGCGGTACTTGATGTCGGCGACGATCTTGTAGCCGAGCTCCTTGGCGAGCTTGGTCTGCGCGTTCGCGGAGTCGGTTCCGAAGATCGTGTCTTCGTGGAACAGCGCCAGCGTCTCGATCTTGGTGCCCTTCTTCTTCAGCGCTTCGAAGAAGTCGAACATGCCCTTCGAGAACATCTCGTCATGGGGGGCCGCACGGAAGAAGAATTTCAGGCCGCGGGTATGCAGGCTCGGCGACGAGTTATCCGCCGAAATAAACGGGATCTGATAGCGCTCGCAGGTCTGGCTGACGGTGACTGCGACCGCGCTCTGATAGGTGCCGATGATGGCTGCGACCTTCTCCTGGGTGATCAGGCGCTCGGCTTCGGCGCGGCCCTTCTGGGGGTCGCCCTGATGGTCGGCATAGACAAGACGAATCTTGGCGCCACCCAGCCCGGGCAATCCTGCGTCCTTGGCGAGCGGCAGATCGAAATCATATTTGTTGTTGATGATTTCAAGTGCGGTCTCGAAGCCCTTCTGGGCGTCGACGCCCATCTGGGCGCTGGCGCCGGAGAATGGATAGGTGACGCCAATCACCACTTCAGAGGTTTCTGCGCGCGCGGCGAACGGCGCGAGCGCTGCGGCGGCGGTAGCTCCGAGCAATACATTGCGGCGAGTGATCGTCATGGCAAATTTCCCTCTTGATCAGCAACTATCGATGAAGTGGATAAAGCTTGTGGTAAAGCCTCAAGAAACGGCAAGCGCTGCCCTTTAGAGCACTGCCAATTGCTTGTTCTTCAGATCGGTGACCAGCATCAATCCAGGCGCATGCGTGATCGCGAATGGTAGCTTGGCGTTGGCGATGACCGCTTGCGGCGTGACGCCGCAGGCCCAGAATACCGGAATCTCATCGTCTGCGACCGGCACCGGATCGCCGTAGTCGGGCTTGGTGATGTCGGCGATGCCGATCGAACCTGGCAGGCCGAGATGAACCGGCGCGCCGTGCACGGACGGAAAGCGCGAGGTGATCTGCACCGCGCGGATCGCATCCGCCGGCTTGAACGGCCGCATCGACACCACCATCGGTCCGGCGAACGGGCCCGACGGGCGGCAGGCGATATTGGTGCGGAACATCGGCACGCGCACTTTGTGCTCGATGTGGCGGATCGGCAGCCCCTCGTCGAGCAGCGCCTCTTCGAACGAGAACGAGCAGCCGAGCACGAAGGCGACCAGATCGTCGCGCCAGTAGGACATGATGTCGGTCGGCTCCTCCACCACCTCGCCGTCGCGCCAGACGCGATAGCGCGGGATGTCGGTGCGGATGTCGAGGTCGAGGCCGAGTGCCGGAATGCGGGGGTCGCCGACATCGGACATGCCGATGATTGGGCACGGTTTTGGATTGAGCTGGCAGAAGCGGTGGAACGAACTTGCCAGTTTCTCCGGCAGGATCGCGAGATTGCCCTGGACGCAGCCGTTGGCGACTCCGGCCGTGCTTCCGGACACCCCGGCGCGGTACGAATGCCGGGCCGCGACGCTGGGCGGCAGGTCGGCCGCCGCACGATCGATAAGCCGTTGTGTTTTTGCGAGGCTGGTCATCGTTGATCCCGCGCTAATTTGCTCGACAGACAATGGCGCATACGGCTACCATAATGTCTAATCGTAGTTTTTAATCAAGGTCGATAAATCTAATTTATCGACCTGCTGGATCGCAGTGCATGGTCGATTTCAAGGCAATTGAGACCCTCATGTGGGTGGTGACGCTCGGCAGCTTCCGCGGCGCGGCCCAGAAACTCAATACCACCCAGCCCGCAATCTCGCAGCGGATCGCCCAGCTCGAGCAGGAGGTGGGGGTCAAGCTGCTGCAGCGTGATCGCCGCATGGTGATGCCGACGCCGCACGGCCGGCAGATGATGGTGTATGCGGAAAAACTGATCGGGCTGCGCTCGGAAATGCTGGCCGTAGTCGGCGACCACTCGGCGATGCGCGGCGTGCTGCGGCTCGGCGTCGCCGAGACCATCGTCCACACGTTCCTGACGCAGCTGATCAAGAGCGTCAATCACGCCTATCCCAACCTCTCGGTCGAGATCGAAGTCGACATCACCTCGAATTTGCGCACGCGGCTTCTGGCGCAGGAAATCGAACTTGCGTTCCTGCTCGGACCGCTGACCGGGCCGACCATCAGCAACCGGGTGCTATGCGACTATTCCGTGGGATTTCTGGCCAGCCCTTCGCTCGGTCTGGGCAAAGAGCGGCTGACGGTGCACGATCTGGCGAAATTTCCGATCATCACCTTTCCGCGAAAAACCCCGCCTTACGAGATCGTGCGCTCGCTGTTCAACCGTCCCGACCTGCCGCCGATCCGCCTGCACGCCAGCGCCTCACTGGGCACGGTGATCCATATGGCGATCGAGGGCCTCGGCATCGCCGTGATCCCGACCGCGATCGTCGAAAACGAACTGGCCGATGGACGGCTGCAATTGCTATCGACCAACCTGCAAATACCGCTGCTGACGTTTTCGGCGAGCTGGCTCGCCTCCCCCGACACCGTCGCCATCGAGCGCGTGGCTGAACTTGCAGCCTCGCTGGCGCAGGGCGGCGTCGTTGTTGACGCGCCGCTGTCGCCGCGCCATTGAAACGGGTCGCCTGATCCTGGGAATAGCTCCGGAATAGCTCCATGACAAAAATCGCATCCAATCTGCAAATCAATTCCGCCCGGCTTTGGGGCACGATTCACGAAACCGCAAAGTTCGGCGCCACGCCCAAGGGCGGCGTGCGGCGGCTGACGCTGGGGCCGGAGGACAAGCAGGTGCGCGACTGGTTCCGCAACGCCTGCGAGGCAGCGGGCCTCGAAGTTCATGTCGATACGCTGGGATCGATGTTCGGCCTGCGCAGGGGACGCGACATGTCGAAACTTCCCATTGGCCTCGGCTCGCATCTCGACACCCAGCCGACCGGCGGCAAGTATGACGGCGTGCTCGGCACGCTGGCCGCCCTTGAAGTGGTCCGCACTCTCAACGATGCCGGGATCGAGACCGAGACGCCGATCTGCATCTGCAACTGGACCAACGAGGAAGGCTCGCGCTTTGCGCCGGCGATGATGGCCTCGGCGGCTTACGTCGGCGACTTCACCACCGACGATATTTTGTCGCGAAAGGACGCCGAAGGCGTCACCGTCGGACGAAGCGCTCGACAGCATTGGCTACCGCGGCGCGAGCCCGGTCGGCACGCCAGAAATTTTCCGGCTTCGTCGAACTGCACATCGAGCAGGGGCCGATCCTCGAAGCCGAGAGCAAGACCATCGGCGTGGTCGATTCCGGCCAGGGCGTGCTGTGGTATGACGGCAAGATCACTGGCTTTGAAAGCCACGCCGGCTCGACGCCGATGCCGCTGCGGCGCGACGCGTTGGCGACCTTGTCGGAGATCGTGCTGGCGATGGAGGCCATCGCCAAAAAACACGGCCCGAAGGCGGTCGGCACCATCGGCGAAGCCGTGATCGCCAACCCCTCCCGCAACGTCATTCCCGGCGAAATCGCATTCACCGTTGATTGCCGCAGCGCCGATGCCGCGATCATGGACGCGCTCGACAAGGATCTGCGCGCCGCCATTGCGGAGATCGCGGCCCGGCGCAAGGTCGACGTCCAACTCGACCTGGTCTGGCGCAAGCCGCCGACACATTTCAATCCGAAGCTGGTCGATGCCGTCGAGAACGCCGCAACGATGCTCGGCTATTCCCACCGCCGCATCACGTCGGGCGCCGGTCACGATGCCTGCAACCTCAACACCATCATGCCGGCGGCGATGGTGTTCGTACCCTGCAAGGACGGCATCAGCCACAATGAGCTCGAAGATGCTACCCAAGCCGATTGCACGGCGGGCGCCAACGTCTTGATGCATACCGTGCTGGCGCTCGCCGGCGTGGCGTCCTGATCCTCTCAACTTCGGAGAACTCGCCGTGCACGGTGTTTTTGTCGATGCCAATAAATCGCTGGCCGTGATTTTCGAGCGGCTGGAAAAATCAGGTGATCCCAAAGTCCGGATCAATCGCAATCCCGACATCACCCCGGATCAATACCCAGCACTGCTCGACGGCGCCGCCATCGCGATCGTCGATCACACCGCGCTGCCGACGGAAGTTGCGAAGAAATGCGTTGGCCTCAAGCACGTGGTGTTCCTCGGCACCGGCGCCCGCAGCTACATGAACCCGGAAGAGCTCAGCCAACTCGGCATCGAGGTGCACCTGATCAAGGGCTATGGCGACACCGCGGTTGCCGAATGCGCCATCGCGCTGATGTGGGAAGCGGCCCGCGGCATCGCGCGGATGGACCGCGAGATGCGCGCCGGCAACTGGCTGCGCGAGGACGCCATGCAGCTCACCGGCAAGACCCTGGGCCTGATCGGCTTCGGCGGCATTGCGGCCGAGGTCGCGCGCATCGCAACCGGCAGCGGCATGCGCGTGATCGCCTGGAACCGGTCGCCGAAGAAACATCCGAAGGTCGAGTTCGTCGATCTCGACGAACTTCTGACCGAGAGCGACGTGATCTCGATCCATCTGTTTCTGAACGACGAGACCCGCGGCCTGGTCTCGCGCGCCTGCATCGAGGCGATGAAGCCCGGCGTAATCCTGGTCAACACCGCACGCGGCGCCATCGTCGATGAAGCCGCGATGATCGATGCCTTGAACTCGGGCCAGATCCGCCACGCCGGCCTCGACGTCTTCAACATCGAGCCGCTGCCGGCGGATCATCCGCTGACGAAGTTGCCGAATGTGACGCTGTCAGCGCATTCAGCTTTCCGCACGCCGGAAGCGAGCGAGAATCTGATTGGCGCGGCGTGGGAGCATTGCCGAAGGATTGCGAAGGGGTGAAATTTACGCCGTCGTCCCGGCCTTGAGCCGGGACCCAAACGCCGCAGCGTTAGTAGTGGGCGGCAGTATTAGCGAGCTTTTTTCAGACGAGAGAGCACGGAGTATGGGTCCCGGCTCAAGGCCGGGACGACGATCGCGGGTTCTTGCTCGCCCTACTCCACCATCTCCGCGACCGCCTTGCCGCAGGCGGTGGTATCCGCATTGCCGCCGAGATCCCTCGTGCGCAGCGTGCGTTCGCCGAGCGTGCGCTCGATCGCGGCCACGATCGACGCCGCCGCCTGCTTCTCGCCGAGATGCTCCAGCATCATCGCGCCCGACCAGATCATGCCGATCGGGTTGGCGATGCCCTGGCCGGCGATGTCAGGCGCCGAGCCGTGCACGGGTTCGAACACCGACGGGAAAAGTCCGGGCGGATTGATGTTGCCCGACGGCGCAATGCCGATGGTGCCGGTGCAGGCGGGGCCGAGGTCCGAGAGAATGTCGCCGAACAGGTTGGAGCCGACCACGACGTCGAACCAGTCCGGATGCAGCACGAAATTCGCGGTGAGGATGTCGATGTGGTACTTGTCCCACTTCACCTTCGGATAGCTCTTCGCCATCGCCTCCACGCGTTCGTCCCAATAGGGCATCGTGATCGAGATGCCGTTGGATTTGGTCGCCGAGGTCAGGTGCTTCTTCGGGCGCGACTGCGCGAGCTCGAACGCGAATTTCAGAATGCGGTCGACGCCGATCCGCGTCATCACGGTCTGCTGCGTGACGAATTCGCGGTCGGTGTCCGGGAACATCCGGCCACCTACGGAAGAATATTCGCCTTCGGTATTTTCGCGCACCACCCAGAAATCGATATCGCCGGGCTTGCGGCCCGCGAGCGGCGACGGCACGCCGGGCATCAGCCGCACCGGGCGCAGATTGACGTACTGGTCGAACTCCCGGCGGAACTTGATCAGCGAGCCCCACAAGGAAATGTGATCGGGGATTTTTGCGGGCCAGCCGACCGCGCCGAAATAGATCGCGTCGTGCTTGCCGATCTGCGCCTTCCAGTCCTCCGGCATCATCTCGCCGTGCTTTTCGTAATAATCGTAGGAGGCGAAGTCGAAATGGTCGAAATGCACGGATACCCCGTGCTTTTTGGCGGCCGCTTCCAGCACGCGCAGGCCTTCCGGGACCACTTCCTTGCCGATGCCGTCGCCGGGAATGACCGCGATCCGGTACTGCTTTTTGCTCATTGGGATTTCCTTGAAGTAACTCGCCGCGCCGCTCATGCCGCTTATTTGATGGCCTTGCAATGGACCAAACCTTGCCGTGGCGCAACGCTGCACTGCAATGTTGACGGCCACGACATCTGCCGCCTACCAATTCCAGCCGACCTGCCGACATCCCCCAGCCAAGCGAGCATTCCCATGGATCTGCATCTACGCGGCAAGCGCGTCCTGATCACCGGCGCCTCGAAGGGCATCGGTGCTGCCGCCGCCGAAGCCTTTGCCGAGGAAGGCTGCGACCTTCATCTCGCTGCCCGCAGCGGCGATGCACTCAAAGCGCTGGCCGAGCGGCTGCGCTCGACCCACCAGATCAGCGCCACCGCCCATGTCGTCGACCTCCGAAATCCCGCCGATCTGGCAAGACTGGCGAAGGACGCCGCCGAGATCGACATCCTCGTCAACAATGCCGGCGATATCCCGGGCGGCTCGATCGACAAGATCGACGAGGCGACCTGGCGCCACGCCTGGGAGCTGAAAGTGTTCGGCTACATCAACCTGACCCGCGCCATCTATGCGCAGATGAAGGCGCGCGGGCACGGCGTCATCGTCAACGACATCGGCGCTGCCGGTGAAAAATTCGACGCCAACTACGTCTGCGGCAGCGCCGGCAATGCGGCGCTGATGGCCTTTACCCGCGCACTCGGCGGCAAGAGCCTCGCCGACAATATCCGCGTGGTCGGCATCAATCCCGGTCCTGTTGGCACCGACCGCCACGTCACGCTGCTCAAGACCCGCGCCAAACACCAGTTCGGCGACGAGAACCGCTACAGGGAATTCCAGAAGGGCATGCCGCTCGGTCGCCCCGCCCATGCGCGCGAGATCGGCGACCTGATGGCGTTCCTGGCTTCGGATCGCTCCGGCTATACGTCGGGGGTGATTTATACGGTCGACGGCGGAATTAGTGCGGGGTGGGGGTAGGCGCGCTGTTCGCCTAGCACCGCCGTCATCCTGAGGTGCGCGCCCTTGCGCGCCTCGAAGGATGAGCAGCCGGCACCTGTTTCGCATCCTTCGAGGCTCGCTTGGCTCGCACCTCTCGCGATTAGCGCGCTTGCGCTAACGCGGGGATGACGTCTACTAATTTGCTGTCCGCTCGAACAACTGCCGGATCAGCGTCGTGATCCGTCCCTCCGGCGCCATCATCTCCTGCATGATGGTAAAATGGTTGGCGCCGGGGATCTCCTCATACGTCACCGGCAATCCGTATCGGGCGCGGTGGCCGGCAAAGTCCGCGGTCTGCTTGCGCAGCAGCGGCAGTTCGGCGCTGCCGACCACCAGCGACAGCGGTTTTAGCGGGCCGCCCGCCTGCATCATCGGCGAATTGCGATGCGACATCGGCCCGTCGAGCCGAAGCTTGACGTTGAGATAGCTGTGCCGGATCGGATCGAGATCGTAGATGCCGCTGATTGCCATCCCCGCTCTGACATGCGGATGCGACAGCGCCATCGAGGTGAGATGGCCGCCGGCGGACCAGCCGGATACCACGATGCCGTCGGCCGCGGCGCCGAGCGCCGGCAATTGCGTCGGCCAGAAAGTCGATGCCGGCAGTGGATTTCGGCGACGATTTCATCCAGCGTCGCGTCCGGCGCCAGCGTGTAGCCGATCAGCGCGACGTTGATGCCGTGCGCCATCGGGCCTTCCGCCATGACCGTAAAGACTTCCTTGGCCCGTGCCTGCCAATAGCCGCCATGAATGAACAGCAGCGTCGGCGCCTTGTCGCGCGCTTTAAGAAAATCGATCCGGTTGCGTTCGCGCGGGCCGTAGCGCAGGTCGATATGAGCGGGGTAGCGCTTGCGCATCTCGGCGGAACGCTGTTCCCAGCCGGTGACCATGGCGGCGCTTTCGGGCACCGCAACGCCGTTGTTGAGGCCGAGGTCGCGCTCCTGCTGGCTCATGGTGCGCCAATCCAGCGCAGCGAAGGACGTCGTCATTCGATATCTCCAATTCGGGCCGCAACTTGAGCACGTTTCCTCTTTGCTTGAAAATGTTCTACAGCACTACACCATCGGTGACCTCAAGACGGGACGCATGGAGAGACGCGAGTGGCTGATCAAGACTTGGTGAAAGAAACGGCGTGCGCCGTCGTCGGCAAACTGAACGCGGGCGAAATCACCCCGCTCGATCTGCTCGACGTGCTGGAAAAACGCATCGCCGAAGTCGACGGCCAGGTCAATGCCCTGCCGACGCTGTGCTTCGATCGCGCCCGCGCCCACGCCAAAACCCTGATGCAGAAGCCGGCCGGCGAGCGCGGCCTGCTCGCCGGGCTCCCGGTGCCGATCAAGGACCTGACCGCGGTCGCCGGCGTGCTGCACCACCCAGGGCTCGCCGATCTACAAAGACAACGTCCCCGCGCGCTCCGATATCATGGTCGAGCATCTCGAAGCACAATGGCGGCGTGATCTACGCCAAATCGAACACGCCGGAGTTCGGCGCCGGCGCCAACACGTTCAACGAGGTGTTCGGCGCGACCCGCAATCCCTGGGACACTTCGCGCTCGGCCGCGGGCTCCTCCGGCGGCGCCGCGGTGGCGCTCGCGACCGGCATGGCCTGGCTGGCGCATGGCTCCGACATGGGCGGCTCGCTGCGCAACCCCGCGAGCTTCTGCGGCATCGTCGGCATGCGTCCGAGCATCGGCCGCGTCGCGCATACGCCGGTGGCTGCGATCGACCGCAACCTCGGCGTCCAGGGCCCGATGGCGCGCAATGTCGAGGATCTCGCGCTGCTGCTCGACGCGATGAGCGGCGAGCATCCGGCCGATCCGCTGTCGCTGCCGGTGCTGCCGAAATCGTTCCTGTCCGCCGCGCGATCCGGCAGCAAGCCGAAGCGCGTCGCCTATTCGCCCGATCTCGGCATCACCCCGGTCGATCCCGAAGTCGCCGCCATCACCCGCAAGGCGGCGGACGCGTTTCGCCAATTCCGGCGTCATCGTCGAGGAAGCCCATCCCGACCTGCGCGAGGCCCATGAATGTTTCCACGTGCTGCGCGCCTTCGACTTCGCGCTCAGCAAGGCGGCGCTGCTGCGCGCCAAGCGCGACCAGCTCAAGCCGGAAGTGATCTGGAACATCGAGGAAGGCCTCAAGCTCACGGTCGAGCAGCTCGAGCGCGCCGAGGCGCAGCGCGTCGCCATGACCGCGCGCACGCTCGAATTCTTCGACACCTACGATCTGCTTGCTGACGCCCGCGACCATCGTGGCGCCGTTCCCGATCGAGAACCGCTACGTCGCCGAATGCGCCGGCAAGAAGTTCGACAATTATGTCGAGTGGCTCGGCATCGTCTACGCGATCACGCTGGTGTGCTGCCCCGCGCTGTCGCTGCCCTGCGGCTTTACTGCGTCCGGCCTGCCGGTCGGATTGCAGGTCGTGGCGCCGCCGCGCGGCGAGGCGCAGCTTCTCGCAGGCGCCAAGGCGCTGGAAGATATTTTGGGCGTGCGCGGCACGACGCCGATCGATCCCAGAGCGCCGAAATAGCGGCGCGGACAACCCAAACCCTGATGCAAGAAGGCAGCGATTGGCGGAGGGCGATTGCACCGCTATAGTCGCCCCAACGAAAATCAAAGCACGCGCGGTAGGCGCCACAGGGGGAACGCCGGCCATGTCAGCTTCCGATGCTGTTCAGCACTGAGCTCGAGCACAACTTCTCAATCGTTCGCGGAGACCGGACATGACAGAACAAGCGATCAAACCCGCGGCCGATCATCTCGACATCGCCGACGTCGAGCGCCGGATCAAGGCGATCTTCATCGGCTCGATCGGCAATCTCGTCGAATGGTACGACTTCTACGCCTATACCGCGTTCGCGCTGTATTTCGCGCCGGCGTTCTTTCCGAACAGCGATCCGGTGGTGCAGCAGCTCAACGCCGCCGTGCTGTTCGCCGCCACCTTCCTGATGCGGCCGCTCGGCGGCTGGCTGTTCGGCTATCATCGCCGACCGCTACGGCAGGCGGCTGTCGCTGACGCTGTCGGTGGTCTGCATGTGCTTCGGCTCGCTGATCATCGCGGTGACGCCGACCTACGCCTCGATCGGCATCGCTCGCGCCGGCGATTCTGGCGCTGGCGCGCGTCATCGAGGGCCTGAGCCTCGGCGGCGAATACGGCGCCAGCGCCACCTATCTCAGCGAGGTCGCCGACCCCAACCATCGCGGCTTCTATTCCAGCTTCCAGTACGTCACGCTGATCGGCGGCCAGCTCACCGCGATCATCGTGCTGTTGCTGCTGCAGAAGGTGTTCCTGACGCCGGACGAACTGCGAGCCTGGGGCTGGCGGATTCCGTTCGTGATCGGCGCGGTGCTTGCGATCTTCGCCGCCGTGATGCGGCGCAATCTGCACGAGACCGACGCGTTCGAGGAAGCCAAGAAGCTCGCCAAACCGACCGGCTCGATCGTCGGCCTGCTGAAATATCCGCGCGAGCTGCTGCTGGTGGTCGGCCTCACCGCCGGCGGCACCGCGGCGTTCTACACCTTCACGACCTACATGCAGACCTTCGTCAAAGCTGTCGGTCGGGCTCACCGAGGACCAGACCACGCTTCGTGATTTTCGGCTCGCTGATCTTCGCGACCATGCTGCAGCCGCTCTACGGCGCGCTGTCCGACCGCATCGGCCGCAAGCCGCTGCTGATCTTCTTCGGCGTCGCCGGCACGCTTGTCGACGGTCCCGATCCTGACCACGCTGAAGGAGACCAAGTCGCCCTTCATGGCCTTCCTGCTGATCTGCGCCGCCTGGATTTTCGTCGCCGGCTACACCTCGATCAACGCCATCGTGAAGGCCGAATTGTTTCCGACCAATGTCCGCGCGCTCGGCGTCGGCCTGCCCTATGCGATCACGGTGTCGCTGTTCGGCGGCACCGCGCCCGCGATCGCGCTGTACTTCAAGAGCCTCGGGCACGAGGACTGGTTCTATTACTACTCTCGCGGCATGATCTTTCTGTCGCTGCTCATCTACGCGACGATGCGCGACACCAAGCATGAATTCGGCGATGCATCGCCACGAGTGACCGATACCGAGCATGACCGACGACAACGAGCCGCCGCCCGAAAGCAAGCTGACCCGCAGCAAGGAACGCTGGGCGCGCGAGGGCCGCTTCCTCACCGGCAAGATCTCCCGCCCCGACGAGCAGCGCCTGCCGCCCGGGCAGCATCTGACCAAGGACTGGCCGACGCTCGATCTCGGGCTTGCGCCGAACATCTCGCGTCGAGCGCTGGCGGCTCGACGTCTACGGCGCGGTCGAACATCCGATCTTCTGGGATTTTACGCAGTTCACGGCGCAGCCGCAGACGCAATTCATGTCCGACATCCACTGCGTCACGACATGGTCGCGCTACGACAACCAATGGGAAGGGCTTTCGACCCGCGATCTGCTGATGGCCTGCCGGCCGCGCGACGAGGCGCGTTTCGTGGTGCTGCATTCCCACGACGGCTACACCACCAATCTGGCGCTGGAAGACTTTGCCGCCGAGGACGCCCTGCTCGCGCATAGCTGGTCGGGCGCAGCCGCTGGAGCAGGAGCACGGCGGTCCGGTGCGGCTGGTGGTGCCGCATCTCTATTTCTGGAAAAGCGCAAAATGGCTGCAGCGCATCGAATTCCTGGCCGAGGACGCGCCCGGCTATTGGGAAGTCCGCGGCTATCACAACCGCGGCGATCCCTGGGAGGAAGCAGCGCTATTCCGGCGATTGATGTCGTTCACCTCTCCCGATGAGAGAGTTGAAGAACCACGTGGAGGCCGCCGTGCCGACTGAACGTTTTCAATTCACCGGCGAAGGCGGCCATCAGCTCGCCGCCGCGCTCGATCTGCCCGAGCGCGCGCCGACTCGCCTACGCGCTGTTCGCGCATTGCTTCACCTGCGGCAAGGACGTGCTGGCGGCGAAGCGGATCGCGACCGCGCTGGCCGCCAAGGGCATCGCGGTGCTGCGGTTCGATTTCACCGGCCTCGGCTCCAGCGAAGGCGATTTCGCCAATTCGACCTTCTCCTCGAACGTCGCCGACCTCGTCCGCGCCGCCGATCATCTGCGCGAAACTCGCCAGGCGCCGACGATCCTGATCGGCCACAGCCTCGGCGGCGCCGCGATCCTCGCCGCCGCCGGGCAAATTCCGGAAGCCAAGGCCGTCGTCACCATCGCCGCCCCCTCCGATCCCGCCCATGTCACTCACCTTTTCAAGGATCGCATCGAGGACATCCGCAAGCACGGCGAGGTCGAAGTAGCCGCTCGCCGGCCGGCCGTTCCGCATCAAGCGCGAATTCCTCGACGACATCGCCGAGCACGGCCTGATGGCGCATGTCGCAAAGCTGCACAAGGCGTTGCTGGTCATGCATTCGCCGACCGACGACACCGTCGGGATCGACAACGCCACGCACATCTTCGTTGCGGCCAAGCATCCCAAGAGTTTTGTCTCGCTGGCGGGCGCGGATCATCTGCTGAGCGGCAAGCGCGATGCCGCCTATGTCGCCGACGTCATCGCGGCCTGGGCCGAACGCTACATCGATGCTGCGGCGACTGCGCCTGCGGCCGATCCCGGCGAAGCGCCGCGCAACGTCGTGGTGCGCGAAACCCGCGCCAGCAAGTTCCAGCAGACCGTGACCATCGGGCCCGCACCAGATGCTGGCTGACGAACCCGTCGGCCGCCGGCGGCGCAGGATAGCGGTCCCGGGCCGTATGATTTCGTGCTCGCGGGCCTCGGCGCCTGCACATCGATGACCATGCGGATGTATGCCGACCGAAAGTCGCTGCCGCTCGACCGCATCACGGTGACCCTGAACCACAGCAAGATCCACGCGGAAGATTGCGCCGAATGCGAAACCAAAGCGGGGATGCTCGACCAGATCGACCGCGTCATCGCCATCGAGGGCGCGCTCGACGCCGATCAGCGCAAACGATTGATGGAGATCGCCGACAAATGCCCGGTGCATCGCACGCTGACGTCGGAAGTGCGGATTGTGACCAAGGCTGCGGAATAAAGCGGAGAAGTATCTAGGCCGCCGCCACCGGCCGGACGCGGAGCGCACCGCGCAGGCCAATGGCGGTGCCGCGCAAAATTCCGGCGACCGCGACGAACGACGCCAGCGACAGCGTCGACAACCCCGTCAGCCCCTGCCCGACCGAGCAGCCGAACGCCATCACGCCGCCGGCGCCCATCAGCGCAGCGCCGCCGGCCGAGCGCAGCATGTGGCGCGGCGATTGATAGCCTTCGAGATGAAAGCGGCCGGTCGCCAGCGCCGTCACCAGGCTGCCGGCGAACACGCCGAACACGGTGACGATGCCGAAATTCAGCGTCGATCCCGTCGACAGCATGACGTATTGCAGCGCGTCCGCGATCGGCGCGATGAAGGTCAGCGAGGTCACCGGCGTCGGATTGAAATCGTCGGCGCCGAGATAGCCGGTCGCATACCATCCGGCAGCGACGAGCATGCCGACCACGAGGCCCGCGGCGATCTGGCCCGGCGACCGCCTGAAATCGCGCATGGGCAGAACGCAAAGATGATCAGCGCCGCGCTCAGCACCGAGGCGGCGAGCATCCGTGCCAATGCCTCGCTGAGCCCGACAAAGGACAGCAGCGCGGGCACCGAGGTCAGCTTCGCCGTGATCTGCGACACCTGAACCATCGCAATGCGCGCCGGCGCGATCAGGCCCTTCAGCGTCATCTCGGCGACAATGCCGAGCACGATCACCACCACGAAAGAACGCAGATTGCCGCGGCCGAGCAGCACCAGCGCGCGCGAGCCGCAACCATTCGACAGCACCATGCCGTAGCCGAACAACAGCCCGCCGAAGAACATCACCGGCGCCGAAAATGACGGCTGCAGATAGATCGACTTGCCGAGATCGACCACACCGCGTGCCGCCAGAAGCTGCGAGGCGGCGATCGCAACCCCGATCGCCAGCGCATAGGTGCGCACCAGCCGGCCGTCGCCCTGCGCCCACCAGCCGCGCAGGCTGCTCATCATGCAGAAGCCGGAGAGCAGCCCGACCGCGCCGATAGATCAGGCCGATGACGAGGCCGGCAAGGACGACGATGTTGGCGGCGGAGTCCATGGTTCGCTCCTGTCACGCCGGCCGCAGGATCACGCGATCGCGCGACGAACCGGCAACCGCGACGAAAGCTGCCTTGGCATCTTCCAGCGGATAGATCGCCGCTCGGCTTGATCGGAAACGGCCTTGAGATGGCCGCCGGCGAATCCGGGGCCAAGCTCGCGCAGCACCGCGCCGGTCGCGATCGACGACAGGCCGAGCGTGTCGATGCCGACATAGGTGTGCTGGCCGCGATAGAACTCCAGAATGTTGAACTGCACGATCCGGTCGATCGCCGCGATCAGGATCTGGCGTCCGCGCAAGCGCCAGCGATTGGTGCGCGGCCTGGAAATAGGGATCGCCGACGGTGTTGAACACGATGTCGGCGCCCTTGCCGCCGGTGAGTTCGCGCACGCGCGTCGCGACATCGGTCGCCGAGGCGTCGATGACCTCGACGCTGGAATTGGCGTGGCCTTCATAGGGCTCGCTCTTGCGCACCACGCCGATCACGCGCGCGCCGTGCCAGGTCGCGATCTGCACCGCGGCCTGACCGACCTTGCCGTTGACGCCCATCACCAGCACGGTCTCGCCCGGCTTCGGAATGCCGGCGCGGCGAAGGCCTTCCATCGCGGTGACGAAGGGAACGCCGATGCCGGCGGCCTCCTCCCACGACAGGCTCTTCGGCTTCTCCACCACGGCCTCGGCTTCGACGGCGAGATGCGTGGCATGGGTGCCGTCGCGGCGGATGCCGAGATCGCCGGACGAACCGAACACCTCGCGACCGACCCAGCCCTGCCGGCCCGTCGATCACGACCCCGGCATAGTCGCGGCCGGGCGTGCGCGGAAACACCGCATAGGGCATCAGCCCGGTCGCGGCCTTGACGTCGGACGGATTGACCGCCGCGGCCTTGACCTCGATCAGCACTTCATTCGGCGCCGCGCGACAAGCGCGGCGTCTCGATCACCGGCGCCAGCGCAGCGGCATTGTCGGCCTTCGCAGTCAGCCGGACGCAACGCGCCTCGACCGTGACGGCCGCGCATCTGGCTTTTGGGCAACCGGCATCAAGGATATTCCGCTGTCTCAATTGACTCTCAGAGAGCAGGAGTTACCCTTTCGGCCGCTTGTCGTAAACCCGCTTCGCCTTGCCGAGCGAGCGTTCCAGCGTATCCGGGCGCGACCATCCTGACGCGCGCGGTGATGCCGATGGTGTTCTTGATGAAGATCGAGACCTTTTCGGCATGGGCACGCAGCCCGCTGCCGTCCCAGTGCTCCGGGCGCGCTTCCGCCAGCACCGTCATCTCGTCCATCCGGCCCTCGCGCGTCAGTTCGATGATGAAATGGCCGCCGCACCAGTCGGTCGCCAGCAGCGCTTCCTCGATCTGGGTCGGGAACACATTGACGCCGCGCAGGATGATCATGTCGTCGGAGCGTCCGGTGACCTTCTCCATCCGCCGCATGCCCGGCCGCGCCGTGCCGGGCAACAGCCGCGTCAGGTCGCGGGTGCGGTAGCGGATGATCGGAAACGCCTTCCTTGGTCAGCGAGGTGAAGACCAGTTCGCCCTTCTCGCCGTCGGGCAGCACCTTGCCGGTCTCGGGATCGATCACTTCGGGATAGAAATGATCCTCCCAGATATGCAGGCCATCCTTGGTCTCGACGCATTCCTGCGCGACGCCGGGGCCGATCACCTCGGACAGGCCGTAGATATCGGTCGCGTCCATGTCGAAGGCGTGTTCGATCTCGGCGCGCATCGCATTGGTCCACGGCTCGGCGCCGAAGATGCCGAACTTCAGCGACGATTTGCGCGGGTCGAGGCCCTGCTTCTTGAACTCGTCGAGGATCGCCAGCATGTAGCTCGGCGTCACCGTGATGATGTCGGGCCTGAAGTCGTTGATCAGCTGCACCTGCCGCTCGGTCATGCCGCCGGACACCGGCACCACGGTGCAGCCGAGCTGCTCGGCGCCGTAATGCGCGCCGAGGCCGCCGGTGAACAGGCCGTAGCCATAGGCGTTGTGCATGATCATGCCGGTGCGGCCGCCGGCGGCGCGGATCGAGCGCGCCATCACGTCCGACCACATGTCGATATCGGCCCTGGGTATAGCCGACCACGATCGGCTTGCCGGTGGTGCCGGATGAGGCGTGGACGCGCACCAGTTTTTCGCGGGGGACCGCGAACATGTTGAAGGGGTAATTGTCGCGCAGATCGGTCTTGACCGTGAACGGGAATTTGGCGAGGTCGGACAAGCTGCCTGAAGTCGGACGGATGCACGCCGGCCTTGTCGAACGCCTTCTTGTAATGCGCGACATTGTCATAGGCATGCGCCAGCGACCAGGCCAGGCGTTTGGTCTGCAACGCCATGATCTCGTCGCGCGAGGCGCGCTCGGCGTCGTCCATCTCGGCGCGATAGCCGCTTCCCGTCGATTCGAGCTTCGTCGAAGGCCATCGCGCGTTTCCCTGATCATTTATTTCTGTTTGGTCTCGGTATCCGCGACCGGCAGCCAGGTGCCGCCGATGATGCGGGAATGGCCGCGAAACTCGGCGATCACGATGTCGTCCACCGTGACGCGCACGTCGTAGATGCCGGATCGGCCGCTGCGCGAGATTTCGCGCGCGGTCGCGACCAGCCGTCGCCGAGCTTGCCCGGCCTGATGAAGGTGATGTTGCCCTGCGCCGCGACGACGCGCTCATTGTGGGTGTTGCAGGCAAAGGCGAAGGCGGAATCGGCCAGCGTGAAGATGAAGCCGCCATGGGCGATGCGCTGGCCGTTGACCATGTTGCGGCTTGACCGTCATCGTCAGCGCGGCCTGACCCGGCCTGATCTCGACGATCTCCATGCCGAGGCCCGGGCTGGCGTCGTCTTCCTTCCACATCGCGTCCGCACAGGCGCGCGCGAGATCGTCGGGCGAAAGCGTGGCCTTGACGTTCACTGCGAGTCTCCCTGTCGTCGTCGGGCCTGTTGACACAGGCCTCTCGTCTCTGCGTTAGTCTTGAGCGTCGGACCGGAAGTGTCAACGCTTATACTCCCGATGGTGGTTATGGATTCCGGGTTCGTGCTGTGCACGCCTACGATGCGCAATTGCGCATCGGAGAATGACGATCAGACATGATCGTAATCCACCACGACCTTGTCCGAACATCGGCCGCGCCTGGCAGGTCAGGATGAATCCCGCCTTCAGCTCCCACGGCTCCAGCGAATAGTTCACCTCCATCTGCGCCTCGCCCTCGACCAGCTTGGCGCGGCAGGTCGAGCACATGCCGCCCTTGCAGGCGAACGGCAGATCCATGCCGGCGCGCAGCGCCGCATCGAGAATCGATTCATCCTCGGCGACCGGCACCTCGCGGCGCTTGCCGTCGATGATCAGCGACGCCATCGCCTTCGGCGGCGCGCTGGCCGATCACGGCTTTCTTGGCGCGCGGCTTGCCGCCGAACTCGGAGACGAAACGCTCGACGTGAATGCGGTCCTCGGCAATGCCGATCTCGCGGCAGGTCGCCTCGATGTCCTCGCTCATGCCGGTGGGACCGCAGATGAAGACGTGATCGACGCTGGCGGCCGGCACCAGCGAGCGCAGCAGCACCCTCACCTTGTCGCCATCGAGCCGGCCATGCAGGATCGGGATGTCCTGCTCTTCGCCGGAGATCACATGGAACACCGAGAGCCGCTGCATGAAGCGGTCCTTCAGCTCTTCCAGCGCCTCGCGGAACAGCATGCCGCCGGTCGAGCGGTTGCCGTAGAACAGGAAGAACCGGCTGTTCGGCTCGCGCGCCAGCACGCCCTTGACGATCGACAGGATCGGCGTGATGCCGGAGCCGGCGGCAAAGCCGACATAGACCCGCGCCTGGTCAGGCGCATGCGCGACGCCGAAGCGGCCGGTCGGCGTCATCACGTCGAGCTCGTCGCCGGTCTTCAATTCATCCGCGGCCCAGCTCGAGAACGCGCCGCCATCGACCTTCTTCACCGCGATCCGCAATTCGCCGTCATCGGGGCCGGAGCAGATCGAATAGGAGCGGCGCACTTCCTCGCCGTCCATCGTGGTGCGCAGGGTCAGATACTGGCCCGGCGCGAAGCTGTAGTCGTCGGCCAGCTCGTGCGGGAATCGCAAAGGTCAGCGACACCGCGTCGGCGGTTCGCGGCGCAGATCGTTGACGGCGAGGCGGTGAAAACGCGGGGTCGATGAGGACATGATCAATGACACTTGAAATAATCGAACGGTTCGCGGCAGCTCTTGCAGCGCCACAGCGCCTTGCAGGAGGTCGAGCCGAACTCGGACAGCACTTCGGTATCGTCGGAGCCGCATTGCGGGCACGCCACCTGCTGCTCGCCGAACAGCGCGCGGCGGCCACTGCCGGCCTGCGGCGGCGCGATGCCGTATTCCCGGAGCTTGCGGCGGCCGTCGTCGCTCATCCAGTCGGTGGTCCAGGCCGGCGACAGCACGGTGCGGACTTTTGGGTCGCGAATGCCCTCGCGTTCCAGCGCCAGCTCGATCTCCAGCGCGATCATGTTCATCGCCGGGCAGCCGGAATAGGTCGGCGTGATCGCGACCTCGACACGGCCGTCGCTGACCGCGACGTCGCGCAGCACGCCGAGATCGGCGATGGTCAGCACCGGGATTTCGGGATCGACCACCTGCGCCGCCGCGTCCCAGGCGCGCTGGCGCAGATCGGCATCGCTGAGCACGGCGGCTACCATGTCGCCCCCGGAAAAGTCCGCTGCATCGATTGCAACTCGCTCAGGAGATGGCCGAGATGCTCGCTGTGCCGGCCGTTGCGGCCGCCCTGCTGCATCCAGTCGCTCTTGGGCAGCGTCAGCGTCGCTTCGTCCACGACATCGGACACCGTCTTGAGCCATCGCGCGTGCAGCGTCGCGGGATCGATCGCGATGCCGGCATCGATCAGGGCGCGCTCGCTGTCATCGACCGCGAACATCTCGCCGGTATAGGCCCAGAGATCGTCGATCGCGGTCTGCGCGCGGCGATGGCTTTCCTCGGTGCCGTCGCCGAGCCGGACGATCCATTCCGAGGAATGGCGCAGATGATAGGCGCTTTCCTTTTCCGACTTCGCCGCGATCGCCGCCAGCGTCGCATCGCTCGATTTCATCATCGCGCGCCAATAGAGATCGGCGAAGGCCGAGTAGAAGAACTGCCGCACCATGGTGCGCGCGAAATCGCCGTTCGGCTGCTCCAGCAGCAGCAGATTGCGGTACTGCCTGACGTCGCGCAGATAGGCGAATTTGTCCTCGTCGTTGCCCTTGCCTTCGACCTTGGCGGCGTAGCTGTAAAGCTCGCGCGCCTGGCCGAGCAGATCGAGGCCCATATTGGCGAGCGCCATGTCCTCTTCCAGCATCGGCGCATGGCCGCACCATTCCGACAGCCGATGGCCGAGGATCAGCGCATCGTCGGCGCGGCGCAGCGTGTACAGCACCAGCGGCGTTTCGGAGACCTGATCGAGCGGTGCCATGTTCTACCTGCCGCTTCCACGTCATCCTGAGGAGCGCGGCGCGCGTCTCGAAGGATGGCCGCGGCCATGGTTCGAGACGGCGCTGCGCCTCCTCCATGAGGACAAATCACATATGCCCGACTTCATCCGGCACGTCGTAAAACGTCGGGTGCCGGTAGATCTTGGATTCCGCCGGCTCGAACATCATGCCCTTCTCGGACGGATCGGAGGCGGTGATCGCGTTCGACGGCACCACCCAGATCGACAGGCCCTCGCCGCGGCGGGTGTAGATGTCGCGCGCGGCCTGCAGCGCCAGCGTGGCGTCGGTCGCATGCAGCGAGCCGACATGCTTGTGCGCAAGGCCGTTGCGGCTGCGGATGAAGACTTCCCAGAGCGGAATGTTCGGCGTCGCCATATCAGTCTCCCTCTATTCGGCGGCTTGCGCGCAGTTGGCGGCGCTGGCGCTTCTCGGCGTAGGCCGTGCGCCGCCTCGCGCACCCAGGCGCCGTCGTCATGCGCCTTGCGCCGTGCCGCCAGCCGATCGCGGTTGCAGGGGCCGTTGCCGGCCAGCACCTGATTGAACTCTTCCCAGTCGATCGCGCTGTATTCCCAGTTACCCGCGGCATTCTGCTTCATGCCGGGATCGGGAATCGTGAGGCCGAGAAACTGCGCCTGCGGCACGGTGGCATCGACGAATTTCTGCCGCAGCTCGTCATTGGAGAAGCGCTTGATCTTCCATTTGGTCGAGGTGTCGCGAGTGCTGGCTCGCCTTGTCGGGCGGGCCGAACATCATCAGCACCGGCCACCACCAGCGATCCAGCGCGCTCTGCGCCATCGCCTTCTGCTCTGCGCTGCCGCGCGACAGCGTCACCATGATCTCAAAGCCCTGGCGCTGGTGAAAGGATTCTTCCTTGCAGACGCGGATCATCGCGCGCGCATAGGGGCCGTAGGAACACCGGCACAGCGGAATCTGGTTCATGATCGCCGCGCCATCGACCAGCCAGCCGATCGCGCCGATGTCGGCCCAGGTCAGCGTCGGATAATTGAAGATCGAGGAATAGCTGGCCTTCCCGGCCAGCATCAGGTCGACCAGTTCTTCGCGCGACGTACCGAGCGTCTCGGCGGCGGCGTAGAGATAAAGCCCGTGGCCGCATTCGTCCTGCACTTTGGCGAGCAGTGCGGCCTTGCGGCGCAGCGACGGCGCGCGGGTGATCCAGTTGCCCTCCGGCAGCATGCCGACGATTTCGGAATGGGCGTGCTGGGAGATCTGCCGCGTCAGCGTCTTGCGATAGGCCGCCGGCATCCAGTCATTCGGCTCGATGCGCTCGTCGGCGTCGATGCGCGCCTGAAATTGCAGCGGCGCGTTCGGCGTCCTCGATGTGGCGGTCTTCGGCATCCGACTGTGTTGAGCGCCTGCGTGTACATGGCCGACCTCCCGAATGTTGTTGGATTTGATATATATCAAAATTTTAAACATGCAAGATATTTTTGTAACATGTTTACGCGCCCTCAAATCGGCGCCCGAGTTCCCCGTCGGGCTTCGGCAGCGGCCCGTCTTCGTTGGTCGCATGCTGGTCAAGCCATTGTTCGGACTGACGAAGCAACCCACGATAGATCTCGCCGCAGAGTGCGCGCGCCGCCCTGCCCGGCCAATCCGCGGGCAATAGCGCGCTCGGCAACAGCGGGTCGCGCAGCACCACGCGGCGGTAATGGTGGATCAGCAGGATGCGCGCGGTGAAGGCGTCGGCCTCCGAGAGCTCGCTCGCCGCGGCCGATCCAGCCGCGCAACGGCTCGAAGGTCTTCATGAACTTTTGATAGGCATCCGCGGTGCGCTGCAGCGGCCAGCTTTCGCTGAGCAATCGCCTGCCGCTGTCGTCCTCGGCGGAAACTTCCAGCCGGATCGCGCCTGCGGCCTCCTCGGGGACAGGCACGCCCGACGGCGCCACCCACACGCCCGGCAGCGGACTGCCGAAGCCGGCGTTCTTCAGCGCCTCGCGCGAGGCGTCGCGATCCTCGCCATTGCCGATCAGCAGCAATTCAAAACGGCCGGTCCAGTCGGACGGCGGCGGATCGTAGATATGCCGGGTGGCGGCATCGAAGGTCTGCCGGCCCTTGTTGGCCAGCCGATAAAAACTGTTGCGGCCGATCTTGTTGCGCTCGAGCCAGCCGTCGGTGGCGAGCCGCGACATCGCGGTGCGCACCACGCCGCTGTCGATATCGAGCGCCTCGAAAAAATCCAGCAGCGTGCCGAGCCAGACCGAGCCGCCGCGCGGCACGATGGCATCGCCGAACACGGTGATGACGATCGAGCCGGTGCGCGACGGTTCGCGCTTCAATTGTTCGACAATGCGGGCGAGCGGCGTGCGGCATGCCTCAACGCATACCGCGTTTTGTGGATTCACGACAACGCTGGATCAGCGGAGCCTATGGTTCGAGACGCGCGGCATTGCCGCGCTCCTCACCATGAGGGTTTGAGACCTCATCCTGAGGAGCCACGCGAAAGCGTGGCGTCTCGAAGGATGAAGTGCTCCAGTTTACCGGTTCGGATCGGGATAGGCCAGGCTGCGCCAGCCGGAGCGGTCGAACGGCGACCATTTTCCTTCGGGCTGCGCCAGACGATCGGCAACCGCAAAGACCGCGGCGGGATGATGCCCCATGCCGCAATGGCTGCTTTCGACTTCGATGCTTTCGGACATCGACGACGTCTGTTCGCGGCAGCCTTCCCAGGCGCAGATGCCGTCGGTGCGGCTGAAGATCGCGGTGGTCGGCACCGGCGGTGCGCTCGCGAGCGAGCCGCCGAAGCGTCCATCCTCTTCGTCGGCGCGGCGGCCGCTTGCCATCTCATAGACGCGCCAGGCGTTGGTGGCCTTCGGGCCGCTCGCAAACGGACTGCCGAGCGTGATCACCGAACGCACGCGCTCGGGCATCATCTTGGCGAGCTGGCGCGCGTAGAGGCCGCCGAGGCTCCAGCCGACCAGCGAAACCTTGCGGCCATGGCTGTCGTTCAATTCCTGCACCAGATCGACCATCGCGTGCTGCACGCCATGGCGCAGGCCGAGATTGCGGCCCTGGCGCCAGCCGCTGACGGCGTAGCCTTTGCTCTTCAGAAAACTGCGCAACGGACGCGTCGAGGTGTCGGAGGCAACGAGGCCGGGCAATACCAGCACCGGATGCCCGTCACCTCGCGGCGCCAGGCTCAGCAGCGGCAATGCGCCGAGAAACGCGCCCAACTCGGAAATGGCTCGCCCCTCCAGAAACATCAGGGTTCTGGATGGCGGGGAAAGCGTCTGCGCAGCAACGGACATCGTATCTCCTGTTCAGGCCGGCCCCTTACGTCTCGGCAGCCGGCCAAATGGGTCAATCAAGAAGACGCCTGGTCGGGTAGAATCGTTCCGCAACGCAACAACCTGACTTGAAAAGCTAGGGAACTGATTCTCGTCCTTTCAAGCAGAACGCACTGCAACAATGGCCAGTAAAAACGCGGACGTGATTAATTAGTCACAGCCACCGCAGCAGATACTCGAGCGTGTACAAGGTCAGCCCGGCAAGTCCGCCGATCAGCGAGCCGTTGAAGCGGATGTATTGCAGGTCCCGGCCGATGTTGATTTCGATCAGCGAAATCAACTGCCCCATGTCCCAGGCCTTGACCTGATCGGAGATGAAGGTCGAGACGCCGCTCTTCTGTTCGGCGATCACGCTTCGCAGCACGGCAACCAGACCCTGGTTGATCTCGGCGCGCAGCTCGGCATCGCCGGCCAGCGCCTCGCCGGCTTCCACGAACATCCGCGCCAGAATGCTGCTGCAGCACCTGGGTTTCGCCGGACGCGCTGCGCTCGATGAACGAGCGCGCGTTCGACCAGACGTTGCGCGCGAGATCGCCGAGCTCCGGCCGCGCCAACAGATCGCGCTTCAGGCCGTCGATGCGATCGGCATAAGTTTGGATCGTTGCCGAGCCGGTCGACGAACGACAGCACCATGCGGTCGAACTCGCCGCGGAACGGATGCTTTGGATCGTTGCGCACTTCCTCGAAGAACGTCGTCGCGGAGGCGACGATCCGGTTCACCAGAAAGCGGTCGGCACGATAGAGTTTTAACAGCGTCGGCAATTCATCGCGGATCTTTTCGCGAATGACAGCCATGGTTTCCGCCTGCGTCAGCGTCTGATGCATCGCGCGCAGGATATCGTCGAGCAAGCCCTGATGCCGGCCTTCCTGCACGAAACCGCGCAGCGTTCCGGCGGCGAGCGGCGCGAGATCGATCGACATCAGTTTCGCGGTGATGCGGCGGCTGACGAAGGTCATCAGGCCCGAACTTTCCGTCGCCGCGACCGCTTCCGGCAACAGCCGCAGCGCGAAGCGGGCCAAATCCTCGCTGCGTTTGCGGTCGCGCAGCCAGTCGGCGATGAACGAGCCGAAATCGATCTGGCGCAGCTTGGCTTCGACGGGCGCGGCTTCCAGAAAATGCAGCTCGATGAATTCGCCGAGCTTGTCGGCGATGCGGTGCTGGTTGCTCTGGATGATCGCGGTGTGCGGGATCGGCAATCCCAAGGGCCTGCGGAACAAGGCGACCACCGCGTACCAGTCGGCGAGGCCGCCGATGGTGGCGGCTTCGGCAAAGGCCGCGATGAAGCCGAACACGCGGATGCATCGGCAGCAGCGCCTTGGCGGCGATGAACAGCAACAATGTCGCCGCCAGCACCGCCGTCGCCAGCCACTTCACGCGCCGCAACTCGGCGGCGCGTTGCGCGTCGCCGGGAGCGTCGATCACGAAGGTGGCGGGAAGGGTCATGACGGCTTTCGCAGAGGAGTAAGAGGTCTAACGCTCCACACGCTATGTGTCCCGGACGCGGCGCAGCGTTCTTCACGCTGCTCCGCAGAGCCGGGACCTACAACAGATATAGGTACGATGGACCCCGGATCAGCAGCGCACCACGCCGCAAAGATGCGGCGCGCTGCGCAGCATCCGGGGAACGCCAGACGCCCGACAAAAAGAAGGCCCGCAAAGCGGGCCTTCGAAAGCAGCAGTTGGCAGAAATGCGATCAGGCGGTCTTGCTGTAGACCTTGGAGAGGTTGTCCTGCGCGGTCTTGGCGCTCTCGGAAACGAGCTTGCCGAGATATTCGGTGGTGGCCTTGGCGCGCGAGACGAACAGTTCGCCGCGTGCACGGACCATGTCCGACTGGATCTGGGCCGCTTCGCTCAGCGACTTGGCCGAAGCGAGCTTGTCGATGCCGGCGAAGAACGCTTCCGCGTCCTGATAGAGCGCCTGCTGGATGTTGCGGCTGATCTTGGCGGCCTCGGTGACCGAACCGGCAACGGCGGTCTCGATCGCGGCGGTCACCTTCTCGGAACCGGCATGGAGGTCGGCGGCGCGAACCTTGGCGGTCTCGGCCTGCTTCTTCACGAACTCACGGGCGGCTTCCGGAACTTCCATGTTCTGGAGCTTGGTGAACGCCTCGGTGACGGGCGCGAAGGCTTCCTTGACGGTATTCAGCACGGAATTGGTTTCGGTGGTCATGGGGTTTCTCCATCCTCAGGTTTGAGCTATGGGCTCACCCCGTCCGGATTGGCCCGGGGCGAGAGGGTTGTGCCATAGTTAATGGTGCGACGCAACATCAATGTTGCACCGCGATATCACGAATACGTGATACAGCTTGATGGATGAGCGTTCTGCCCAGAGAACCGGCAAAAATTCCACTTTAGGCTAATGCCGCAGCCGCCAAGCTCTACTTTGCATGGGGTTGTTTTGCGAGTTTTTGTCCGGGCGCTGTACGGCCGGTCAGTGCTGGACGGCCCCCGGCAACCCGTAGGCTTCCATCTGGGCCCGAACCTGCGCCACATTGTGCCCGAGCACGACGATGTCGTGCTTCTTGCCGTCGACGTCGCGGACATGGTCGCGCAGCAGCGCCTCGGCCTTGAAGCCGAGGCTTTCGAACAGCGCGATCGCCGCCTGCTGGTCGACCGTCATCTGCACCGACAGCTTTTCCAGGCCCTCGCCGAGCGCCAGCGCAAAGGTCTCCTGCGACAGCGCCCGGCCGACGCCCTGGCCGCGGACGTCCTGCGACACCACCATGCGAATTTCGCCGACATGGGGCGACCAGGAATGCGGATCGCGCACCAGCGTGCCGCAACCGACCACCGTCCCCGCTTTGACCGCGAGCAGGCTGATGATGGCGCCGCGCTCGATCTCGTTGATCCAGGCCGACAGCACTTTGGGCTGGCTGATATTGCGCGGCAGGAACAGCAAATCATGGGTCGGCAATTTCTGCGCGAAGGCGAGCACGGCGGCCTCGTCGGCCCGCGACATCAGGCGGAATTCGATTTCGCCGGCGTCGGTCTTGACGTGCCGCGGGTAGGAACGTGTGTCACTCATATCGATCGTCCACCTAACCAGTTGTCGAGTTTCGGCCACAGCCGCTTGATGGCGTTGGCGCCGGCGACGAGGCTGACGTGACCGCCCTTCAGCATCACCTCTTCCTTGTCGGTCGAGCCGACCTTCGGGATCAGATGCCTGGCCGCGTCATAGGGCACGATGTGATCGTGCTCGGCGACCGCATGCAGGATCGGCACCTTGATGTTGGCAATATTGGCCGCGCGCCCGCCGACCGACATGGTGTCGTTGAACAGCTTGTTGTCCCACATCAGGTCCTTGGTGATGGCGCGAAAATACTCGCCGGCGAGCGGCAAGGTGTCGGTGCCCCAGCGATCCATCATCCGGTAAGCCTTGACGTATTCGTCGTTCCAGATGTTTTCCCATAACTGCACCTGGCTGGCCGCGCGCGAGGCCGGCCGCAGCATCTCGAACGAGGACAGGATCATTTCCGGCGGCACGTTGCCGACGCTGTCGACGAGGCGGTCGACGTCGAAATAGCGCCGGTCCGAGAAATTCGAGAACAGCTTCATCTCGCGAAAATCGATCGGCGTGGTGAAGCAGATCAAATTCTTCATCGGCCCGTCATTGAAGATCGAGCCGTACAGCAGCGACAGCACGCCGCCGAAGCAATAGCCGATCACGGTGACGTCCTGTCTCGCCGGAATCCTGCTGCACGCGGCGGACGCAATCCGGAATGAAGTCGAGGACGTAATCCTCCATCCGCAACGACTTCTCCTCCGGCTTCGGCGCGGTCCAGTCCAGCATGTAGACGTCGTAGCCGCGCTTGAGCAGAAACTCGATGAAGCTCTGGCCGGGCACCATGTCGAGGATGTAGCCGCGGTTGGTGGTCGCCATCACGATCAGGATCGGCACGCGGTAGATTTCGTCCGCCATCGGGCGGTAGTGATAGAGATTCATGGTGCCGCGGACGGCCAGGATATCCTTCGGCGTCGATCCCAGCGACGGCCCGGAGGAAGCGATATATTCGACGCCCTTGATGCTGCGCTGGATCGCGCGCTGCACCTCGGACTGGATCCGCTCCGGGATCGATGCCAGATCGAGGCCCGCAGGCGCGTTCATTTCTGTTCTCCTTGCGACGGAGGCTGCTTGGTGCGCGGCGGGCGCGGCGTGCCATAGCCGCCATCCGGCGCGCTGGAATTGTTGTGCACCTGATGCAGCAGCGCCTTGATCTCGTTGAGCTGGCCTTCGATCGACTGGATTCGCTCGGCCATGCCGACCATCTGCGCCCGGCTCGGCAGGTTCATGCTGACGAGATATTTCTCCATCAGCTCGCCGAGCTGCTTTTGCGCGCCCGCCGACACGCCGCCGACCTGGTTCATCACCTTGGAGAATTCAGGCGACGCCATCGCCTGGTTGGCGAAGGAGTTGAAACCCTTCTCCATCTCGCCGATCATCGTCTGCCAGATCACGGCAGGATCGTTGCCCTTGTCGGCCATTGACGCTCTCCCGGAAGGTTACGAGCGCTTGCCACGCTTCGCTTGTTTAAGGCCATACCACACCGTTGCGGCGGATCGGTCAACTGCGGGTGGTTCCCTAACACCGGAAAGCCTTCTGCGCTGCGACAAACCGTGGCATAGAGTTTCCTCATCGCGATACCACCCAAGGGGATGCCCACCGTGAACCCGCAAGCACATCAGCCGCCGCAGATCGCTCAGAGCCAACGGCATCGACATTTGCTACGAGATTTTTGGCGACGCCGGCGCCGAGCCGATGCTGCTGATCATGGGGCTCGGCGCGCAGATGATCCACTGGGACGACGAGTTCTGTCGCCAGCTCGCCGCGCGCGGCTTTCGCGTCATCCGCTTCGACAATCGCGACATCGGCCAGTCGGGCAAGCTAACCGGCGGCAAGCGCCTGACCCCGGTCGAACTGCTCAAGCTGCGATTCCTGAAGATCCCGGTCGCAGCCCCCTACAAGCTCATCGACATGGCCAGGGACACGACCGGGCTGATGGACGCGCTCGGCATCAAATCGGCGCATCTGGTCGGCGCGTCGATGGGCGGCATGATCGCCCAGGAAATCGCGATCTCGTTCCCGCAGCGGGTGCGCTCGCTGACCTCGATCATGTCGACGACGGGCAATCCCAAAGTGCCGCCGCCGACCCGCGAGGCCGCCGCCGTGCTGATGGCGCCGCCGCCGGCCACCAAGGAAGAATATTTCGAGCGGTTCGCAACGACCTGGAAAATCCTGCGCGTCGGCTCGTTCCCGGAAGACGAGGCGCTCGATCGCGCGCGCGCCGAACGCACCTTTGAACGCGGCCTCAATCCGGCCGGCGTCGGCCGCCAGCTGCGCGCGATCCTGGCTTCCGGCAGCCGCAAAGAACGGCTGCACGCGGTGAAGGCGCCGACGCTGGTAATCCACGGCACCGTCGATCCGCTGGTGCGCCCCGAGGGCGGCAAGGACACCGCGGCCTCGATTCCCGGCGCGAAACTGTTGATGGTCGAAGGCATGGGCCACGCGCTGCCGATCCCGATGTGGCCTGAGATCATCGACGCCATCGACAAGCACGCGCATGGCGCGGCGGCGAAGGCGGCGTAGACCACCGGTTGATCGTTGCCTGCGGCACCGATCGTGCGCGTCCAAGGGAGTTGTGCGATGGTGGCATCCGACAAGCTGTTCGCAGGATCGATCCCCGAAATCTACGATCGGCTTCTGGTCCCGCTCATCTTCGAACCTTACGCGCGCGATCTCGCCGGGCGACTGGCACAAGCAACGCCGCAGAATGTGCTGGAAACAGCCGCGGGAACCGGCGTTCTGACGCGGGCGATGGCCTCGATCCTTGCTGCCGACGCGAGCATCGTTGCAACAGACCTGAACCAGCCGATGCTCGATCGCGCAGCCGCGCTATTGTCCGGCGATAGCCGCATCGAGTGGCGGCAAGCGGATGCGCTAGCCCTGCCGTTTGCAGACGAGGGCTTTGACGCGGTGGCCTGCCAGTTCGGCGCGATGTTCTTTCCGGACAAGGTTCAAGGCTACAACGAGGCGCGCCGGGTCCTGCGGCCGGGCGGGCATTTCTTCTTCAATGTGTGGGGCCCGATCTCGGATAACGAATTCGCGGACACAGTCACGGAAGCGCTCGCCGTGCTGTTTCCGCAGGATCCCCCGCGCTTCATGGCCCGCATACCGCATGGCTATAATGACGTCCAACGCATCAAACAGGAGCTGGATGCCGCGGGACTGACGGTTGTCTCTGTCGACACCGTTCAGCACCTAAGCAAGGCGTCCTCACCACGCGAGGCTGCGATCGCCTATTGCCAGGGAACTCCGCTGAGAAACGAGATCGAGGCCCGCAACGCATCCGGCCTGGAAACGGCGACCGATCAGGCGACCGAAGCATTGGCGCGCCGATTTGGAACTGGCGCCATCGAAGGCCGCATCCAGGCCTTGGTGATCACCGCCAGCCGCGGCTGATAGCCCCGTCAGGCCTTGGTCGCGATCCAGATCACATGGCGCGCCCCGCCGCCTCTTCCGGTGGCGCGAATGGCGACTTCGTTGACGTCGAAACCGGCGCCGCGCAGACGCTTTGTGAAGGGCGGATTCGGTCCGGACGACCAGACCGCCAGCACGCCGCCGGGGCGCAACGCCGCATGCGCCGCGTTCAATCCGGCTGGATTGTAGAGCGTATCGTTGGCCTTCCGCGTCAGGCCCTCCGGACCGTTATCGACGTCGAGCAGGATCGCGTCGTAGATCCGCGTCTGCGTCCGGATTACATCCGTGACGTCGGTCTCCAAAATGCTCACGCGGGGATCGTTCAGGCTGTCGCCAAAGATCTCCGCCATCGGGCCGCGCGCCCAGGCGACCACCGCCGGCACCAGTTCAGCCACCACGATCTGCGCTTTACTTCCGAGCACGCCGAGCGCCGCACGCAACGTAAAGCCCATGCCGAGGCCGCCAATCAGCACGTGCGGCTTTGCGACCTTCTCGATCTTCTTCGCCGCAAGCGTCGCGAGCGCGGCCTCGGAGCCCGAAAGGCGGCTGTTCATCAGCTCGTTGGTGCCGAGCTTGATCGAAAACTCGGTGCCACGCCGCATCAGCCGCAATTCCCCGTCGGTGCCAGGAATGCGCGTGGTATCGATTTTGACCCATGGAATCATGCGGGGGGTTCTAGCACATCATTCGCCGCTCTAGCCGGGATGGAGCGCAGCGCAATCCGTGACAGCTCAACGCGCTTGCTCGCCTGTCCCCGGATTTCGCTGCGCTCCATCCGGGCTACGCGGCGGAACTATCCGCCCGCCCACACATCCAGCACGTAGCGATTCTTCGTGCCCAGATCGTCGATCCAGCGCTGTCCGGCATTTTCGTCGGCGCCGGTGCGTTCGCGATAGATCGCGACCAGCGCGGCCTTGACGTCCGGCTCCATCTTGCCGCCGTCGCCGCAGACATAGACGATCGCGCCCTGTTCGATCAGGCTCCAGACCCGATCCTTCTGCGCCGCGACCAGATGCTGCACATAGGTCTTCGGGCCCTCGGCGCGCGAGAACGCGATATGCAGTTCGGTGATGCCGCCGGCTGCGAACGCCTTCAACTCGTCGGCATAGAGATAGTCCTGCTCGGGATGGCGGCAGCCGAAGAACAGCATCGCCGGGCCGAGTCTGGCGCCCTTCGCCTTACGGTGCGGCGCGCTCCTGCAGGAAGCCGCGGAACGGCGCCAGGCCGGTGCCGGGGCCGATCATGATGATCGGCACGCGCGGCATCGTCGGGCAGGCGGAAGCCGGCCTTGGTTTCGCGAACGGTGGCGTGAACGATGTCGCCGCCGCGTGCGGCCGGCGAGATAGTTCGAGCAGACGCCCTTGTAGACGCCGCGCCCCGAACTTGCGGGCGCCTCGACCACGCCGACGGTGACGCTGCAGCGCGCGGCATCGCCCGAGGGCGACGACGAGATCGAATAATAGCGCGGCGCCAGCAGCGACAGCATTTCGAGATAGGCGTGGAACGGCAGTTCGCAGGCCGGATGCTCCTCCAGCAGGTCGAACACCGATTTGCGCTTTGCGAGCACCTCGGTGCGGTAACGCTCGGTCGAACCCGTCGTCGTCGCCGACATAAGCCAGCAGTTTCGGCTTGGTCACCGGGCAGCGCGTGTGCTCCGACATGATCTGGATCTGCTTGCGGGTCGCGACCTGCTGCAGCTCGACGAACTCGGTCAGCAAACGCCCGACCGACACGGCGTCGCCGACCGGCAATTGCGCGCGGCGGCCTTCGGCGACCTGAAGCCGGATCTGATCGGCCGGCAGGAAGCCGAAGCGGCGCGCGACGGAATCGACCAGCGCCGGATCGTTGCGCGGCACCACGCTGAGATGATCGCCGACGCGATAGCTGATGCCGGGCGGCAGCTGCACCTCGATATGTCGGGTCGAGCGGTCGGAGGGATGGGCGCCGGTCTTGTTCTGCAGCTCGGAATTGACCAGCACCTTCATCGGCGCGACGCCGCCGAGCAGCGACGATCGCATTGACCGCCGACGGCGCCACCGGCTCGATCGTATAGAGCGGCTCGTCGTCGGCGCTGCGCGTGAAGTTCGAGGCGAGGCCGAACTCCTTGCGCGGCCGCCGGCCCCAGCGCGGCGAACCAGTTCTCGAACTGGCCGTCGAGATCGCTGCGGGCATCGCCCTCGCCGCGCGCATAGACGCTGCGCCCGCCATGCGCCGTCAGTTGCTCGTCGATCATGCGCGGCACCGATTGATAGGTCGCGGCCCAGTCGCTGTTGCCGCAGCCGAACACCGCGTAGCGCACGCTTTGCGAAGGCATCCTTCGGCAGATCGCCGCCGAGCCATTTGACGAATTGCGTGGCGTTGTCGGGCGGCTGCGCCATTATAGGACGCGCAGAAGATCAGAACGCCGCCCTGCTCCGGCAGCTTGCCGACATAATCGTCGAGCGGCGCGAGTTTGGTCGCGAAGCCATTGACCTCGGCGAGATCGGCGACGCGCGTCGCCAGTTCCTCCGCGGTGCCGAGGTTGGAGCCGTAGAGCACCAGCAGCGGCGTGTTGTGTCCCGGACGGGTGCGGGCGCGCGGCGCCGCCGCAGTTCGAGGCCGCGGCCGCCGCGGCGCCGGCCGGCGAACGCGCCGCGCTCGCGGTCGGCGCGCGGCCGCACCTTGATCTTGAATCCGTCGGGCTTGATCGTCAGCGTTTCCTTCAGATGCATCTGGTAGCGGTGGTTATCGATCAGCTTGAAGCGCTGCAGGATCATGCCGATCGCGAGCGCCGCCTCATGCATCGCAAAGCCGCGGCCGATGCAGGCGCGCTGGCCGTTGCCGAACGGCTTCCAGGCATTGACCGGGCGCGCCGCCTCGGCCTCGCGGCTGAAATTCTCCGGATCGAACTTGTCCGGGTTCGGTCCCCAGACGCTGGGATCGCGATGCAGCGCCATCACCAGCACCGTAATGAAGGTGTTCTTCCGCAGCTTGTATTTGCCGCCGATGGTCTCGTCGCTGAGCGGCGCGATGCCATAGGCCGGCGCCGGCGGCCACAGCCGCAGCGCCTCCTTGAGGATCTGCGTGATGTAGGTGAGCTGGGTGACCTGCTGATAGGTCGGCCGGACATCGATGTCGGGCCCGAGCACGCGGTCGACTTCCTCATAGGCCTTCTTGAGCACCTCGGGATGCTTGAGCAGCGCATAGATCGTGCAGGACAACAGGCCGCTGGTGGTCTCGTGGCCCGCGATCAGAAACGTGTTGATCTGGTAGCGGATGTTGACGTCGTCGAGCTGCTCGCCGGTGGCGCGGTCGACGCCGGTCATCATGGCGCCGAGCATGTCCTTCTTGCCCTCGGCCGCTTCGGCGTTGCCGCGGCGCTCGGCGATGATCTCGTCGACCATCTTGTTCATGAAGGCGACGTCCTGCGCCAGGTCGCTTGCGGCGCTTCTGCAGCCACAGGCCCTCCAGCGGCAGGCCGCGCGTCATCATGATGGTCTCGAGCGAGCGCACCAGCGATTCCACGAAAGGGTGGTAGTCGCGGCGGTAGAACGAATTGAAGCGGTAGTCGAAACCGCAGAGGCCGATGGTGTCGAGCGTCAGCGCCGTCATGTCGTGGACGACGTCGATCTCCTCGTCGGCGTTGAGCCGCTCCCATTTCTTGACCAACTGCTCGGCGATATCGACCATGCTCGGGTGATAGGACTGCATCGCGCGGTTGCCGAACGGCTGCAGCAGGATGTTGTGCGCCTTGCTCCAGTTCGGCTCCGTGGTATCGGCGGTGAACAGCCCGTCGCCGCCGACCGCGCGAACCCGGCGCAGCGATCCGCGCACCGCCTTGTCGAAGCGCTTTTCGTCGGAGAGTTCGTCGACGAGATCGTGGCCGGACACGATCACCAGCGGTGCGCCCATCATGTCGAGCCAGAAAATCGGCCCGAGTTCCTTGGTCAGCCGGACCAGATGCTGCACCGGCGCGTTCGGGTCCAGCGACAGCATGTTGCCGACCACGGGCTTTTTCGGCGGATGCGGAATCGGACTGAGTTTATTGGGTGACGCCATTGCGGTAGTCTCTCCTGCCATCTCGCCACATAACGACCGTCATCCTGAAGTGCGCGCACTTGCGCGCCTCGAAGGATGGGCCGCTTGCACTCGTTGCCGCATCCTTCGAGGCTCGCCGAAGGCGGCGAGCACCTCAGGATGACGATACGGAATACGCCTCACCCAAATCTCTTCCTACGCCATTCGATCAGCTTGGCGCTGACCTCTTCCGGCTTTTCCTGCTGCGTCCAATGGCCGCTGCCCTTGACCAGATATTTTTCGAGATCGGGAATCAGCTTTTCCATGCCGTCGGCTGCCGACGGCGGCAGCACCTGGTCGTTTTCGGCCATGATCATCAGCGACGGCACCCGCACGGTGTGGTCGATATCGGCCGAGCGCTGCCAGTTGCGCGACATGTTGCGATACCAGTTGATGCCGCCGGTGAAGCCCGTCTTGGTAAAGGTGTCGACGAACACCTGCTTTTCCTCCGGCGACAGGATCGGCGTGCGCGGATCGTGTTTGGCGTCGTAACCGGCGATCATCTGCGGAAACGCCAGATTGAGCCGCGGCGACGCGCCGACGCCGGCGACCACCTGTTCGGCCGGCGCGTCGGCGGCGCGCGGCACCGGCTTGCGCATGAAGGCGTCGAAGGTCTGCTCGACCCGGCTGCCGAAGATCTTGTCGGGTTCGCGGCCGGGGGCCTGAAACTGCACGATATACATGCTGTCGCCGAACCGCTTGCGGAACAGTTCGATCGGATCCACCGGCGCCCGCGGAGTGTGCGGCGTGTTGACGCCGACGATTCCGGCGACGCGCGACGGATGCCGCAGCGGCATCTGCCAGACGATGAAGCCGCCCCAGTCGTGGCCGACGAAGATCGCCTTGTCGATCTTGAGATGATCGAGCAGGCCGACGAGATCGCCGGTCAGGTGCTCCAGGTCGTAGGCTTCGACCGGCTCCGGCCGGTCGGTCGCGCCATAGCCGCGCTGGTCCGGCGCGATCACACGGATGCCGGCTTCGCTCAGCGCCTTGATCTGGTGACGCCAGGAAAACGCGATCTCCGGCCAGCCATGGCAGAGAACGACCGGCGGCTTGTCGGTGGTCGGGCCCGCCTCGTAATAGCCCATACGGATCCCGTTGGTCTGGGCGAACTGCAGCGGCGGCATTTCAATCATGACTAATAACTCTTTTTCTCTTGTGCATGATCATATCGAAAAACCGGTTCCCACTTTTTCGGATCATGCCCCTATTCAGCCGCGCCCTTGATCTCGGCGGGCGGCGGCGCGAACGCCGCTTCCAGCGCCTCGAATTCGAACGGCAGCATGTCGCACAGAACCTGGACATGGGGAATGATGTTGGCGCCGGCGATAAAGCCGAAATCAAGCTGATCGCGATAGCTCTGCACGGTGATGTTGAGCGCCAGCCCATGGGTCGAGATCGACACCGGGAAGATGTGCAGCAATTCGGCGCCCGCGGCATACAGCGTCTGCCGCGGCCCCGGCACGTTGGAGACGGTGATGTTGGCCGCCGGCGGCAGCACGTCGGAGAGATCGGAACGGCTGTAGAGCAGCGCCATGATCTGGACCACGATCGGCGCGCCCAGCATCGAGATGTTGGAGACCTGCGGCATCAGCGCCCGCAGCGGATGCGACATTTCCTTGGACTTGGTCGACTGCGCGATGATCGCCTCGAGCCGCCCCTTCGGGTCCGCGACGTTGGTGGCGATCGAGCAGATCATGCCGAACACCTGGTTGTTGGCGTCGGTATTGCCTTCTTCGCGCAGCGAGATCGGCACCGCAGCGGTCATCGACTTGGCCGGTAATGCGCCGCGCTCCAAAAGATAGCGCCGTACCACACCGGAGGACAGCGCGAGCACGACGTCGTTGAGCTTGCCGCCGGATAACTTGGCCAGCGCCTTGGCCTTCGACAGCGAGATCGAGGTGCCGGCAAAGCTGCGCTCCGACGAGATCGCCTTGTTCAGGATCGTCGAGGGCGAAACCATGCTGGCAATGCTGTCGCGCGATTTGGGATCGGTGACCTTGCCGATCACCTCGGAGACGCTCTTGAGCATCGTCGGCACGCTGCCGGCGAATTTCACCGCGCTCTCGATCTGGAACATGGCGTTGTCGAACAGGATCGATCCGAGATCGCTCTTGCCGGAGCGCGGCAGGTCGATGCTCTTCGGCGTCGACGAGCCATCGAAGGGCTGCCGCCAAAGCGCCTGATAGGAATTCGATGAGGTTGGCGGCGATGTCGCGCGGCTTCCGGCCCGCCCTTGGCCTGCGGAATCGGCGGCTCGACCACCCGCGGCACCGGCGTCACGTCGTAGATCATGTTGGTGAGCGCAGCACCGGCGCCGCCGTCGATGCAGGCGTGATGCATCTTGGAATACAGCCCGATCTCGTTGTCCTTCATGCCCTCGAAGACATAGAATTCCCACAGCGGACGGGCGCGGTTGAGCAGTTTGGCGTGCATCCAGCCGACGATGCGCTCCAGCGTCGCGCGATCGTAGGGAGCCGGCAGGCTGCCGCGGAAAATATGGCGGTCGATATCGAACTGATCGTCCTCGACCCAGGACGGATGATCGATGTCGAGCGGCGCCTTTTCCAGCCGCGCTTTCAGGATCGGCGCGATATGCAGCCGGGAGGCGATCATAGCCTTGAAGTCTTCGAAGAAATTGCCGTTATAGTTCTCAGGCAAGCGGAAGATCGCCATGCTCCCGACATGCATCGGCATTTCCGGCGTTTCCAGATACAGAAACGAGGCGTCCATCGAGGACAGCTTTTTGGCGTCGCTCATATTTTCCTCCCGAGAAACAAATCACGCTGGCGCCTTGGCGGCGCTTCTGGCGTTCACACGGCCCTGAGGATATCAGGACCTTGATCAGGATTGTGCATTTTCCGGGGGCGCATATGCAATGGCAAACGGCCCCGATCGGTCAAATTGCCTGAATTCGCCCTCCGCCTGCGCCAGCCGATCGGCCACCGCCCATAGCGCCGCGGGATTGACGCCCAGACCGACGTGGCTCGCGAGATAGACCTCGATATTCTCGGCCGTTTCGGACGGGCGCAGCAGGCAGGTTTGGTGGTTCACGATGCCATCGGTGCGGGAATAGATCGAGGTTGCGGGAACCGGCAGGTCGCCGGCAATGGCCTCCCGGATCTCCGGATTGTCGTTGACCCCCTCGCCCGACAGCGCTTCGTAGAGCCGCGTGGCGTTGGTCGCCCTGACATCGTTGGCGAACGGACTGCCGAGCGTGATCACCGATCGCACCATGTCCGGCAGTTGCAGCGCAAGATCGCGCGCATAGACGCCGCCGAGACTCCAGCCAACAATACTGACCTTCCGTTCGGTGGTTTCGTGAACCTGCTTCAAGAGGTCGCGCAGCCCACCGCGCAGACTGGAGAGGCCGCCGAGATTGCGGCCCATATTCCAGGCATAGGCGTCGTAGCCGAGTTCCTTGAGATATCGCCGCATCGGCGCCATCGACAGGTCGCTGGCCAGAAACCCCGGCAGCGCCAGCACCGGATGACCGTCGCCTTTCGGCGCGCGCAGCAATAGCGGCGACAGCAGCAGGCTCGAATTGAATTCGAACAGACTCCTCGCCTCGGCCAGCATCCAGAACAGGCCAGGTGCTCGAAGCTTTTTTTCTTGCCCCGGCGCGCCCCCGTCGGGCGTGGCCATTATTTCTTGCTCTTGCTGGCGCCGCCGAGGCCGGCCATGGTCACGAACATGTCCTGAAAGCGCTCGGCGATCTTGGGATCGAAGGTGAACCAGCTCTGGATCAGCGCTTCCGGCGAGACCTTGTCGATATTGGATATCATCTGCTGCTGCAGCTTTTCCATCACGGCCGTCTGCATCGGCTGGACATCAGGAAGTCCGAAAAACTGCCGGGCTTCGAGGGGCGTGCAATCTATTTCGACGTTTACCTTCATGACCGCTCCTGATCTTGATCGCCTGCCGCAGTATCGCCGCGACAGCCCGAGTCACGCAAGCGGCCAGAGCGGACGACGCGCCGCCCCGGACCCGCATTCACCCGTTATGGTCAACCAAAACGTTCCACCGCAAAAGGCCTGATATCGGCGAACGGGGTCTCGCCGGTCATCATTTCCGCCAGCAGGCGGCCGGTTGCAGGTCCGAGCGTCAGGCCATGGTGCTGGTGGCCGAAATCGAACCACAGCCCGGCATGCCGGGGCGCCTTGCCGACCACCGGCAGCATATCCGGCAAACAGGGCCGCGCGCCCATCCAGGGTTTTGCGTCGATCGGGTCGCCCAGCGGAAACAGCGCATGCGCCCGCGGCAGCGCCCGCAGCACCTGGACCGGCGTCGGCGGCGCATCGCGGCGGGCGAACTCCACGCCGGTGGTGATGCGGATGCCGCGGTTCATCGGCGCCAGCAGATAGCCGAGATCGGCGTCGAGGACGGGATGATTGAGGACGGCATTGCCGCGCGCCTGCAAATGCAGATGATAGCCGCGTTTGACGTTGAGCGGGATCGAATAGCCGAGCGGACCGAATATCTGATCCGACCACGGCCCCATCGCGACCACGACCTCGCGCGCGGTCATCGTCCCCTCCAGCGTCGCCACCCGCCATCGTCCGCCGGACGCTTCGAGCGTTCGTGCGTCGCCGACCAGAAACCGCCCGCCCTTGCGGCCGAACAGCCCCGCATAGGCCTTGGCGAGGCCGCCGGGATCGGGAACGAAGCCGGGTGTCGGAAAATAGGTCGCGCCGGCGAACTCGCCGGTCAGATGGGGCTCGCGCGCCAGAATCGCCTTGGCGTCGAGAATTTCGCCCGCGACGCCATATTGTTTGGCGCGTTCGAGATCGCGGCCGGCATTGGCAAGCGTCGCCTCCGAGCGAAACAGCTTGATCCAGCCGGTGCGCCGCAACAGCTCCGGCACATTGGCTTCCGCGATCAGCGCCTCGTGCTCGATCAGGCTGCGCTGGATCAACGGCAATTCGGCCATCGCGCTCTGCAGCGCCCGCGCCGGCGAGGAGGCCCGATAATAGCGCACCAGCCATGGCAGGAACGCCGGCAAATCGGCGAGGCTGTAGCGCACCTGCGGCGAGCGGTTCGTTGCATAGCGAAGGATCTGGCTGAGATCGCGCGGAAACATGTAGGGAAACACCGACGCGCATTCGATCAGCCCGCCGTTTCCAAAGCTGGTCTCTTCGCCGGCGAGCGCGTGCTTGTCGATCAGGACCACGTCGCGGCCTCGCTTCTGCAGGTGCAACGCTGCGCCGACGCCGACCATGCCTGCACCCAGGACGAGTACGTCGGCCTTCAGTTCCGCCATCCGGCACTCCGAAAGTTGAATGTCACGCGCTTGCGCGTGCGGCTTAAGGTAAAACTAGTCATTGCCGCATTGCCGCGCAAACGGTTCGCAATTGAGGGAAATCGCGCTTGCGCGGCGGCTGGACTCTCGGCACCATGGGTCGGCAATATCCGACGGAACTTGCGGAAACGGGCTATCAAAGCGGGGAACACGATCAAATGTCGGTACGTCAGAGTTTGCTTGCAGCGACCTTGGTTTCAATCGTCGCCTTTGCGGTCGCACCGGCTTCGGCCCAGACGCTGCGCTACGCCAACCAGGGCGACCTCAAATCGCTCGATCCCTATACGCTCAAGGAAACCACCACGATCGCCCATCACGGCCATGTCTATGAAGGACTCGTGGCCCGCGACAAGGAGCTCAAGATCGTCCCGGCGCTCGCGGAAAGCTGGGAAACGCTGGAACCGACCCGCTGGCGCTTCCACCTGCGCAAGAACGTCAAGTTCCACAATGGCGATCCCTTCACCGCCGACGACGTATTGTTTTCAGCGGAGCGCGTGCGCGCCAAGGGCTCGAACTTCCTCAGCAACGTTCCGGCGGACGCCAAGTTTTCCAAGATCGATGACTATACCGTCGACGTGACGCTGGATTCGCCCAATCCCATCCTGACCTCGCAATGGGATAGCTGGTTCATCATGGACAAGAAGTGGTGTGAGGAGAACAACTCGGTCGCACCCACGCCGGCATCCGCGACTTCGCCGAGCTTTGCTTCGCTGCACGAAAACGGCACCGGACCGTTCTTTATCGAGAGCCACCAGCCCGGCGTGAAAACGGTATTCAAGGTGAACCCGAACTGGTGGGGCAAGCCCGAGCATAACCTCAAGGAGATCGTCTTTACTCCAATCGCTTCGGCCGCGACGCGCGTCGCTGCCCTGCTGTCGGGCGAGGTCGACGTGATCGAGCCGGTGCCGATCCAGGATATCGCGCGGGTAAATGCAAGCGGCATCGCGCAAGTGCTGACCGGGCCGGAATTGCGCACCATATTCCTCGGCATGGATGAGACCCGCGACGAACTGCTGTATTCGAACGTCAAGGGCAAGAACCCGTTCAAGGATATCCGCGTCCGCGAAGCTTTCTACAAGGCGGTCGACGTCGACCTGATCCAGAAACGGGTGATGCGCGGCCTCTCGACGCCCTCGGCGCTGATGGTTGCCCCGCAGCTCTACGCGCTTTCAAAGGATTTCACGCGGCCGAAACTCGATCCAGACGGCGCCAAGAAGCTCTTGACCGAGGCCGGTTATCCCGACGGCTTCGAGGTCACGATGGATTGCCCCAACGACCGCTACGTCAACGACTCCGATATCTGCCAGGCGGTGGTCGGCATGCTCGCCCGGATCGGGGTCAAGGTGACCCTGTTGGCGCAACCGAAGCAACAGTATTTCGCCAAGGTGCTCAAGGCCGGCGGTTACCAGACGTCGTTCTTCCTGCTGGGCTGGACCCCAGCCTCTTCGGATTCGCACAACGTGCTGCACGACATCATGGGCTGTCGCGACGATGCCAAGGACCCGACGCGCGGTGAAGCCAATCTCGGCGGCTATTGCAACAAGGCACTCGACGCGCTCACCGACAAGGTCCTGATCGAGACAGACAACGCCAAACGCGATCTGTTGATCAAACAGGCGTTTGAGATCGGCGCCAAGGATTACGCCTATATCCCGTTACACCAGCAGGCGCTGGCTTGGGGCGTCTCCAAAAAGGTGAAACTGACGCAGCGCGCCGACAATCAGGTTCTGCTGTATTGGGCAACCAAACAGGAATAGAACCGCCTCGACGCAGGGTCCCGGCGGCGTCGCGCTTCCGGGACCTTTCCTTTTCCGGCTGACAGCGGCGTCGGCCCATCAGAAGAGAAAGTGAAAGGAAGAGATGCTCGCTTTCACTCTTCGCCGGATCATCCAGGCCATCGGCGTCTTGATCGCCGTCGGGATCATCTCGTTTTCGATGTTCCGCTTCGCGGGCGATCCGGTCAACCAGATGGTCTCGCAGGATGCCACGGCCGCCGAACGCCAGGCGATACGTCAATCGCTCGGTCTGGACGATCCCGTGGTCGTGCAGTTCGTGCGCTATTTCGGCAATGCCGCCCAATTCAAATTCGGCGTGTCCTATCAGTTCCGCCAGCCGGTCTCGAGCCTGCTGGTCGAACGGATGCCGGCGACGCTTGAACTTGCGATCTGCGCCACGATTTTCGCGATGGTGTTCGGCATCCTGATGGGCGTCTATTCGGCGCTGCGGCGTGACACCGTGCTTGCCAAAATATTCCAGGCGGTATCGCTGATCGGAATCTCGCTGCCGACCTTCCTGATCGGCATCCTCCTGATCTATCTGTTCGCGGTAACGCTGGGCTGGCTGCCCTCGTTCGGCCGCGGCGAGGTGGTGCGGCTCGGCTGGTGGACGACGGGGCTGCTGACGATTTCCGGCCTCAAGGCGCTGATCATGCCGTCGATCACGCTGGGCCTGTTCCAGATGACCCTGATCATGCGGCTGGTGCGCGCTGAAATGCTGGAAGTGCTACGCACCGACTATATCCGCTTCGCCCGTGCCCGGGGCCTGACGACACGCGCGATCCATTTCGGCCACGCACTGAAGAACACGCTGGTTCCCGTCATCACCGTGGCCGGGCTGCAGTTTGGCTCGGTTATTGCATTTGCCATCATCACCGAAACCGTATTCCAGTGGCCCGGCATGGGGCTGCTGTTCGTGCAGGCAGTGCAAAGTGTGGATATCCCGATCATGGCGGCGTACCTGCTGATGGTGTCGCTGATCTTCGTCACCATCAATCTCTTGGTCGATATTCTCTATACCGTGGTCGATCCGCGCCTGCGCTCGACCCTCAGCCGTCCGGCATGAAGCGAGATTTTTGATGTCCGACGTCGTGGTCCCACACCAGGCCGAACCGAGCGCGCCGCCGGCGCGCGCAAGGGGCGGCTGGTTGCGGCGCGCGCTGGCAAGCGACATTTTCTATTCGTTCCGCCGTTCCAAACTGACGATGGCGGCCGCCACCATCACGATCCTGTTTTTCCTGCTGGCGATCTTCGCCCCCGTCCTCTCGGTGCAAAACCCGTTCGATCCGGCGCAGTTGCAACTGATGAATTCGCGTATTGCGCCGCTGTGGACCGCCGACGGCCAAAGCCCGTTCCTGCTCGGCACCGACGAACAGGGCCGCGACGTCTTCTCGGCGATCCTTTACGGCCTGCGCATTTCGCTGGTCGTCGGCGTGCTCGGCGTCGTCTTCGCCGGCGCGCTCGGCATCACGCTCGGGCTGATCGCGGGCTATGTCGGCGGCGCCGTCGACGGACTGATCATGCGCGTTGCCGACGTGCAACTCACCTTTCCCGCCATCCTGATCGCGCTGTTGGTCAACGGTGTCGCCAAGTCGGTGTTCGGCAACCGGCTCGACGCCATGAGTACGCTGGCCGTGCTGGTGGTCGCGATCGGCTTGAGTTTTTGGGTGCAATACGCCCGCACCGTGCGCGGCTCCGTCATGGTCGAAAAGAACAGGGATTATGTGGCGGCCGCCCAACTCATCGGCCTGCCGGCCCCCGTGATCATGCTGCGTCATGTGCTGCCGAACACGATGGGCCCGATCCTGGTCATCGCGACCATCAACCTCGCGCTTGCGATCATCACCGAGGCAACATTGTCGTTCCTGGGCGCAGGCATGCCCGACACCATGCCGTCGCTCGGCACCCTGATCCGGATCGGCAACAATTATCTGTTCTCGGGCGAATGGTGGATCGTCGCCTTCCCGGGCTTCGCGCTGGCCGGGCTGATCGTCTCCATCAATCTGCTCGGCGACTGGCTGCGCGACGCACTCAATCCAAAACTCCGATGACCACACCCGTCCTCTCCGTGCGTAATCTCGAGGTGGAGTTCGTCACTCGCCACAGCACGCTGCGCGCAATCGACGGGGTTTCATTCGATATCGCCAAGGGCGAAGTGCTCGGCGTGGTCGGGGAATCCGGCGCCGGCAAATCGGTCACGGGACTTGCGGTGATCGGGCTGATCGATCCGCCCGGCCGGATCGCCGGCGGCGAGATCTATCTGTCGGGCATGCGGATCGATCATCTGCCGCCGGAAGAGATCCGCCGCATCCGGGGCAAACGCATCGGCATGATCTTTCAGGACCCTTTGACCAGCCTCAATCCGCTCTACAAGATCGGCGACCAGATCATCGAGACCATCCGCACCCACATGAATCTCTCGGAGTTGGCGGCGCGCAAGCGCGCCATCGATCTGCTGGCAGAGGTCGGCATTCCCGCGCCGGAAAAACGCATCGACGCCTATCCGCACGAATTTTCCGGCGGCATGCGCCAGCGCGTCGTGATTGCGCTGGCGATCTGCGCCGAGCCGGAATTGATCATCGCCGACGAGCCCACGACCGCGCTCGACGTGTCGGTACAGGCCCAGATCATCTCGCTGATCAAACGCCTCGGCCGCGATCACGGCACCGCGGTCATGCTGGTGACCCACGACATGGGCGTCATCGCCGAGACCTCCGACCGGGTTGCTGTGATGTATTCCGGCCGCGTCGCCGAGATCGGCCCGGTGCAGGACGTCGTCCAGAACCCGCTGCATCCCTATGCCAAGGGCCTGATGGGCGCGATCCCGACGCTGGCCGGCGAAGACAAGCGGCTGGTGCAAATTCCAGGTTCGATGCCGCGGCTGTCGGCGATCCCGCCGGGCTGCTCGTTCAACCCGCGTTGCGCGTTCGCGTTCGATCGCTGCCGCGTCGAGCGGCCGGAGCCGATACCGCACGCCACGCAGGCCGTGGCCTGCCATCTCTACGATGCCGCGCCAAAAGAAATCGTCAAGGAGAGCGCGGCATGAGCCCGGCGCCCTTCATCGACGTCAAAAATTTGCGCCGCGTGTTCGACGTTTCAAAACCATGGCTCAACCGGGTGCTCGAAGGCGGCCATCTGGAATTTCTGAAAGCGGTCGACGGCGTCACCTTCGATATCAGGAAGGGCGAGACGTTTGCCCTGGTCGGCGAATCCGGTTCGGGCAAGACCACCGTCGCCCGCATGGCGGTCGGACTGCTGCCGCCGAGTTCGGGCGAGGTGATCATCGACGGCATTTCGATGACCGACCGCAAGCAGTCGCAGGCCCGCCAGCGTCTGCGCCGCCGTATCCAGATGATCTTTCAGGACCCCTATGCAAGTCTGAACCCGCGCTTCCGGGTCGATGCCATCGTCGCTGAACCCATTCGCGCCTTCGACCTGATCCAGGGCGAGCGCGACATCCGGGCTCGCGTCGGGGAATTGTTGAACCTGGTCGGGCTGCATGCCGATGACGGCCTGAAATTTCCGCATGAGTTTTCCGGCGGCCAGCGCCAGCGGATCGCGATTGCCCGCGCCCTGGCCTCGGAAGCCGAGTTCATCGTCTGCGACGAGCCGACCTCGGCGCTGGATGTTTCCGTGCAGGCGCAGATCCTCAACCTGATGCGCGACTTGCAGGACAAGTTCGGCCTCACCTATCTCTTCATCAGCCATAACCTCGCGGTCGTGCGCCACATGGCAAGCCGCATCGGCGTGATGTATCTCGGCCGCATCGTCGAGATCGCCGAAGGGCGCGAACTCTTCAATCATCCGCGCATGCCCTATACAAAAATGCTGCTCGGCGCGGTTCCTGATCTCGCGATGTCCGGCCGCCAGCGAATTCCGGTCAAGGGCGAAATCCCCAATCCGATCGATCCGCCGCCCGGCTGTGCATTCAACCCGCGCTGCCCGCTGGCGTTCGATCTCTGCCGCAAGGTGGCGCCATCGCTGATCGACGGCGTCGCCTGCCATGCCGTCAACAATCCGGTGCCCGTTGCTGCCTCCGCATGATCACGCGGATGGGAGCAGCCTTGTCAACCAAACGGTTGGCAGCGGGCTTCGCCTGTGATCAAGTGCGGCCGCACCGAGATACCAGCGCCAACGAAACAATAGGTTCCCATGGGCAATATCAATCCCGATCCGTTCACGACCCGGCCGGAAATCGAAGGCACGTTCGGGGTTGTCACCTCGACCCACTGGATCGCGACCGCCGTCGGGATGGGTATTTTGGAGAAGGGCGGCAACGCCTTCGACGCCGGCGTCGCCACCGCCTTTACGCTGCAGGTGGTCGAGCCGCATCTGAACGGCCCCGGCGGCGACGTGCCGATCATCGTGCATGACACCAAACGCGCGCGCACCGAGGTGATCTGCGGCCAGGGCCCTGCCCCGGCCAAAGCGACCATCGCGCATTATCGCAGCGAGGGGCTGGAGATGGTGCCCGGCACCGGACTGCTCGCCGCCTGCGTGCCCGGCACGTTCGAATCCTGGATGCTGCTGCTGCGCGACTACGGCACGATGCGGTTGCGCGACGTACTGGAGCCCGCGATCGCCTATGCCCGCGATGGTTACCCGCTGGTCGAGCGCGCCGCCGCCACGATCCAGATCGTCGAGAAATTGTTCCGCAATCATTGGACCACGTCGGCTGCGGTCTATCTGCCGAACAATGAGGTACCCAAACCGGGCACGCTCTTCACCAACAAGACACTTTCGGAAACCTATGCGCGGATTCTGAAGGAAGCCGAAAGCGCGGGCTCCGATCGGGTCGCGCAGATCGAAGCCGCGCGAAAAGCCTGGTCGCACGGTTTTGTGGCGGAGGCGATCGACAAGTTCTGCCGTACCCAGGAAGTGATGGACGTCACTGGCTCGCCGCATAAGGGCGTGCTCTCGGCCGACGACATGGCGCGCTGGCAGCCGACCATCGAGGCGCCGCTGACCTATGATTACGGCCGCTACACCGTGTGTAAAGCCGGCGTCTGGAGCCAGGGCCCGGTGATGCTGCAGCAGCTCGCGCTGCTAAAAGGATTCGAACTCGACGGGCTCGATCCCGCCGGCCCCGAATTCATCCATCTGCAGATCGAAGCCGCCAAGCTCGCCTTTGCCGACCGCGAGAAGTTTTACGGCGATCCGAAATTCACGGAGATCCCGATCGCGACCTTGCTGTCGGACGCCTACAATGACGAACGCCGCAAGCTGATCTCCCGGGACAAGGCCTCGCTCGATTTCGTCCCCGGCTCGGTGGAAGGCTTTGGCTCGGTGGTAAAAATGCGCCGCGCCGAAGGTCATCGCGAAGCCGTTGGCGCGATGGGCGCGGGCGAGCCGACCGTTGGCCGGTTCGGTGAAGTGCGTGGCGACACCGTGCATTTCGACATCATCGACCAGGCCGGCAACATGATTTCGGCGACGCCGTCCGGCGGCTGGCTGCAATCCTCGCCGGTGATTCCGGAACTCGGCTTCTGCCTCGGCAGCCGCGCGCAGATGTTCTGGCTCGAGGAGGATCATCCGGCCGCGCTGGCGCCGGGCAAGCGGCCGCGCACCACGCTCTCGCCCACGATGTGCTATCGCGACGGCGAGCCGTACATGGCCTGGGGTTCGCCCGGCGGCGACCAGCAGGATCAATGGACCACGCAATTCTTCCTGCGGCACGTCCACGCCAAACTGAACCTGCAGGAGGCGATCGACGCGCCGGCCTGGCATTCCGAACATTTCCCGATCTCGTTCTGGCCGCGCACCGCGCGTCCCGGCGTGCTCGTGCTCGAAAACCGCGTGCCGAAGGCGACCGTGGATACGTTGAAGAGCCGCGGCCACGTCGTCGAAATCGGTCCGGACTGGTCGGAAGGACGCCTCACCGCGGCCTCGAAAGTTGGCCGCCGCCGCCGCGCCGCCGCCAATCCGCGGGGCATGCAGGGCTACGCGGCCGGACGGTAAGGCAGAGAAGGCCCGAGATGACCTGGTCGATCATCGCCCGCGATAGCGCCACCGGCCATTTCGGCATCGCGGTCGCGACGCGCTTTTTCGCGGTCGGCGCCCGCGTGCCGCATATCGCTGCCGGTGTTGGCGCGGTCGCGACGCAGGCGCTGGTCAATCCCTATTACGGCATCGACGGCGTGAAATTACTGCGCGAGGGGCGCGAGCCCGGCGACATCGTCAAGACTCTGATCGCGGCCGACAGCGGCCGCGAGAGCCGGCAACTGCATGTCATGGATGCCAAGGCCCGCGTCGCGTCTTTCACCGGCAAGGAATGCGTCGACTGGTGCGGGCACATCCAGGGCGACGCCTTTTCGATTGCGGGCAACATGCTCGCGGGTGCCGCCGTGCTAGACGACACTGCAAAGGCCTATGTCGCGAATGCCAGTCTGCCCTTCGCCCGGCGGCTGATCGCGGCGATGCGGGCCGGCGAGGCCGCCGGCGGCGACAAGCGCGGCAAGCAATCGGCGGCGCTGTTGATCCATGGCGCGGAAGAATGGTCCGATCTCGACCTGCGCGTCGACGATCATTCCGATCCGCTCGCCGAATTGGAGCGGCTTGAACAAGTCAGCCGCGAGCGCTGGGTGCATTTCCGGCAATTTCTCCCTACCCGCAAAAATCCGGCTGGGGTCACCGATCGCGAGACCATCGACGCCGGGATCAACGCCGCGATTGCGAGCAAGCGATGACCGCAAGCCCGCTGATCGAAATCGAGGGCCTGCGCGTCATCTTCCATGGCGACGACGGCCGTACGACCCATGCGGTCGACCGCGTCGATCTCAGTGTCGCCAATGGCGCGACGCTCGGGCTGGTCGGCGAATCCGGCTGCGGCAAGAGCGTGACCTCGCTCGCGATCATGGGGCTGTTGTCAAAATACTCCGCCGAAGTCTCCGGTTCGATCCGGTTCGACGGTTTTGACCTGCTCGACGTCCCCGACCAGACGCTGCGTGACCTGCGCGGCAACCGGCTGGCGATGATCTTCCAGGAGCCGATGACCTCGCTCAATCCGAGCTTTACCATCGGCGACCAGATCATCGAGACGATTTTGCGCCACCGCGGCGGAACGCGGCGCCAGGCGCGCGAGCGCGCCGTCGAGCTGTTGCGCCGCGTCCATATCCCCTCGCCCGACAAGCGCATCGACGAATATCCGCACAAGCTTTCCGGCGGCATGCGCCAGCGCGTGATGATCGCGATGGCGCTGGCCTGCGATCCCCGGCTTCTGATCGCGGACGAGCCGACCACCGCGCTCGACGTCACCTTGCAGGCGCAGATCCTCGATTTGATGCGTGAACTGAAGGCCGCCAGCGGGGCTGCGATCATCCTCATCACCCACGATCTCGGCGTCGTCGCCGAAGTCTGCGACGAAGTCGCCGTCATGTATGCCGGGGAGATCGTCGAGCGCGCGCCGGTCGATGAACTCTTTGCCAACCCGCAGCATCCCTACACCGTCGGCCTGCTCGGCTCGATCCCGCGGCTCGACCGCCGCGCACAGCATCTGGCGACCATCGAGGGCATGGTGCCGAATATGGCCAATCCGCCCACCGGCTGCCGCTTTGCCGCGCGCTGTCCCTTCGTCAGCGATATCTGCCTTGCCGCCCCACCGCCGCTGGCGATGCTGAGCCCCGGCCACGCGTCGCGCTGCGAGTCCGGGCCCCACTGGAAGGGCTGGGTGTCGCTGCGCATCCGGGCCCTCCTCCGAAGTCGAAGGCCTGGTCAAACATTTCGTCGCCGAACGATCGGTGTTCGGGCGGCCGACCGCCCACGTCAAAGCGGTCGATGGCGTCAGTTTTTCGGTCGACGCCGGCAAGACGCTGGCGTTGGTCGGCGAGTTCGGCTGCGGCAAATCCACCGTCAGCCGGCTGGTGCTGCGGCTGATCGAGCCGGACGCCGGCACGGTTCGTTTCGAAGGGCGTGACCTGCTTGCATTGGACGCCAACCAATTGCGCATCTTTCGCCGGGATGCGCAGATCATCTTTCAGGACCCCTACGCCTCGCTCAATCCGCGCATGACCGTGAGCCAGATCCTGACCGAGCCCTTGGCGCTGCACGATCTGGTACCGCCGCCGCGCCGGCGCGAGCGGGTCGAGGAATTGCTGCGGCTGGTCGGGCTCGAGCCGCGCTTTGCGCGGCGCTATCCGCATGAATTTTCCGGCGGCCAGCGCCAGCGCATCGCTATCGCGCGGGCTCTGGCGGTGGAACCGAAGCTGATCATCTGCGACGAGCCGGTCTCGGCGCTGGACGTCTCGATCCGCTCGCAGATTCTGAACTTGCTCCGCGATCTGCAGGGCCGGCTCGGCCTTGCCTACATCTTCGTCTCGCACGATCTGGCGGTCGTGAAACACATCGCCGACCGGGTCGCGGTGATGAATCTCGGCACCATCGTCGAGATCGCCGACGCGCAGGCGCTGTTCGCAGCGCCAATGCACCCCTATAGCCGGGCGCTGCTGTCGGCGATCCCGGTTCCGAAACCGCGGGCAAAACGCAGCCGCATCGTGCTGCAGGGCGAGATGCCGAGCGCGCTGCATCCGCCCCCGGGCTGCCGCTTTCATACCCGTTGCCCCTATGCGGTCCAGCGCTGCCGCGTCGAGGAGCCGCAATTGCTGGCCGACGGCACGGGGCATGCGACGGCCTGTCACCGCACCGCCGAACTGCCGCCGCCGGAAGCGATCGTCCCGGCGGATGGCGGCTTTTCGCCGACGCTGGAGAAATTGGTAGCGGCGTTCAGCGGTGCAACGGAAGGGCCCGCTCGGGCCGGGGTTGATATATCAGGGACTTGATCCAAGAGGACATGGGGACAGAGCGATGAAAATCCTGCGTTTGGCGGTGACGGCGGCGGCTTTGCTGCTGTCGTTCGAGGCAAGTGTTCAGGCCCAGACCACGCTGCGCATCGGGCTGGCCGAGGACCCCGATATCCTCGACCCGACGCTGGCGCGCACCTATGTCGGCCGGATCGTGTTCGCCGCCTTCTGCGACAAGCTGTTCGACATCGACGAAAAGCTCAACATCGTGCCGCAGCTCGCGCTGTCGCACGAGACCTCGGCCGACGGCAAGGAGGTCACGATCAAGCTGCGGCCGGGCGTGAAATTCCAGGACGGCGAACCGCTCGACGCGGAGGCCGTGAAATTCTCGCTCGATCGCCATCTGACGATGCCGGCCTCGTTTCGCAAGCCGGAGCTTGCCGCCGTCGACCACATCGACGTCGTCGATCCCCTGACCATCAAGATTGTATTGAAGACGCCCTACTCACCGCTGGTCGCACAGCTCACCGATCGCGCCGGCATGATCGTCTCGCCCAAGGCCGCGAAGGAGCTCGGCGACAAGTTCGGGCTGCACCCGGTTTGCGCGGGTCCCTACAAATTCGTCGAGCGCGTGCAGCAGGACCGCATCGTGTTCGAAAAATTCGCCGACTACTGGAACAAGGACAATGTCCATATCGACCGCATCGTCTATCTGCCGCTGGTCGATGCGACTGTCCGCCTTGCCAATCTGAAATCCGGCGGCCTCGATCTGATCGAGCGCTTGCTCGCGACCGACATCAAGGCGGTGCAGAGCGACCCTAAACTCAAATTATCCAGCGCAATCGAACTCGGCTATCAGGGCGTGACCCTGAACGTCGGCAAGGACAAGGCCAAGGGGCCGCTCAGCCAGTCCGCCAAGGTGCGCCAGGCGCTCGATCTGTCGATCGATCGCGAGGCCATCAATCAGGTCGTATTCAACGGCGAGTTCCAGCCCGGCAATCAATGGGTCAATCCCGACCATCCCTACTATCAAAAATCCTTCCCGGTGCGCGGGCGCGACGTCGCCAAGGCCAAGGCGCTGTTGAAGGAAGCCGGCGTAACCACACCGGTCAGCGTCGATTTCATGGTGCCGAAGGGCGCGGAAACCGAAGCGGTGGCGCAGGTGATCCAGTCGATGGCGGCCGAGACCGGCTTCGACATCAAGATCAGGGTCACGGAATTTGCGACCTCGCTGAAGCAGGCCGAGGCCGGCGAATATCAGGCCTATATGCTGGCGTGGAGCGGACGCATCGATCCCGACGGCAATTCCTACATCTTCCTGAAAACCGGAGCGCCGCAAAACTACAGCGCCTGGTCCAATCCGGATGCCGACAAGGCGCTCGAAGACGGCCGCCTCGTCACCGATCAGGCGCAACGGCTGGCGATCTACCAGAAACTGGCCAAGGCCGCGCTTGAGGAAGAGCCGATCCTCTACATCTATCACCGCAAAATCCTGATCGCACAGACCGCGAGGCTGGAGGGTTACCGCCAGATGCCCGACGGTCTGGTGCGCGTGATCGGGCTGAAGCTGAAGTGAGCATGGCTGCGCCCGCATTCTCGTGTCCCGGACGCGGCGCAGCGTTTTTACGCTGCTCCGCAGAGCCGGGACCTACCGCACGTCGTAGATGGGTCCCGGTTCTGCAGCGCGCCGCTACGCGCCGCACTGCGCCCGGGACACCGGCACCATGCTGAACTTCCTCGCACGGCGGATCGTCCAGTTGATCCCGACACTGTTCTTCGTGTCGATCCTGATCTTTTCGCTGCAGCATTTGTTGCCCGGCGATCCCGCGCTGATCATGGCCGGCGAGGAGCGCGATCCCGCCATCATCCAGCAGATCCGGCAGCAGTACCGGCTCGACCGGCCGGTGCCGGTGCAATATGTCTACTGGGTCAAGGGCGTATTGTCCGGCGACTTCGGCGAATCCTTGCGCATCAAGGTGCCGGTGCGCGAATTGATCGCGCAAAAACTGCCGGTGACGATGCAGCTCGCGGCGATGGCGATCGTGATCGCGTTCCTGATCGGCATCCCCGCCGGCGTCGTCTCGGCGGTCAAGAAGGGCACGATGTGGGACTACGGCGCCAATCTGTTCGCGCTGTGGGGAATCTCGACACCGAATTTCTGGCTCGGCATCATGCTGATCTTCCTGTTCTCGATCGAACTCGGCTGGCTGCCGGCCTCCGGCTATGTGCCGCTGACAGAAAACTGGCGCGCCAGCCTCGCCTCCACCATCATGCCCGCCTTCGTGCTCGGCAATGCGATCGCCGCGGTGCTGATGCGCCACACCCGCAGCGCCATGCTGCAGGTGCTGGAAAGCGACTACGTCCGCACCGCACGCGCAAAGGGCCTTTCCGAGCGCTCAGTGATCCTCAAGCACGCGATGCGCAACGCGCTGACGCCGGTAATTACGCTCGGCGCGCTCGAACTCGGCACGCTGTTGTCGGGCGCGGTGCTGACCGAGCAGATCTTTTCGATTCCAGGTTTTGGAAAACTGATCGTCGACGCCGTGTTCAACCGCGATTATGCGGTCGTGCAAGGCGTCGTGCTGGTGACGGCGACGATCTACATCACGCTGAATTTGATCGCCGACGTCGCCTATATACTGGTCAACCCGCGGCTGAGGGCGTGAGTGCATGACCGACGCTGCGCTCAACGTACCCATGGCGGTTGCCGAGGAACTGGAGAGCCCGACGCGGCGGGCGCTACGCCGGCTGTTCCAGCGCCAGGGTGCGGTGGTCGGCCTGGTCGTGATCGCGACATTCATCCTGCTGGCGCTGTTTGCGCCGCTGATCGTGCCATATGACCCGATCGCGACCTCCTGGTCGCTGGTGCGCAAGCCGCCGTCGGCATTGCACTGGTTCGGCACCGACGACCTCGGCCGCGACATTTTTGGCCGCGTCATCTACGGCGCGCGGGCCTCGCTGGTGGCCGGCGCGATCTCGGTCGGCATTGCGCTTTCCATCGGTGTTCCCCTGGGATTGCTGTCGGGCTACCGCGGCGGCTTCATCGACGCCCTGATCAGCCGCATCACCGATGCGATGCTGGCCATTCCGTTCCTGATCCTCGCCATTGCGCTGGCGGCGTTTCTGGGTCCCAGCCTTGGCAATGCCATGATCGCGATCGGCGTCTCCGCGACCCCGATCTTCATCCGGCTCACGCGTGGGCAGGTGATGAGCGTCAAGGTCGAGGACTATGTCGAGGCCGCGCGCGCAATGGGCAACCCGCGCTGGCGCATCGCGCTGTTCCACATCCTGCCCAACATCATGCCGGCGCTGCTGGTGCAGGCGACGCTGTCGATTGCGGCCGCTATCATCGCCGAAGCCGCGCTGTCGTTCCTAGGGCTGGGCCAGCAGCCGCCGCAGCCGTCCTGGGGCAGCATGCTGAACGCCGCGCAGCGCTTCCTGACCAACGCGCCCTGGATGGCGCTGTGGCCGGGCCTTGCGATCTTCCTGGTGGTGCTGTCGTTCAATCTGGTCGGCGACGGCCTGCGCGACGCGCTTGATCCGAGGGAGCGGTAGACGCCGCTTCACCTCTCCCGATGGGAGAGGTGAAGAAACGGCGGCCTCAACTCAAATTACCATCTCCCGCAACACCCTGCGGCAATCCATCTCGTATTCGAGGTCGATCACCGGCGGGCGCGCGAAATGCCAGGTCAATCCGGAGCGCGTGGCGCCGCGCCGCACCAGTTCATCGATCATGACCGGATGGAAATCGTGCACTGTGTAGGCCTGCGTCGCCGTAGTATCCTTCCAGCCAAAGCCGAATTCGGCGAGACGGCGCTCCATCTCTGCGGTCGTGAACCTCACTTTTTCCTTCAAGCCCTCCGGGCTGAGATCGCGGTAGCGCACGATGCGCTCGGGATAGCTACCGGCGCCGCCGCGTGCTTCGGCGCCGCCGGCGATGACGAAGGATGGCGACGCGCCAGAGTTCGGGCGCGTGAACGAGAACGCGTAGAACGATGGTTCGGCGGGCGGATCGATCTCGGGACAGACATTGCTGCGTGCCACCGGATTGACGGTCCCGTCGAACAGACCCCACTCCGCCAGCGTCTTGACGTAATGCTGGTTGAAGGCGCGAAAGCCGTCCTCGGTAAATGCCGCGGGCGAGCGCAATTCGCAGGCGCAGAACGACGTCAGCGGCCGTCCTGCCGCCTGAATATGTTTTGCGATCTGCGCAAAGCCTTCGGCGAGCGGCAGCAGCCTATCGAAGCGCACGCGCTCGATTTCAAAGCCGGGGTTGGCAGCGGCACCGCTCGAATACTGAAACACGGCTGGAATGAACCGGTAATTCCCGGCTGGAAAATCGCTGGTCATGTCCGTTCCCCAGATCTTGTTGTTCGTATTTCGTTATTCCAGCTGCATGCGCACACCCTTGGCGCCGTTCAACAGCCGCTTCAGATGAAAGCCGGCGAGGGCATCGTCGGCATGCAGGCCGACCAGCGCCGCAAAAGCCGGCATCGCCGTCGCATCGCCGGCTTCGAGCTTGGCGAAGGCATCCGAATATTGCGACGTCGCGGGCCCCGCGAACACAGTCTCCGGCAACGGCTCGTAGGCGCGCAGCGGTTCGCTGCGGCCGCGCAGCATGAGATCGCCGACCGGCCGTCCGCGAAAATCCCCGGCGCCGTCGGCCACCACGGCGCTGACGCAGATCCGGGTACCCAGAAACTTGTTGGCGGCCTCGAGCCGTGCTGCGGTGTTGATGGTGTCGCCATAGGCGGTGTAATCGAAGAACCGGCTGCCGCCGAAATTCCCAACCAGCGCGGGGCCGGCATGAACGCCGATGCGGGTGGCGCCGAAATTCACGCCCTTCGCCTTCCAGCGTTCGCGGAACGCCTGGGCCCAGATATCGAGATCGTGCGCGCAGGCGATCGCGCGCCTGGCATAATCCGCCTGCTCTCCCGGCGCATTGAACAGAACCTGGATCGCGTCGCCGATGATCTTGGCGACCGTGCCCTCATGGGCGAACACGACGTCGGTCATCCCTCCGACATATTCGTTGAGCAGCGCGCCCAGCACTTCGGCCGGCGCGGTCTCCACCAGCGAGGTGAAGCCGGTGATGTCGGTGAAGATGACCGCGACCTCGCGCCAATGCACTTCCATGCCGTCGCTGTCGCCGATTGCGGCAAGCCTTGCGGCGATCTGCGGCGAGAAATACCGCGACAACGAGGCGTGGGCGCGTTCGGCCTCGGCCTGGCGAAGACGCGCCTCACGCATCATCTCGATATGGCGGATGGTCTTGTCGATCGTCATTTCGAGATCGCCGAAGTCGATCGGCTTGGTCAGAAAATCGAACGCGCCGCGGTTCATCGCGGTGCGGATGTTGCTCATGTCGCCATAGGCGGAGACGATGACGGTCGATTTCTTGTCCTCGGCCTCCTGCAGCTTCGCGAGCAGTGACAGCCCGTCCATCCTGGGCATATTGATATCGGACACCACCATGTCGACATGCGGGTGCTGCTCGATCGAGGCCAGCGCCTCGATCCCGTCACGGGCGAACATGAAGGCCACCGCGCCGTCGCGGATCTGCCGGCGAAATTTCTGCAGTATCAGAGCCTCGAGATCGGGCTCGTCATCGACGACGAGGATGGTCGCGGTCATGCGGCTTGTCCGAGCCTGGTATCGATCTCGTGGCGCAGCAGCGCGAAATCGATCGGCTTGGTCAGCAGACCCACCGCGCCGCGCTCGATCGCCTTGCGCCGCGTCTCCGCGTCGCCATAGGCGGTGATCATGATCACGGGCACGTCGGGGCGTTCGGCGCGCACCTTCGGCAGCATTTCAAGTCCGCTCATGCCGGGCATGTTGATGTCCGACAGGATCAGGATCAGCGACGGGTCACGAATTTCCGCGGCACGCAGCAAGGCCGCGGGCGCCGACGGAGCAAACTCCATCGTAAAGCGCCCGGACTTGAGATCGCGCCGGAATTGCTGGCGAAACAAGGCTTCGACATCGGGCTCATCATCGACGACGAGTATGTAAACGCTCAATTCCTGCCTCCAATAAATTTGCGCATGATCCGGTCCGAAAACCGGCTTCCACTGTTCCGGATCATGCCTTTGGCTGTGCTGCGCCCGTTCGCGGCAGCGTAATGATGAATTCGGTGAATACGCCCGGCTCGGTATCGACGTCGATTGTGCCGCCATGCTGTTTCACCACAATGTCGTGGCTCATCGACAGGCCAAGCCCGGTGCCTTCGCCCGCGGGCTTGGTGGTAAAGAAGGGGTTGAACATTTTCTCCTTCACTTCCAATGGGATACCGGTGCCATTGTCGCGAATCCGGATTTCGACCCTGGCGCCGAGGCTTTTGGTCGACGCTTTCAATGTCGGCTCGAAGGTCTCATCGCCGGCTTCCTTGCGCTTGGCGGCGGCATAGAAGCCGTTCGAAATCAAATTGAGGAACACGCGGGTGATTTCCTGCGGATAGAGGTCGATCATCCCGGCCGCCGGATCGAAGTCACGCTGCAGCGTGACATTGAAGCCGGGCCTTTCCGCGCGCGCACCGTGATAGGCCAGGTTGAGGCTCTCTTCGACGATCGCGTTGATGTCGGCGGGACGGTGCTCGCCCGATCCTTCGCGCGAATGCAGCAGCATGTTCTTGACGATTGAATCGGCGCGCTTGCCGTGCTGCACTACTTTTTCCAGATTGCCCTTCAGCATATGCGTGAGTTCGTCGATCTCTTCGCGCGTCTTGTCGTCGAGTGCCGCGGGCCTCAGCACATCGTTCAGCTCGTCGATCAGTTCCGACGACAGCGCCGAGAAATTGTTGACGAAATTCAGCGGATTCTCGATTTCGTGGGCGATGCCGGCGGTGAGCTGGCCGAGCGATGCGAGTTTTTCGGTCTGCACCAGCCGGTCCTGCGCGGTGCGAAGGTCTTCGAGCGAAAGCGAGAGTTCTCTGGTGCGCGCCTGCACCTGCTCGAACAGGCGCACGTTCTCGATGGCAATAACGGCCTGGTCGGCGAAGGTTTGTACCAGATCGATCTGGCGCTGGCTGAAGGGGCCGGGGTCCGGCCTTCCCAGCAGCAATGTGCCTTCGACCGCGCCGTCGCGCATCAGGGGCACCGCGAGCACGGCCCGGTAAAGGCCAATCGCAGGAGCCTGACCAAAATTGTACTCGGCGTCGGCCTGCACGTCCGGCACATGGACCGGCTTGCCGTCCAGGAAGACCCGGCCGGTGATGGTGTCACGGTTGGCCCTGATCGGATTGGCCTGCATGAAATCGATGAAGACCTGTGGGCAGCCGGATTCAGCCTGCAGCCGCATGACGTCGCCATCGCGCAGCGAAATGATGCCGAGCGATGCGCCGCACAGCGCCTTGGCTGACTTCGTCAGTGTCGTCAGCACCGATTTGAGGTCGAACGCCGAGCGGCTGATGACCTTGAGCACGTCGGCGGTCGCGGTCTGCTGCTGCAGGGATTCGCTCAGATCATCCGTTCGCAGGCGCAACTCACTCAGCAACCTCCCGTTCTCGATGGCGATGACGGCTTGACTGGCGAAGCTCGTCACCAGATCAATCTGCTTGTCCGTAAACGGGCGAATGGTCTGCCGGAAAATTGCAATCACGCCGACAAGGCTGGCCTCCTTCAACATAGGCACCAGCAAGAGTGTCCGGCAACCACCGAATTCGGCGAGTTCCACGATCGGGGGGAAGCCCGCCACATAGTCCGGCTCTTGCGTGATATCCGAGACATGAATGAGCTGGTGGCTCCGGACGAGCCGGCCCAACGGATCGGTCGGCGGCGGGTAGATGACCGGGTTGCGCGTGAAGGTTTCGGCAAAAGCTGGCGGCAGATTGAACATCGAAGCGCAACGGAAGCCTTCGTCTTCATACAGAAGCAGCAGGCCGAATTGGGCATCGCAAATACGCGTCGCGCGCGACAGGATCGTCTGGAACACCGGATTTAACTCGCCCGGCGAGCGGCTGATGACCTGCAGCACCTCGGACGTTGCCGTCTGATGCTGCAGGGATTCGCTCAGCTCCGCGGTGCGCTGTTCGACCTTGTTTTCGAGGTCGGCGTAGGATTCCTGCAAGCGCGAGCCCATGTCATTGAACTGGTTGGCGAGCCCTTCCAGCTCGTCGCCGGTCTTGATGTTGATGCGCTGGGCGAAATCGCCGCCACCGATGCGTTCCGCGCCGGCGCGTAGCGCCTGAATTGGCCCGACCATGCGACGTGCGAGGAAGATTCCGGCGAGCACCGCGAAGATCGAGGCCACCGCCAGCACGATCGCGAGCCGTTGCAGCGCCTGGTACAGCGAGGCATAGGCTTCCTTGACCGGCAGCTCGACGAACATCGTCCATTTCAGCGGCGCGATCGGTGCGGAGGCCGTCAGCACCTCCTGGCCCTGGATGTTGAGCGCGCCCTGCAGCGGGTCCACGCTGTCAGGATTGCCCGACATCGCCGCCTGCACCTGCGCGAGCTTCGACATGTCGGTGTTGCGCAGCACCAGGCTGATGTCGGGATGCGCGATCAGCCGCCCCTGCGAGCCCACCACATAGGCATGGCCCTTTTCACCGACCTTGATCTGCGAGACCACGTCCCAGATCAGCTTCAGATTGACCTCGGCAATGCTGACGCCGGCATCCTTGCGGGTGCCCGCCAGCGAAAGCGTCATATAGGGCTCGGACTTCGCGGCGGAAATAGACCGGGCCGTAATAGACCTTGTTGGCGACGGCCTCGGTGAATTTCGGCTCCTTGGAAAGATCGAGGCCCGAGTTCGTCACGTCCATGGCCAGACGCGAGACCCGCAGGCGTTCCTTGCCGGCGGAATTGATCTGCGACAGTTCGGTGATCGCCGGCACCTGCCTGAGCAGGCGTAGCGCGTCGAAGCGGCGCTCCTGCAGCGCCTTTTCCTGCACCTCGCGATCCTGCACCGAAGCCGCGGGCCAGGGCAATTGCGTGGTCCAGCCGAGCTGGCTTTCGATTTCCTTGATGAACTGGCTGATCTTGGCGGCGGCGGCTTCGGCCTGCTCGTGCTGAATCCGGATCAGCGCCAGCTTGTGCTCGCGGTAATAGAAGAAAACCTCGAAGATCCCGTTCGACGCCAGCGCGACTCCGACCACGACCACGAACAGCGCGACGTATTTGGTGAACAGCCGGCTGCGGATTTTTGGTCCCGACGTCGCCGGCACGGGATCAGCGCCCGCCGCGGGCGGTGCTGCCAGCGTCCGGCCTTCCGGTGTATCGGGATGCAGGGAAATGCTCATCCGGCCCTGTCTAGCAAGATCACAGGAATTTGTCTTTGCCGCAATGCGGCAAGACAGGACCGCTACTCGATCACTTCGTCGGCCAGCGCCAGCAGTTTGGGCGGGATCTCGAGGCCAATTGCCTTGGCCGTCTTAAGGTTAAGCACGAAAGGGTAACGGATCGGCTGCTCGAACGGCAGGTCGCCGGGGCTCGCTCCCTTGAAGATACGGTCGGCCAGCGCCGCCGCCCGCTCAAAGGATTCCGTCAGGTCCGGCCCATAGGACATCAGGCCGCCGTCGCGGACCAGGAAATCATACTCGTAGATGGCCGGCAGTTTCCTGGCTGCGGCAAATTCAAACACGCGGCGGCGATTGAGGATCGTGAGCGAGTCGGCGACCATCAGGATGGCGTCCGGCAGGTCTGCGTTCATCACCGCGAAGGCCTCATTGAAGTCATCGGGCTCACGGACGCCGATGGCCTGGACCGTCACACCGATCGATTGAGCGACCTTGGCTGAGGCCTCGTAACGCAAGGACATCCCGAGGTCGTCCTTGTTCCAGAGCATCGCCACCTTTTGCAGCTTCGGCGACATCTCCTTCAACAGCGAAAGCCGCTTCGTCGTCAGTTCGGTCGCCACGTCGGAAATGCCCGTCACGTTGCCGCCCGGATGCGCCAGGCTGTCGATCAGTTTGGTTTCGACGGGATCCCCGAGACCGGTGGCACCCACCGTCGGTATGCCGGCCGACTTTGCTGCCAACGCGGCGGGATAACCGACGACAATGACGACGTCGACTTTCCGCGCTTTCAACTCTGCGAGCAGCGCCGGCAGTCTGGCGACGTCCCCCATGGCGCCCCGCGCTTCAAAGGTCAGGTCCCGACCGAGGACGTATCCGCGCTCGGCCAGCGCCTTCACGATCACTTTTCCAAAAGGAGTTTCCGTCGTCTCCGGTGACGCCGGATGCAGTGTGCCCAAATGATAGGTCCGGCCGGACGCCTGCGCCAATGCCGTCCGCGGAGCGGCCAGCCCGGCACCGCCGAGAAGCGTCAAGAATTCGCGTCGCTTCATGGCGGCGTCCTTTTGAAGACTGCGCTCGCGGCAGCTCGCGCCTCAGCATATCACGGCACAAGGAAAAGGCGGCAACGGCCATCGCCATTGCCGCCTGATTTAAGTGGGATGACGCCTGGAACTCAGGTCGGTTTGAGCGCCGTCCGGTCGAGATCGAAATCCGCGATCTGTTTGGTCCGGTCGGACCCGGCCCTGGCGCGGTGATCGGTGGCGAGCGTCACGTAGACCGCGGGTAGCACGAACAGCGTGAACATCGTGCCGATCGACATGCCCGAGACGACCACAAGGCCGATCGAGAACCGGCTCGCCGCACCGGCGCCGGTCGCGGTCAACAGCGGCAGCAGACCAGTGACCATGGCGGCCGTCGTCATCAGGATTGGGCGAAGCCGGATCCGGGCCGCCATCTCGATCGCCGAGCGCTTGTCGAGACCCTCGTTGAGCTGCAGCTCCTTGGCGAATTCCACCATCAGGATGCCGTGCTTGGTGATCAGGCCGACCAGCGTCAGCAATCCCACCTGCGTGTAGATGTTCATGGTCGCCGCACCGAAGAACAGCGGGATCAGTGCGCCGACGATTGCCATGGGGACGCTGACCATGATCACCAGCGGGTCCCACAGGCTCTCGAATTGCGCCGCCAGCACCAGGAAAATGATGATGATCGCGAAGCCGAGCGTAATAAGAAGCTGATTGCCTTCCTGCACATATTGGCGGGAGTCGGCCAGATAGTCGTGGCTGAAGCCGGCCGGCAGCTTCTTCGCTTCGCCTTCGAGGAAGGCGACGGCCTGGCCAACCGTGACGCCCGGCATCGGCACCGCCTGGAAGGTCGCGGAGTTGAGCTGGTTATAGTGCGTCAGCGAATTCGGATCGGTGCCGGTCTCGATCGAGACGATGGTCGAGAGTGGCACCAGGTTGCCGGTGTTCGTCGGCACGTAGTAGCCACCGAGCGCTTCCGGCGACAGTCGTGTGCCGCGCGGCACCTGCGGGATCACCTGATACGACCGCCCCTCGAGATTGAAGCGGTTGACGTAGTTGCCGCCCAGCAAGGTCGCCAGCGTATTGCCGACCTGCTGCATGTTGATGCCGAGGTCGCTCGCCTTGGAGCGGTCGATCTTGACCCGCACCACCGGCTGGTTGAAGTCGAGGTCGCTGTCGGAGACGATGAACAGGCCGCTCTTGCGCGCGGAATCCTTCAGCTTGGCCATCTGTTCATAGACCGACTGGAAACCGGCGGTCGAATTGATCACCATCTGCACGGGCAGACCGCCCGGCCCGCCCGGCAGCGGCGGCAGGTTGAAGGCGAACGCATTGACGCCCTCGATCTTGGAGAGCTCCGCCTGCACCAGCGGTTTCAGCTTGATCGACGAACGCGTGCGCTCATCCCACGGCTTGAGCAACATGCCGGCGATGCCGCCCTGCGGTCCGTTGATGCCGTTCAGCACGAAGCGAAGGTCGGTTTCCGGGAACTTCTGCGAACTCCTTGTCAAGCTTCTCGCCGTAAAAGTCGATATAGTCGATGTTGGCGTATTTCGGCGCCTTGGTCACCGCAAACACGATGCCCTGGTCTTCTTCGGGCGCCAGTTCGGCTGGCGTGTGCATCCACAAGAAACCGACGAGGCCCAAAATGGTGAGCGCCAGCAACAGTGTGATCGGACGGTAGTCGAGCGAACGGTCGAGCTTGCGTCCGTACCAGCGTGTCATCGCGCCGAATACCTTGTTGACGAGTTTCGCGAAACGCCCCTCGTCGGCATCCTTCAGGAAGATCGAGCACATCATCGGCGACAGCGTCAGCGCGATCACTCCCGACACGATCACAGAGCCCGCCAGCGTAAAGGCGAATTCGCGGAAAAGCGAGCCGGTGAGGCCGCCGAGGAAGCCGATCGGCGCGTACACGGCCGCGAGCGTGATCGTCATCGAGACCACGGGACCGACGATTTCGCGCGCGCCCTGCAGTGATGCCTGCACCGGCGTTTTGCCCTCTTCCAGATGGCGGTGGATGTTCTCCACCACCACGATGGCGTCGTCGACCACAAGCCCGATCGCCAGCACCATCGCCAGCAGCGTCAGCAGGTTGAAGCTGAAGCCCATGATCAGCATCAGGCTGCAGACGCCGATCAGCGACAGCGGGATAGTGACGACGGGAATGATGACCGAACGGAACGAGGCCAGGAACAGGAAGATCACCACGACGACGATCAGCACGGCTTCGCCGAGCGTCTTCTCGACCTCGTCGATCGAGGACTGAATGAATTTGGTGGAATCGTAGGCCACCTTCATCTTCATCGACGGCGGCAAGTTGCGTTCAAGCTCAGGGAACAGCGCGCGGACGCCCTTGACCAGCGTCAGGGGGTTGCCTTGCGGCGTTGCCTGTACGCCGATGAAGATCGCGTGTTCGCCGTTGAAGGCGACGCTCGCATCCGAGCTTTGCGCGGCGAGCTCGACGGTCGCGACATCCTCGATCCGGACGAAACCGCCGTCCTTGGACTTGACGATCATGCGCTTGAACTGGTCGAGGTTGCGCAGATCGGTATTGGTCGAGACGTTGGAGACGATGAAATAGCCCTTGGCCTGGCCGGCTGCGGCCTGGAAGTTATTGGCGGCGATCGCAACCGACACGTCGTTCGGCGACACCCCGCGTCCGGCCATCTTGACCGGATCGAGCCACAGCCGCATCGCGAAGGTCTGACCGCCGAGGATGTCGGCCGACGCCACGCCGTCGACCGTCGACAGCACCGGCTGGACCACGCGCGTGAGGTAATCCGAGATCGCGGATCCCGAGAGCTCCTCGCTGGAGAAGCCGAGATACATCACCGCTGTGGTCTGCCCGGTGGTCTTGGTGACGATCGGGTCGTTGGATTCCTTCGGGATCAGATATTTGACCGAGTTCACCTTGGCGAGCACTTCGGTCAGCGCCTGGTTCGGGTCGAAATTCAGCTTGATGTAGACCTGGATCGTGGAGGTGCCGAGCACCGACGACGAGGTGATGTAGTCGACGCCCTCTGCGGAGGCGACCGCCTGCTCGATCGGCGTGGTGATGAAGCCCTGGATCAGGTCCGCCGACGCGCCGGGATACGAGGTCGTGACGTTGACGACCGTGTTGGACAGTTTCGGATATTGCCGGATCGGCAATACGGTCGCTGCGCGCAAGCCGATCAGAAGGATCAGCAGGCTGACGACGACGGAAAGCACCGGACGCTTGATGAAGATGTCGGTAAAGGCCATCGAATGGTCTCTTGCTCGTTATCAGTAGCGCGGCGGCTGCGCGGGGATCGACGGCTGCGGATCGGCAGAGATCGTCACTGCGGCGCCCGGCTGCAGCTTGTTCTGGCCGACCGCCACGACGCGGTCACCCGGCTTCAAGCCTTTCAGGATTTCGGCGCGGCCGTTGATCCGGTTGCCGGACTGCACGAAGGTGCGCGTCACGGTCAGGCTGGACTTGCCGTCGTCACCCTTCTTTTCGGTGATCAGGTAGACCGAGTCGCCGTAGAGCGTGTAATCGACGGCGGTTTCGGGCACGGTGACGACCGCCGGCTTCTCCGGCAGCACCACGGTGGTGGTCGTGAACATGCCGGGCTTGAGGATGCGCTCGGGATTGGCGATCGTCGCCTGCACGCGGATGTTGCGCGTATCGGTCGCGATCTGCGGCTCGATGGTGGTGATCTTGCCCTCGAAGTCCCGGCCCGGATAGGCGTCCACCTTGATCCGCACGACCTGTCCGACCTTGAGCGCAGCGCTGTCCTTCTCCGTCACGGTGAAGTTCGCATAGAGTTGCGACAGATCGGTCAACGAGACGATCTGGGTGCCGGCGGTCAGGTACTGGCCGACCTCGACCCTGCGGGTGCCGAGTTCGCCGTCGAACGGTGCGCGCACCAGCTTCTGCGAGATGATGGCTTCGGTCTTGGCGATGCCGGCCTGGGCCTGGTCGAAGGCGGCCTGCGCGGTATCGACGGTCGCCTGCGGGCCGAACTGGCGCGCGGCGAGCTGCTTGGCGCGGTCGAGCGAGAGCTGCGCCACGGTCGCCTGCGCCTTGAAGTTGGCGAGGTCGCCCTGATCGGGGGCATCGAACAGCTGAACCAGCGGCGTACCGGCCTTCACGCTGGCGCCCGCGGTGAACATGATGTCGGTAATACGCCCGTTGACGTCGGAGGTGACGTTGACCTGGTGCACGGCGGCGAGATCGCCGACCGCGGTCAACAGGTTCGGAATCACCTCGGACTTGGCTTCGGCAATGCTGACGCTTGCCGGCGGCGGCTTGTTGTTGGCAAAGAACTGCGCGATCATCTTGCCGCGGAAGTAGTTGAAATAGACGAGGCCGCCGACCAGCAGCGACAGCAACAGCCCGACGATGATGAACCAGCGCACCATCCGCACGGGACGCTTGCGCGCCTTATCGCCGATTGGCTCGCCCGAGATATGGCTTTCGGTCACGATATTCATGTCATGCACTTTCTGCGGTTACCGATTGTCCCGAATTCGGCGACAGCTCGCGATCCAGATGAAAATCAATTGCGGCCTCGTTAAGTCCGATGCCGCGAAGAATGAACTGGCAAAGCTGCCGCTCGAGGCCGGCGGCATCGCCATAGGAAAGACAGGGCACGGCGGGAAGCCGCGCCAGCGCTGCCATCAACACGGTATGGTGCGCAAACCAGAACAGGTTGAGCGGCGCGTTGCCGATCGGCGAGGCATCGCCGGCCGCGATCGCGCTTTCGAGCGATGCGGTGAACACCGACCCGATCAGATCCTCGACCTTGCCATAGAGCAGCCGGGCGAACTCGCCGTCGTCGAGATGGCTGCTCGCCATCAGGCGGATGCGTTGGGCTTCCTCTTCGTCCGGACCGTCGGCGATCTCCATGAAGTGGCCGACCATGCCCTTGACCAGTTCGACCAACGTTGCGGTCGACGGTTCCTGGCCGAGCAGATGCGCCAGATCCGGGTCGGCCTCGCACTCTTCGGCGAGGATTTCGGCGTACAGCGCCGCCTTGGACGGGAAGTGCTTGAACAATAGTCCTTCCGATATGGCCGCCGCCGCCGCGACGCTTTTGGTCGTGGTTCCGGCAAAGCCATGGCGGGCGAAGCATCGTTTGGCGGCACTCAAGATCAATTGCCGCCGTAAATCACTGGTCATGCGTAGGGTGGACATGGGGGTGTGAGTAATCACTCACCATGGCGAAGTCAAGGAATTATTGCGGCGCACCCGGCGGATTCCAGGACGTAGCGGCGTAAAGATCACACCCGTCATCGCCTTGTTTAGACGTCGGTTTTCGGAAGACCCCGCGCGCACCATTTGCGGCTCATTCGGATCGGCTTGCAACCCCGACGCGCCGGTTGTGGTCCCGCGCCGGACGTCGCGGCCGTATCGGACGCCTCCAATCCGAGTTGACGCCGGCGCGCGAACGGCATTTAAGATAGTTGCAGATGCGACTAATTGCCGGTCGCTCTTGTCCGTCTTCACCAGAGTGACAGCCATGACTGCTGACGCGCGCGAACTGGCGGCCAATTTCGACCTCGAGAAACTCACGCCGGAATTCTATGCCAACCCCTATCCGACCTATCGCGCCCTTCGCGAGCACGAGCCGGTCAAGAAGATGCCGAACGGTTCCTGGTTCCTGACCCGCTACGACGATCTGGTCTCAGCCTACAAAAGTACAAAAATCTTCTCATCGGACAAGAAGAAGGAGTTTGCGCCGAAATACGGCGCCTCCCTGCTCTACGAGCACCACACCACCAGCCTCGTCTTCAACGATCCGCCTGCCCACACCCGCGTGCGGCGGCTGATCATGGGCGCGCTGTCGCCGCGCGCGATCGCGGCGATGGAGCCCGATCTGGTCGCGCTGGTCGACCGCCTGCTCGATGGCCTCGCCGCCAGGGGCAAAGTTGATCTGATCGACGATTTTGCTTCCGCGATCCCGATTGAGGTGATCGGCAATCTGCTCGACGTGCCCCATGACGAGCGCGAACCGCTGCGCGGCTGGTCGCTGGCGATTTTGGGCGCGCTCGAACCGGTCGTCAGCCCGGACGTCTTTGCCCGCGGCAATTCGGCGGTGAGGGATTTTCTCGGCTATCTCGAAGGCCTGGTCGAGAAGCGGCGCGCCAAGCCCGGCAATCCCCTCAACGACGTGCTGACGCGGCTGATCCAGGGTGAAGACAATGGCGAACGGCTGACCGAAAAGGAATTGCTGCACAATTGCATCTTCCTGCTCAACGCCGGCCACGAGACCACGACCAATTTGATCGGCAACGGGCTGGTGGCGCTGCAGGAGCATCCCGCCGAGAAACAGCGGCTGATCGAACATCCCGAAATGATCAAGACCGCAGTCGAGGAAATGCTGCGGTTCGAAAGCTCGAACCAGCTCGGCAACCGCATCACCGTGGAGCCGGTCGAACTCGGCGGCATCGCGCTGCCCGCCGGCACGCCGGTCACGCTGTGCATCGGCGCCGCCAACCGCGATCCCGCACAATTCGCCGATCCCGAACACCTCGACATCGGCCGCACCCCGAACCGCCATCTCGCCTTCGGCACCGGCGCGCATCAATGCGCCGGGATGGCGCTGGCGCGGCTCGAAGGCGCGATCGCGGTTTCGCGATTTGTGGCGCGGTTTCCGGGCTATGCGCTGGCCGGCGCGCCGGTTCGCGGCGGCAGGGTGCGATTCAGGGGATTTTTAGCCATACCGTGCATGGTCAGCTAAGCTGTATCAAACTCGCCATCGCCGATGAATTGAAGCCTGATCCCATGAACCTCGATCAATTGCGCGACCGCTGGGCCGATCCCCTGCTGACCGCCCTCACCGCGCTGCTCGTCGTCATGCTGTTTGTCGTGGCCCCGCTGCAGGCGCGCGGGGTCTTCGCGTTTCAGGTGTTCGAGCTGGTGCTGGCGCTGTTTCTGGTCGGCGGCGTGTTCTTCATGTCGGGAAGCCGAACGGCTGTCGTCGCAATGCTGGTCGCGCTCGCGATGGTGATTAGCGGCGCGGCCTTGCGACTAAGATCGCCCTCCATCCTCGATTTGAACCTGTTCGCGGGCTCCTGGCTGATCATGGGCCTGACGATGGGATGGGTGGTCGCGCGGGCGACCTTTGCGCCGGGACGGATCAACTATCACCGCGTCGTCGGCGCCGTCCTGCTGTACCTGACGGTCGCCGTCATCTTTGCTGCGTTGTTTACCTTCGTCGGAACGCTCCACCCGCAAGCCTTTGCCGGCATGGAGGTGGAGGACAGTCCGGCGCTGGCGAGCCGGCTGATCTATTTCAGCTTCGCGACGCTGACGACGACCGGCTACGGTGATGTCTCTCCGATCGATCCGATCGCCCGCAGCCTGTGCAATCTGGAAGCAGTCTTCGGCCAGCTCTATCCCGCGACCCTGCTGGCAAGGCTGGTGACGCTGCAGCTGGCGCACCAGGACCGGGATTCCTGAGACGCCCAGGCGGGCGATGTGACTTGCCCATGAGGTGGGGCGCGGCCGCAAAAGAATATTGTGCCATTGGGTCGGCAAAAACCCTTCAATGCGCGCGGGCCGATGCCCAATTCACTGATGATGGCACCACGATCGGCGCTAGCCGGAGCAGCCCGATCTTGCGCAGGCGCGGCCAGCAAGGGGAGTGATGAAAGATGCATCGATCGCTCGCTGACTTCCTCGCGACTGAAGCCCGCTTTGGCACCTATAATTACGAGCCGATCGGCGTCGTCCTGTCGCGCGGCGAAGGCGTCTGGGTCTGGGATACCGACGGTAACCGATATCTCGATTGCCTCTCCGCCTACTCGGCGGTGAACCAGGGCCACTGCCATCCCAAAATCCTGGCCGCCATGGTGGAACAGGCGGGCAAACTGACGCTGACCTCCCGCGCCTTCCACAACGACCAACTGGGCCTCTTCTACGAGCAGATTGCGCAGCTCACCGGCTCCCACAAGGTGCTGCCGATGAACAGCGGCGCCGAGGCGGTGGAGAGCGCGATCAAGTCCGTGCGCAAATGGGGCTATGAGGTGAAGGGTGTGCCGGACGGGCAAGCCGAAATCATCGTCTGCGCCAACAATTTCCACGGCCGCACGCTCGGCATCGTCGGTTTCTGCACCGACCCTGAGACACGCAGGCGATTTTGGGCCGTTCGCTCCGGGCTTCAAGATCATTCCGTTCGGCGACGCCGTGGCGCTCGAGGCGGCGATCACGCCGAACACGGTCGCCTTCCTGGTCGAGCCGATCCAGGGCGAGGCCGGCGTCATCATTCCACCGCCAGGCTATCTCACGAAGGTGCGCGAACTCTGCACCGCGCACGACGTGATGCTGATCCTCGACGAGATCCAGACCGGGCTCGGCCGCACCGGCAAGCTGCTCGCCGAGCAGCACGAGGGCATCGAGGCCGACGTGACGCTGATCGGCAAGGCGCTGTCCGGCGGCTTCTATCCGGTCTCGGCGGTGCTTTCGAACAACGACGTGCTCGGCGCCCTGCAACCCGGCCAGCACGGTTCGACCTTCGGCGGCAACCCGCTCGCCTGCGCGGTGGCGCGGGCCGCGCTCCGCGTGCTGGTCGAGGAAGGCATGATCGAGAATGCGGCCGTGCAAGGCGCGCGTTTCCTCGACGGCCTCAGGAAGATCCGCGCCAACATTGTCCGCGAGGTGCGCGGCCGCGGACTGATGCTGGCGGTCGAGCTTCACCCGGAGGCCGGGCGCGCGCGGCGCTACTGCGAGGCGCTGCGGGAAAGCGGTATCCTCGCCAAGGACACCCACGAACATACCATCCGCATCGCCCCGCCGCTGGTGATCACAAGCGATCAGGTCGACTGGGCGTTGGAGCGGATCGATGCGACGCTGAAGCAGGATTTGTCATGATGGTAATGCGCAGCCGCCGACTCTCCTGAGCAAATTGGGTTCACCCGTTCTCCTGCGGCGTAAAATCGCAATGCCGTAATCGCCGGCAGGCGAACCAATCTTGCGCTGTCGCGTTGAGTTCGGTGGGCAACCGGACCTACCGGGGAGCTATGATCATGCTTCCGCGTGGCGCGTGCTTTGCAGCGTTTGTTGTTGGTGCTTCTGCGATCGCGGCGAGCGTCGGCGCGCACGCCCAGGAGAAAGGGCATGGACCGCCGGCGGCGGCCGCGCGGCCGGCGGCGCCGGCAGCCGCAGCATTTCATCCCGCAGCGCCGCCGGCCATGGCGCGGCCGGCCGCACCTGCGTTCCAGCCGCCTCCAGCCATGGCGGCACGTCCGATACCTCACTTCGCCGCACCGCCGCAGGTGCATGTTGCACCGCGCGTTGCAGCTCCCGAGTTCCATCGTGGTCCGGCGGCGCTGCCGCAGCGTTCAGCCATGACGCAGCGGCCGGAGCCCCAGATTGCCGCACCATCGCGCCCCCACACAGCGCCCGTATTGAGCGAGCGTCTGTCGCGCCAGGAACAGCGCGACCAAAACATCCAGCAGCGACAGCAAATCGTGCAAGAACGACAGCGCGAGATGCTTTCGCGCCAAAGCGTAGAGCGTCAGGCGCGCATCGATCATCTGCAGCAGCGCGTGCAGCAATTGCAGTCGCAGAAGCCGCAAGGCGCGCGGGCGCAACGCGAACAGCAACGGTCGCTCACAGCGCAGAACCGCCTGCTCGAGCGTGAGCAGCATGCGCAGCAGAGCGATCTGGCGCGCCAGAAGCAGTTGGGACTGCAGTCTCCCGCGGCTGGGCGCGCAGCAGCAGCTGCTGCCGCCGTGCAGGCTGCCGAACGCGGGCGGTTCGCCGCGCGCTTCCGCAACGCTGCCAACCCGCAGGCCCAGGCGACAATGACCGTGCGACAGCACGGCTGGGCGCCCCGCTTCGCGTGGCGGCGCGGCCTGCATGCGGCGTTCGTGCCATGGCTTGGCCCGGTATTCTGGCCCTATGCCTATTCCGACATCTTCGACTACACGTTCTGGCCTTATGCCTATGACCCCGGCTATTGGGCGTACGCCTATGACGACTTCGTCGACACCGTATTCTGGGGCGACGAAAGTCCATATTCCGCCTACGCTATGCTTGGCCGGGAACCCGGCGGCGAGTTCGCCGGATACGCTTCACCCGCACGCCAACGGCCAAGCGCTGACACGCAATCCCTGCGGCAATTGTGCGGCGATCCGGACAAGGGCGTCACCGCCTGGCCGCTTGCGTCGATCACGCGGGCGGTGCGTCCGACGCCCGCGCAGCGCGCGTTGCTGGATGAATTGAGGACCGCCGCGGCGAAGGCTGCCGATGTATTCAAGCAATCCTGCGCCGATACCTATGCGATGACGCCACCCGGCCGCCTGCGGGCGATGACGAACCGCGTCAGCGCCACGCTCGAGGCGGTGCGGATCGTGCGGCCGGCACTGGAGAAATTCTATACTTCGCTGAGCGACGAGCAACAGGCCCGCTTCAACGCGCTTGGTCCTCATGTCGGCGAGCGTCCACCGCAGCAACCGGAGCAGGATGCGAATGCGCAGTCCGAGAGCTGCGGCCAGCCAAAATCCAGCCTGACCCAGCTGCCGATCGAGCGGATCGAGGCCGTGGTGCACCCGGCCGGCAAGCAAAAGGAAGCGCTCGACCGCCTGGGCGCAGCGACCGGGAAGGCCGTCAAGGGATTGCAGGCGGCTTGCCCGGACGAACTGCCGCTGACGCCGGTCGGGCGGTTGCAGGCGATGGAGAAGCGGCTTGAGGCCATGCTGGAGGCTGCGAACAGGGTGCAGCCCGCGCTGGACGAGTTCTATGCCGAACTGAGCAGCGAGCAGAAGGCCCGCTTCAACACGCTGCAGCAGGTCGCCAGCCCCTGACTCGATCCGAACAGCCGGCGACCTGAGGCTGCTGCCGCACAAATTCAGTGTGGCTTGCGTTCCATCCGATAGATCCGGTTGTTGAGTCCAAACAGCGCGGCACCGGCGTTGACGAAATGAAAGTCGATGGCGCCGTCGCATCCGGTCTCGACTGTCGGGATCGTCTTGTCGGTAAAGCCCAGCGCCGGGGCCTGTTTGCCGGGATTGGTCAGTCCGCCCTGAAACAACATGTCGGACGCATATTGCTTGATGGCGTAATGCGGCTTTTTGCACCCCAGCGGCGGCGGCGCGTCGATCCGATCGGTCCAGAACGTGACGGTGTGGCCGATCAACGCCTTCAGGTCGGAGGCGTCAGGCTTTTCCTTGGGCTCCGCCCAAGGCGCCGGTTCCGACGTCGTGATGGTCCAGACCCCCTGATAATCCAGCGTGGCCGCGCGGACCGCGCCGGCCGTCGACGCCAGGGCGCAGATGGCGCTTAACACGATAAAGGCTGAGCGAGAAAACAAGGCAGTGAAAGGACGCATTTCAATCTCCGTTGCGAGTTAGTCGCGTTTCGGAGTCCTGAGGTTCATTTGCTGTCACACCACCGTCCGGTGCCGCTCGATGCAGGTTTTCAAAACCTCGTCCATCGGTTTGCCCCACCACTCGGTCGAAAATATCTCGATCTCGGAATAGCCGGCAAAGCCTTGCGCTTCGACCGCCGCGCGCACCGATTTGATATCGATGACGCCGTCACCCATCATGCCGCGGTCGTTGAGGATGTCTTTGGTCGGCACCAGCCAGTCGCAGACATGGAACGCCAGCAGGCGATCACGGCCGGTGCGGGCGATCTGCGGCAGCATCTCCGGATCCCACCAGATGTGATAGACGTCGAGGGCGACGCCGAGCGCGCCCGATCGTTGCGGGTCCAGTGCGTCGCAGAGATCGAGTGCCTGCTTTGTCGTGTTGACGCAGGCGCGGTCGGCGGCATAGGCGGGATGCAGCGGCTCGATCGCCAGCGGCATGTTTGCCTGCCTGGCGTAATCCAGCATTTCGGCGAGGCCGTCATGGACTTGCGTCCGCGCCGCCAGAATATCCTTCGAGGCGCCGCTGCCCGGCCGCGAATATTGCGGCAGGCCGCCGGCGACCAGCACGATGCAGGGCGCGCCCAGCGCCTTGGCCTCGTCGATGGTGCGGCGATTGTCGTCGCGCGCCTCGATCCGGTGTGCGGCGTCTGAAGTGAACATGCCGCCGCGGCAATAGCCTGACAGTTCGAGGCCTGCGTCGCGGACAGCACGCGCGGCGCGGTCGAGGCCGACCGCGGCGACCTGATCGCGCCAGGGATCGATGGCGCGGATGCCATGGCGCGCGCAGGCGTCGATGATCTCGATGAGATCGCCCTGCTTGCGAACGGTGGCCGTGTTCAGCGACAGCCAGCGATGATCGCCCGAAAAATCCCGCATCAGGATTCAACGCCGCGGGTGGAAAGCACCGTCTTCATCCGCCGCGTCGCCAGCTCCGGATTGGCGAGCAGGCCGGCCTTGTCGGCGAGACGAAACAGTTCGGCCAGATGCAGGGTCGAGCGCGTGCTCTCCTGCCCGCCGACCATGGTGAAATGATCCTGATGGCCGTTGAGATAGGCCATGAACACGATGCCGGTCTTGTAGAACCGCGTCGGTGCCTTGAAGATGTGGCGGGACAGCGGCACCGTCGGCCCCAGCACGTCGTGGAAGCCGGCCTCGTCACCGGCCGCCAGCCGCGACAACGCGTAAGACGCCGCCGGCGCGATCGCATCGAAGATGCCGAGCAACGCATGGGAAAAACCCTCGTCGTCGCCGGCGATCAGTTCGGCGTAATTGAAATCGTCGCCGGTATACATTTTGACGGACTTGTCGAGCCTTCGGCGCATGTCGATCTCGCGCTGCTTGTCGAGCAGCGAAACCTTGACGCCGTCGACCTTGGCGGCATTGGCGTTGATGATGCCGACCGCGATATCCATCGCGGCATCGAGGCTGGCCGTGCCCCAGTAATTCGCCAGCGCCGGATCGAACATGTCGCCAAGCCAGTGGATGATCACGGGCTCGCGAACCTGCGATAGCACGCGGGTGTAGACTTTTGCGTAATCGTCGGCGCTGCGGCCGAGCTTGGCCAGTGCGCGCGAGGCCATCAGGATGATCCGGCCGCCGGCTTTTTCCACCGCCGCGATCTGCTCTTCGTAAGCGCGGATCACGTCGTCGATGCTTTTGGCGTCTTCGACCGCAAGATGATCGGTGCCGGCGCCGGAGAACACCAGCGCGTTGCCTCTCGCCTTGGCGGCCTTGACCGAGCGCTGGATCAGTTCCAGCGAGGTTGGCCAGTCCAGCCCCATGCCGCGTTGCGCGGTATCCATCGCTTCGGCGACGCCGAGGCCGAGGTCCCAGATATGCTCGCGAAAGGCGATGGTCTTGTCCCAGTCGACCGCGGCAGTAAGCCACGGGTCGCATTCGGCGAGTGGATCGGCCACCACATGCGCCGCGGAGAACGCGACGCGGTTGAGCGTGCCTTCCAGTTTTGCGGGAAGGGTCCGCGACGCCGCGAGGCGATAGGTCTCGATCGAACGATCCGCGTTCGGCAGTTTTAGCGACAGCGACGAGACCGGCAAAACGGGCTTGTTCATCTTCCAGTCCTCACACCTTGATCGGAGCGACGTCAATCCAGCGCCGCTCCTTCCAGCTCTGCAGCGCGCATTCGGCGAGCTGCACGCCCTTGGCGCCCTCCAGCAGCGTGTATTTATACGGCGCGTCCTCGCAGACGTGGCGAATGAACATTTCCCACTGCTCCTTGAAACCGTTGTCATAGACGACGTTTTCCGGAAGTGTCTGCCAGTCGCCGTAGAAATCGTGCGTGCGCTTTTCGTCGGGATTCCATACCGGGCGCGGCGTCGCCTGGCGCGCCTGAATGACGCAATCGGTCAGGCCCGCCACCGCCGAGCCATGGGTGCCGTCGACCTGGAAGGTGACGAGATCGTCGCGATAGACCCGCGTCACCCAGCTCATATTGATATGGGCGATCACGCCGCCCTTGAGGCGGAAGGTGGCGTAGGCGGAATCATCCGCGGTCGCCGTATATTTCTTGTTCTTCTCGTCGAACCGTTCGGGAATATCCGTGGTGCCGAGGCAGCTGACGCTCTCGACCTCGCCGAAGAGATTGTCGAGCACGTAGCGCCAGTGGCAGACCATGTCGAGGATGATGCCGCCGCCGTCCTCGCTGCGATAATTCCACGAGGGACGCTGAGCTTCCTGCCAGCCGCCCTCGAACACCCAATAACCGAACTCGCCGCGCACCGAGAGCATGCGGCCGAAGAAGCCGGAATCGCGCAGGAACGCGAGTTTTTTCAGGCCCGGCAAGAACAGCTTGTCCTGCACCGTGCCGTGCTTGACGCCTTTGGCGTTGGCAAGCCGCAGCACGGCCACCGCTTCGTCGAGATTGGTCGCGATCGGCTTCTCGCAATAGACGTGCTTGCCGGCGTTGATCGCCTGGGTCAGCAGCGTCGGGCGCGCCTGCGTGGTCGCGGCATCGAAGAAGATCGTGTCATTCTTGTCGGCCAGCGCCTTGTCGAGATCGGTGGTGCAGCGCTGCACGTCGAAGCGCTTGGCCAGCGCCTGCACCTTTTCGGCATCGCGGCCGACCAGGATCGGATCGGGCATCATGCGATCACCGTTCGACAGCAGCACGCCGCCCTGGTCGCGGATCGCGACGATCGAGCGGATCAGATGCTGGTTGAGCCCCATCCGGCCGGTGACGCCGTTCATGATCAGGCCGAGGCGTTTGGTCGTCATACAATCTGCTCCTGAAAAACGCGTGTTGTTGGCCGCGCCAGCGGCGACAAAGTGGACCAGTCCGGATGGACGGACGTGGCAAAACCGGGTGTTGTCAGCGATCCCGTGAGGAGATCGCCGCCGTGGATCGCGAGGCGAATTGTGTTGCCGTCGCGGGCATAGAGATCGGGATGTGCGGCGAGAAACGCCTCGGCCTCGCCGGCCGGCGTTTCGCCAAAGCCGTCGACATAATGGTGGCCGTTGCGCTCGGCATGGGTGACGCCGATCAAGGCGCCCAGCGCAAGATCCTGCTGCACGGCAAGGCCGGCCTGGCAGGTGAGGTCTTCGCCGGTGACAAAATATTTCTCGCCCTTCGCGCTCCATTTGGCGGCGCGGGTCGCGTTGACGATCGACTTGTAGATGCCCTTGCACGATTTCGAGGAGATGCCGCGATAGCCGAGCGCGCGCGCCACCGGAAAGGCGTCATAGCTGTCGTCGGCCTCGTCGATGATGAAATTGCCGCTGGCCAGCGCACCAAGCGGCGAGGCCCTGGTGATATCGCGCGGCATCGGCTGTTCGATATAGAGCAGCCTTGCCGCAATCGGCTTCAGCGCCGGATCACGGTCGAGCCGCTCGACCAGCGCGCCCAGCACCGTCAGGTCGGCATATTGCTCGTTAGCGTCCAGCGAGACCTTGTAGTCATGCGGCAGCGCGGCGAACTCCTTGCCGATGCGGATCAGGCGATCCGCATCAGCGTCCGGATCGCCATTGAGCTTCAGCTTGAAATACCGCGCGCCGGCATTTTCCTTCGCGTCGGCGACGCCGCCCGCGCCTTCGATCCTGTCGTCGAGCCCGACGGTGTGCCGGATCGCGACGCGCTCCAGCCGATGACGTCCGACCAGAAAGCCCGCGATCTCGTCATCGTTCAAATCGCGCGACAGACGCGCGTCGATACCGCCGATGTTGGCTGCCATGCCGTCAAAGAAATTTTCGCCGACGCAACGCAGCAGCGCATCGAGGACGGCCTTGTCGATCTCGGCCGGGCCGTAAGCCGCCGCAAGCGGCGGGATATCTTCTTTCGCGCAAGCCTCAACCTGCGCGCCGATGCAGGCCGCGTGCAGGCCGAACGCGGTCTCAAGTCCCCTTTGTGCGAGATAAAGCTCCCGCGCGATCAGCAGCGAGCGCCGCAACTCCTCCACCGTTTCGTCCGGCGCCAGATGCGACCGCTTGTCGAACCATTTTGGCACCAGGAACTCGGCACTGGCGCCGATCGCCGTGCCCTTGCCTTCGACCTCGATCTCGACCTTCACGAAAACCTGCGGCGTGGCGTTGATCGTCACCGCACCAAAGCGGAACGGCCGGGCAAAGCTGACCGGGCGTTCGAAGAAAGCGATATCTCGTACGGCCAAACGGCGTGGCATCAGTCCAGCGTACCTTGTGTAAAAAAGTGCTTGCGGATCCGCTGCACCAGTTCGGTGAAGGCGGGGTCGGCCATGGCGTCGAGCGAACGCGGGCGCGGCAGCGGCACATCGTAGATCGCCGCGATCGCGCCGGGCCGCTCGGTCATGACCAGCACGCGATCGGCGAGGAACACGGCTTCGGGTATGGAATGCGTGATCAGCAGCACGGTCTTACCGGTCTCGCGCTGGATCCGCATCAGCTCGACATTCATGCGCTCGCGCGTCATGGCGTCGAGCGCGCCGAACGGCTCGTCCATCAGCATGATTTTCGGGTCGTGCACCAGCGCCCGGCAGATCGAGGCGCGCTGCTGCATGCCGCCCGACAATTGCCAGGGCAGCTTTTTCTCAAAGCCCTCGAGCCCGACCAGCTTCAACAATGCCTTGGCGCGCGCCAGAAATTTTTCGCGCGGCAGTTTTTTCATGTCGATCGGCAACATCACGTTGGAGAGGATGTTGCGCCAAGGCAGCAGCAGCGCGTTCTGGAACACGATGCCGACATTGCCGTGCGGTTTTGTCACTGGCTCGCCCTCGACGAGGATTTCGCCGGTCGATGGCGGCAGCAGGCCGGAGATCATCTTGAGCAGCGTTGACTTGCCGCAGCCGGACGGGCCGACCACGACAAAGAACTCGCCCTCGTTGATGTGAAAATCCAGCGGCCGCAGCGACGGCACATCGCCGTCGCGCGACCGGTAGGTTTTGGACACGCCGGAAAGCGTGATCCCCGCCGTGCCGCCGGCCGCGCGGTCCGACACCAGGCGCAAGATGCGCGGCCGGCTGGCTGATATCGGTTGGTTTGGTCGCAGGATTCATTGGAGAGATCCTCTCCTGCCGTCGTCTCTGCGAACGCAGGGACCCATACGCCGTGCCCTTTCGGTCGGGCACGGGAGTAGAGACCTTCTGCAACAACTCAGGCCGGTGGTTATGGGTCCCTGCGTTCGCAGGGACGACGATGGGTGCTTCATAAGTGGCTCACGAGCCGCCCTTCGGCAGATAATCATTGGTATAAAACGCCTTCGGATTGTCCTTGGCCTTGGCATCGAGCCCGCCATATTCGACCATCAGATTGACCGTGTCGGTCATGTTCTGGTCGGTGACCTCAAATGGCCGCTTGGCCTTGGTTTCGGACGTGCGATACAGCGGGATCGTCAGCTCAAAACCCTGCGTCAGCGTATCGATCTTGCCGCCCTTGGGGTTGGCGTCGAGAATCGACTGCGCCGCCCCCTTGGGGTCCTTCTCGGCAGCCTCGACCGCCTTCGTGGTCGCCGACATGAAACGCTTGACCAGATCGGCATGGGCCTTGACGTAATCGGTGTTGGCGATGATCCCCGAGGAGACCATGTTGATGCCGTAGTCGGCGAATTTGATCGGATAGACCTCCTTGCCGGTGGCGTCCTTGATCTTCATCGACTGGTCCATGACATAGCCGAGCAAGAGATCGGCCTGACCATTGATGACCGCGTTCAGCTTGGTCTGGCCGTCGCCGGCGACCGTGGTGAAATCGCTTTCCTTCAATCCGGTCTTTTTCAGGAACAGCGGCCAGATCTGGGTCATGGAATCCGCCGGTGTGATTGCGACCGTCTTGCCCTTGATGTCCTCGGGCTTCTTGATGTTCTTGTCGACGAATCCCATCGCCGACATCGGGCTGGTCTGCAGCAGCACGCCGGTCGAGATCACCGGCGCGCCCTTGATCGCCGCGCGCATCATGGTGGGGACGTCGACATAGCCGAAATCCGCGGTCTTGGCCGCAACCGCCTGCGTGGTGGCCGCCGAGCCGCGGCCTTCCTGGATTTCGAGGTCGATGCCCTCGGCGGCATAAATGCCCTTGGCCTTACCGTAATAGAACGGCGCGTGCTCGCCATAGACGTACCAGTTCAGCATCAGCACAACCTTGTCGGCCGCCGATGCCGGCACCACGGCCAGCGCCGTCCAGATCAGTGCGGCGGAAACCGCCGCTAGCAAACGCATCATTGTCTTTCCTTCCCTGTTGTTGTTCTTCGTCATTGCGAGCGCAGCGAAGCAATCCATTCTTTCTTTGTGGGCCTGAGGATTGCGTCGCTGCGCTCGCAATGACGGTCTGTTTCTCTTGTTCACGCAGCAAGAATAATGTCCTCGCGCTGGCTGACATGCCAGGGGATCACGACGCGTTCGATCCGGTCGACGATCCAGAACAGGATGACGCCGAGCAGCGCGAGGATCACCAGTGCCGCGAACATCGTCGGCAAATCGAAGGTGCCGATCGAACGCTGCATGACGTAGCCGATGCCGGAATTGGAGCCGACGAACTCACCGACGACCGCGCCGACCACCGCCAGCGTCACCGACACCTTCAAACCGGAAAAGATCGCCGGCATCGCATGCGGCAGATTGACGGCGCAAAACACCCGAAAGCGGCTGCCCTGCATGGCGCGCGCAAGATCGACCATATCAGGGTCGACCGATTTGAACCCCTGCACCGCCGATACCACGACCGGGAAAAATCCGAGCAGAAACGCCGAGATCACTTTTGGGATGATGCCGAAGCCGAACCAGACCACGAACAAGGGCGCGATCGCGATCTTCGGCACCGATTGCGAGAACACCAGCAGCGGATAGACGTAACTCTCCACCGTCTTCGACCCCGCGATCAGCATGGCGACGGGAATGCCGAACAGCGCCGACAGCAGGAAGCCGCAGATGGTGGCGTAGGTGGTGGGCCAGGCCTGCCGCAACAACTCCGGCCAATCGGTCCACAGCACCGCGACGACGTCGCCGGGCGCCGGGATCTGGTAGGCGGGAATGTGGAATAGCCGGATGGTCAGGTCCCACGCCACCACGATGAAAATCAGGAACAAGAACGGCCGAATCCACGCCGCATTCAGCGCCCTCGATACGCCTCCTGGGCCCTTTTGTTCGGCCACGTCCGTCTCCCTCGGTTTTTCGTTTTCGGGGAGAAATTAACTCGTTGGATAAATACTGTCCAGTGGTTTTCCCATGACAAATTCCCTCGTCGCCCCTGCGAAAGCAGGAACCCATGACCACAGGCGCACATTGTTGCGGACGGTATTAACTTCGACCGCTCGAAATCGAGGGGCCCCGGCGTATGGGCCCCCTGCTTTCGCAGGGACGACGGAACGTTCAAACCACCTGCTGCGCCGCAGCCCGCAGTTTCAGCGCCGTGTCCTTGCCAAAATCCGCGGTGGATTTTCCGGTCAGCGCCGCCAGCACCAGCGCCACCATATGCGCGAGGCGTTCGTCCCGCGCTTCCTTTTTCAGGAGGTCGCGGCCGAAGATCACGCTGAGGGTTGCGCTGTTCGACAGATAGAAAAAGCACAGGCCGGCGATCGAAATATAGAGCTGCACCGGATCGACCGCGACGCGAAAGTCGCCGCTTTCGACGCCGCGGATCACCACGGTGCGGATCATCTCGACGAACGGCGAATGCATCAATTTGACCTTGGTCGAGCGCTTGAGATGGCGCGCCTTGGCGAGGTTTTCGGTGTTGAGCAGCGCCAGAAATTCCGGATTGCGGAGGAAGTAATTCCAGGTGAAGTCGATCAGGCGCTCGATCGCCTTGGGCGGATCGAGATGTTCGAGATCGAGCCCGCGCTCCTCGGCGCGGATTTTCTCATAGGCGCCTTCGAGCACCTCGAGATAGAGGTCCTCCTTGTTGCCGACGTGATAATACAGCATGCGCTTGTTGGCGCCGGCGCTGGCCGCGATCCGGTCGACGCGCGCACCGGCAATGCCGTGGGCGGCGAATTCCTGCTTCGCGGCCTCGAGGATGCGGATCCGCATGCCCTCGGGGTCACGTTGCCATTTCAAGACGCGTTTTGCCTTGATCGGGTTTGCTTTGGCCAAATCGGTTCGCCCGCTGATGTCCGATGGGATGTAGCACGCATGGCGGCGTTTGAGGAAGGATGCGGCGTATGTCCTTCACCCTCCCGCTCCGGGGGGTAAGACGATCTCAGTCCACCTTCCCCACCGACGGCTGCACCAGCAATGTCGGCACGCCGCAGGTGCCGCTGCGCACGGTCATGACCCGCGTCCCCGGCTTGCGGCCGGTGCGGACTTCCGAGACATCGACGCCATCCGAAGCGAGCCGCGCCCGGGTCGCGTCGATATCGGCGACGCGCCAGCAGATGCCGCGAAGCCTGTCATGGGCGATGTCCGCTGGCTTGTCGCCCGGTTTACCCGGCCGGTGCGTGACCTCGACGACGAGATCGCCGCAGCGAAAAAACATCAGCCGGCCCCAGTCCGGATGCGAGCGGTCGAGCGCCATGTCGAGCCCGAGCCGCGCGCCATAAAGGGCGGCGGCCCGTTCCGGATCGCCGGTCGAGACCACGACATGATCCAAGGCGGTTATCGACGCGGGCGCGGTCCGCACCGAGAGCGGGCGCTCCTTCGAAAGTTCGAGGAAGAACAGCCGTACGCCGCGTGTCGCATCCGTCGCGGCGCGGGTGCGTTTCCACGCCAGGGTCGCACCCGAGGTCGCATCGCGGCTTTCGGTCTCGGAGACCGGTTCCGGCTTCAGCGTCAGCCGATCGAGCCGGCGGTGCATTTTCGCGATATCGTCGGTGCGGAAGCACAGGCTGGCCAGCCCCTCGCCTTGCGCCGCCAGAACCGCGCGGATCCGGTCCGCAGGCGCCCCCTCGCCGCTTGGCGCCATCAGCTCCAGCGTCATGTTGTCCAGCGTGAACAGCACGCGTTCGGCGCCGTCGCCGCTGTTGCGCCAGGAAGGCTGCCGCGCGAACAGCGTCTGATACGCCGCCTCGCCGGCGGCGATGTCGCCGACCAGGACGACGACATGATCAAGCCCGGTAATCACGGAAAACAGCCCCTCCCCGTTTGTCGCGCGGCCCGGAACTCAAGGCCGCGGCCGACCGTTATCGGCGGCTTGCGGCCTGAACTCGGGTCTGCCCGAGTTCAGTTATACCAATGTCCAGATCGGCAACAGCCAGCCTGGATGGACGGTCCTAGTCTCCTCACATCCCCATCTCAAGCCGCAAAGACGGCAAGGATGCGAATAATTTCAGCGAATGCATCCGGTAACCGGTGTTAATGTAGCGGCGCCGGCCGGGTACCACCCTCAGCCACGACGGAAAACGAATGCAGGCTCTCTTCATCGGACAGACCTATATCGACGTTACCTTCATCACCGACCACATGCCGACCGGCGACGAGAAACATGTGGCGTCCGCCTACGCGGTCTCCTTCGGCGGCAACGCGGTCACGGCCGCGTTCTGCTGCGCCAAGCTCGGCATCGTGCCGGACCTGATCGCCACCGTAGCCAATGACTGGCTGGGTCGGATGTTCTGGGACATGAGCGCGAAGTATGGAATCTCGGTCCATGCGCGCAAGGTCAATTCCTCCTCGCTGTCCTTCATCATGCCGAAGGACGGCAAGCGCGCCATCGTGCGTTGCCGCGACGACGAGCATATCCATCCCTTCCCGATGCTGAACCTGAAAGGCTGCCGGGCGCTGCATGTCGACGGCCACCAGCCCGATGCCGCGATCCACTACGCAAAGCTGTGCCGCGAGGACGGCATTTTGACGTCGCTGGACGGCGGCGGCCTGCGCACCAACACCCATGAGCTGCTGGAATTCATCGACATCGCCATCGTCGCCGAGCGGCTGTGCGAGCAGATGGACCTGACGCCGGAAAAGATGCTGGATTATCTGAAGAGCCGCGGCTGCCGGGTCGGCGGCGTCACCCAGGGTGAAAAAGGCCTGCTCTGGTACGACGAGACCGGGAGGATCCGCACCTTGCCCGCGCTTCCGATCGCGCCCGAACGCGTGCTCGATACCAACGGCGCGGGTGACGTATTCCACGGCGCTTACGTGTTTTCGTATCTCAACAGTCCGGGCAAAAGCTGGCAGGACCATTTCGAATTCGCCCGCGCCGCCTCGACCTACAAAATCCAGCGCCTCGGCAACGAAGCCGGATTGCCGACGCTCTCCGATATCGAGGCCGTCAAGCAGGAGTTTCAAATCTCGCGCAAGAAGGAATTCTGGGATTAGGCATCTTGGGGCAGGCATTTAGGCGGTAGTCATGGGGCGGGTGTTCGTCGCCGGCAGCATCAACATGGATGTGGTGGCGACGGCCGACCGGCATCCCCGGATCGGCGAGACCGTCGCCGGCAGAGCCGTGCTGTATTTTCCCGGCGGCAAGGGCGCGAACCAGGCGGTGTCCGCGGCCAGGCTTGGCGCGCCGACGATGCTGATCGGCCGGGTCGGCGCGGACGCGTTCGGGCGGGAGTTGAAGGCGTTCCTCGCCGCGGAGGGCGTCGATCTCGCCTTCGTCACCGACACGGTCGAGGTTCACACCGGAACGGCTATCATCACCATCGCAAATGCCGACAACACCATCGTCGTCGTGCCCGGCGCCAATGGGTTGGTGAGTGCTGAAGATGTCGCAGCGCCGGTGCTCGGCAAGGGCGATATCGCGGTCAGCCAGTTCGAAATCCCGCTGCCCACGGTCAGTGCGTTCTTCAAGCGGGCGCGGGCCGCCGGCGCGACCACGATCCTCAATCCGGCGCCGGCGATCGAATTCGGCGCTGACATGCTCGATCTCGTCGATATCCTCATCCTCAACGAAACCGAACTTGGCTTGCTCACCAGAACCGAGCTGCGCGACAGCGACGACCCCGCGCGCTTCATCGACGCAGCGCGCGCGCTGCCGGCGAAACAAAACAGAATCATCTGCGTGACCCTGGGCAAGCGCGGCGTATTGGCGCTGATCGAGAGCGAGGCGTCGATCATAGCCGGGCGCGCCGTCAAAGCGGTCGATACCACCGGCGCTGGCGATTGCTTCGTCGGCGCCGTCGCTGCACAACTTGCGGAAGGAAAGCCCATTCGCGACGCGTTGGACTATGCCAATGCCGCGGCCTCAATCTGCGTGCAGCGGATGGGCGCCGCGCCGTCGATGCCGACGGCAGCGGAGGTTGCGACGGCCATCCCGCCTTGATCTCGAATGCGTCTAACGACATGCTGGTCGCCAAGCCTTCACAAGAAAAAGGGAAACCATGACCAAGATCGAACGCGTCGAAATCCTGCAGGTCGATCTCGTTCCGAAGGCGGTACGCACCGACGCGATCCAGTCGTTCGCCGCGCAGGAAACGCCCGATCGTGCGCATCCACACCAGCGACGGCATCGTCGGCACCGGCTACAGCTACACGATCGGGACCGGCGGCTCGTCGGTCGTCGTGTTGCTCAGGGATCATCTGGCGCCGCGGTTGCTCGGCCGCGATCCGCTCGATATCGAGGCGATCTGGAAATCGCTGTTTTTCGCGACACACGCGACCGCGGTGGGCGCGATCACCAGCCTGGCGCTGGCCGCGATCGATACCGCGCTGTGGGATATCAAATGCCTCAGCGCCGGCCGGCCGCTGTGGAAGGAGGCCGGCGGCGCGCAAGCCTCCGTGCCGGTCTATTCCACCGAAGGCGGCTGGCTGCATATCGAACCGCAAGCGCTGGTCGATGACGCGCTCGCGGTCCGCGCGCAGGGGTTTGGCGGCGCCAAGATCAAGGTCGGCCGGCCGCATGTCAGCGAGGACGTCGCCCGTCTCGCCGCGGTGCGCGAGGCGGTCGGGCCCGGCTTCGACATCATGGTCGACGCCAATCAGGCCTTTACGGTCGGCGAAGCGATCCGCCGCGCCCGCCATTACGAGCCGCTCGATCTTGCGTGGTTCGAAGAGCCGCTGCCCGCGGAGGATCTCGGCGGCCATATTCGCCTCGCGGCATCGACCTCGCTGCCAATCGCCGTCGGCGAGTTGATTTATCATCCGAGCCATTTTCGCGAATATCTGCAGCGCGACGCCTGCGCGATCGTGCAGGCGGATGTCGCGCGCATCGGCGGCATCACGCCGTGGCTCAAGGTTGCCCACCTCGCAGAAACCTTCAACGTTCCGATCTGTCCGCATTTCCTGATGGAATTGCACGTCTCGCTGTGCGCCGCGGTGCCGAACGCCGCCTGGGTAGAGTGGATTCCGCAGCTCGACGACATCACCACGAGCCGCATGGTGGTTGAGGGCGGGAGGGCAAAGCCGCCCGCCGCGCCCGGACTAGGCATCGCCTGGGACTGGGCGGCCATCACCAGGCTGCAAAAATTCACCCCAGTCGTCTTGAGCGCATGAGGATCCCCTGAACACCAGCAAGCCGCGCCGGGGCGTCTCCGCCATCCAGCCGTCACTTCAGCGCTTGCAACTCGTCATATTGCGCCCGGGTCCAGCCGGCGCCGACGGACGGATCGTTGTGCAGCAGGATCGCCGCCTGGCGAAAAGCTTCGCGGTCGGGCACGATCACGGTCTTGCCGAGCGTCTTGAACTCGTCGCCGAGCACCCGCTCCGAGGCCGCGATCGCATCGGTTGCCCTCGCGGCGGCCTCCTTCAGCACTTCGGTAAAGATCTTGCGCTCGTCCGGCGTCAGCTTGGTCCAGACATGATTGCCGACCACCGTCAACATCGATTCCATGATGTGGCCGGTCAGGATGATATGGCTTTGCACTTCGTAGAATTTCTTGGCCATGATCGTCGGCAGCGGATTTTCCTCGCCGTCGACCGTGCCCTGCTGCAGGGCGCGGTAGACGTCCGCGAATGCGATCGGCGTCGCAATGGCGCCGACGGATTTGGTGAACATCAAAAACAGCGGCGCAGCCGGGACCCGCAGCTTCATGCCCTTCATGTCCTCGGGCTTCATGATCGGCGTGTTGGCGGTGAGTTGGCGCAGGCCGTAATAGGTGAGCGCGACGATCTTGTGGCTGGTCTTTTCCTCATAACCCCTGGCCAGATCCTGGAACAGCCTGCTGTCGCGATAGGCCTTCCAGTGATTGAAGTCGCGCAGGATGAACGGCGCGCCCGTGATGCCGAGCGGCTTGTAGGTCGCGGCCGCAAAATTGACGCCGGTATAGATCATATCGATGGTGCCGAGGCCGAGCCCCTCGTTGATCTGGTTCTCGTTGCCGAGCTGCGAGAGCGGATACACCTCGATGTCGTATTTGCCGTTGGTGCGCTTCTTGATTTCGCTGGCCGCCCACAACGCCTCGGTGTGGAACGGCTCGGTGATCTCGTAAACATGGGCCCATTTCAGCTTGATCTGGGCCGAAGCCGGGCCTGCAACGATGGCCGCGACGATCAATGCCATCGATAGCGTGCGACAGCGTGTCCAGAGCGACATGTATCCTCCCCGGATCACTGCCCGAGACCTCTTCAACGAGTCTTCGAGTCGGCAGCGTTGCCGAAATGAACAACGGATGCAAGTGGAGGAGAACGCAACTTAAGTCAGGGCACTTTTTAAATCGAAGCCGGTGTCGGCGGCCTGCTCCGGCGTGATCGATCCGTTGCCGGCAAGCAGCCGCCGTCCGAACATGTGATCGCCGGCGCGGTTGACCGACTCGATGCCGACCAGTTGCCCGGATTTGTAGCAGAAGGCGGAGAACGCGCCCTGCGCGCGATCGCCGCGCACCACGACGCGATCGTAGCCGGTGGTCAATCCCGCGATCTGCAGCTTGTCGGGGCCCTGATCGCTCCAGAACCACGGCAGGCCGTCATAGGCCTTGGCATCGCCGGTCAGCCGCGCCGCGACACAGCGCGCGTGGTCGGTGGCGTTCTGCACGGACTCCAGCCGCAACGATGCGCCGAAGCGCTGGCTTGCATACAGCGCGCAATCGCCGACCGCAGAAATATTGGGATCCGCGGTCAAGAGATGCTCGTCGACAACGATCCCCGCCGCCACCGGCAGGCCGGCCTCCGCCGCCAGCTCAACGTTGGGCAAGACACCGACGCCGACCACGATGAGATCGGCCGGGATATGGCGGCCGTCGCTGAGGCTGACGCCGGTGACTTTGCCGCCGTCGGCTTCGATGCTGGTGACCTGCACTCCGAGATGAATGCGGATGCCCGCGGCGGTGTGCCTGAGCTGAAAAAATTCCGAGATCTCCGCGGTCACCGCGCGCGCCATCACGCGCACGCCGAGTTCGATGACATCGACTTCAAGGCCCTTTGCGCGTGCGGTCGCGGCGAACTCCAGGCCGATGAAGCCGGCGCCGATCACGACGACGCGCTGGCCCGAATTGATCCGCTGCCGCAACGCCTCGCTCTCGTCCAATATCCGCAGGTAGCGCACGGCTTCCAGATTGGCGTTGGGGATATCCAGCAGGCGATTGCGCGCCCCGGTGGCCAGCACCAGATGCCAGTAATCCAGCGAGGCACCGGAAGCGAGCAACAGTTTTCGCCCGGCACGATCGATCGACACGGCGCGATCGGAGATCAGATCGATGTTCTGGTCGCGATAAAACTTGTCTGGCCGGAACATCAGGCTGTCCGGGCGGCCCTCGCCCTTGAGATAAGCCTTCGACAGAGGCGGCCGCTGATAGGGCAGATGGCCCTCATCATTGATCAGCGCGATGCGCTCGGCAAAGCCATTCTGGCGCAACGAGGCCGCGAGCTGAAAGCCCGCATGGCCGGCGCCAACGATTACGACGGGTCCTTGCGTCATCGGGACAACCCAATTGCAGGCGCACAGGAACTACCCATGTCGTCTCCTCTCTCTGCCGATTTTGGCTTGCTCGCCTCGTCGTTCTAAGGAGCGGCGCTCGTGTCCGCGTCCCGAACGATGGCGGGCGCTATTTGGCCTCATGGTTCAACGACGCGCAAGAGCATCTTTGCCCGGGAGGCAAGGTCAGGCCACATTCTTGCAGATTTGGCCGGGGATTGTCACCCCTTCCCTTCTGCTATTTAAATGCCCCGCCCTGTAAATGAGCCCCGACCGCACCGAACCGAGGCCGTCAAATGTCCGCACCCGCTCCTGCCACCGCCCCTGCAGACGATCCGGCGCTGCTCAGAATCGAAGGCCCGATCGCCATCATCACGCTCAATCGGCCTGCCGCTTTCAACTCGATCGATCTGTCGATCGCAAAAAAGCTGGAACAGCTGGGCCTCGAGGTCGAGGCCAATGACGATGTCCGCGTGCTGGTCATCGGCGGCGTCGGCCGGGCGTTTTCCGCCGGCGGCGACCTGCAGACCATCGGTGCCGCGGCCGCCGCTGACACCATCGCGCCCGTGGTCGGGGAATTGCTGAAGCATTATCACGCGTTCATCGAGACCCTGCGCCGAATGCCGAAGATCGTACTGTCCAGCGTTCACGGTTCCGCGGCCGGCGCAGGCATGGGCCTCGCCTTCGTCGCGGACCTCTGCATCGCCGCCGACGATGCCCGCTTTACGCCGGCCTACGCCAAGATCGGCGTCTCGCCGGACGGCGGCAGCACGGTCGGCATGGTCGGCACCGTCGGCGTCCGCCGCGCCTTGCAGATATTCCTGGCGGAGGACAGTTTTTCGGCGCAGCAGGCGCATGATTGGGGTCTGGTCGCCAAGATCGTTCCGGCCGCCGAACTGAAAGCAGCGACCCGGCAATTCGCCGAGCGGCTCGCGCAGAATCCGCCGGCTGCCATCAGCGGCACCAAGTCGCTGGTGTACCAGGCCGCGGTCACCTCGACCAAACAGCAACTCGACGCCGAAGAGGCTAATATCATCGCCGCCCTGAACACCGATGAGTTTCGTGCGGCGGTGAAGAAATTCACCAGCAAGGGGAGGTGAAACTCTCCCATCGTCGTCCCTGCGAAAGCAGGGACCCATAACCACAGATCTTGGTTGTTACGGAAGGCGTCGACGGCCTTGCCTCATCGAAAGCACAACGCGGTATGGGTCCCGGCGTTCGCCGGGACGACAAATCATGGTGGACAGATATATCCCGTCCCCGCCGGCGATTTGAAGCAGCCGACCGATTCCGGGATCACCTGCTTCGGCAGCCACAGCACCACCTTGGGGAAATAGATCGTGAAGCAGATCGTCACCAGAAACACGACGTAAATCGGCAGCGCGGCGCGCAATGCCTTGGAAAAACTGACGCCGACGAATTTCGAGGCCATCAATAGCACCAGACCATAAGGCGGCGTGATCAAACCGAAGGCCAGCGTTGCGATCAGCACCACGCCCATATGGACGCCGTTGATGTCGCCGGCCTGGGTCAGCGAGTTTACCAGCGGCATGAAGATGATGATGGTCGGCACCGGCTCGATGAAATCGCCGACCACGGTGAACAACAGCACCATCAAGAGCATGATGAGGTGCGGATCGTGGCCGGCGATCGACGTGATCATGTCGGAGATGTAGATCGCGCCCCTGAGATAGGCGAGCATCCAGCCAAAGGCGTTGGCGGCGCCGATCGTGATCAGCGGCAGCGAAAAGATCAGCCCGGCCAGGCAGAAATCGTACGGGATCTTCTTGATGTGCCCGCGGTTCAGCGCGGGGATGACGACGATGATAATCCAGGCCACCGCGACGACGCCGGCTTCGGTCGGCGTGAACCAGCCGGTCAGAATACCGCCGAGCAGGATCACCGGGATCATCAGCGGCAGCGCGGCGTCGCCGGCGGCAAAGACGACCTGGCGCAGCGGCGCACGCGGTTTGCTCAGGCCCGAGGGGCCGAAGAAATAGCAATAGATCATCAGGCCGAAGCCGATCATCAAGCCGGGCACGACACCTGCCATGAACAGGCCGGCGATCGAGACGTTGCCGACCGCGCCGTAGACCACAGCGGTGATGCTCGGCGGCACCAGTGCGGCGATGGTGGAAGCGGATGCGATGATCGCGGCGATGAAGGCCGGCGTGTAGCCTTCCCGCTTCATCGGCCCGCCCAGCGCCCGGCTCATGACAGCGACGTCGGCGGTGGTCGAGCCCGACATTTCAGAGAAGAACATCGAGAACACCACGACGACCTGCGACAGCCCGCCCCTGATATGCCCGACCAGCGACACCGAAAGATTGGCTATTCGCACCACGACATTGGCCGAGCTCATGAGCTCGCCGACCAAGAGGAAGAACGGGATCGCCAGCAGCGCCTCGGAGTCCACGCCGTCAAAGATCTTCTGGATGATCGCCGCCAGCGAGACATCCGACAGTATCGCGCCGACGAATACGCCGGCCAACAGCGAAAACGGCACGGGCACGCCGAGATAGCCGAAGAACAGGAAGCAGAACGACATCAATGCGAGGACGACGGGTGCGCTCACGGCCGCGTTCCGATCCGGGTGGTGTCGATCGCGGGAATCGCCGGATCTTCTTCGAGCGGTTCGGGATGGTCAAAACCGTTTTTGATGCCGTTGACCAGTTGCTCGACCGTGAACAGCCCGATCAGGATGCCGGACAGCGGAATCACGGCGTAGAGCGAGGCGATCGGCGTGCCCGACGGCAGCCGGAAACTGCCAAAGCCCCTGATATAGTTGAGATAGCCGTACCAGATCAGAACGAACGCGACGCCAAGCACCACCATGCGGATGATGATCTCGACGATCATGCGCGGCGTGCCATGCATCGCCTCCGAGATCGCGGTCAAGTAGAGATGATCGTTGCGCCGGGTGGCGACCGCGGCACCGATGAAGATCGCATAGATGAACAGCGTGGAGGTGACCTCCTGCAGCCACAGCCAGGGATGGCCGATGGTGCGGGTGACGATGTCGCAGGTCACCGACAGCGAGAAACCGAAGCACAGCACGCCGCAGATGATCATCAGGACCAGTTCGAGCCTGTCGAGCGACTGCCATTTCAGATGACGATGCCGCTGCAGCACCAGTTTGTCGGCGATGGCCATCAAGCTCTCCGTCGTCCCGGATCAAACTCTCTCGTCGTCCCGGCGAACGCCGGGACCCATAACCACCGGCGTCAGTGACGAAAGAAGGTATCGGCCTGTCGTGCCAAAACGATAGGCCGCGGCGTATGGGTCCCGGCGTTCGCCGGGACAACTCGCGGAAATGCGGTCAATCGCCGTCTAGTTGATCGCCCGGATCAGGTTCTTGATCTTCTCGGCGTGCGGTCCAAGTTCCTTGGCGAGCTTGTCGAGATAGGGATCGGAGATCGCGGCAAAGCTCTTCTTGTCCACATCCTCGACGATCTTGACGCCCAACCCCTTCAGCTTGGTGGCCGCGGCCTTCTCGAGCTCGAACGCCTTGGCCGGCTCCTTGGCGCTGACTTCCGCCGCCGCCGTCTTCACCCACCCCTTCTGTTCGGCGGAAAGGCTCTGCCACAGCTTGTCGCTGACGAACAACAGCGCGTTGTTGGCCTCATGCTCGGTCATCGACAGCACGGGCGCGACTTCATAATGCTTGTTGACGAGATAGACGTTGATGCTGTTCTCGGCGGCGTCGACCACGCCGGTCTGCAGCGAGGTGTAGACGCTGCCGAACGGCATATGCACGGTCTGCGCGCCATAGGCCGGGAAGATCGCGTCCTCGGTCGCCGTGGCCTGGACGCGGATCTTGAGACCCTTCATATCGCCGGCGTTGTGGATTTCCTTCTTGCTGTAGATGCTCCGCACGCCCTGCGAGCCGGTGGCGATGACGTGCAGGCCCTGCGTGGTCTCGTCGATCATCGCCGTGATCGCATCGATCACCTGCTGGTCGGCCAGCGCCTTGACCAGATGATCGGCGTTGCGGAACAGGAAGTGCAGCGACATCACGCCGGCCTGCGGCGAGATCGTCGCGGTATTCGCCGACGAGACGATGGCGAATTCGATATCGCCGGACTTCACCAGTTGCAGCAGCTGCGGCTCCTGCCCGAGCTGCGCGCCGGGATACTGGTCGACGAGCATCGTGCCCTTGCTCAATTCCTTGAGCTTTGCGGAAAACATGTCGTAGGCGACGCTGTAGCCGGTGTTGAGCTGCTGATCGTGGGCGAAGCGATAATGCTTCGCCTCCTGCGCGCCGGCGCCGGCGGCGAACAGCGGTTGCCGTCGCGGCAACCGCCGCACCGATGAATTTCCTGTCGATTACCCATCGCGCTGTTTCCCCCTGTTCTGGTTTTTCCAATCATCCCATCAAGGTCGCCGAGATTGTCAATAAAACATCGGCATTCGGGCTTCATACGGCAATACACCGCCCCGAACGGCCGAAATTATCGACAATTCCGCCAATGGCGGGCGACCGTGGCCGAGATGGCCTTCGGCCGCGCCGTCCGCCTACTTGATCGCGCGGATCAGGTCCTTGACCTTCTCGGCATGCGGGCCGAGCTCCTTGGCGAGCTTGTCGAGATAGGGATCGGCGACCGCGACGAAGCCGGACTTGTCGACGTCGGTGACGACCTTGACGCCGATCTTCCGCAGCTTGTCCTGCGACTGATGCTCGAGCTCGATCGCCTTGGCCGGCTGGGTCTTGTTGACCTCGTCGGCCGCGGCCTGCACCCAGCCCTGCTGCTCCGGCGTCAGGCTGTTCCAGAGCTTGTCGCTGACCCAGACCAGGCTGTTGTTGGCCTCGTGCTCGGTCATCGAGAGCACGGGGGCGACCTCGTAGTGCTTGTTGGCGAGATAGACGTTGACGCCGTTTTCCGCGACGTCGACCACGCCGGTCTGCAGCGACGTATAGACGCTGCCGAACGGCATGTGCACGATCTGGGCGCCATAGGCCGGGAACATGGTGTCCTCGGTCGGCGTCGCCTGCACGCGCACCTTGAGGCCCTTCATGTCGGCGATGTTCTTGATCTCGCGCTTGGAATACATGCTGCGCAGACCGAGCGTCGACAGCGCGATGACGCGGGCGCCCTGTACGGTATCCGCGATCATCGCCTTGACCGCCTTGGACACTTCGGGGTCCGCGATCGCCTTGATCAGATGCGCCTCGGAGCGGAACAGGAAGTGCATCGACATCACGCCGGCCTGCGGCGACAGCGTCGCGGCATTGGCCGAGGATGAAATGCAGAACTCGACGTCGCCGGCCTTGACGAGCTGCAGCACCTGCGGCTCCTGCCCGAGCTGCGCGCCCGGATACTGGTCGATCAGCATGGTGCCCTTGCTCAGCTCCTTCAGCTTGTCGCTGAAGATATCGCCGAGGATGCCATAGCCCGTCGTCTTCGGCTGGTCATAGGCGAAGCGATAATGCTTCACCTCCTGCGCGCTTGCGCTTGCGGCCGCCATCATCACGGACACGGCCGCGATCGCACCGAGCACTGCTCTCCGTCTGCGTCATCGTCTCCCCCTAGTTGATATTTTTCTTTCATCATCCCATCGCGATCGCTTGAAAGTCAATCAAACCAAAGGCGGCCACGCATGTGCGAGATGGCACATGACTGTCATTATCGCGAGGCGAGCCTCCGGCACGACGTTCACAGGTGTCATCGTCCACGAAGGCGGACATCCGGTAATGCCGCGCGCGAGACAACTACCCCTTCCCCTCGCCACGCATGAAATCGAAATCGCAGCCTTCGTCGGCCTGCAGAATGGTCTCGTTGAACAGATGCGCGTAGCCGCGCCTGGCCCAGTCCGGCGTCGCGGCCGGTGCCAGCGCCGCGCGGCGCTTTTGCAGTTCGGCCTCGTCGACCAGCAGATCGATGCTGCGTTTGGCGACATCGAGCCGGATCATGTCGCCGTTCCTCACCAGCGCCAGCGGCCCGCCGACGGCGGATTCCGGCGTGATGTGCAGCACGATGGTGCCGAACGCCGTGCCGCTCATCCGCGCGTCCGAGATCCGCACCATGTCCTTGACGCCGGCGCGGGCCGAGCTTCCTCGGGATCGGCAGATAGCCGGCCTCCGGCATGCCCGGCGCGCCCTTCGGCCCGGCGTTGCGCAGCACCAGCACGTCGTCGGCGGTCACATCGAGCGCGGGATCGTCGACCCGGTCAGGTCATGTCCTCGACGGATTCGAACACCACGGCGCGGCCGGTGTGCTGCAGCAGCTTTGGGCTCGCCGCCGAATGCTTGATGACCGCGCCGCGCGGCGCGAGATTGCCGTGCAGCACCGCCATCGCGCCTTCCGGCTTGATCGGATTGTTGCGCGGGCGGATCGCGTCCTGGCCCGGCACCTCCTCCGCACTCGCGACGACATCGCGCAACGTCGCGCCGGTAATGGTCTTGGCGTCGAGGTCGATGAGATCGCCGAGTTGCGCCATCAGTTTCGGCACGCCGCCGGCATGATGGAAATGCTCCATGTAATGCTCGCCCGACGGCTTCAGGTCGATCAGCACCGGCACCTCGCGGCCGAGCTTGTCGAAAGCCTTCGAGATCGATCCGATGCTTCGTCCGGTTGGCGATCGCGGTCAGATGGATCAGGCCGTTGGTCGAGCCGCCGATCGCCTGCAGCACCACCTGCGCATTGCGGAACGATGACGCGGTCAGCAACTCGCTGGGCCGCGGTCCCTTGGCCTTCGCCATCGCGGCGGCGACCTTGCCGCTCGCCTCGGCCGAGCGAAACCGCTCGGCATGGGGCGCCGGGATGGTCGCGCTCATCGGCAGCGACAGGCCGAGCGCCTCGGTGATGCAGGCCATGGTGGTCGCGGTGCCCATCACCATGCAGGTGCCGACCGACGGCGCGAGACGGCCGTTGACGGCTTCGATCTCGACGTCGTCGATCTCGCCGGCGCGGTATTTGCCCCAGAGCCGCCGGCAATCGGTGCAGGCGCCCAGCACCTCGCCCTTGTGATGCCCGACCACCATCGGCCCGACCGGAATGACGACGGTCGGCAGATCGGCGGATACGGCGGCCATGATCTGCGCCGGCAAGGTCTTGTCGCAGCCGCCGATCACGACCACCGCGTCCATCGGCTGGGCGCGGATCATCTCCTCGGTATCCATCGCCATCAGATTGCGCAGATACATCGAGGTCGGATGCGCAAAACTCTCGGCGATCGAGATGGTCGGAAACACCATCGGCATCGCGCCGGCCAGCATCACGCCGCGTTTCACCGCCTCGATGATCTGCGGGACATTGCCGTGGCAGGGATTGTAGTCGCTGTAGGTGTTGGTGATGCCGACGATCGGGCGGTTCGAGCGCGTCGTCGGAATAGCCCATCGCCTTGATGAAGGCCTTGCGCAGGAACAGCGAAAACCCGGCATCGCCATAACTTGTCAGTCCCTTGCGAAGTCCGTCAGCCATTTTCTTGTTTCCTGTCGTCGTGCTGCGCCACTAAACGAGCCCCTCGAATTATTGTCAATGTTTGATTATCTGACCTCTAGAATGCACCAATGGGCGCCAAAACGGCCGTCATTATTGACAATGACCGCCATACCGTGCTGATTTCCGGCGATGATCCGACGCGAATGGCCATGAAACCGCTACCCGCCTCACCCGAACCCTCCGCGCTGTCGCGCGAGGAAGAGCAGGCCGAAGTGATCCGCCGGCTGGAGGAGGACATCATCTTCGGCCGCTTCGCGCCGGGCTCGCGGCTGGTCGAGGACACGCTGATGACGCGCTACGGCGCCAGCCGGCATTTCGTGCGCCAGGCGCTGTTCCAGCTCGAGCGCCAGGGCATCGTGCTGCGCGAGAAGAACATCGGCGCCACGGTGCGGTTCTATTCGGCCGAGGAAGTGCGGCAGATCTACGAGGTGCGGGAAATGCTGACGCGGCAGGCGGCGCTGATGATCGCGCTGCCGGCGCCTGCCGAGCCTGATCGAGGAGCTGAGCGAATTGCAGCGGCAATATTGCGCCAGGGCCGACGCGCAGGATCTGCGCGGCATCCACGAGGCCAACGACGCCTTTCACGTCGCGCTGTTCTCCGCCTGCGGCAATCCCTATCTGGTGCGCTCGCTGCAGGACTACATGAACCTGACGCTGCCGATGCGCGCCAAGAATCTCGCCGACAGCGAGGGCCTGGCGCTGTCGCGCCGCCAGCACGAATTCATGATCGAACTGCTGAAGGGCCGCGACAGCTGGGCGCTGGCGCAGCTCTGCGTCGATCACATGCAGTTCAGCAAGTCGGATTATCTCGGCCGCATCGCGGCAGACGATAAGCCGCAAGTAACCGGATTTGCCAGCGGCCGATCCTGTCCATGAACCGCGCTGATTGTGTTGCTGGCGCTGATCGCAGCCTGTGCCGGTGTTTGGCGGCAGCGCCGCCAAGGCCGACGATCCCCGCGCGTTGCAGCTCACCTATCGGGCCGTGGACAAAACTGTGCTTCAAGCGGGCCGATGGCAATTCGGACTGTTTCATTTCGGCGGCGCGCGCGCGGCGCGTGCATCCCTTCCGGCGGTGGCGTCTCGATCTCGATTCGCGATGGCAAAAAACCCTGAGCCTGCTCGTCAATTTCGGCGACGAAGCGAGCGCTCGAAAGCGGGATCAGTGTCCAGATCGATCAGGACACGCGATCGTGATATCGCATCCGGAATGCTTCGGGCTCGGTTGCCGCGGCAAGATCGACATCACCGGCGAATTCATCGAACGCCTGAAGCGCGCGCGGACGATCGCCATCGCGGCGATCGACACGGCCCATCAAAAGCTCAACCTTTCGCTTTTCCGCTCGCCGGTTTCGCCGCGGCCTCTGACGGGCCCGCCGGCGATCCACCCAAGGTGCGCGACGAAACGTCACGAGCGACAAGACGAAACGAGCCGGAGCCGCAGAAGCCGGTTCAATGTGAGGAGTAGCAACCGTCATTCCTGGAGGCGCAAAGCGCGCACCTGGTAACGACTTCGACTACGACGATCTTGCTCTTGTCGCCGTCGAACTCGATGCTGCAGAACGTGCCGCCCTGGTAGAAATCGCCGACCGGATCGGGCTTGAGCTTGGCCTGCTCGGCCATCGCATGCTCGCGAAAATCCTCGGCGCGGCCGGTCGGCCGATAGCCGAGATCGTGGGCGCGATGGTTGTCCCACCAGCCGCGCTCATTGTACGGAGGCGCCGTAGAAGCACCTCGAAATGGATGTCGGGATGCTCGAGCCCGATCCGGCAGAGCTGCACCAGATCTTCCGGCTTCAGCCAGATCGACAGCCGCCGGTGATCCAGCGGCATGTCGCCGAAATTGCCGATCCGAATGCAGGTCACCTTGAGCCCGTGCTTGTCGGCATAGAGCGCGCCGACCGCTTCGCCGAACACCTTGCTGACGCCGTAGCGGCTGTCGGGCCGCGCGCGTGACATCGGTGCCGATCCGGTGATGGCGCGGATAGAAGCCGATCGCATGGTTCGACGACGCGAACACCACGCGCTTGACGCCCTTCTTGCGCGCGGCCTCGAACAGGTTGTAGCCGCCGATGATGTTGGACTGCAGGATCGTCATCCCAGGGGCCTTCGACCGAATAGCCGCCGAAATGCAGGATGCCGTCGACGCCGTCGCAGATCGCCTCGACCTGCGCCAGGTCGGCGAGATCGGCCGCCTTGAATTTCTCGTTCTTGCCGAGATCGGCCGGCGCCTTCAGGTCGCTCAGCAGCAGGTCCGGATAGACCGGCGGCAGCAGCTTGCGCAGGCTTGTGCCGATCCCCCGGCGGCGCCGGTTATCAATATGCGTGGCATTTCTTCCCTCGTTCTCATGCGACCGAATTGCGGTCATTGGCCGACAATGATAGCAAACCAAACCGCGAGGAAACGCAACAGCAACGAGAACAGCAAATGTCCGAGGCAACATCTCATCGCGCCGGCTGGCGACCGGCGACGCTATTATCCCGATCCGGCGATCCATGCGCTCGATCCGCGTTTCGAAAAATACTGGCTGAAACTCTCGGCCGTGGAGCGGCTGACCACCGGTCTGCGCTGGGCCGAGGGCCCGGTGTGGTTCGGCGACGGCCGCTATCTATTGTGCAGCGACATTCCCAACCAGCGCATCCTCAAATGGGAAGAGGAGACCGGCGCGGTCAGCATCTTTCGCAAACCCTCGAATTTCGCCAACGGCAACACCCGCGACCGCCAGGGCCGGCTCGTCACCTGCGAGCATGGCGGCCGCCGCGTGACCCGCACCGAATATGACGGTTCGATCACGGTGCTGATCGACTCCTTCGACGGCAAGCGGCTGAACTCGCCGAACGACGTCGTCGTGAAATCCGACGGCTCGATCTGGTTCACCGATCCGATGTTCGGCCTGCTCGGCAATTACGAAGGCTACAAGGTCGAATCCGAGATCGACACGAATGTCTACCGGATCGACGGCGACACCGGCAAAGCCACCATCGTCGCCGAAGGCATTCTGGGTCCGAACGGGCTGTGCTTCTCGCCGGACGAGAAGATTCTCTACGTCGTCGAATCCCGCGGCGTGCCGACCCGCAAGATTCTCGCCTACGATGTTGCTGCCGGCGGCGACCACGATTTCCAACAAGCGCGTCTTCATCGACGCCGGTCCCGGCACGCCGGACGGCATGCGCTGCGACATCGACGGCAATCTGTGGTGCGGCTGGGGCATGGGCGATCCCGAACTCGACGGCGTCGTGGTCTTCGCGCCCGACGGCGTCATGATCGGCCGCATCGCGCTGCCCGAGCGCTGCGCCAACCTCTGCTTCGGCGGCCTCAAGCGCAACCGCCTGTTCATGGCCGCGAGCCAGTCGATCTACGCGCTGTATGTGAACACGCAAGGCGCGCTGGGGGGATAAGCGCAATACTATCCGTCGTCGTCCCGGCGAACGCCGGGACCCATACGCCGCGGCCTCTCGCTAAGGCGCGGTGGCAGCCATCTTCCACACAACAGACGACCGGGGTTATGGGTCCCTGCGTTCGCGGGACGACATGAGTTGTTGATCGCTTTCCACAACGCAAAACACCGGAGCGGTGTCCCGCTCCGGCGTCTGCATTGATCGCGCGAAAGCTTACGCGGCGTTGTAGCCGGCGACCGCCTTCACTTCGAGATATTCTTCCAGGCCGTACTTGCCCCATTCGCGGCCGTTGCCGGACTGCTTGTAGCCGCCGAACGGCGCGGTGCGATCGTTCGGCACGCCCTGCAGGTTGACGTTGCCGGCGCGAATCTGGCGGCCGACGCGGCGCGCGCTTTCAACGGTATCGGCCGAGACGTAACCGGCCAGACCATAGGGCGTGTCGTTGGCGATCTTCACGGCTTCGGCTTCATCCTTGGCGCCGAGGATCGTGAGCACCGGCCCGAAGATTTCTTCGCGCGCGATGGTCATGTCGTTGGTGACGTCGGCGAAGATGGTCGGGCGCACATAGAAGTCCCTTGTTGACGCCTTCGGGCAGGCCCGGGCCGCCGGCAACCAGCGTGGCACCTTCCTCGATGCCCTTGTGGATCAGCGCCTGGATCTTGTCCCACTGGATGCGCGACGACGACCGGACCGATGGTGGTGCCTTCGGCGCGCGGATCGCCGGCCTTGGTCTTGTCGGCGACGCCCTTGGCGATGGCGGCGACTTCCTTCATCTTCGACAGCGGCACGATCATCCGCGACGGCGCGTTGCACGACTGTCCCGAATTGTTGAACATGTGCATCACGCCACCGGTGACGGCCTTGGTGAGGTCGGCGCCTTCGAGGATGACGTTCGGCGACTTGCCGCCGAGTTCCTGGCTGACGCGCTTCACGGTCGGGGCGGCGCGCTTGGCGACATCGACGCCGGCGCGGGTCGAGCCGGTGAACGAGATCATGTCGATATCCGGATGCTCGCTCATGGCGGCGCCGACCTCGGGGCCGAGGCCGTTGATCGAGGTTGAACACGCCCTTCGGCACGCCGGCTTCATGGAGGATTTCCGCGAAGATCAACGCCGACGACGGCGTGAATTCCGACGGCTTCAGGATCATGGTGCAGCCGGCGGCCAGCGCCGGCGCGACCTTGCAGGCGATCTGGTTCAGCGGCCAGTTCCACGGCGTGATCATGCCGATGACGCCGACCGGCTCGCGCACCACCACGGCGGTGCCGACGTTTTCCTCGAAATGATAGTTCTTCAGCACTTCCAGGGTGGAGGCGATGTGGCCGAGGCCGGCGCCGGCCTGCAGCCGCTCGGCCATCGGCAGCGGCGCGCCCATCTCGTCGGAAACGGCAGCGCCGATATCCTTCATGCGGGTCTTGTAGACCTCGATGATCTTTTCCAGGAGCGCGACGCGTTCCTCGCGGCTGGTCTGCGAAAACGTCAGGAAGGCGCGCTTGGCCGCGGCCACCGCCTTGTCGACATCGGCCTTGGAGCCCAGCGCAACCTCATACATCGCCTCTTCGGTCGCCGGATTGACGACGGGCGTGGACTTCTTGACGGCGGGATCGACCCAGGCGCCGTCGATGTAGAATTGCATGCGATTGACCATCGGAAACCTCTTTATTGCAGGGCGAATGAAGGGGGAACGGAAGCGTTCGGCAGGCATCCTTGCACGAAAGCCAGGAGAATTGAACCCGCCATATGCGGGACGCCGCATTGCCGCGGACACTGGATATAAGGCCGGGGGTGCGGGGGATGCAAGGTGCGCAATTCGGCCGTCGTCCCTGCGAAAGCAGGGACCCATAGCCACCGGCCGTGGTTATTGGGCCAGCCGTCAACCAGCCTCCAAAACGACAACCGCCGCGGCGTATGGGTCCCGCTTTCGCGGGGACGACGAGGGGCACGGCCTTCGCCGGGACGACGAAAACGATTTCACACCGCCATCTTGCGATGCCGCACCGGAGCCCCCGCGGTCAGGGCTTCCGCGACATCGATGATGGCGTTGGCGTCGATGCCGTGGTGGCGATAGAGGTCGCGCGATCGTGCCGGTCTGGCCGAAATGTTCGACGCCGAGCGCCTCGACGCGGTGGCCGCGGACGCTGCCGAGCCAGCCGAGCGCGGCCGGATGGCCGTCGATCACGGTGACGATGCCGCAGTCGCGCGGCAACGGCGCCAGCAGTTTTTCGATATGGCTGAGGTGTTGGATGCCGCGGCGGTCGCGCCGCAAATTCCGTGCGGCGGACCATCCGCCATGCAGCCGGTCCGCCGAGGTGACCGCCAGCAGCCCGACGTCCCGGCGGCTTTCGCCGATCAAGCCGATCGCCTCGATCGCCTCGGGCGCCACCGCGCCGGTATAGGCCACCACGATTTCGCAGTTCGGGCCCGGCTTGCGCAGCCAATAGGCGCCGTCGGTGATGTCCCGCTGCAGGTCCGGCGTCATGATCCGCTGCGGCTGCTCCAGCGTGCGCGTCGACAGCCGCAAATAGACCGAGCCGCCCTCGCCGGCTTCGCGCTGCATGTGGCGGAATCCCCAGCCCATGATCACGGCGAGTTCATCGACGAAGGCCGGCTCGAACGAGGCCAGCCCATCCTGCGCCATGCCGATCAGCGGCGTCGCGATCGACTGGTGCGCGCCGCCTTCCGGCGCCAGCGTGATGCCCGACGGCGTCGCCACCACCATGAAGCGCGCATCCTGGTAGCAGGCATAGTTCAGCGCATCGAGGCCGCGCTCGATGAAGGGATCGTACAGCGTCCCGACCGGCAGCAGCCGTTCGCCGTTGATCTGATGCGACAACCCCAGCGCCGACAGCATGATGAACAGATTCATCTCGGCGATGCCGAGTTCGAGGTGCTGTCCTCTCGGCGAAAAATCCCAGTTGAAGGTCGAGGGTATCTTCTCCTGCCGGAACAGATCGTGGTTTTCCGCTTTGGCAAACAGCCCGCGGCGGTTGACCCAGGCGCCGAGATTGGTCGACACGGTGACGTCGGGCGACGCGGTGACGATGCGCGACGCGAGTTCGGTGTCGCCGCGCGCGATTTCGTTGAGCACGAGCCCAAAGCCCTGCTGCGTCGACATCTGCGCCGCCGGCTTGAACGCCAGCTGCTGCGGCACCTCGATGACGGGCGCGGTCAGGCGGCGGCGGCCTTCGGCGTTGAACGGCGCCTGCGCCAGAAACGCCTCCAGCTTTGCCGGTTCCTGCGACAGCCCCTCGAACTTCTCCCATTCATGGCCGGGACGGATGTTCTGGCTGCTGCGCCATTTTTCCATCTGCGTCACCGTCATCAGGCCGGCGTGGTTGTCCTTGTGGCCCTGCATCGGCAGGCCGACGCCCTTGATGGTGTAGGCGATGAAGCAGACCGGGCGATCATGATCGATCGCCTCGAAGGCATCGATCATGCTGGTCATGTCGTGTCCGCCGAGATTGGACATCAGCGCCAGCAATTCGTCGTCGCTGCGGCGGTCGATCAATTGCGTGACCTGGCCCCTGATCGCCGATGTCGTCGTGCAGATGTTTGCGGAAGGCGGCGCCGCCCTGGAAGCACAGCGCGGCGTACATCTGGTTCGGGCAGGAATCGATCCAGCGCTTCAGCGCCTCGCCGCCGGGTTCGGCGAATGCCGCCTGCATCAGGGTGCCGTATTTCACGATCACGACGTCCCAGCCGAAATTGCGGAACATGGATTCGAACTTTTCCCACAGCCCTTCGCGCACCACGGCGTCGAGGCTCTGGCGGTTGTAGTCGACCACCCACCAGGTGTTGCGCAGGCCGTGCTTCCAGCCCTCCAGCAGCGCCTCGAAAATATTGCCCTCGTCCATCTCGGCGTCGCCGACCAGCGCGATCATCCGTCCCTCGGGGCGGTCCTTCATCCAGCCATGCGACGTGACGTAATCCTGCACCAGCGAGGCGAACAGCGTCTGCGCCACGCCAAGCCCGACCGAGCCGGTGGAGAAATCGACGTCGTCGGCGTCCTTGGTGCGCGACGGATAGGATTGCGCGCCCTTGTAGCCGCGGAAGTTTTCCAGCTTGTCGCGGGTCTGGTGCCCGAACAGATACTGGATGGCGTGGAACACCGGGCTCGCATGCGGCTTCACCGCGACGCGGTCCTGCGGCCGCAGCACCGAGAAATACAACGCCGACATGATGTTGGCGAGCGACGCCGACGAGGCCTGATGGCCGCCGACCTTGAGGCCGTCGGCATTGGGCCGGATGTGATTGGCGTGATGGATGGTCCACGACGACAGCCAGAGCACCTTGCGTGCCAGCGCGGACAGCAATTCGAGGCGTGCGGGTTCGATTCCCATGGCAAGGCTCCGGAGAGATCCAGTATGCGCCGATTTTAGCGGTTCCGCCGCCGTCGAAATTCTCAAATCCTCGCGACATACCGCCAAATATTGGGATAAATTACCACTCCCAGTCCCCAAAGCCCGAGTTCATCCCAATGCACGCCCTCGATGCCATCGACCGCAAAATCCTCAGCCTGCTGCAATCCGACAGCCGCCTGACCATGCAGGAACTGGCCGACAAGGTCGGCCTGTCGGTATCGCCGTGCCATCGCCGGGTCAAACTGCTGGAGCAGCGCGGCGTGATCACGCGCTATATCGCAACCGTCGACCAGAAATCGCTTGGCCTGCATGTCAGCGTCTTCATCTCGATCAAGCTGGCGCGCCAGAAGGAAGAGGATCTGAATCGTTTCGCCAAGGCGATCTCGAAATGGGACGAGGTGCTGGAATGCTATCTGATGACCGGCAACCGCGACTATCTGCTGCGCGTCGTCGCCGCCGACCTGTCGTCCTATGAAGCGTTCCTGAAGAACAAGCTGACCCGCCTCGACGGCATCGCCTCGATCGAGTTGAGTTTCGCGCTGAGCCAGGTGAAGTATTCGATCGCGCTGCCGGTGTGAGACGATATCTCTGCTGTCGTCCCTGCGAAAGCAGGGACCAACCACAGGTTTGGGTTGTTGAAGAAGGGCCATCGACCAGTTTGCCAATACAACACCCGCCTGTGGTTATGGGTCCCGGATCGGCGCTCGCTCTCGCTCGCTTGTCCGGGACGACGACCGAGAATTTCGTAGCCGCCATCGCGAATTTCAGATTTAATTCTCGAACAGCCCAAGGAGCGCACTTCCGCCTTCTCGCGGCACGAGATGCCCGAGGTTTGCTTCGGTTTCACCCTCCAAAAATAGAGGGCGCAGGGAAAGCCGGGTGCGCGCTGCACCCGCGGTCTCGTGTGCAAACTGCACAAAGGAAATGCGCACACGAGCATACAGGTTCAGCGGAGAGCATCCGGCCTTCCCTGCGCAATGGTTTTACGGCTTATAACGTGCTCTCCCCGGCGACCGGCTTTGTTGCCACCGTCGCTGACGGATATCTCCGCCAACTTGACGCCAGCATCGGGGCGTCAGAACCACACGCCTTCGCCGTCCGCATCCGCCGCGCTCGTCAGTTGCAGCATCCACGTCCACCGCATCCCACCGCGCGTTTCGTGACGATCGCGATCCGCCCCTCTCATCGGGTGAGACGGCGCGAGTTATGCCCTCGATTTGCCCGTCGGGATGAAGCGAAATATTTTTGTCCGAAGGGCTTGACTCGCGGCGCGCAAAAACACGCAAGTGATTTGCCCGTCGGGTCGTTTTTTGGACAAGTCTCGCGCAAAATTCCCCGTTGTCATTCCGGGGCGAGCTTCTTAGGCCGAGCCCGGAATGACGGCTGTAGTAGAGCGAAGCGAAACCCGTAGCCGCACGAACGGTGGGTTTCGCTTCGCTCTACCCACCCTACGAAACCAAGCTCACAGCACCTTCCGCCCAGCCAAATTCTTCATCAGCGCACCGACTCCGAACGTCCAGGGCTCGCACTCGTCGCTGTTGCGCATGCGGTTGACGAGCTTGCCGAGCTGGGGCGCCGAAATGGTGACGATGTCGTCGCGCTTGTGGGTAAAGCCCTGGCCCGGTGCGTCACGATCCTTGACCGGGGCGAACATGGTGCCGAGGAACAGCGCAAAGCCATCAGGGTATTGATGCACCGGCCCGATGGTCTGGGCCACGAGGTCGGTCGGATCGCGGCTGATCTTTGAGATCGACGAATGGCCGTCGAGCGCAAAACCGTCGGCGCCCTTCACGGTCAATCCGATCTCCAGCTTGCGCACGTCATCCAGCGAAAACGTCCGGTCGAACAGCCGGAGCAGCGGGCCGATGGCGCAGGAGGCGTTGTTGTCCTTGGCCTTGGACAACAGCAGCGCCGAGCGGCCCTCAAAATCGCGCAGATTGACGTCGTTGCCGAGAGCCGCGCCGACAATGTTGCCGCGGCTCGACACCGCCAGCACGACTTCCGGCTCCGGATTATTCCAGGTCGATTTCGGATGCAGTCCGGCATCCATCCCGGTACCCACCGATGACAGCACCGGCGCTTTGGTAAATATCTCGGCGTCGGGACCGATGCCGACTTCCAGATACTGGCTCCAGGCGTTTTGCTCGATCAGCACCTGCTTCAGCCGCATCGCCTGTTCCGAGCCGGGCTTGAGTTTGGAGAAATCGTCGCCGACGAGTTGCACCACTTCCTTGCGGATGGCGTCCGCGGAAGCGGGATTGCCGCGCGCCCGCTCCTCGATCACGCGTTCCAGCATCGAAACGGCAAACGTCACGCCCGCGGCCTTCAGCACCTGCAAATCGAGCGGCGCGAGCAGCCACGGCCTTTCGCGATCGCGCCGGTCGGGCGGCGTGTTGGCGGCGAGGCTATCGAGATCGCCGATGCGCCCGCCTTCGACGTCGCGCAGCGCGGCGGCCGGGTTCTCTTCCTCGCACAGCGCGCTCACGGTCGCAAAGCTCGCCGTGACATCGAACACGCCGTCGCCGCGAACCGCGACCACCGCAGGGCCGTTCAACATTGGCAGCCAGGCCCGCCCGACCAGCGTGCCGCGCGTGCCATCCTCGGGCAGGAGGTCTTTTGTTGTCAGGTTGATCATGACTGCTCCGATTTCATATGATCGGTCCTCCTGTCGTCCCGGCCCAAATGCGCAATTGCGCATCAGGAGCCGGGACCCATATGTGGACGGCCCCCGTGCCGCAAGAAGTTTTGAGGTCTGATCGGATCGCTTGCATCCATATGTCCGGCCTGTTGATGCGGTGGTTTGAACCGCTGGCCAAGATGGCTTCCGCGACGCGAGTTCCAATCAACCACACGACCTTTCTTCGGCCAATGGGTCCCACGGACTGTCTCGCACCTTGGATCGATCGATCCTACCATCTACTCCTCTTGCAGCTCCGGCTCGGCCGGTTGGCGGCTTCGCCGCAACCGGCCGATCTCTTAGGCGGCGAACGCCGATACGCCAAGCATCCGCGCGCCGTCGTAACTCTCGCCCGTCGTCAACAGCTTCCAGGCGATGCGGGCAATCTTGTTGGCAAGCGCCACCGCCGCGAGTTTTGGCGACTTGCGCTTCAGCAGCGCGAGCAGCCAGGGTGACCCACGGCCGTGCTTGGCCTGCTTGATCACGGCGGTCGCTCCCGCCACCAGCACGCTGCGCAACATCTCATCGCCAGCGCGGGTGATCTTGCCGAGCCGGGTCTTGCCGGCGGTGGAATGGTCTTTCGGCGTCAGCCCGATCCAGGCCGCGAAGTGCCGGCCGGAGGGGAACAGGCGAGGATCGGGCGCCTTCATGACCAGTGCCGTGGCGCCGATCGGCCCGACCCCGGGAATCTGCGCCAAGCGCCGGCTGTCGGGGTTGACGCGGTGCCAGGCCATCAGCTTGGCCTCGATCGCCTTCAACTCCACCTGTAACCGCGCGTACTCGCGCCCCTGGGTCGCAAACAGCTCGTGCGCCAGCGCCGGCACACTTTCGCCTCGCGCGATGTCGGCCAAGAGCGGCTCGATCTTGTCGAGACCCTTGGCCGCCGTGATCCCAAACTCCGCCGCATAGCCACGGATCATATTGCCCAACTGGGTGCGCCGGGCGACCATCTGCTCGCGGATGCCGGCCAGCATCAGCGCCGCCTGCTGCTCCTCGGTCTTCACCGGCACGAACTGCATCGTCGGCCGGCTCATCGCCTCGCACAGCCCTTCCGCATCGCGCCCGTCGTTCTTGTTACGCTTGACGTAGGCCTTCACGTGCTGCGGCGCCATCAACTTCACCTCATGACCGAGCTTGCGCAACTCCCGCGCCCAGTAATGCGCTGCCCCGCAGGCCTCTATCCCAATGACGGTCGGCGGCAGCTTGGCAAAAAACTCCAGCACCTGATTGCGCCGCAGCTTCCTGCGCAGCACCACCTGCTCGGTGGCGTCTACCCCGTGCAGCTGAAAAATATGCTTCGACGTATCCATTCCAATGCGGATAATCTGGTTCACGGACGGCTCCCTTGTCTGAGATCTCAACAACCTCATTCTGGCACAACTGATGCCGTTGGGGGCCGTCCACCCCATCAACCACAGGATCGAGTTGTTGGATAACGCTTTCAACCATTTTGCCAAGACAATTACCGCCGCGGCGTATGGGTCCCGGATCGGCGCTCGCTGACGCTCGCTTGTCCGGGACGACGGTGGAGAAATCACCGCCACGGCTCGACGATGATCTTGGTGTGCGCTTCCGGATTGGCCAAATCGGCAAACGCTTTTGCCACGCCGTCGATGCCGACGCTCGCGGTCACCATCGAGGCGGCGTCCACCTGCCCTTCGGCGATCAGGCGCAGCGAATAAGCGAATTCGTCGGGCGTATAGCCCAGCACGTATTGAACGTTGAGTTCCTTCATGATCCCGAGCATCGGCTCGGAGCGATCGTTCTCCATGCAGACGCCGACTACGACGATGCGGGCGTCGCGCGGTGCGCCCTCGAACACCTGCTGGATCAATCCGGGGATGCCGACGCATTCGAAGATCAGCGCCGGCTTGAGCGCGGGGAGTAACGCCTGCAGCGGCGGCCGCGCGGCTTTTTCTTCCGGCGACATCTGGGCATGCTCGGCCCAGGTCGCATAGGGCTGCGAGCGCGCGGGGTCGACGACGATATCGGCGCCGAGTTTTTCGGCGAGCGCGCGCCGCGCCGGCGAATAGTCCGCAGCTATGATCGGGTGCAATCCCCTGATTTTGAGCGCGGCGATCACCGCAAGTCCGACCGGCCCGCAGCCGATCACCAGCGGCACTTCCTTGCCGCTGATATTGGCTTTGGCTACCGCGTGCACGCCGACCGCCAGCGGCTCGGTCAGCGCGGCATGCTCCGCGGCCAGACCATTGGGCACTTCAAGCAGCAGCGCTTCGCTGAGCAGCATGCGCTCGGCATAGGCGCCGACATTGTCGTTGGAATAGCCGATGCCCTGCGGGCCTTGCGCGGTCAGGAGCGCCGGCAGCGAGCACACTTTTGTGCCGGCTTTCAGCTTGCGCGTCGTGCCCGGACCGTAGTCCAGAATTTCGCAACAGAACTCGTGGCCGAACACGACGTCACGTGAAAGGTCCATCGGCTTGCGGCCGGGAAAATGCCTTGAGAGTTCGACCATGCGGTGGGCGTGCTTGCGCGCGTGCAGGTCGGAACCGCAGATGCCGCAGGCCAGCGATTTGACCAGCACCATTCCCGCGCCCGGCTTCGGATCGGGCATGTGGTCGACGACGATCTCGCCGTTCCTGAAGATGGCTGCGCGCATAATTCCTCCCCAAGTGGTTTTCCCACTCTTAGCACGGGGGATCACCAGGAATAGCGCATAACACCCTTGCCGGCGTAGGAGTTGGTGACGTTGGAAAACTGGCCTTCGAACGTCGCCGCGGCCGACCATCCGTTCAACCATTTGACCTCGGCGGACGCCGTGGTCAGCGCCGAATCATGCGCCTGCGCCGCGCCGTTGACGGCAAAGAACGCGCCCGGCAGCGTCTGGAACAGCGCCGTGACGTTGCGGTCGGTGTTGAAATCATGCGCCCAGGCGAGGCGGCCGCGCAGGGTCAGTATCCCGTTCCGGCAGCGCGAAGGATCTGTCGGTGCGAACGCCGAGTTCCGTGCGCGACGCGGTGACGTCCTTGGCCGCATAGTTCAGCGCAAACGTTCCGGCGCCTGACAGCACCTGCTCGGCATACGCCGGCAATTGATAGGTGGTGAACTGTCCGGCGGCATAGGGCGTAACCCCCATCCACGGCGTCGCGAACCGGTAGCCGCCCTCGACCCGTCCCGAATACGCGTTGGCGTTGAACTCGGCGCGCAGGCGATCCACGCCGGCGACCGTGACCGTGCGATCGGTCGTCACATCCTGCCAGCCATAGGCGGCGGCGGCGGTGATGTAGGCGGCGCCCATTGTGTGCCGCACGAAGGCGCCGGCCTGGAACAGGTCGGAGCGTCCGGTACCGAAGCCCTGGACGCTGAAATTGGTGCCGCCGCCGGCCAGCGCAAAGCCAACCAGCGTTGCCGGCGATATCCGGTAGTCCGCACCGGCGACAAAACCGAACGCCCGCGCGGTGGCGGAGTTCGATCCCAGCGCCGCGTTGCCGCTGGTGTTGCTGCCGCCGCCATAGGCCGAACCCCAGACGCTCCAGCGCGGATCAAAGAGATCGTTGCGCGCGACATCGGCCTTGGTGGCGAATTGGGCGAAGGCGCTGCGGGCTGAATTCGTGTTTGTTCGCGGCATAGGCGCTGGCGCCTGCGTCGGCGAACGGCGTTGCGCCGGCGGTGCCGCCGACGCCGCCGCGGCCGTCGATGAACGGATCGGTCAGCAAACCCAGAAACAGGTTCATCGCATCGAAGGTGGCCTGCTGCGATCCGGTCGCGGTCTCGCCCGAGACTTGCGTCAATCCGCCCGGCGTCAACGAGGCGAAGGCGAATGGAATGCCGCCGTTGGCGTTGAAGAAATTGGTCAGCGTGGTGGCGACGTTGTGCTGGTTGACGTTCAGGTTCGATTTCGCGCCGAAGTCGAGCGCGAAATTCAGATAGGCGTGTGTCGGATCATAGCTGAGGCTCGCCACGAGGCCGCCGGGAACGCCGCCGGTGGCAACGCCGTCGAAAGCGCCGCTGACACCGCCGGCGGCGGTCAGGATCGAATATTGCTTCATCACGGTGCTGCCGGGCGCAAAACTCGCGCCGACGAGGCCGCCAAGCGTGGCTATGCCAGTCACGTTGGCGAATGATGACGTCGTGGAACTGAGCTGCACCAGGTACAGCGCGCCCGACTGGAACGCGAGATTGCCGGCGACCGTCGTCGTCGCGCCCGGCGTGCCGTTGCCGGGCAGGAAGATGCCGCCGCTCGCGATCACGGTTTCGCCGACGGTGCCGATGCCGGTCAGTGCGCCGCCGGCATTCACGGTGGTCAGGATCGACGAGGCGATCGAGCCGTCGACCTGCAGGATACCGCCGTTGACGGCGGTGGTGCCGGTATAGGTATTGACGCCGGACAGGACCATGGTGCCCGTGCCGACCTTCTCCAGGTTGCCCGGCCCTGCCGGTCCGCAGCCACAGGGATTGAAATCGGCGATCACGCCGCTGACCGTGGTCGACAGATTATTGCCGCCGGTGACGAGGGTATTGCCGGCGCCGATATAATAGATGCCCGAGCCCGCGATCGAACCCGCTGCAATGCGGCCATCGCCGTTCGGACCGAGGCTGCCGGAGAAATCGACGAAGCCGGTGCCGGTGGTGATGAACTGCGCGGCGCCGCCGGTCGCGTTATCAAAGAAAAACGTCTTGCCGCCGTCGTTGGTGGTGATGACGGCATTGCCGGCGGTGGCGAACGCATTGAAATCGGTTTCGCCGCCGGAATTGTTGGTGATATTGGCGTTGCCGGCGGTCGGCGTATCGGTGCCAAAGGCCTGGCCGAAGGCCGTGAAGCCGCCGTTGTTGTTGACGATGGTCGCCGACGCGGCGGATGACTGATCGCCGAATATCGTTCCGCCGCCATTGCGGTTGGTGATATTGGCGGTGCCTGCATTGGTCTGGGCGTTGAAGATGGTGCCGCCATTGGTGTTGAGGATGGTCGCATTGGCAGCCGTACTGGTATCCGTCCCGCCCGGCAGACCGAAAAGCGTGACGCTGCCGGAGCGGTTGGTGATGTTGGCGCTGCCGGCGTTGCTGGAGTCCTGGAACAGGATGGTGCCGACATTCTTGTTGACGATCGTCATCGTACCGGCGGTGTTGGCGCCGAAGAAGGTCGTAAAGCCACCATCATTGGTGAGCGAGGTGATGGCGGATGTGTTGGCGTTGACGATCGCGAACTGGCCCTCGTTGGTGATGTCGCCGACCAGCGACGCCTTGTGGGTGGCATCGCCGAGCTGCAGCGACGCGCAAACGCAGATGAAGGTGCCGCCGCTATAGGTGTTGGTGCCCAGCAGCACCACGACGCCGCTACCGAACGTACTGTCCAGCACCGTCAATTTGCCGGGACCGTTACCGTCGGTGATGTTGCCGGCAATGGTCAGAACCACGCCGTTGGAATCGATCGCGCTGCCGCTGGCGCCACTGTTGATCTTGAAATTATTGGTGAAGGTCAGGTTGCTGAGGCCGTCGGCCTGGAACAATCCGTTGTCGAGCGTGACCGTTCCGGTGCCGACCGAAGCATTGTTGGTGACCTGCAGCGTGCCTCCGCCGGCGACCATTGTGCCGCCGGTATAGGTATTGGTGCCCGAAAGGACCAGCGTGGCGAGGCCCAGTTGCTGGACCTGAACGCCGGCGACCGATTCTCCGATGTTGTTGGAAATCGAAATCGCCTGGCCGGCATTGGCGTTGCTGATAACGCCTCCGGTCGGCCCCGCCAGACTGAAGTTAACGGCGGCGCCGTCGATCGTATAGGATTGCGAGGTCGCGTTGAATGTCCAGGAATCCGGCGCGATAGGACCTGCGGTCACAGTGACCGAGCCCGATCCCGTCGCGTCGAAAATCGCCGACTGGCCGCCGGCAACCGGCGGCGCGCCCACGGGCGGCGTCGACCAATTGGTTCCAAGATTGTAATCGGTCGTGGCGGTCGAACTGCCAGTGCCGCCCCAGGTGTAAACCTGGGCCTGCGCTGCGCCGACCGACAACAAACCCGCACCGGCCCAAACAATGCACGACAGCAGCGCCGCCACGCCCCGGCGCAGGTGTCCCTGAAAGAATAAATTAAAATACACGCCCACTGCCCTAATACCCCCAGCGCTCTGAGGCGCTGCTTGGCTTAAGCTAGCACGCGGTTGTCCGTATATTTACGGCTCGCCCCGGAATCCTTTGATTTAAAACGGAAAACGGCGCGCTTTCCGGTCGCACTGTGGCCCACACGCAACGCCTGTGCTGCAGCACCCCTCACCCAGCGCACGATTCCGTCGGACAAATCAGGCGTTTGGCGACGTTTCGGCCGCGACCGTCAACAGCTGCGATTGCCGCACCCGCTCGCGATGCGCGGTGTAGAGGCCGCTGGCGACGATGAAGGCCGCACCCGTCACGGTCCAGACGTCGGGCAATTCGCCGAAGATCAGGAAGCCGAGGCCGCTGACCCACAGCAGCTGGGTGTAGGAAAACGGCGCCAGCACCGAAGCATCGCCGTAGCGGAACGCCAGCACCACGATCCATTGCCCGACCGTCGATGCGATGCCGATGAAAATGCCGAACAGGATGTCGTGCCAGGTCGGCGCGACCCAGACGAACGGCACCAGCGCGGTGAGGATGCAGACGCCGGCGATCGACGAATAGCTCATGATGGTGACGGCGCGTTCGCTGCCGCTCATCATCCGCGTCATGATCAGGGTGCAGGCCCAGGCCAGCGCCGAGACGATCGGGAAAAACGCGGCGGGATGAAACGCGCCGGAGCCGGGCCGCAGGATGATGATCACGCCGACGAGACCGACCGCGGTCGCGATCCAGCGGCGCAGGCCGACTTTCTCGCCGAGGAAAACGATCGACAATGCGGTGACGAACAGCGGCGACACGAAACCGGTGGCGGAGGCTTCCGCGATCGGCAGAAACCGCAACCCCGAAATGAAGAACAGCGATGAGCCGAGCAGCGCCGCACCACGCAGCAATTGCAGGCCGGGCCGCCTTGTCTGCATCGCGAACAGCGGCGAGCCCGGCAGCATCGCCGGCGACATGATCAGCGCGAAGGTCAGAAACCTGATCCAGGTGATCTCGATCGACGGCAACGTCGCCGACAGATATTTCGCGGTGACGTCGGACGTACCGAGAAAGATCGTCGAGGCGAGAATCAGCGCGATGCCCCTGAACGGACGATCGGCGCGCGCGGGTGCTGTGGGGATCGCGGACTTCTTCTCGGGCAACGGCAATGGGGCGCTGTCCAGCCTGGCGGCTGCGGCGGGGGGCGGGGTCACGACAATCTCGAAAAGCAGCAATTGAAGAATCGGGCGAGGCTCTAAAAAACGCCATTTGGGCGGGAACAACAAGGTCCGAAATCGGGACTCCGATATGCGCGCGCGGGCGCGGCGGCCTGCCGCGGCAGCCGGCGCGGCGCTTGCCGTCGCCGGCGCGGCTGTTGCCGTCGCCATTGCAACACTTTGTTAAGAACTGTGTTCGCTACAGCATCGGCAAACCGCGCGGCTTCGGGCCACGCGGAAAGGCGCTGTCGAGTGCGGCGAGCTCGCTCTCGCTCAGGCTCAGCCGGCCCGCGGCGGCGTTGTCGGCCGCATGTTCGGCGCTCGAGGCCTTTGGAATCGCAAACACCGAGGGCCGGCGCGTCAGAAAGCCGAGCGCGACCTGACGCGCGCTCGCCTTGTGCGCATCGGCGATGGCCTGCAACAGCCGGCCTTGCTTGCTGCGTTCCGACGGAAACTCATCGTGGCCGAACGGCGAATAGGCGACGACGGCAACGCCGTGCTTCTCGCACCATGGAATCACCGCGTGCTCGATCGCACGCTCCTGCAGATGATAGAGCACCTGGTTGCAGGCGATCTTGCCCTTGCCTGCGACCGCCAGCAGTTCGTTGAGATCGTCGGTATCGAAATTGCTGACGCCCCAGGAACGGATTTTTCCGGCCTGAATCAATTCATCGAAGGCCGCGACCGTGTCATGCAGCGGAAACGATCCGCGCCAATGCAGCAAATAGCAGTCGAGGTAATCGGTCTTCAGCCGCTTGAGCGATCGCTCGCACGCCGTGATCGTGCCGCGGCGCGAGGCGTTGCTCGGTAGAACTTTTGAGACCAGAAAAAGATCGTCGCGCTGGCCGGTAATCGCATCCGCGATCACAAGCTCGGCATCGCCGTACATCTCGGCGGTGTCGATATGGGTCATGCCGAGATCGATCCCGCGCCGCAGCGCCGCAACTGCCGACTTGCGATCGCCGCGGTCGAGATACCAGGTGCCCTGCCCGATCACGGACACGTCGGGACCATCGTTGCCGAATTTCCGTTTTCGCAAAGTTCGCCTCGTTCGCCGAAGAAGCCGCGCGTGGCGGAACATAGACGAACTCGCAAATGATGTCCTCTCACAACGTCGTCCCGGGCAAGCGAAGCGCGACCCGGGACCCACACGCCGTGGAAGTAGTAATCCAGGGAAGTCTCAAATTCACTGCCGAAACGAGAGGCCGTCCACATATGGGTCCCGGCTGAGGGCCGGGACGACAGCTGTGTCAATGCCGTGCACCTCGCCTGGCCATCCAGCATGCTGACATCCGCCACCTTCACCGAGCCGGTCGCGCTTCTCGCTGCCGATCGCGACCGGCTGGCCTGAAATCCGATATTGACAACTATATACCATTATGACAATATATTGTCATGTTAAATCGAGACGAAACCGTTGCCGACCTCATCGTGTCGGTGTTCCGGCTGAACGGAGCGCTGATCGAGACCGGCAATCGCCTGGTCGCCGATATCGACCTGACCTCGGCGTGGTGGCAGGTGCTCGGCGCACTTGATCTGTCGCCGGTGCCGCTCCCGGTCGCGCATATCGCCCGCAACATGGGCTTGTCGCGGCAGGCAGTGCAGCGGGTCGCCGACCTGTTGGCGGAGAAGGGTCTGGTGCGGTTCGAGCCCAATCCTCATCATCAGCGCGCGAAGCTCGTCGTGTTGACGGCTCGGGGTCGCACCGCGGTGAAGGACGCCGAAAAACGCCAGCGTCCCTGGGCGCGCGACCTGATGGCGGGATTGTCGCTGGAGCGCATCGCGACCGCGCTCGACGTGATCGCCCACATGAACAAGCATCTGGCGCAGGCCGCCGGCGAGGCGGATGAATAATCTAACAGAGGAGAAGTAACGATGATTCAGCTAACGGAAATGGATGAACGCGTCTCGATCCGCGACCAGATACAGGACCAGAGCCAGGAGCCCGTGGTGCTGGTCAATGTGTTCCACGTCGCGCCCGAGCAGGCCGATGCCTTGATTACGGCGTGGACCGACGATGCGAATTATTTCAGATCGCAACCGGGCTTCATCTCGACCCAGCTGCATCGCGGCATCTCAGGAAGTGCGACCTATCTGAACTATGCGGTCTGGGAAAGCGTCGGCGCGTTCAGGGCCGCGTTCACCAATCCCGTTTTTCAATCCAAGCTGCAGCACTACCCGGACGGTTCGACCGGCTCGCCTCACCTGTTTCGCAAGATGGCGGTCGACGGTCTTTGCGTCGCCTAATGAGCCGCGGCAGCCAATGGCTGCGGCATCGGGCTCGTAGCGGTCTGCGCGATCAGCCGCTTCAGTTCCGGAATGCACGAGCCGCAATTGGTGCCGGCCTTCAGCTTCGCCCCGATCTCGGCGGCAGAGCGCGCGCCCGATGCAATGCTGTTGCAGATGGTGGTGCGGCCGACCCCGAAACAGGCGCAGACGATCGGGCCGGCACTGGCGAGGCCATCCGCCGACTTGCCCGAGAGCAGCATACGGCGCTGGACGTTGCTGAGCGCGTCGGCGGCAAACAGCCCCTTGACCACATTCCAGTCGCCGGCATCGCGCGCGGGCCCGATGAACAGGCAGGTGTCGATGCGGTCGCCGGCAAACGAGGCCGCGCGATAGACGCCGCCGCCAAAATCCTTGTATTCGGCGAAATCATGCCCAGCGCGGGATTTCAGCCAGGATTGCCAGCCGGTGAGATCGGCATTGTCGGCGAACAGATAGCCGTAGCCGCCATTGACGGCGACGCGCACAACCCACGCATGCTCCGGCAGTGCGAGCGGCTTGCGTGACAGCGCAAAGCCGCCGAACACGTAGTCATACGGCGCAATCGACGCCGGCGTCGCCTTGTTCTCGGGCTGGCCCGAAAACGGATCGGTGTGTGGGGCCACCAGCGCTCCGACGCGCGCAGCCGTCGCATTGGCCCCGCTCCAGTGGATCGGCGCGAACAGCATGCCGCGCTGTTGCCGTTCGCTGACCACGACCTTTAGCGTACATTGTCCGCAATCGGTGGTCACCCGCGCAAAATCGCCGTCGGCGACGCCATGGCGCGCGGCATCGTCGGGATGAATTTCGACGAACGGCTCCGGCAGATGCTGGCCCAGCCGCGGGCTGGCCCCGGTGCGGGTCATGGTGTGCCACTGATCCCGGATCCGGCCGGTGTTCAGCCGCAGCGGACGCGCGGCGGTCGTCTCGGTCCGCAACGCCGGAATTTCCGGCGCGATGAAGCGCGCCTTGCCGTCATTGGAAAAAAACCCGCCTTCGGCAAAGAAGCGCGCCTGCGGCTCGGCGCCCGCGCGGATCGGCCATAGCACCGGCGCCATCGCATCGAACGCCTCATCCGACAACGACTTCAGCCCGCCGATATCAAAATCGCGGTTGCCGTTATTCTCGAATGCCGACAGGGCGGCGTGTTCGCGGAATACGTCAGCGGCCGAATTGAAATCGAATGCCGCGGCAAAGCCAAGCCGCTTTGCAATCTCGCCGACAATCCACCAGTCGGGCTTGGCCTCGCCCGGCGCGTCGAGGAACGCGCGCTGGCGCGAGATGCGCCGCTCCGAATTGGTCACCGTGCCCGATTTCTCGCCCCAGGCCTCGGCCGGCAGCAGCACATGCGCGCCGGCGTCGACGGTGTCGTTGGAGCGCACGTTCTCGGAGACCACGAACAGTTCGAGTTTTTTCAGCGCCGCACGGGCCGCATCGGCGTCCGGCAGCGACACCGCCGGATTGGTGCCCATCACCCACAGCGCCTTGATCTCGCCACGCGCGATCGCCTCGAACATCTGGACGGCCTTCAGCCCCTCATGGGTGGCGATGCGCGGCGCCTTCCAGAACCGGCGCACGCGATCGATGTCCGGCGGCGTGAACGCCATGTGCGCGGCCAACTGGTTGGCGAGCCCGCCGACCTCGCGCCCGCCCATCGCATTGGGCTGGCCGGTCAGCGAGAACGGCGACGCGCCTTTCCTGCCGATCCGTCCCGTCGCGAGGTGGCAATTGACGATGGCATTGACCTTGTCGGTGCCCTGCGCCGACTGGTTGACGCCCTGCGAATACAGCGTCACCACGCGCGGCGTATTGGCAAACATCTGGAAGAACGAAGCGACGTCGGCTTCCGACAGGCCGGTCGCCAGCGCCGTCGCGCGCACGCTGCCGGCCATGCTCCGGGCCCGCGCGATGGCGTCGTCGAAACCGGTGGTGTGACGGTCGATGTAATCGCGATCGAGCGCGCCATTGTCGGCAAGATACGCCAGCAATCCGGAGAACAGCGCCGTATCGGTGCCGGGCTTCAAGCCCAGAAACAGCTCGGCATCCCCGGCGGTATCGGTCCGCCGCGGGTCGATCACGACAATGCGGGCGCCGCGTTGTTGCTTGTTGGCGAGCATGCGCTGGAACAGCACCGGATGGCACCACGCCGCATTGGAGCCGACCAGCACCAGCAGATCAGCCTGATCGAGATCCTCGTAGCAGCCCGGCACGGTGTCCGCGCCGAACGCGCGGCGATGGCCCGCGACCGACGAGGCCATGCAGAGCCGCGAATTGGTGTCGACATTGGCGCTGCCGATAAAGCCCTTCATCAGCTTGTTGGCGACATAATAGTCTTCAGTCAGCAACTGGCCGGACAGATAGAACGCGACCGCGCCGGGACCGTCGCGCGCGATGATGTGCTGAAAGCGGTGCGCGACATGGTCGAGCGCGTCGCTCCAGGCCACGCGCTCCAGGGTGCCCTTGTCGCAGCGGATCATCGGATAAAGCAGCCGGTCTTCGAGACCTAGCGTTTCGCCGAGTGCGGAGCCCTTCGAGCACAGCCGGCCGAAATTGGCGGGATGATCGGGGTCGCCCGATATCGCAGCCCCTCCCCGGCCGTCAGGGGTCGCCAGTATGCCGCAACCGACACCGCAATAGGCGCAGGTGGTGCGGGTGGCACGCAGTTGCGGATCGACGGCGGTCATGTGAACGCCTCGGTCATGCCGCCTCCGAACGGAGGGCGAGCGAACGGCCGAACATCATGTCGGCGCGGATTCGCGCGGTCGGTTGCCGGTTGCGGATCAATTCGAGATACCAGAGCGCGTCAGCGACATCGCCGATCAGCACCGCGCCGGTCAGTCGTCCCTCCGCGATCACGAGCTTCTTGTAGGTGCCATGATTGATGTCTGACAGCACGATGGTTTCGGAGCCCTCGCCGCCGATGAAATCGCCGGCCGAGAAAACGCTGACGCCGGAAACCTTCAGGTTGGTCGCGACCACGCTGCCGCCATAGCTGCCCGCGCTACCTGCGAGGTGCTGCGCCAGCACCCGCGCCTGCTCATAGGCCGGTTCGACCAGGCCGTAGCAGATGCCGCGATGTTCGGCGCATTCGCCGATCGCAAATACATCCGGCACGCCGGTCTGCAGATGATCGTCGACGACGATGCCGCGATTGACCGTTATGCCGGCCTCCCTGGCCAGCGCAGTGTTCGGCCGGATACCGGCGGCGAAGATCACCGCGTCGGCATCGATCCGGCGGCCGTCCACGAGTTCGACGCCCTCGACGCGAGTCTCGCCATGGATCCGCGCGGTGTTGGCATGGAGCAGGATCTCGATGCCCTTGCGTTCGACCAGCGATTTCAAAAGTTCGGCCGCGGGCGCATCGAGTTGGCGCTCCATCAGCCGGTCCATCAGATGAACCAGCGTCACCGTGGCACCGGCCTTGGCGAGCCCATAGGCCGCTTCCAGTCCGAGCAGACCGCCACCGACCACGACGACGCGCTTCTTCTGCGCGGCCAGCGTCAGCAAGAGATCTACATCCCTGGTGTCGCGAAAGGTGTGCACACCGGCGAGGTCCGCGCCAGGCACGTTCAGCCGCAACGCCGAGGAGCCGGTGGTCAGGATCAGCTTGGAGAACGAAATGCTCTCCTCGCCGGCGATCTTGAGCTCGCGGCGGCCGACATCGATCTCGGTGGCGATGCAGCCATACTTCAAGGTAACGCCGCGGTCGCGCCACCAGTTCGCAGGTCTGAGCTCGATGTCGTGCGAGGCGGTCTCGCCGGCCAGCACCGACGACAGCAGCACGCGATTATAAGCCAGCCGCGGCTCGTCGCCGATCACGGCGACGGCGTAGCGCCCCAGCGCTGCTTTCGCCAACTCGTCGACCAGACGGGCGGCCGCCATCCCGTTTCCGACAATGACCAGCGGTTCGCTCACGACGCATCCTTTACTCGGCGGCTTGCGAGCGGCCGTAGGCTTCCGAGATCATGTAACCCGACAATGTGCCGTAGGCGGCGGTCCAGGCGGCAGCGAGTTCGGGCGTCCAGGCTTCGCCAAGTCCCTTTTCCAGCGTCCACAGCAGCGCGCCGCCAACGACCGGATAGTGCTCGGGCTTGGCGCCATAATCGACGTGACGTTTTGCCAGCGCGCTTGCGGCCGGCAGTATGGCCTCGAGATTGGAAAGTCCGTTGACGACGACGGCGAGCGTCGTCATCAATTTCTTGCGTTGCTCGGTCATGTCGTTTGGAAACATTGCTCGCACGGTCGGCGCGACCTCGAACAGGCGATCGTAGAATATCACCGCGGCCTGTTCCGAGATCGGCGCAACCTTCGAAAAACTGTCCTGAACCAATTTGATCTGTGTCGCATTCATCTCAACTCTCCTTACGTTCAAAAAGACGTAGCAAACGACGAGCCAGTTGGTCGCGACGCCGGAGCTTTGGTTCAATACAAACTCCGGACACCGAAGTGAGTCTCAAGCCGCGGTGGTGCGTATTTCCGCCTTTCCGCCCGCCCCGTGCTCGAACTCCTCGAGGAATGAGAGCAATTCATGCCGGTATTTGTAGTAGCTGGGATGTTCCAGCAACGTTCGGCGGGTTCGCGGTCGGGGAATGTCCACCTCCATCACGCGACCAATTCTGGCGTTCGGGCCGTTGGTCATCATCACCACGCGGTCGGCAAGCAGGATGGCCTCGTCGACGTCGTGCGTCACACAAATCGCGGTGACCTGCGTGCGAGACCAAACCTCCATGAGCACTTCCTGCAACGACCAGCGCGTTAGCGAATCGAGCATTCCGAACGGTTCGTCGAGCAAGAGCAGCTTGGGCGATAACGCGAACGCGCGGGCGATACCGACGCGCTGTTTCATACCGTTGGAGAGTTCGGAGGCGCGCTTGTTGATGGCATCTCCGAGCCCGACTCTTTCAAGATAGTAGTCGACGATCTCCCCGCGCTCGGCCCTGTTCGCGTGTGGGAACACGCGATCGACGCCAAGCGCCACGTTTTCTCGAACGGTCATCCAGGGAAACAGCGACGGCGCCTGGAACACCACGGCTCGATCGGGGCCGGCCATGCTGACTTCCCTGCCGTCCAGTACGACGCCACCGCTGGAAACGTCATTCAACCCGGCAACCATGGACAACACCGTCGACTTCCCGCAGCCGGAGTGACCGATCAACGATATGAACTCGCCTTTGCGCATCAACAGGTTGAACTTGTCGACAATGGTCAGCGGCCCCTTCGGCGTCGGATAGACCTTTGATGCTTCGTAGAACTCGACATAGCGTTGATCCATCGGGCCTGCCGCAGCCTCGCGATAGGCGCGCGGTGGGCCCGAGTCGAAGGCAACCGGCACCACATTCGGTAACTCGCTCTGACCCTCGCCGGTCTCGGCAGCGCGCTGCACACCGGCGTCCATCAGGTATTGTGTGACGGCGGCACGTAAACGCTTGTACGCCGGGCTGTTATTGAGCATGGCACGATCTCGCGGGCGGGCGAACGGCACCACGAACTCTGGCCCGAATGTCGCGCCCGGCCCGGGATTCAGCGGTACGATGCGATCGGCGAGGAGCAAAGCCTCGTCGACATCGTTGGTAATCAACAGAACGGTTTTCTTCTCCTGCGACCAGATCGCCTCGATCTCGTCTTGCAGGTTCGCGCGGGTCAACGCATCGAGTGCGGATAGCGGCTCATCAAGTAGCAGCACCTCCGGATCCATTGCCAGCGCGCGGGCCACGGCGACCCGCTGGCGCATGCCGCCGGAAAGTTCGGCCGGCTTGCGCTCTGCTGCGTGACCGAGGCCGACCATGGCGACGTATTTTTTGATCCGTTCGCGGCGAGTTTCGGGGCTCTCTTTTTCGAACACGGTGTCGACCGCGAGAGCGACGTTGTCCGCAACCGACAGCCAGGGCATCAACGAATAGTTCTGGAAAACGACGCCGCGTTCCGGGCCCGGTTCCGTTACCGTCTTGCCCCGAAACAGCACGTCGCCGGAATCGGGCGGCTCAAGACCGGCAATCAGACTGATCAAAGTAGTCTTGCCGGAGCCGGAGAAGCCGACGACGGCCACAAATTCGCCTTGCGCAACGGACAGCGACACATTCTTGAGTACTTCGGTGCGCGTGTCGCCGGAGACGTAGGACTTGCTGACGGATCTGAGTTCAAGGATAGGCGTCGGTTTCGTCATTACCGTTTCCCGTCAACGCGTTGCCGCGTGGGTGAAGGTCGCCTGTATGGCCAGCATCACGCGATCCAGCGCGAAGCCGATCAATCCGATGGTGATGACCGCCACCATGATCTTGGCGAGCGACTCGGACGAACCGTTCTGGAATTCATCCCAAACGAATTTTCCAAGGCCCGGATTCTGCGCCAGCATTTCTGCAGCGATTAGAACCATCCAGCCGACGCCGAGCGACAGCCGCAGCCCGGTGAACATCAGCGGCAGCGCGGACGGTAGCACCAGTTTGAAAATCTTCGTGCGCCAGGTCAGCCGCAGCACGCGACTGACATTGACCAGATCCTTGTCGATCGAGGCAACGCCGACCGCGGTGTTGAGCAACGTTGGCCAGAGCGAGCACAGCGTAACCGTGATGGCCGATACCAGGAACGATTTCGGGAACAGCGGATCGTCGGACACGTAGAGGGCACTGACCACCATCGTGACGATCGGCAGCCATGCCAGGGGCGAAACCGGCTTGAATATCTGTACCAGGGGATTGATGGCGGCGTTGAAGCTCGCAAACAGGCCGCACAGAATGCCAAGCGGAATTGCGACGATACTGGCCAGCAGGAAGCCAGTGAACACCGTTTCGAGGCTGGTGACGATCTGGTCGAGGAACGTCGGCTTGCCGGTATACAGCCGGTTCTTCACCACCGCCGTCGAATCCTTGGCCAGTATTTCGGCGTTGCGCTTGTCCTGCCGGTCGTAGAACGCACGCGCCTTGGCGCGTTCGGCGACGTGGTCAGCCCATAGATTTTCGGCCTGGACCCAGACTTGTGCCGGACCGGGCAGCAGGCCGAGGCTGGTCTTCACCTTTGGCGCCAGAAAGGCCCATACGCTGAGGAAAATGACGATGGCGGTCAGCGGAACGCCAAGCGATCTCCACAGCGCCTTGCCCTGGACTTTCGCATTGTCTCCTGCGGCGATGCGCAGCAGCGGCACCACCCAGCCAAACCCGATCAGTTCGAAGAACCGCACCGATCGGTTGATCCGCACATGCCAGCGTTCTCGCGCCGCTGGAAGGTTGGGGCCGGCTCCCAGATCGGTTACTACGGACATCAATTCCATCCTTCAATCGGTTCAGTTCGATACCACCTTGAGACCCTCAACCCGCTCGGCGTCCTTAAGTCCAATCTTGAGGCTGTCGATGTAGGCATTGGGCTTGTGGCCGTCGTAGGTGATGCCGTCGATGAACTCGTTGGTCGGCTCGCGATAGCCGTCACTGGTCCAGGGGAAGTCTTCTTGCTTCGCCTTGCCTTCGGCGACCAGGAGCTTCGCGGCTTGCAGATAGATGTCCGGCCGATAGACGCTCTTCGCCGTCTCGGCGTACCAGGAATCCGGCTTCGATTCGGGAATTTGACCCCAGCGTCGCATCTGCGTGAGGTACCAGATCGCGTCGGAATAGTAGGGATAGGTCGCGAAGTAGCGGAAGAACACGTTGAAGTCCGGTACCGCACGCTTGTCGCCCTTTTCGTATTCGAACGTGCCAGTCATGGAGTTCGCGATGACATCGGCGTCAGCGCCGACATATTCCGGCTTCGCCAGTATCTTCACCGCCTTGGCGCGGTTGGCGTCCTTGTTCTCGTCCAGCCACATGCCGGCGCGAATGAGCGCCTTGGTGGCCGCGAGCACGGTGTTCGGATTCTTCTCCTGGAACGCCGCGCTGAAGCCGAACACTTTCTCCGGATTGTTCTTCCACAATTCGTAGTCGGTGATGACGGGAACGCCGACGCCCTTGAACACGGCCTGCTGATTCCACGGCTCGCCCACGCAATAGCCGAGAATGGTGCCCGCCTCCATGGTCGCCGGCATCTGCGGCGGCGGCGTCACCGACAGCAGAACGTCGGCGAGAATCTGGCCTGAAATGTCGGTCGGCGAATAGAAGCCGGGATTGAGGCCACCGGAAGCGAGCCAATAGCGCAGCTCATAATTGTGGGTCGACAGCGGGAAAACCATGCCCATGTTGAAGGCTTTGCCATCGGCTTTGTATTTGTCGACGACCTTCTTGAGCACTTCGGCCTTGATCGGATGAACAGGCTTGCCGTCCGCCCCCTTGGGAATGAACGGCTTCATCTCCTCCCAGATCGCGTTGGATACGGTGATACCGTTGCCGTTGAGGTCCATCGAGAACGGTGTGATGACATGCGCCTTGGTACCTATCCCGACGGTGGCACCGAGCGGCTGACCGGCCAGCATATGGGCGCCGTCCAGCGTGCCGGAGATCACGCCGTCAAGCAGAACCTTCCAGTTCGCCTGTGGAACGACGGTGACATAAAGACCTTCATCCTCGAAATAGCCGAGTTCCTTGGCGATCGCGATCGGCGCCATGTCCGTGAGCTTGATGAAGCCGAATTTCAGCTCTTCCTTCTCAGGCTTGAGCGCGGCGCGCGCGATCGATGGCGCAAACAAGGTCGCGGCCGGTACCAGACCTGCGAGCGCAGCGGCGCTGACGCCGCTCTTGAGAAACTCGCGACGGCTGCTCCGCCACTGTGCTTGCTTGTCGGCCTCGGTAGGTTTCGTCATGGGATGCTGTGGTCCTTTGGGTCAGATTGGCTATCCGTCTCGTGTCAGCCTCAGACGCATGGAAGCGCGCTCCGGGGATGCCCCAGTCTGGCGGTGTCACAAATCGGATGATTGGTTTCGGTGGACGGCATCGATGGCGTCTGGACCACGTCATTCAAGCTTCGTGCCAAACCGCCGAAATGCAAAAAGGGCTTAAATCATAAACGGTTGTGTAAGCGCCACTCGACGCCTTCAACTGGGGCCCGCATCCTAAATTTGCGGTTCGCCCAAATGTTGTGCGACGCACAAAAATTATGCAGGCGCCAGGGTTGCACAGGGTGGATGGCCTCATTCATCCGCCCGTCCACAACCAGAAAAAACAATAGTAACAATCACTTAATACTGATCTCGCGACATGTCATCATTGGCACGTCGATTGCATCGCCATGTTTGCTAGTCAACGAAGACTGCGGTCCGCCGGATTGTTTTAGCCAGCTTTGGCCGGAACACAGGGACAAGCTCAAGGCCGCCCCCGCGGGAGGACTTGGCGCAGTCGACGCGACGCCAACTCAAGCTGGCTCGCACCCTGTTTCCGATCGGATGTGGTCAGAAAACAGGATGGCAATTAACTCAAAAATCCGCCGTGCCGAAGCAGAAATCCTCTTCCAGCAGTTTGACCCTGCCTGTTTCGGGAATCGCCAAATCCATCTCACGGAAGCGCCGCGAGTGTCGCGTGATCGGTGCTTCATATTTAGCTGCGAAACAAAAGGAACTGTAATGTCATATCTAGCGCCTTCAGAATTCGTCACGAAAATGGTGGACGCGGGCGAGTCCAAGATTTTCATGTCCACCCGCGACACGATGATCCGGGCCTACATGGCCGGCGCCATCCTCGCGCTGGCGGCCTGGTTCGCCGTCACGATCAACGTCAACACCGGCCAGCCGATCATCGGCGCACTGTTGTTTCCGGTCGGATTCTGCATGCTCTATCTGCTGGGCTTCGACCTCTTGACGGGCGTGTTCGTGCTCTCGCCGCTCGCGTTGCTCGACAAACGCCCCGGCGTCACGCTCGGCGGCGTTTTGCGAAACTGGGGCCTCGTGTTCATCGGCAACTTTGCCGGGGCGCTTACCGTGGCCTTCATGATGGCGTTCGTTACGACGTTCGGCTTCACCCAGGATCCCGACAAGGTCGGCATGACCATCGGAAACATCGGCGAGAGCCGAACGCTGGGCTACGCCGCACATGGCGCGGCCGGCATGGCCACGCTGTTCATCCGCGGCATGCTGTGCAACTGGATGGTCTCCACCGGCGTGGTCGGCGCCATGATCTCGACCACGGTCCCCGGCAAGGTGATCGCGATGTGGATGCCGATCCTGGTGTTCTTCTACATGATGTTCGAGCACTCCGTGGTGAACATGTTCCTGTTCCCGTCCGGGCTGATGCTGCATGCCAAGTTCTCGATCATGGACTACTTCATCTGGAACGAGATCCCGACCGTGCTCGGCAACCTGGTCGGCGGCCTCGCGTTCACCGGACTGACCCTCTACGCGACTCACGTCCTGACGCAGCCGAAGCGCGATGCCTCCAAGGCGGCTTCGACCCGCATTGCGGCCTGATCGATTGCGCCTCAACAAAGGGGGCCGCGCCCGTTAGGGTGAGGCCCCCTCATCTTTTGGTGTCAGGAATGTCGCGCGGATTGCAGGTTTCGGTCGGGCAATATTCGGACAAAGGCCGCAAGCCGGCCAACCAGGATTTTCATGGCGTCCTGATTCCGGCCGAGCCGCTGTTGAGTTCGAAGGGCATCGCCATCGTTCTGGCCGACGGCATCAGCAGCAGCAGCGTCAGTCACATCGCCAGCGAGTCCGCCGTCAAGAGTTTCCTGACCGACTATTACTGCACGTCGGAATCCTGGTCGGTGAAGACATCGGCCCAGCGCGTCATCGCCGCGACCAATTCCTGGCTGCACTCCCAGACCCGCCGCAGCCTGTACGCCTACGATAAGGACAAGGGCTATGTCTGCACGCTCAGCGCCATGGTCATCAAGTCGACGACGGCGCATATCTTCCACGTCGGCGACGGCCGGATCTACCGCCTCTCCGGCCAATCGCTCGAGCAACTCACCGACGATCACCGGATCATCGTCTCGGAGGAACAGACCTATCTTGGCCGTGCGCTCGGGATAAACCCGCAGATCGAAATCGACTATCAGGCGCTTCAGGTCGAAAAAGGCGATGTCTTCCTGCTGGCGACCGACGGCGCCTATGAGCACGTCAGCGACCGGTTCATCGCTGCTTCGCTCAGGGATCACGCCAACAACCTGGACGAAGCCGCGACCGCTATCGCGGCAAAAGCCTATGAGCAAGGCAGCACCGACAATATCACCGTCCAGATCGTCCGCATCGACGGGCTGCCGGACAATGCCGGCGGGATCTTTCCGCAAGCGAGCGAACTGCCGCTGCCTCCGCTATTGGAGCCGAGGATGGTTTTCGACGGGTACAGGATCGTCCGGGAAATCCACAGCAGCAGCCGAAGCCACATCTATCTCGGCGTCGATATCGAAAGCGACACGCCCGTCGCCATCAAGATACCGTCGATCGATTTGCGCGACGACGCCACCTACCTGAAGCGATTCCTGATGGAGGAGTGGATCGCCCGGCGCATCGACAGTCCCCATGTACTGAAGCCCCGCCTGCAGTTCCGAAAGCGCAATTACCTCTACGTCGTCATGGAATTCATCGAGGGACAGACGCTCAGGCAATGGATGATCGACAATCCAAGGCCGGATCTGGAGGCCGTACGCGGGATCGTCGAGCAGATCGCCAGGGGTTTGCGCGCCTTTCACCGGATGGAAATGCTGCATCAGGACCTGCGCCCGGACAATATCATCATCGACAAAACCCGAACCGTGAAGATCATCGACTTTGGCTCCACGAAGGTCACCGGTGTCGCCGAGGCTTCGCCGCCCACCGACCGGCACGACGTGCTGGGCACCGTTCAATACACGGCGCCGGAGTACTTTCTCGGCGAAGGCGGCTCGCCGCGCTCCGACATGTTTTCACTCGGGGTCATCACCTACCAGATGCTGACGGGAAAACTGCCTTATGGCGCCGACGCGGCCAGGGCGAGAACGAAATCACAGATCCGGAAGTTGCGATACAACTCCGCCCTCGACGAGGATCGCGAGATTCCGGTCTGGATCGACGGGGCGCTGAAGAGAGCGGTGCATCCCGATCCCTACAAGCGCTATGAGAGCCTGTCGGAATATGTCTTCGACCTGCGTCAGCCCAATGCGACCTATCTCAATCCCTCGCTGACGCCCCTGATCGAGCGGAATCCCCTGCTGTTCTGGAAATGCACGACGGCGATACTGGCATGCATCATCGTCGTGCTGCTCGCCATTCACCACGGTGCGCGCTGAATGGTCGCGCACCGACGGGCGGCCCGGATCGCGGGGATTTCAGGCGTCCTCGGTCGTCTTCGCCGCCATCGCCTTCGGCGCGGCGCCGCCGCCCGGCTTCATCCGGAACTCATAGGTCATCAGGTGCCACGGCCCGTCCGCGGGCTTGCCGTCCGGCATCGTCGGATCGGTGCGCTTCTCGACTCTTGGCGATCAACTCGTCCTTGACGCCGAACACGACGTCGGAATCGATGTATTTGTCGCCCTCGATGAACACATGCGTGATCAACGGCTCGTAACCGGGAGCGGCGACCAGGAAATGCACATGCGCCGGTCGCATCGCATGGCGGCGTACGGCGATGATCATCTCGCCGACCGGCCCATCGGTCGGGATCGGATAGCTGCACGGCAGGATGGTGCGAAAGAAGAACCGGCCGTCCTTGTCGGTGACGAACCGCGCCCGCGACGATGGGCCCTCGATGGCGTAGGTCGGCCGCTGTAAGTCGTAATAGCCCTCATCATCGGCGTGCCAGATGTCCACGGGGACGCCGGCCAGCGGCTTGCCGTTGAGGTCGGTGACGCGGCTCTGCACGAACATCCGTTCCCCCGGCAGGTTGGCCGAGACATCGGTGCCGTGAGGCATCTGCTTATGCTCGCCGACATAGAACGGACCGAGCACGGTGGTTTCGGTGGCGCCTTCGCGCTCGCGGTGATTGACCGCGTCGACCAGCATGGAGACGCCGAGCACGTCGGAGAGCAGGATGAACTCCTGCCGGATCGGGGTGCACTTCTGACCGGTCCGGGTCAGGAAATCGATCGCATATTCCCATTCCTCGAAGGTGAGATCGGTCTTGCTGACGTAGTCGTGCAGCGACTTCACCAGTTCCTGCAGCAGGAATTTTGCGCGTGGATTCGGCGTATCCTCAAAACTGCGGACGACGGCGGCGGTCAGTTCGGTTTCGTTGAATTGGGGCATTTTTTGCTGTCCTGCGGAATATGCGATGGCGCAGCCAGCCTATACCACCGTTCCAGCCGGGGTAAGCGGCCGGCGGTTGGAACGGGCCACACTTTTCGGCTATCAAGGCCTCCCTCGCCAGCCGGAGACCCTCGCCGATGTTAGCCCCGACCCCCGCCTCGCCCGAATCCGCCGGAATGTCCAAACAGGCCCTTGATCGCCTCGAAAATCATCTGAAGCGGAATTACGTCGACGCCGGCCGCTTTCCCGGGACGCAGCTTCTGGTCTACCGCCGCGGCAAGATCGTGCACTCGACGGTGCAGGGCTTTGCCGATCTCGAGCGCAAGGCGCCGGTCAGGGACGACACCATTTTCCGCATCTATTCGATGACCAAGCCGATCACGTCGGTGGCCTTCATGATGCTGGTCGAGGAAGGCCGCGTCGCGATCGACGAGCCCGTCCACAAATACATTCCGGAATGGAACAAGCTCGGCGTATTCCAGGCAGGGACGTATCCCGCCTTCCTGACCAGGCCGCCGTCGCGGCCGATGCTGATCGTGGACCTTTTGCGGCACACTTCCGGTCTGACTTATGGCTTCCAGCAGCGCTCCAACGTCGATGCCGCCTATCGCGAGAACAAGATCGGCGAGGTCATCAAGGCCGGCACGCTGGAAACGATGATCGCGGACCTTGCCAAAATTCCGCTGGAATTTTCGCCGGGCGAGGGCTGGAACTATTCGGTCTCCACCGACGTGATCGGCTATCTCATCGGCCTGATCAGCGGCATGCCGTTCGAGCAGTTCCTCAAAGAGCGCATCTTCAATCCGCTCGGCATGAACGACACCGACTTTTACGTCCCCGCCGACAAGGCCCATCGTTTCGCCGCCTGCTATTCGGCCGACCCGAAGGGCGGCATGACGTTCCATGCCACCGACCGCAAGGGCACCCTGACATTGCAGGATGACCCGGCCACGAGTTCGTTCCTGTCGCCGCCATCGTTCATCTCGGGCGGCGGTGGGCTCTGCTCAACCACAGCCGATTATCTCACCTTCTGCCGGGCGCTGCTGGGCGGCGGCGAACTCGGCGGCGTCAGGCTGCTGGGTCCGAAGACGCTGAAGCTGATGACGTCGAACCATCTGCCCGGCGGAGTCGACCTGCCGGCGATGTCGCGCTCGCTGTTCTCCGAGGCGAGCTATAACGGCATCGGCTTCGGTCTCGGCTTCTCGGTCACGATGAACCCGGCGCAGACCCTGATCGCCGGCAGTCCCGGGGAATATGCCTGGGGCGGTGCGGCGACGACGTCGTTCTTTATCGATCCCGCGGAGGAGTTGATCACCATCTTCATGACCCAGGTGCTGCCGTCCAGCGCTTATCCGCTGCGGCGCGAGCTGCGCAGCATGGTGTATGCCGCGATCACCGACGGCAACGTCTAGAGATTGATTCCGCGGCGCACGCGCGGGCGCCGCGGAACCGGGCTCAGGGTGGCGGATTTCCACCCATTCTCCTATGCTCCCGGCAATTGGGCGCCGATCCCGGGACCGTTGTGCCAAAACTTTCACTGCCAGTGCGTCTCGCCCTTCTGGTCGCGGGAACCATGCTGCCGCTGATTATTTTCGCGGCCGGTATCGTTTTCAGCAATTACGAGCAGGACCGCAGGGACGCCGCGCAGCGCGTGGTCGAAACGGTACGCAGCATCCGTCTGGTGCTGGACGCCGAAATGCAGCGCATGGCCGGCGGGCTCCAGGTGCTGGCGCTCACCAATTCGCTGCGCGGCGGCGACTTCAACAGTTTTCGCCGGATTGCGCTCGGGTTTCTCGATCAATACGGCAAGGATGGCGTCGTACTGGTCGCGAACCGCGAAGGCCGCCTGCTGTTTTCCTCGATCAGCCCTGATGTCGCGGGCCTTCCGCCGCGCAACAACCGCGACATCGTGGAAAAGGTGTTCGCGACCAAGCGCCCGTATTACTCGAACCTGTTCACCGGCGCGATCAAGAAGCGGCCGATCGTGACCGTCGAAGTGCCGGTCATTCGCGACGACGAGGTTTTGTACGACATCTCCTTCAGCCCGCCGATCGAGATCTTCCAGGCCATCATCGAACAGCAGCGCCCGAGCGCGGATTGGACGATATCGATCTTCGACGGCGAAGGCACCAATTTGGCGCGCGTCCCCAATCCGCAGGAGAACATCGGCAAGCGCGCCTCGCCCTCGCTCTATGCCGAAATGCTTCACCAGCCCGACGCAACCTTGTCGACGGTATCGCTCGAAGGCGCGCCGCTGATCACGAGCTTTGCGCGGTCCTCGCTGACCGGCTGGACCGTGGCCGCCGGCATTGCCGAACGCTCGCTGGTCGCGCCGCTGTGGCGCAGCCTCGCGATCACCAGCGTGATCGGCGGCTTTCTGCTGCTGGTCGGCCTCGGCTTTGCGGTACGGATGGCGACGGCGATCGCTCGCGGCGAGATGCTGCATAATCTGCTGATCGAGGAGCTCAACCACCGCGTCAAGAATACGCTCGCGATCCTGCAGTCGCTCGCAACGCAAACCTTTCGCAGCGCCAGCCGGGCCGAGCGCGAGAAATTCGAAGGCCGGCTCGGGGCATTGGCCGAAGCGCATAATCTGCTCAGCCAGGAGAAATGGCAGGGCTCCGACTTGCAGGACCTGATTGCGCGGGTGCTGCAGCCCTACCTGCTCAACAATCCGGAGCGGATCCGGATGTTCGGACCGAAGGTGCCGTTGTCGCCGCGGCTTGCCGTGGTGCTGTCGATGATCGTGCACGAGATCGCGACCAATGCCACCAAATACGGCGCGCTGTCGAACGATACCGGTACTGTCGCGCTGGATTGGGAAATCATCGACGAAGACGCCGGGCGCCAATTAAGGCTGATCTGGACCGAGGCCGGCGGCCCGCACGTCACCGCCCCGGTGCAGCGCGGCTTTGGATCGCGGCTGATCGAGCGCAGCGCCCGCGACCAGCTCGGCGGCGAGGCGACCGTCGATTTCCTGCCCCGCGGCGTCGTGTACACCGTGACCTGCGCGCTTGGCAGCGAAAACGATCAGGGCGAAATTATCCAGTGAACATAATATCTTGGACAGAATGGCGGCGGACAAATCGACGGAAGGTCGACACCTAAATCGAAAGCCCTCTTGGCACATAAGTTGCTAGCTTTCCTGCAGGATCAATCGGGGGAGCCAACGATGTCGACGATCACCGCAGCAGCCGCGCCGGACGCGCGAAAGCCGCTTTACACCTCGCTTTTCGTCCAGGTGCTGGCGGCGCTGGTGCTCGGCATCGTGCTCGGCATGGCGGCGCCCGATTTCGCCGTCGGGCTCAAGATCTTCAGCGACGCCTTCCTGAAGCTGATCTCGATGATCGTGGCGCCGATCGTGTTCTGCGTCGTCGTGCACGGCATCGCCGGCGCCGGCGACCTCAAGAAGGTCGGCCGGGTCGGCGTCAAGGCGCTGGTCTATTTCGAGGTGATGACCACGGTCGCGCTCGTGGTCGGCCTGGTGCTCGCCTATCTGTTCGGGCCCGGCCACGGCATGAACATCGATCCGTCGACGCTCGATGCCAAGGCGCTCAACAGCTATGCCGACAACGCCCACAAGCTGCAGGGCGGCGGCATCGGCAGCTTCCTCCTCAACATCATCCCGACCACCTCGTTCGACGCGCTGGCGCGCAACGACGTGCTGCAGGTGCTGTTCTTCGCGATCCTCTTCGGCGTCAGCCTGGCGCTGGTCGGCGGCGAAAAGGGCGAGAAGATCACCTCCTTCATCGACGCGGTCTCGACCGTGCTGTTCCGCGCCATGGGGCTGATCGTGCGCGTGGCGCCGCTCGGCGTGCTCGGCGCGGTCGCCTATACGGTCGGCCAGTACGGCGTCGGCTCGCTCAAGCAACTGCTGTCGCTGGTCGCCCTGTTCTATGTCTCGCTCGCGATCTTCGTGCTCGGCGTGCTCGGCAGCGTGATGGCGCTGGCCGGACTGAACATCCTCAAATTCCTCGCCTATCTGCGCGAGGAACTGACCATCGTGCTGGCCACCGCCTCGTCCGACGCGGTGCTGCCGCAGATCATGCGCAAGCTGGAAGCGGCTGGGCGTCAAGAAATCGGTCGTCGGCCTCGTGATCCCGACCGGCTATTCCTTCAACCTCGACGCCTTCTCGATCTATCTGACGCTGGCGGTGGTGTTCATCGCGCAGGCGACCAACACGCCGCTGTCGTTCGGCGACCTGCTGCTGGTGCTCGGCGTATCGCTGATCACCTCGAAGGGCGCGCACGGCGTGCCGGGTTCGGCGATCGTGATCCTGGCGGCGACGCTGAACGCGGTGCCGAGCATTCCGGCCATCGGCCTCGTGCTGGTGCTGTCGGTCGACTGGTTCATCGGCATGGCGCGCGCGCTCGGCAATCTGATCGGCAACTGCGTCGCGACCGTGGTCGTCGCGGCCTGGGAAGGCGATCTCGACCGCGACAAGGCCCGGCGCGTGCTCGACGGCACCGACGTGGTCGATGTGACGGCGGGGTAGAACATCGTGTCCCGGACGCGGAGCAGCGTGCCATCAGCCCGTTCACGCGCGCCTTCGACGCGCTATGGCTGCTCCGCAGACCCGGGACCCAAGCACACTCAGTTCTGTGCCCCGTGGGCGCCGGATCAGCAGCGCACCACGCCGCAAGAGCGGCGTGTCGCGCAGCATCCGGGGAACGGGAAGCGCAGTTAGGTCCGTCTACTTGATCAGCTTCAGATAAGGCGGCAGCCGCAGGCCCGGCCCGTCGTTCGGGTCCGGCGGGGGCTCGTCTTCCGACACCATCAGGTCGCACAGCACCTTCAGTTCGGTGTCAGTCACCTTATGGAGTTCCATGCGAAGCTCGAGAATGGCCAATGACAGCAATCTCGCGGTCTCCAGGCTGGATTTATCCATCAGGATCGCCCGACACTCCTCCAGCGTCTCGAGCAGTGACCGCAGGCGCTGTTCCGAATTGGCCACCGGCATTTTTTCAGGTCCCGAGCTTGCGAGATAAATTCGAGGTGATCCGGTTCGTCGTTTCATCAAATCTCTCCACGAAAGGGCGCGCTGGATTTTGATCCGCCGACACGTGGTCGAGTGGTGAGCCTGGGCAGATGATCCAGAACTTTTTCGCAATTGTCCAGCGCGCGATTGATCCGAAAATCGGATCGCGCCCGCAGGCGGCGGGGATATTGCGGTGTCCAGCAACATGACGGTTGGCGCGCTTGCCAGGCCGAGGCCCGGCCGAAAGCCCTCCCGGGTTGTCAGGCCGAAAGGTTTCAACCGGCCCCGGTCTGGCCGAAACCTCCGTAAAAGTACCCGGATTTGCGGGCTAGACAGTAAGTATGCATTCAAAATCTGTGGCCATTCGTCCCGCGGTGGTTGTGGTTTGTCGAATATTTTGCCAAGTGTAGAGTGCGGGGTTTTGATAAAAGACGCCCCGGGCGCCAAGGTTGTAAAGTAGCCGATAGTGCCGGTATCAGGGTGCTTCCAAACCGCGAATGCGTTTGGCTACCATCCCGCAATCTCTCTCAGGATTCCTGTGGTTCTAGGACGAACTCACAATTGAGACGAACTTAACGCGGAAAATACGGATGAGGCCCTGACCTATTCGTCGAGGGCTTCCCGGATCGAAGGACGGTAAAACCAGAATGACCAGATCAGCAGTGAAGAAGATGAAGCAGCGCAGTGCCGGCAAACCCGACATCGAGTTGGGCAAGCGAATTCGCCTGCGCCGCGTGGAGCAGAAGATCTCGCAAGCGGAGCTCGGCGACAAGCTCGGCGTCAGCTTCCAGCAGGTCCAGAAGTACGAGAAGGGTGTCAACCGCGTCGGCGCAGCTCGTCTGCAAGCCATCGCCACCGCGCTCGACGTGCCCGTCACGTTCTTCTATGACGGCGACGGCAAGGCGCGCGAAGTCGAGAGCCTGTTGTTCCTCGACAGCGCATTCAGCCTCCGGCTGCTTCGGGCCTACAGCAAGATCAAGGACCAGACCGTCCAGCGTCAGCTGGTGTCCTTGATGGAATCGATCGCCGCGAACGAAGCCTGAGCAGCATTTGCTGTTCCAGGCCGCAGCCCCGCGGGCACGGTCACTCAACCGAAACGGATCGGCGCGCCGCCGATTGCCGCGTCAGCTGTGGGCTGGTCGGATCAAGACAGGAGCGTTGCCATCGAAATGGCAGCGCTCTTTTTTTGGGACAGAGAACGTCGGATGGGTAGAGCGCTTCGCGAAATCCATAACCGCTTCTAACTCGCCGCCCCACGGACTCGATCGATCAGCCCGAGTGGATCGGGCGGCAGCCGGTTGCCGCGCCAGGCGACATGCTGGTCGGGGCGCGACAACACCAGCGCGTTGCCATCGGAACCGGCGGCGGCCTTTTCGATATCGAGAATTTTGAGCGGCACGCCCCGTGCGCGCGCGGCCGCCTCCAGCGCGGCGACATCGACGGTGGGATCGAACCGCAGCAGCGTGAAGCCGGCGCCCATCGCATCATACAGTGACGAGCCGTCTTCGCGCCAAAGATGCGGCGTGCGGCAGCCCGGGACCGTCGACGGCGTGTAGTGGTCCATCGTATAAGCCGGCTGTTCGGCGCCATCATAGGCGATGATCGGCGAGCGATCGTAATAAGTGCCGAAATTGAGCCCCGCGCACGCATATTGCTGCACGTTGATTTCATAGGTGAGACGACCGACTTCCTCTCGCGCGCGCCCCCCTTGCGGTCCCGGATCCTCGATTTCGCCCGGCACCGCGCCGCGGCGGCGGATTTCGGCTTCGGCGTGTGACATGGCAAATTTCGAAACCTGGCTGGTGATCGGCCAGCGCTCCGCCTCATAAGCATCCAGGATGCCCGCCGGCGCCCAGCCGTTGAGATGGGCCGCCAACAGCCACGACAGGTTCATGGCGTCGGCAATCCCCGCGTTCATGCCATAGCCGGCATAAGGCACCCAGATATGCGCGGCATCGCCGGCGATGAAGGCACAGCGGTCGCGAAACCGGTTGGCGATCAGGCGGCGGCCGTACCAATCCTCCCTAGAGATGATCTCGTAGTTGAAGCCGGCATCGACGCCGAGAATGGTGCGGAGACAAACGTCGCGATCGACGGAATCGAAATCGCCCTCGCCGGGCTTCATGTAATTGTGCACCAGCCAGCGCTCTCGGCCGTCGATCGCATATACCATGCCCGCGCGCCGCGGATTGATCGCCCCGGTCCCCCAGGCGCGTTCGCTGTGCTGGAGATCGATCAGCCCGGGCGCGCGTATATAGGTCGACTGCACGCGCTGGACGATGGCGTCGCCGGAAAGTTCGGCGCCGATCGCCTTGCGCACGACGGAACGTGCGCCATCGCAGCCGATCAGGTAGCGGCAGTTTTGCCGCCTGACTGCGCCCGAGTCGAGATCGCGCAAGCTCACTCTGGCGCAACTATCCTCGACCACGACGTCTTCGGCCGCGGTCCGGTTGATGATGCGGATGCGTGGCTGGGCGACGGCATGCTCGAACAGGATCGGCTCCAGAAAAATCTGGTTGATGCGATGCGGCGGCTCCGGCGTCGGCCAGTTGCAATCGGGGCCATCGGTCGCGGTAAAGCGGTCGCGTCGGCAGGGAATCTTGATCCGCGTCAGCTCCTGTCCGGTAAACGAGGTGCGATAGCTGATGTCGTGCGGATAATCCGCCGGCAGCCCGGCGTTGCGGATTTTGTCGGCCACACCGAGCCGCCGGAAAATTTCCATGGTGCGGGCGGCAACATGGTTGCATTTCGGTTCCGGCGGCTCGGCCGGCGTGCGGGTCTCGACGACGGTGACGTCGATCCCGCGCCAAGCCAGGTCGATCGCAAGCGTAAGCCCAACCGGACCGGCGCCGACGATCAGGACATCGGTTTCAGTCATGTCGGACACGGACGAGGCGTTGCACGGGGAATTTGACCGAAGGCATTTTTTGTTATTCGCGTTAGTCGATTTCGGCGCCGGAATTCTTCACGATCACGGCCCAGCGATCGACTTCGGTCTTGATGTAAGCCGCAAAACTGTCCGGTGTCGATGGCGGCAACGGCTCCAGTGACATTGCTGTCAGTCTGTCGCGCGTCGCGGGGTCGGCCATCAGCTTTCCCAGTTGGGCCGCCAATTGGTCGACGATCGTTCGCGGCGTGCCTGCCGGTGCCACCACGCCCTGCCAGGCGACCAGTTCGAACCCGGGCAGCCCGGCTTCGGCGAGGGTCGGAATGTCAGGCGCGGCTGCGACCCGCTTCGGCGTGGTGACGCCGAGCACGCGGACTTTGCCCTCGCGGATCTGTTGCAAGGCCGGCTGCAAATCCACCACCATGAACGGGATATGGCCCGCGATAACGTCCAGCATCGCCGGCACGCTGCCGCGATAGGGCACATGGCGGATATCGATGCCCGCGGCAGTCTTGATCATCTCGGCGCCGAGATGCTGCGGGCTGCCGTTGCCGGCCGAGCCATAGGCCAGCCCCGGCTTCGATTTGGCGTAGGCAATGAACTCGGACAGCGTCTTTACCGGGATCGTCGGATTGACGATCAATGCGAATGGCACGCCGGCAACCAGCCCCACCGGCGCAAAATCCTTCACGGGGTCATAGGGCAGCTTCTTGTACAGCGTCTTGTTGATGGCCAGCGTGGTCGACGTCGCCATCAACAGCGTGTAGCCGTCGGGCTCGGACCTTGCGACCTGCTCCGCGCCCAGCGTGGTGGCGGCGCCGGGCTTGTTCTCGACAATGACGGTGGCTGAAAGTCCGGTCTTGAGCTGGTCGGCGACCAGCCGGCCCAACAGATCGGTGGTACCCCCGGCCGGATAGGGCACGACCATCTTGATGGTCCGGCTCGGATAGTCCGCCTCGGCCCGCGCCGGAACGCCGGCGAGCCAGACCAGCCCGCCGCATCCCGCAATCACTTCCCGGCGCGTCAACGGCATGCCGTTCTCCCAAGGGTGGTTTTCTTGTTTTGTTGCGAACCAGCATAGCGATCGCCGCGACATATCAAAGGGGACGAAAGTCCAATCGCAGCCATGGGGGCGGCCGCACTGCAACAGCCTCAACAACAACTTAATCAGAACGCAACGGTCACGGGGTAATCTTGCCGAATGCTGCGGTGAAGCAGCCTTTGTTTTGGAGCAGCTTTGCCCGGCCGGAACGGCCCCCGGCTTTATTTCAATATCCGCGCCTCGCGCGCATCCCAGGGAAAATGACATGCAGAGAATGACAATCGTTGCCATGGCCGCGATGCTCGTGGCCGCGCCGGCGTTTGCGGAAGGGACAGGTACGGGCGCATCCGACGCCGGCACCACGACCGCCCAGGGCAAACCGGCAACGATCGCGCCCGCGGGCGCTGCGCCGGCGGCGCACTCCGCACCGGCAAAGCCGGCCGCAGCCGCCTCCACCCCGGAAGCACGCTCGGCCGCGGCGCTGGCGCTCTCGCACGAACCGACCTTCGACGAGGGCACCGCGCAACGCATCAGCGAGGCCGCGCTGAGCTACTCGGATCTGGCGGTGCGCGGCGGCTGGCCGACGATCCCGGCGGACGCCAAATTCGGCTTGGGCATCCAGGGCCCCAATGACGATTTGCTGCGCAAGCGCCTGATCGTCAGCGGCGATCTCGCCGCCGACAAGGCGACCGGCGCCTACGACGATGGGCTCGCCGAAGCCGTCAAGCGCTTCCAGGCCCGCCATGGCCTTGCGGCGACCGGAACGGTGACGCCGCGGACGCTGGCCGCGCTCAACGTGCCCGTGCAGAAGCGGATCAAGCAGCTCGAGGCCTCGCTCGAGCGCCTCGCCAACATGACTTTCCCGTTCGGCCCGCGCTATGTGGTGGTCAATCTCCCGGCGACGTTCGCCGAAGCGGTCGAGAACGACAAGGTGGTGCGGCGCTATCGCGTCATCGTCGGCAAGACCGAAAAGCCGTCGCCGACGCTGACCGCCGAGATCACCAGCGTCAATCTCAACCCGACCTGGACCGTGCCGCTCGTCGATCGCGAAGACCGAGATTTCGGCGCATATGCGCAAGGATCCGAGCTACCTCTCGCGCATGCATATGGAGGTGCTCGACGCGCACGATAACCCGATCGACCCGCATTCGGTCGACTGGTCCGGCACGCACACGCCGAACTTCACGGTGCGCCAGCAATCCGGCACCTGGAACGCGCTCGGCGCGGTCAAGATCGACATGCCGAACTCCTATTCGGTCTACATGCACGACACCAACCAGCGCAATCTGTTCAGCGACGACTACCGCTTCGACTCCCACGGCTGCTCGCGCGTCGACAATGTGCGCGACCTCGCCGCCTGGCTGTTGAAGGACCAGCCGCAATGGAACCGGGCCGCGATCGATGCCGCGATCGCGACCGGCCAGCGCCACGACATTGCGGTGCCGAAGAAAGTGCCGGTGGCCTGGATTTATCTGACCGCCTGGATGACGAGGGACCAGACCGTCCAGTTCCGCAACGACATCTACGACCAGGATGAGCAGCTTCTGGAAGCGACCGCCGAGGAAGCCGCGTTCTTCAACAAGGCCGCCGATCACCCGCTGACGGCGCATCTGGCGCAGTAGACGATCGCTGCCGACGGCACGCTCGGTCTCACCTCTCCCATACGGGAGAGGTGAAGACAGCCGCCTCAAAGCCTTTATGCACCTAGCGCATGGATCAGTCCCGGCCCCGGGCCTTGCCCGGGATCGCCGAGGTGTGGCACCACATTCCCCAACAACAATAGCCGGGCTTTCCGGCTTCGGGAGGCGACCATGATGATCCTTCATCACGGCTGGCGTTCGAGCGCTTCGCGCCGGGTCCGGCTGTGCCTCGAGGAAAAGGGCCTCGCCTACGAGGGCCACGTCGTCGACATGGCGGCGATGGAGCATCATTCGCCGGAATATCTGAAGATCAATCCGCTCGGCGTAATCCCGACCCTGATCCATGACGGCCGGCCGCTGCACGAGAGCGGCACGATCTGCGAATATCTCGACGAGACCTTTCCCGATCCGCCGCTGCGCCCGGATACGCCGTACCAGCGCGCCGAGATGCGCAACTGGATCCGGCACATCGACGGGCTGATCGGCAATCTCATCATCTTCAACTGGCGGCACCATCTGGCGAAGACCGCATCGCAATGGACCGACGAAGAGCTGGCCGAGAAACTGAAGAACATCCCGAGCAAGGAGCGCCAGGAAGCCTGGCTGCGGGTCGCGCGAAAACCCTATACCGAAGAGGAACGCGACGCCGCGCGCGGAAAGCTGGTCACGCGCTGCTGGACAAGATGGAAGAGGCGCTAAAACCTTCCGGCTGGCTGGTCGGCAAGGCCTATTCGATCGCCGATATCGCCGCCGTCCCGTTCGTCAAGCGGATCGACGAGGAAATCGCGCCGGATGAAATGGCGGCGAAGAAACATCCCCGCGTCCACGAATGGTGGACTAAAATGCAGGCCCGGCCGGCCTTCGCGCGTGCGAATTTCGGCCCGTTCCTCACCACCCTGAAACCCAACCGGATCCTGACCCATGCTAGACGTCCCCAAGAGCGCCGAAAAATCCTACGCCGACGGCAAGATCCTGCAGAGCGTCACCGACGGCGTCGGCGTCATCACCTTCAACAATCCCGACAAGCGCAACGCGATGTCGCTCGATATGTGGGAAGGGCTCGGCAGCGCGCTGGTCGAACTGCGCGACGATCCCGACGTCCGCGTCGTGATCCTGGTCGGCGCCGGCGACAAGGCGTTCGTCTCGGGCGCCGATATCAGCCAGTTCGAAAAGACCCGCCACAACGCGGAGGCCTCGGAGGAATATTCCAGACGCAGCGAGGCGCAGCGCGCCTTGCTGGCGAACTATCCGAAGCCGACCATCGCCTGCATCCGCGGCTTCTGCCTCGGCGGCGGCATGCAGGTGGCGATGACTGTCGGATATCCGCATCGCCTCCGACAACAGCCAGTTCGGCATTCCCGCCGCCAAGCTCGGCATCGCCTATGGCTATGACGGCCTGAAGCATCTGGTGTCGCTGGTCGGCCCGTCCTGGGCGCGGCTGATCATGTACACGGGCATGCAGATCGACTCCGCGGAAGCGCTGCGGATCGGCCTGGTCGATCGCGTGCTTGCCCGACGCCGAACTGTGGGACGCGACCATGGAGATCGCGCGCACCATCTCCGGCAACGCGCCGCTGGCGATCAAGGCCGCCAAGATCACCATCGCGCAGGTGCTGAAGGACGAAAGCCGCCGCGACATGGACGCGATCAAGCAAATCGGCACCGCCTGCATGGATTCGGAAGATTTTCGCGAGGGCCGCACCGCGTTCATGGAAAAGCGCAAGCCGCAGTTCAAGGGCAAATAATATCAGCCTGCGTAGGGCGGATTAGCGATAGCGTAATCCGCCATCTTGCTCGCCGTGCGGGCTCGCACTAACCACACCCGCGTAGATCATCCCGACGGACGATCAGCATGCATAAGCCCGTCGAAGCGTCCGGCCAGCCAATCGCGCACGCCGACAAACCGCGGCTGCCACTGTCGCGCTTCAAGGTGATCGACCTGACGCTGGCGCGCGCCGGCCCGTCCTGCGTCCGCACGCTGGCGGACTGGGGCGCCGACGTGATCCGGGTCGAGCCGCCGCCGGAAGACGGCGACGCCGGCGAACTGGTCGGCCGGCGCGACGGTTCGGATTTCCAGAACCTGCATCGCAACAAGCGCGCGATCACGCTGAACCTGAAGACCGACGAGGGCCGCGAGATTCTGATGCGGCTCGCCGAACAGGCCGACGTCATCGTCGAGAACATGCGGCCCGGCGTCACCAAACGGCTCGGCGTCGATTTCGAATCCGTGAAGAAGCGCAATCCGCGCATCGTCTATGGCAGCATTTCCGGCTTTGGCCAGTACGGCCCCTACACCGCGCGGCCCTCGATCGACCAGATCGCGCAGGGCATGAGCGGCATCATGTCGGTGACCGGCCTTCCCGGCCAGGGCCCGGTCCGCGTCGGCGTCGCCGTCACCGACATCATGGCCGGCGCGTTCCTGGCCCAGGGCATCCTGATCGCGCTGCTCGACCGCGAAGTGTCCGGCGAAGGCCGCTGGGTGCAGACCTCGCTGATCGAAGCCGGCATCACGCTGTTGGATTTCCAGGCCACGCGCTGGACCATGGACAAGAAAGTCCCGCCACAGGAAGGCAACTACCATCCGACCAACGTGCCGATGGGGCTCTACCCCACCGCTGACAGCTTTCTCAACCTCGCCGCCACCAGCAACAAGAACTTTCAATTGTTCTGCAAGCTGATCGGCCGCGACAAGATGGCGACCGATCAGCGAAGAGCGATGTCGCCTCCGACCTAAATCTGGACGCCTGGATGGATGCGCTGCGCGCGCTCCCGGTTGCACCGGTAACCGAAGGCGACGTCGTGGCATGGGTCGACGGACCCTTGCAAAAATTCTTTCCCTTCGAAAAATTCCTCGGCGCCTACGGCAATCTGTCCGGCGGACGCATCCAGATGCGCTCGCTGGTATCGAGCGGCCATTCGCCGGAATTTCTCAGCGGTCTCGAAGGCCGGTTCGACCTGAAAGCGCGCGGCTGCTTTGCGTGGTGGGTGTCCAACCGAAAGGCGTTCATCCTGGACAAGTCAGGCGCGCTGGACGACGCCGGCGTGCCCATTGCCGCCACCAAGCGCGAACTCGAAGAGATCGACCGGTTCTCGCTCGGCGTCGTCGCAGCGCACGGCGTCATCGATCCCTTCGTCAATGCCGGAACGTATCTCAGCTTCGCAGGCGTGCCAGCAACCCAGCCGAAGCGCGCGCTGGCAGCCCTCGGCCTGCTCGCGCCGGAGCTGCATACGCTGTTCCTGCTGACCAAACAGGCCGAGAAACCGGCGATCGATTTGATCGCGCTGACGGACCGGCAACGCGAACTGGTCGACCTCGCCCTGACGGGATTATCCGACAAGGCGATCGCCCGGCGCCTCGCGATCTCCGACAACACGGTCGGAAATCATTTCCGCGCCATCTATGAGAGGCTCGGCGTCACCAAGCGCAGCCAGCTCATCGCATTACTGAAGTAGTCGGGCGGCGCGCGGGGAAAGTAAACCTCGCGCGGATCATGCGGCGAGATCGCGGCCGCGCAGCCTCTCCACTCTTTGAAATTCAATCGGGAATTCGCCGCCGCGTCGTCCCGGCCTTGAGCCGGGACCCATACTCCGCGGCCCTTCGATCCTGCGCTGGTGTGAGACACCTTCGGCCACAATAGACTACCGGGATTATGGGTCCCGGCTCTAGGCCGGGACGACACCGAGAGTTAATCTACAACGCCGCCAGCACCGCCTTTGCGATATCCGCGGTGCCGTTGCTGCCGCCGAACTCCATCGGCTTGATGCCGTCGGCATAGACCTTGTCGACCGCGCGCTCGATGCGTTCGCCGGCTTCGGCGGCGCTCTCGAGGCCGTGCTTGTCGGCGAGCCAGTCCAGCATCATCGCGGCGGACAGGATCATGCCGGTCGGGTTGGCCTTGCCCTGCCCCATGATGTCGGGCGCGGTGCCGTGGCAGGGCTGGAACACGGCGTGGCGGTCGCCGATGTCGGCCGACGGCGCCATGCCCATGCCGCCGATCAGGCCGGCGGTCATGTCGGAGAGAATGTCGCCGAACATGTTCTCCATCACCATGACGTCGAAATCCCAGGGCCGCTTGACCAGCAGCGCCGAGCAGGCGTCGACATAGAGCCGGTCGGCCTTGACGTCGGGATGGCGCTTGGCGGCCTCGTCGAACATCTCGCGGAAGAACGCAAACGCCTTGAACACGTTGGCCTTGTCGACGCAGGTCAGCCCGCCACCGGCGCGGCCGCGCGCCTTGCGGCGTTCGGCGAGGCGGAACGAAAACTCGAACAGCCGCTCCGAGGTCTTGCGCGTGATCACCAGTGTCTCGCGCGCCTCGGTCATCGGTGACGACGCCCTTGCCCATCGAGGCGAACAGGCCTTCGGTGGATTCCCGGATCACGACGAGATCGATGCCGCGCTGGTCGGCGCCGACGATCGGGCTCGGCACGCCCGGAATCAGCCGCGCCGGGCGCACGCCGGCATAGAGGTCGAAATGAAAGCGCAGCTCGACCTGCGGCATGATCTCGGTGTTGTCGGGGTAGCGCACCGACGGCAGGCCGCAGGCGCCGAGCAGGATCGCGTCCGCCTCGTCGCACAGCCGCACCGTGCTCTCCGGCATCGACTTGCCGGTCTCGCGATAATTGTTGGCGCCGGCCGGCGCGTCGGTGAAGCGGAACTTCAGGTCGGTGGTCGCCTCGATCTTGCGCAACACTTCGAGCGCCGGCGCCATCACTTCGGGGCCGATGCCGTCGCCGGCGAGGACGGCGATGTGGAGGGCGTTGTTTGCGGACATGGGGAATTCCTTGGTGGGTAGAAAGACAAGTCATGAATTTAGCCGTCATTGCGAGCGAAGCGAAGCAATCCATCGTGCAACGAAAAGAAAGAATGGATTGCTTCGCTTCGCTCGCAATGACGGTGAGTGAGAGCGATCCTACGGCGTCAGCACCGCGCGCCCGACCAGCTTGCCCTTCTGCAGATCGACCAGCGCCTCGTTGGCTTTCGACAGCGGCATCGTCGTCACCGGGATCGGCGCGATCTTCTTTGCTGCGGACCAGATCGAGCAGTTCCTGGGTCTCGCGGAGATTGCCGACATAGCTGCCCTGGATCGTGATCGCCTTGATCGGGATCAGCGGCAACGCCCAGGGCGCGCCGCCGCCGAACAGGCCGACGATCACGAGCTTGCCGCCCTTGGTCAGGCAGTCGAAGCCGAGCTGCGTGGTCGCGGCGTTGCCGACGAGATCGATCACGGCGCGGATCGGGCCGCCGGCCTTTTTCGCGAGTTGCTCCAGCGCGTCGGGCGCCTTGCCGTCGACGGTGGCGAGCGCGCCGGCCGCCTCGCGGCCTCGCGCTTGCGCGCATCGATATCGACGACGATGGCGCCCTTGCCGCCCATCGCCTTCAACAGCGACAGCGCCATCAGGCCGAGACCGCCGGCGCCGAAAATCACGATCGGCGTGTGGAAAACGGACTCGACCTTCTTCAGCGCGCTGTAGGTGGTGACGCCGGAGCAGGCATAGGGCGCCGCGGTGACGGGATCGAGCCCCTTCAGGTTGAGCAGATATTTCGGATGCGGCACCGTCATGTGATCGGCATAACCGCCGTCGCAATAGACGCCGATCGAATTCGGCTTGACCAGGCACATGTTCTCGTCGCCGCCAAGACAGGTCTCGCATTTGCCGCAGCCGAGCCAGGGATAGACCAGCGCGATATCGCCGATCTTGAGGTCGCCCTTGTCGCCGGCTGCGACGTCGGGCCCGAACGCCACGACCTCGCCGACGGTCTCATGGCCCATGGTGCGCGGCAGCGACACGCCGCGATCCTTCAGCGACAGCGGCTTGCGGCCATGGCCGAGATCGTAGCCGCCTTCCCAGATGTGCAGGTCGCTGTGGCAGACGCCGGCGGCCTTGACCTTGATCAGCACCTGCGTGCCCTGGGGCTGCGGCGTCGGCGCATCCACCTCTTTCAAGGGGGCGTTGAAATCGGCAACCTGGAAACTCTTCATCGCGTCTCTCCCGGTATTTTGTTCTTGAATGCGGACATTGCCACGTCCGTCCAGTCGAGACAAACGTGGCGGCCTGCTCTGGATATTTAGATCAGCGGATGATGGCAAGCCACGTACTGGCCGGGCGCCACGGCGCGCAGTTCCGGCACCTCGTCGCTGCATCGCTGATCGGCGCGCGGGCAGCGGGTGCGAAAACGGCAGCCCGACGGCGGCGCGATCGGCGACGGCGGCTCGCCGACCGGCAACGCTTTCGGCCGGCCGGACGTCCGGATCGGGCACCGGGATCGCCTCGATCAGCAGCGCGGTATAGGGATGCGCCGGCTGGGCGAACAACTGCTCGGACGGACCGACCTCGCAGAGCCGGCCGAGATACATCACCGCGACGCGGTCGCTGACCGCCTTCACCACCGCGAGATCGTGGGCGATGAACAGCAGCGTCAGGCCGTAGCGCGCCTTCATCTCCTCCAGCAGGTTGAGGATCTGGGCGCGGATGGAGACGTCGAGCGCCGAGACCGGCTCGTCGCAGATCGATGAATTCCGGATTGAGCACCAGCGCCCGCGCGATGCAGATGCGCTGGCACTGGCCGCCGGAGAATTCATGCGGCAGGCGTCCGATCACAAGCTGCGGGATCGAGTCCGACCGCGCTGAGCACCTCGCAGACCAGCTGCTGGCGCTTCGGCCGGATCCTTGACGCCGGCGATCACCAGCGGCTCGGCGACGATATCGCCGATCCGTCGCCGCGGATTCAGCGAGGCGATCGGGTCCTGAAAGATCAGCTGCACGCGCCGGCGCATCCTGCGCAGGGTATCGCCGTGCATCGCCGTGAGGTCCTGGCCGTCGAACAGCACCTTGCCCGAGACCGCCCGGCGCAACTGCAGCACGGCGCGGCCGAGCGTGGATTTGCCGCAGCCGGATTCGCCGACCAGACCGAGCGTCTCGCCGCGCGCGACCTGCAGGCTGACGTCGGACACCGCATGGACGGTCTTGCCGCCGACGGCATATTCGACGACGAGATTCTGCACGTCGAGCAGCGGCTCGCCTGATTTGGCTGGCGGAATGCCGTGCATCATGCCGGGACCTCAGCCGCGATGCTCGATCGGATGGAAACAGGCGTATTGGTGATCCGGCGATTCGGCTTCTGCAAGCGACGGCTTTTCGGCGTGGCAGCGGCCCGTCGCGTAGCGGCAGCGCGGCGAGAACGAGCAGCCGGCGAGCGGCCGGGTCGGATCGGGCGGCCGCCCGGAGATCGCCGGCAGCGGCGTATGCGGGCGCGGCATCGATCTTCGGGATCGCCGCCAGCAGCGCCTCGGTGTAGGGCATCCGCATCTTCTTGAACAGCGCCGGCGTCGGCGCGCGCTCGACCACGCGGCCGGCATACATCACCGCCACCTCGTCGGTGCGGCCGGCGACGACGCCGAGGTCGTGGGTGATCAGGATCATCGCCATGTGGCGGCGGCGCTGCTCGCGCGCCAGCAGATCCAGAATCTGCGCCTGGATGGTGACGTCGAGCGCGGTGGTCGGCTCGTCGGCGATCAGGAGTTTCGGTTCGCACGACAGCGCGATCGCGATCGCGACCCGCTGCCGCATGCCGCCGGAGAGCTGATGCGGATATTGCGTCAGCCGCTGCTTCGGGCGCGGGAATGCCGACCGCCGCCAGCAGTTCGACGCTGCGCTGCCGCGCCGCGGCCATATCGAGCTCGAGATGCTCCTGCAGCGTCTCGATCAACTGGGTGCCGATGGTCAGCACCGGATTGAGCGAGGTCATCGGATCCTGGAACACCACCGCCAGCGACCGGCCGCGCAGTTTGCGCAATTTCTCCGGCGAAAGCCGCGCCAGATCCTGGCCGTCGAACATCACCCGGCCGGAGAGCTTTGCCTTCTTCGGCAGCAGCTGCAGGATCGCCCGCGACAGCATGGTCTTGCCGCAGCCGGATTCGCCGACGACGCCGAGCGTGCGTCCGGCGCCGACCGTGAGGTCGACATGATCGACCGCGCGCAGATTGCCGCGCGGCGTCGGCAGATCGACCGACACGTCCTCGACCGAAAGCAGCGTCGCCTCGCTCACAGCGCGCCCTGCTTGGGATCGGTGAGCGCCCGCAGCGTATCGCCGACCAGGTTGAAGGACAGCACGGTCAGGAACATCGCAATCGCAGGCAGGAAGGCGAGCCGCGGCGCCACATCCAGGCTCTCGCGCCCCTCCCCGATCATGCTGCCCCAGCTCGAGATCGGCGGCGGCACGCCGAGCCCAAGGAACGACAACGCGCCTTCGGCCACGATGGTGACGGCGACGCCGAGCAGGAAGAAGGCCAGCAGCGGCAGCAGCACGTTGGGCAGCAATTCGCGCAGCAGGATGCGCGCATGGGTGGCGCCGAGCGCCTGCGCCGCGATCACGAATTCGCGCCGCGCCAGCGTCAGCGTCGAGGCGCGCGCCACCCGCATGAAGGCGGGAATGCCGAGCACGCCGAGGATGAAGGTGAGATGGAGGATCGACTGGCCGAGAAAGGCGGTGACCGCGAGCGCCAGGATCAGCGGCGGAAACGCCAGCAGCACATCCATGCTGCCGACGACAAGGTCTCGAAGCGGCCGCGGAAATAGCCGGCGAGCATGCCGAGCGCGCCGCCGATGGTGACCCCGATGATCGGCGCGCAAAGCCCGACCACCAGCGATATCCGCGCGCCGTAGATCAGCCGCGCGAGTTCGTCGCGGCCGAGACCGTCGGTGCCGAGCCAGTGCGCAAACGAGAACGGTGCGCGCCGTTCCAGCATGTCCATGTCGGTCGGGCTCGGCAGCGGCAAGATGTCGGCGAAGATCGCGACCGCAAACACGAACACCATCCAGCCGATCGCCAGCCAGAACAGCACGCCGAGCCGGCGCGCCCGCGGCGCCGGCACGACGCTGACGTCGTCCTTGATCGAGAGTTCAAGCGTGGCCATGGCGGATCCTGGGATCGAGGACGGCGTAGAGCAGGTCGACGATGAAATTCATCATCACGAAGCCTGCGGCGACCAGCAGCACCGCGCCCTGCAGGATGATCAGGTCGCGGGTATAGATCGCGCCGACCAGAAGCCGGCCGATCCCCGGCAACGCAAAGATCGTCTCGACGATCAGCGCGCCGCCGATCAAGCGCCCGATATTGATTCCGGTGATCGTGACCAGCGTCAGCGACGACGGCTTCAGCGCATGCACGAACAGGATGCGCGACGCCTTCAATCCCTTGGCCTTGGCCAGCGCGATATAGTCTTCCTGCAGGGTCGCGATCATGTCGGAACGCAGCACGCGCATGATCCCCGGCCATTCGGCCAGCGCCAGGGTCAGCGCCGGCAACACCATGAAGCGCAAATTGCCGGCCGGGTCCTCGGTGAACGGCACATAGCCGGTCGCCGGCAGCCAGCGCAGTTCGACTGCGAACAGATAGATCAGCAGGATGGCGGACAGGAACGTCGGCACCGACAGCATGCCGAACGCCCCGCCGGTCATGAAGCGGTCGAACGCGCCGCCGCTGCGCGCCGCGCAAACGATCGCCAGGGGAACGCCGATGGCAAGTCCCATGAACTCGGCCAGCAGCATCAGTTCGAACGAGACCGGCAGCCGTTCGGTCACCGCCTGCAGCACGGTCTGTCCGGTGCGGAACGAGCGGCCGAAATCACCCTGCAGGATGTGGCCAAGCCAGCTGATGTAGCGCCACCAGATCGGCTGATCGAGCCCCATGTCGTGGCGCAGCGCCGCCACCTTGTCCGGCGTCGCCTGGTCGCCCAGGATGACGTAGGCAAGATCGCCGGGCAGCAGCGAGGCGATCAGGAATGTCAGCAACGATACGGCGACCAGGACCGGCACCAGATACAGGAGCCTTCGCGCGACAAAGAACAGCATCGGCGGTTATTCCAGCCAGGTATCGGATACGTCGATCACACCGTGATAGATCTTCGGCAGACCTTTCAGTTTGGCGCTCGAGATCGCGTAATAGGTGTTCTGGAAGGTCCAGAACCAGATCGCCTCCTTGTTGATCAGCCGGCTGACCGCGCAATAGTCGTCGGTGCGCTTGGTCGACCGCAGCCGTGGTCCGCGCATGCTCCAGCAAGCGGTCGAGTTCCGGATTGGAATAATTGGCGAGCGCCACCGGGCTGCCGGTGTGGAAATTGGCAAACATCTGCGGATCGGGATCGGCGAGATCGACGATCCGCCACGGCGTCAACTGGAACTGGCGCATGAAGGCGCGCGGCACGATGGTGGCCTGGTCGACCTGTTCGATCTCCATATTGGCGCCGGCCTGCTTCCAGAACTGCTGCAGCACCTGGCCGACGGTGCGCCCGCGCGGCGTTGCGGTCACGATCATCTTGAACTCGACCGGCTTGCCGTAGTCCTTGATCAGCGCCTTGGCCTTCTCGATATCGTAGGGCAACGCGCCGTCGTCCTTGCACTTGACCCAGGAGCCGTCGCCATAGGGATTGCTGGCGGGCCGCGCGAGACCGTTGGTGATCGCCTGCGACATCTTCTTGCGGTCGATCGCCATCACCAGCGCCTGGCGCACGCGCACGTCGTCGAACGGCGGGGTCTTGGTGTTGAAGGCGTAGACCTGCGCGCCGGATCCGGCATAGGTGTGCACCGTCATCTTCGGAATCTTTTTGCGCCTTCTGGATATTGTCGGCGTCGTATTCGTCGTCCCAGACGATATCGGCCTCGCCCGATTGCAGGCTGGCGAAGCGCGACTGCGCGTCCGGCAGCGGCTTCAGCACGATGCGGTCGAGATGGGGATGGCCCTTGTTCCAGTAGTCCGGATTCTTCTCCAGCACCATGCGGTCGCCCGCGTTCCAGGACTTCAATATATAGGGTCCGGTGCCGACAGGATTGCGATTGTAGTCGTCGCCCTTGGTCTTCCAGGCCGTCGGCGAATGAACGACGTTATTGGAACTCTGGATCGTCAACAGCGCCGGCAGGTTCACCGACGGATCGTTGAGATTGTAAACGTTTGTCAGTTCATCGGGCGCCTGCACGTCGTGAATGAACGCGATGTAAAACGCGCAGCGGCACTTGTTGGCGGGATCCTTCTGCCGGTCGAAGTTTTCCTTGACGGCCTGGGCGTTGAACGGCGTGCCGTCGTGGAATTTGACGCCGGGCCGCAGTTTGAAAGTCCAGGTCTTGTAATCGTCCGAATGGGACCAGGAGAGCGCGAGCTTCGGCACCGGCTGGCCCTTGTCGTCGAGTCGCGACCAGCGTATCGAAAATCGCAGCGGCAGCGGTTTCCGCCGAGGTGTCGTACACGCCGACCTTCAGCGGATCGAAGCCGGGGATGTCGAGTTCAAGACCGACGGTGATGCTGCCGCCCTGCTTCTGGGCGCTGGCTGGCGCTGCGGACAGCGCGACGCCAAATCCCGCCACAAGAAATATTCGCGCAAGCGCATTCAAGCAGATCGCGGCTTTCATCGGTGCTCCCTCCATCGTGCATCCGTCCGGTATTCCGGATCGTTTGATGACGCCGGCAGATTGTCCGGAATCGCAGCCTGCGGCAAGGCCATAGACGGAGCGCGGATGAAAAGCCGCAGGGCTAAAGCCTTCGTTCCGATTGAATTGAAACTAAAGCACTACTTGTTCATGTTGCCGCCAACGACGGCTTGCCGGCAAAGCCCGCGATTTCATCCTCCGACAGCCCGGTCTCCTTGAGAAAGGCGAGCGTATGTTCGCCGAGCGTCGACATCCGCTTTCCCGCCGAAACCGTGGCGCCTGACATGCGGAACGGCAAATTGAGGACCTTGAAAGTCCCTCCGCCGTCCTGAACTTCGGCCAACGCACCGCGATGGGCGATCTGCGGATCGCGCAAGGCCTCAGCTACCGTGCGATAGGCCGAGGAAGGAACGCCGTGATCGTTCAGCGCCACGAGGCACTTTTCGGTCGCCAGCGTGCGCGACCATGCCTCCACGCCCTCCATCAGGCTCGCCCAGTTATCGCGGCGATCGGAATATTTTGCAAAGCGGGAATCGGACACCCACTCCGGATGACCGATCACCTGCATCAGGCTCTGGAAGGTTTTTTCGCTGGCGATGGCGACCATCACATATCCGTCGGATGTTTCGATCGGACCGAACATCGGCCGCTGCGTCGCCTTCACTTCGAATTGCGACCACTGCAATTCGCTCAACGTCAGGCTCAGCATCGATTCCAGCATCGACACGTCGATGTGCTGGCCGCTGCCGCTTGCCGCGCGCTGGTACAGCGCCGCCGAAATGGCGCCGAAGGCATAGACGCCGGTGAGCACGTCGGCGTGATAGATGCCGCAATAGTCCGGCCGGGTTCGGCCGGGCTGGTAGGCCAGATGGGCCATCTCATAGCCCGAGGCTGCGTGGATCACCGGCGCGTAGGCCGGCAGTTCCGCCGACGGCCCGGTCTGGCCGTATCCGGAGATCGAGCAATAGATCAGTTTCGGATTGAATTTCCCGAGCGACGCAAAATCCAGCTTCAGCCGCCGCATCACGCCGGGGCGAAAATTCTCGACCAGAACATCCGCTCCCGCGACCATCCGGCGCACGACTTCGATCCCCTTCGGCGATTTCAAGTCGAGCACCAGGCTCTTCTTGCCGACATTGAGCTGGCCGAACGTGGTGCTGCAATTATCGCGCAGCGGCGGGCGGGTTCGCATCGTCTCGCCTTCGGCGGTTTCGATCTTGATGACCTCCGCGCCCATGTCGGCCAGCATCCGCGTGCAATGGGGTCCGGCGATCGTGGTCGAAAAATCGAGGACGCGCAGGCCTGCAAAACACTTTGTCAAATTACCCTCATCGTTACCGGCTATCGTCATTTGCCAAAGGCTCCCTCGACCGCGCGTCTTTTTCGTTTTCGTTGTCCACTGCAGCGTGACCCTAGGTGGCGCCGCCCTGTCAGGGAAGTGCTCCCTCTTGAGAGGGCTGCCCGACCCTCACATCTCTGTCAAAGAAAACTGGAACCATTCTTGCATAACTCCTGTTAGGGTTGAAACGAGGACGTTCTTTGAAGGTCTTGTTCGTCACCACGGAAATGGACGATTTCGTCCGCGTCGGCGGTCTCGCCGCTGTTTCCGCGGCGCTGCCCCGGGCGCTTCGTCCCTGGGGCGACATCAGGATCATGTTGCCCGGCTACCGGGACGTCGTCGAACAGTTCACCCACATTGAAATCGTTGGGCAATGCGCGCCCCTGGCGGAGATGCCGGCCTGCTCGCTCGGGCGGGCATCGACCCGGGACGGGCTGCCGGTTTACGTGCTGCTGTGCCCCCAATTGTACGACCGTCCGGGTAACCCCTACGGCGATGAGTTTGGCCGCGACTGGCCCGATAACGATATCCGGTTCGGCCGATTTGCATCCGCCGCGGCCGAACTGGCCGCAGGCACTCTGGACAAGAATTGGGCAGCGGACCTCGTTCACGCCAACGACTGGCAGGCCGCACTCACGCCGGCCTATCTCAGCTGGAAGGGCGCGCGCATCCCCTCCATTCTGACCATCCACAACCTCGCCTATCAGGGGATATTCCCCAGGGAGTCGCTGCGGCGGATCGGCGCGCCGGAGAGCTCCTTCCACATCGACGGCGTCGAGTTTTACGACAAATTGTCGTTTCTCAAGGGCGGCCTCGTCTACGCTTCCCACCTCACCACCGTCAGCGCGACCTATGCCAGGGAGATCACGACGCAGGAACTCGGCTGCGGGCTCGAAGGCCTGCTCCGCACCCGCTCCAACGCGGATCAACTGACGGGCATATTGAACGGCATCGACGAAAGCTGGGATCCGCGGTTCTGCGCACAACTGGCGCAACCGTTCGGCGCCGGCGACTGGAACGGCAAGCAGGCCAACGCGGATTACGTCCGCAAGCAATTTGGACTGGCGGTGTCACGCGGTCCGATCTTCGGCCTCGTGGCGCGTCTGGTTCACCAGAAAGGCGTCGATCTCGTATTGTCGGCCGCCGACGAGATCGTCGAGGCCGGCGGACAGATCATCGTCACCGGAAGCGGTGAGCCCGAGATCGAGCAGGCGCTGATCGATGCCCGCCGCCGCAGGCCGGACTCGATCGGCGTCGTGATCGGCTTCAACGACGGACAGGCGCGGCGGATTTTCGCCGGCAGCGATTTCACGTTGATGCCATCGCGATTCGAGCCGTGCGGGCTGAGCCAGATGTATGCGCAACGGTTCGGCTCGCTGCCGATCGGTCACCAGACCGGCGGGTTGGCCGAGACGATCAAGGACGGCGAAACCGGATTTTTGTTTTCGCAACCCTCCGCCGAATCCTTCCTCGGCGGCATCCGCCGCGCCTTCGAGACCTTCATGTCGAAGGACCGCCTCGACTCGATGCGCCGCAGTGCGATGGCGCGGTCCTTTAGCTGGGATCTTTCGGCGGCCTGCTATAGCACGCTGTATCGAAAGACGGTTGGCGCTTAGGCGGGCTTCAATACCTCGTCTTCGGTCCGCCGCGTTTCAGGCATGATGAGCCAGATCATCGCAAGACCCAGTGCAGCGACGGCCGCAAGGCCGATGAAAGCCGTGTTGCTGCCGAGCTTGTCGCTGACGTAACCCGCGAGCACGGTACTGAACGACGCCCCGATGCCGATCGCAGTGCCGACGATGCCCTGCGCCAGATTGAAGTGACCGCTGCCGAAGGCAATGTCGGCCACGATCAGCGGCACCATGACGCTGAACACCGCAGCCGTGATGCCGTCGAACACCTGCACAGCGACCAGCAAATAGGGATCTTTCACGACCGCAAACAGCAGCCCGCGGACGACCAATGACGCAAACGCCAGCAGCAGCAGCGGCCGCCTGCCCCATGCTTGCGCCTTGCGCCCGACCGAGGGCGAGGTCAGCGCCACGATCGCCTGCGGCACGATGATGCAGGCCGCGATCAATACCGGCGCCCACTGGCTCGACCTCGTCGTGACCACGCCCGCCATCAAGGGCAGCATCGCGGCGTTGGCGAGCTGGAACAGCAGCATGCTGGCGGCAAAGATCAACAGCGGGCGCTGACGCACGAGGTGGAACACACTTGTCGCTTCGACGTCGGGCTTCTCGCGCACGACCTCGCCATGGCATTGCGCGACGTCGATCTCCCGCTCGCGGATCCGGCTCAGCGCCAGCAGGGTCGGTATCGCCAGGATGAAGGTGACGAGAAATACCGAACGGCTCGACAGCAGATAGCCGCACGCTCCCATCAGCGCCGCCGCCGAGCCGTTGCCGAGCGAGGCAAAGCGGGCATTTCGCCCCAGCCGTTCGCCGATCGCGAACGGTCCGACCAGGCCAAGGCTGATCGCGGCAATCGCAGGGCCGAGCACGCAGCTTGCGAGCGCATGCAGCGTCGCGGCCGCCGCCACCACCGGAAAGATCGGCCACAGCGCGTAGGCGAGCGCGCAGCTGCCGATGGTGGCGACCGCAAGCCCTGCCATCAGCCGCTCGGAACGCGCGGCGTCGACGATGGCCCCGCCCGGCATCTGCCCGATCAGGCCGATGATGCCGCCGATCGACAGCACAAAGCCGATCTCGACCTGGGTCCATTTCTGCGTAGTCAGATAGACCGCAATGAACGGCCCGAAACCGGTCTGCACGTCGGCCAGAAAGAAGATGAACCAGTCGAGCCCGTGCTGGCTTTCAGGCGACGGGACCGGCCGGCGACCCTGCACCGGCGGTTCCGGCAACCGCGGCACAGCATTATCGATGCCGGCCGATCGCTTGCGACGATCGTCGTCTATCCGGTCCAGCGAGGGGGACGGATGCGCGACCAGATCATTCTCCATTAGTGATCAAAATCCCAGGGGTGCAGACTACCCGCCGCGCCCAGCACAATCAGCGGCGTGTCTTCCTTGTATTCCGGAGCCGCCGTCACCTGCTCCTTGGTCAATTCGAGGGTAATGCTGTCGCTTTTGTTGGCAACGCTGCCGAAGTGAAGTGCGTTCCAGTCGACGACGATCTTTCGGCTGCCGACGCCGAGAAAGCCGCCGAAATCGATCACGGCGGCGCGCACCGTGCCTTCGCGATCCACGATCACGTCGACGATGCGTCCCATGTCCTCGTTGGCGGCGCTGCGGACCTCGCGGCCGAGGATGCCGTGCGCGTCCCTCGCGCCGATCACGGTGACCGACGGCGGTGGCGCAGGCTCTTTGGCTTGCGGAGCAGCCTTGTTCGCCGGCGCCGAACCGGGATCGTCGGCCGCCCGGGCTGCGGGCCACACCGCAACTGAAGCCGCAACGATCGCGATCAAAATCCTTGCCCGCATGTGGCCTCCAGAAAACGCCGCGAGAGAACGCGTGCTGCACGATGCGTCAATGCGTCAGCACGATCGACACCTGTATTTGCCCGCGCGTGCGCAACACCTCGAGCGAGACGTCCTCGCCGTGGCGACGAACCCGCAAATCGACGCTCGAGGCCCCAAGCTGCAGGTCGCGCAACACCACTTCGCCGAGGAATTCGGGCAGACGCGGATTGCGCAGGCGGATCTCGCCGCGCGCGGCATCGAATTCGAGACCGAGCGCCGCCTCCAGCAGGCTGAAGGGCGTGGCGCTGGCCCACGCCTGCGGCGCGCAGGCCACCGGATAAAGCACCGGCCCGCGCCGCCGCTCGCGCCGGAACCCGCAGAACAGTTCGGGCAGCCGCCGCAGATCCATATAGCTGGCCGCATCGAACAGGCCCTTGAACAAATGCGCCACCGAATGCTTCAGGCCATAGCGGGCGAAGCCGAGTGCGATCAGGGCGTTGTCGTGCGGCCAGATCGATCCATCGTGATAGGACATCGGATTGTAGCGCGCTTCGCCGCGCGCCACGGTGCGGATGCCCCATCCTGAAAAGAATTTTTGACTCATCAGATCGGCGGCGACGAGGCGGGCGCGGTCTTTCCGCGCGATACCGGTAAACAGCAGCTGTCCGGCATTGGAGGTCCGCACCCTGCACGGCCGCTTGGCGCCATCGAGCGCCAGCGCGTAGGTGCCGAGTTCCTCGCACCAGAACGCTTCCTCGAAACGCTCGGCTAGCAGCAAGGCTTCGGATTCGAGCCTGGCGGAAATGCCGGTCATTCCCAGGCGGCGCGCGCATCGCGCCGCCAGCCGCTTGCCGGCGAACACATAACCCTGCACTTCCGCCAGCGCGATGTAGCCTACCGCAAGCTCGCCATCGGCATGAAAGATCGCGTCGAACGAATCCTTCCAGCCCTGATTGGCCAGCCCCTGCTCGGTGGCGCGCTGATATTCGACAAAACCGTCATGATCGGGATCGCCGGGACCATCGATCCATTGCAACGCGGCCTCGATCGCGGGCCACAATTCGGCCAGCGTTTCCTCGTCGCCGGTGCGTTCGACATAAAGGCCGGCGAGCAGCACGAACAGCGGCGTCGAATCGACGCTGCCGTAATATTGCGCGAACGGCACTTCGCGCAGCGCCGCCATCTCGCCGCCGCGCATCTCGTGCAGGATCTTGCCGGGCTCGGCATCGTTGAGCGGATCTGTCGCCTTGGCCTGGAAGAAGGCAAGCCGCCTGAGTACGCCTTTTGCGATACGCGGATCGACCCACAGCATCTGCAGCGCCGTGATCAGGCCGTCGCGGCCGAAGGTCGTCGAGTACCAGGGAATGCCGGCATAGGGATAGCGGCCCTGCGGGGTCTCCGTCATCAGCATGTTGAGGTCGGCCATCGCCTGGCACAGCACCTCGTTGAAAATGCTGTTCGAGGTCTCGATGCTGGCCGCGCCCAGCGTCAAACGCCGCATCTCGCGGCGGTGCGCCAACAGGCCGCGGAAAAACGGCACCGGCTTTTGCATGATCGGCTTGTTGCAGGACACGGCGATGAAAAGCGACGTGACCTGCTTGGGCTCGAGCTCGAAATGATAGGTCGCGGCATTGACCGACAGCCGCGTCGGCCGCGGCTCGAAATGCAGCGCGGTAATCCGCGACTGGGCGTCTAGTCCGCTATATTCCAGCACGACATCGGTCGGCCCCAGCAGCTTGCTCGAACCGATGCCGCGGCGCGGGCGGCGTTCGCCGCGCACCTCGAACAGATCGGCAAAGTCATTGTCGAACAACAGCGTGAGATCGAAACTCGCCGGCCGGTCGCCGTGATTTTGCAGGCCGATCCGCTGGTAGGCGGTGCCGCGCCACAGGAAGATCGAGCGCACGATGTGCAGCGTGTCCTTTTGCAACACCAGCCGGCCGTTGCGATAGACGTCGGAATTGGTCAGATCGATGCTCAGCGCCGAATTGTCGTCGCGCAAATTGGAGCCGAGCAGCAGCGGCTGGACTTCATCCAGCACCATTTCCAATCGGGCGAGATAGCGGGTGTCGGCATTGAACAGCCCGTCGGGCCCGCCGGCTGACGCGCCGATATCGCCGTGGCTGTCGAGCACGATAAAGGTGTCGTCATGCTTGAGCGAACGCCGCGGCCGCGCCCCAGGGCCCGTCATCGGAATGTAGAACGGGGATTCGGATACCTGCTCGACGCTGCGGGTACTCATGAATTGCGTGACGACTTCGGCTGCCATTTGGACCTCAAGCGGATTTCTCGCCTTGCGATGGACACGACCAGACGCAAAAGACTACTGCCGCAGGATCAGGCCGCATGGCTTGCGAGGCGGCCCAATTCGCGCGCGACCAATTCGCGGTAGGGGCCCTTTCCCTGCACCAGAATATCCGGCGGCCCGTCCTCGATGATGCGGCCGGCCTGCAGCATCACCACGCGATCGAAATTGCGCAGCGTCGCCAGGCGATGGGCGATCGCAACCACGGTTCGCCCGCGCATCAGACGGGACAACGCCTCACGGATCGCCTCCTCCGATTCGCTGTCGAGCGCCGCGGTTGCTTCATCGAGCAGAAGAATCGGCGCATCCTTGACGAAGGCGCGGGCGATCGCAATGCGCTGGCGCTGCCCGCCCGATACCTTGATGCCGCGATCGCCGACGATGGTCGCCATGCCCTCGGGCAAGGTCTCGATGAAATCGCAGCGCGCCGCCATCGCCGCGCGCAGCACCTCGCTGTCGGTCGCGTTCGGTCGGCCATAACGGATATTTTCCATGATGGAACGGTGGAACAGCGAAATGTCCTGCGGCACCACCGAGATCGCCTCGCGCAGGCTTTGCTGAGTGACCTTTGCGATATCCTGGCCGTCGATCGTGATGCTGCCGTGCTCGGCGTCGTAGAAGCGCTGAAGCAGCGTGAACAGACTGGATTTGCCGCCGCCGGACTGGCCCACCAATCCAACCCTTTGTCCGGGCTGGATGCGCAGGCTGAATTTTTCAAATACCTGAGCCCCGCCGGGATAGCGGAACGAGACGTTGTTGAAGGCAACGGCGGCGCCGCTCTTGACCAGCGGCTCGGCCTCGGGGTGATCTTTCAGCTCGTGCGGCAGCAGCAGCGTCGCGATCGCCTCGGTGAGGCGGGCGACATGCTGGGTGACATCGACCAGTGCGACCGCGAGGTCGCGCGTGGCGCTGAGAATCGAGAGTCCGAGCGTGCAAACCAGCACCACGTCGCCCGTGGTGGCCTCGCCGCGCTGCCAGAGCATGACGGCCCAGAAAAGCAGCGCGATGGTCAGGGCCACGGTGATCGCCGCATGGGTAATCCGCAGCTTTTCGAGATAGCGCAGGCTGCGCCCGCGGGCATGAAGTTCCCGGTTCACGGTCGCGTCGAACCGGTCGTGCTCATAGCGGAGGCCGCAAAACGCCCGCACCAGTGGCATATTGTTGATGACATCGATCATTTCCCCGTCGACCGCAGCGGCCTTGTCGGCGAAATCATCGTGCAACGGCCTTCCCGCGGCGGCCAAATGGAACATCACGACCACCATGGTTCCCGCGACCAGAATCAGCCCGGCCGACATCGGCAGGCTCACGGTTCCAATCAGGGCAATGGCCGAGACCGTGGCGATGCATGGCGGCAACACGTTCCACACGAACATGTTTTCGACCGTGAAGATCGCATTCGAGGTCGCGGTGATACGGCTGGTCAGCATGCCCGGAAGCCGATCGGTAAAATAGCTCGGCGCGTGACCCGTCAAATGACGAAATATATCGCGGCGCAAGTCTCCGGTGACGCCGACGAAGGTAAAGCTCGCGGTCCAACTGGCGATGCGCCAGAGAAAATTATCGGCGGCGATAAACGACATGAGGAGAGCGAATGCCAGCCATACCTCGCCAGCGTGGGACGGTCCCGCCGAAAGGCTGTCGACCAGGTTCTTGACGCCGTATTGCGTGCCCACCGAGCAGGCAACCGCCGCAACGACGGCCGTCAATATGACGACGTGCGATGCAAGACGCTGGCGCAGGTAGCGCAACACGAAGGGAAAGGGACGGTGCGCATATCCGGAAAGATTATCCATGAAGCCTGCAAACCTGTTGAGGGTGAACGAGAATCCTTAAGCCGACGTCTCGCGCACGATTACGTGAACGCGCCTGTCTTGAGTTCCGCGGCGCGCAGCCATCACTGCGCAACATTTTTGCAGCATCAGCTCGGCCAAGAATTTGTTCGCGCGCGATGGCATCAGCAAGACGACAGTGTGGAAGAAGGAAGAAGCATCAACACACAAAGGGAACTTCGCAAACGCGAGAACGTTCCCGTCATGGCATGCCGGTGCCGACCGGAGGATGGGGGTTTGTTCACCTATGATCACAGGAGACGAAAAGATGCGCATTGCGCAGGTTGCCCCGCTGACGGAGGCTGTTCCCCCCAAACTGTACGGCGGCACCGAACGGGTCGTGCACTGGCTGACCGAGGAACTGGTGGCGTTGGGACACGACGTCACATTATTCGCCAGCGGCGATTCGAAGACGTCAGCGAAGCTTGACGCGACATGGCCAAGAGCGCTGCGCCTCGACGGCGCGGTGCGAGACCCCAACGCGCTGCACATGGTGATGCTGGAACGCGTTCGCCAAAAATGTGACGACGAGGAATTCGACTTCCTGCACTTCCATCTCGACTATTATCCGTTCTCCCTGTTCTACCGGCAGCCGACACCGTTCCTGACGACGCTGCACGGCAGGCTGGACCTGCCGGAGCACCAGCCGGTATTCAACACCTTCGCAAAAGTTCCGGTAATCTCGATTTCAAATGCGCAGCGCCGACCGGTGCCGCAAGCGGGCTGGCTGCGAACCGTCCATCACGGCCTGCCGGAAAAATTGCTGACGCCGCAGCCGGTGAAGCCGTCCTATCTCGCCGTGCTCGGACGGATCGCGCCGGAAAAGGGCGTCGACCGCGCCATCAAGATCGCGACCCGGTGCGGCATACCGCTGAAGATCGCCGCCAAGGTCGACCGCGCCGACCAGGACTATTACGACGAGCTGATCTGCCCGCTGATTACGGGCAATCCGCTGGTCGAATATATCGGCGAGATCAGCGACCGCGAAAAACCCGATTTCCTGAGCGGCGCGATCGGGCTGCTGGTGCCGATCGACTGGCCGGAGCCGTTCGGCCTGGTCATGATCGAAGCGATGGCCTGCGGCACGCCCGTGATTGCCTACAACCGCGGTTCGGTGCCGGAGATCATCGACGAGGGCCTGACCGGTTTCGTCGTCGAGGATGAAACCAGCGCCGTCGCATCCGTCGGCAAGCTCGAAGGCCTGGATCGAACCGCCATTCGCAAACAGTTCGAAAAGCGTTTCACCGCGCGGCGCATGGCGCTGGATTATCTCAGCGCCTATCGCAGTCTCATGGAAGCCGCCAAGCCGCGGATCAAGCTCGTGAGCAGCGCCGAATAGCTCAGCTCAAGGCATGGGTGCCAGATCGGCTTTGCCGAAGCGGCGCTCGTAAGCCTTGATATAGGCTTCCGGCGAAGGTTTCAGGTGGCGCCTGGTCAGCGCCACCAGATCGTCGCGCCGTGACGCGCGCAGCGCCTTGATCATGTCGAGGTGGTCGCGGCGGGCGCCGTCGAGCTGTTCCGGAAATGCATTCGCGTAGGAGCGGATACCATAGACCTTTTGGGCCAACAGCTCGATGGTTTCAATCAGGCAGGCATTGCCGCAGAGGCCGAACAACGCCTGGTGAAAACTGAGGTTGCTGTAAAACACGCTCAGCAGGTCACCTGCGGCGATGGCGCCGGCGTGCTGGCGCTGCAGTTGCTCCAGCCGCTCGATATCCTTGTTGCCGACGGGAAACGGGATGATGCGCACCGCCATCACTTCCAGCTCTTCGCGCACCGCGTAGATCTCCTTCACCTCCAGCGGGGTCAGACCACGAACCAGCGCGCCGCGATTGGGGATGCGCTCCACCAGGCCCTTTTTCTCGAGCTCGAACAGCGCCAGCCGCACGTCACCGCGATGGGTCCGGAACAGGTCGGACAGATCCTGCTCGATCAGACGCTCCTTCGGCTGGCGCCGCCCCAGCACGATGTCCTCCTCGAGACGCTTGGCGATCATGATCGCCGCGGACTCGCGCGCAGCGGATGCCGATGCCGTTGCCTGACGGGCTTTGGCCATACGCGCTATCGCCTGCTTGGACCGTCTGACGACCATGATTTCCCCGGTTTGGCGGCCGCGCGCCGCCGGGCGCAACCCATCGGCGGCACAGGCCGTCGCTTTCAATCATAATAATATTGAAAACTATATTGTAAACAATTTTGGAAGGGGCTACGATCCCGAAAAACCGGCGGACAGCGGGCTGTACCGCCGCCAGCACAGGGGGAGAGAGCCATGAGAAAAGATCGCAAGGCTTCTGTCGGCAACAAGAGCGACCTGAGGCAGGGCTTGTCGAAGCGGCAAAGCCGCCGTCAGTTTCTGGTCAAGACCGGCGGCGTGCTCGCCGCCAGCGCGTTCGGCGCGGTGCCATTGCGCGGCTGGGCGGCCGACCCCGTCAATATCGGCGCGCTATATCCGACCACCGGCAGCATGGCGCAGATCGGCGTCGGCTGCGTCGCCGCCGCCAAGCTCGCGGTCGAGATGGTCAACGAGGCCGGCGGCATCAAGTCGCTCGGCGGCGCCAAGCTCAACCTGATCATTTCCGACGTGCAGAGCGACACCACGGTGACGCGCACCGAAACCGACCGGCTGATCACCGGCAACAAGCTGTCGGCGATCCACGGCTGCTTCGCCAGCGCGCTGACCCTGATCGCCAGCGAAGTCTGCGAGCGCGCCAAGGTTCCGATCATCACCGGCTCCAGCACCGACCAGCTCAACAAGAACCGCAGCTACACCTTCACGCCGTTCGCCCGAGCCTCGCAATTTGCCAAAGCGCAATTGCAGATGGCGAAACTGGTCGGCGACAAGCCCAAAGTGGCCGTGATCTTCGAAAACACCGCATTCGGAACCTCGACGTCGAACGGCCTAAAGGAGCTGGCGCCGGGCGAAGGCGTCGAAATCGTGATGTTCGAACCCTATTCGGCCGGGTTCACAGACGCCTCGCCCGCTGATCAACAAGGTCAAGGCCTCCGGGGCGAACGCGCTGTTCTCGGTCTCTTACCTCAACGATCTCATCCTCATCGTACGGACCGTCAAGCAGGTCGGCCTCAACGTCGCGATCAACGGCGGCTCCGGCGGTTTTGTGATTCCGGATTTCTACAAGAACGTCGGCAAGCTCGCCGAAGGCTTGCAGGGCGTGGCGCACTGGAACCACGACATGAGCGACGACGCGCAGAAGGTGAACGCCGAATACAAGAAGCGCACCGGCGAATTCCTGTTCGAATATGCCGGCGGCCTTGTCGCGCAGACCTTCATGCTGGCCGACGCACTCGAGCGCGCCGGCTCTGCCGATCCGCAAAAGGTTCGCGACGCGCTGTCGACGCTCGATGTGTCGAAGGGCTATGCCGCGATGGCGCCCGGCGGCAAGGTGAAGTTCGGCCCGGACGGCAAGAACATCTACGGCCATCCGGTCGGAGTGCAGTGGCAGAACGGCGATCTCGCCAGCGTCTTCCCGGACGAAGACAAGCGCGCGCCGCTGATGAAAACCTGAAGGCACCGGTCAATTCCATGTGGGAGACACTGGCCCAGGCCGTGATCAACGGCCTGCTCATCGGCGGCATTTATGCGCTCGTCAGCATCGGCGTCACGCTGATCTTCGGCGTGGTCAAGATCGTCAATTTCGCCCAGGGCGAATTCGTGATGATCGGGATGTATATCTCGTTCTTCCTCGCCAACCAGTTCGGCATCGATCCGATCGTGTCGCTGCTGGTAACGATGCCGGTGCTGTTCGTGATCGGCGTCCTGATCCAGCACTTTCTGATCCGCCGGGTGCTCGGGCCGAACGACATGCCGCAGATCTTCCTGACCTTTGCGCTGTCGCTGCTGCTGTTGAATCTCGCCGCTGATGCTGTTCAGCGCGAATTACCGCACCGTCCACACCTCCTATTCCGACGAAGCCTTCCACATCGGCGGGCTCTACATTCCCGAAGCAAAACTGATCGCCTTCGTGGTCGCGATGGGACTGAGCGGCGCGCTCTGGGTGTTCCTGCACACCACCGATCTCGGCAAGGCGATGCGCGCCGCGTCGCAAAACCAGGACGTGGCGATGCTGATGGGGATCAACCCCAACCGCGTGTTCTGCGTCGCGCTCGGCGTGGCGCTGGCGTTGGCCGGCGCCGCCGGCTCGCTGCTGATGCCGTTCTATTCGGCCTATCCCTTCGTCGGCCAGGTCTTCACTTTGATGGCCTTTGTCGCCGTGGTGCTCGGCACGCTCGGCAATGTGATCGGCGCGCTGGTCGCCAGCCTGATGATGGGGGTCGCCGAATCGCTCGGCATCCAGTTCGTCGGCGCCGACTCCGGACTGATCGTGGTGTTTGCGATGCTGCTGCTGACGCTGGCCTTCAAGCCGACCGGCCTTGGCGGCGGGAGGGCGCGATGACGATTCTTGCACTGCGCACGCCAACTCTGGTTTGGCTCGCCGCGGGCGCGATCGTTCTGATCGCCCTGCCGCTGGTCGTCAAAAGCTCGTTTGCGATCGACATCTTCATCCGCATCCTGCTGTTCTCCTTCATCGGCGTCGCCTGGAACCTGATGGGCGGCTACGCCAAGCAGCTCTCGCTCGGGCACGCCGCCTATTTCGGGCTCGGCGCCTACACCTCGACCATCCTGCAGATCGATTTCGGCATCTCGCCCTGGATCGGCATGGTCGCCGGCGGCGTCGTGGCGATGCTGGCGAGCCTGCCGATCGGCTGGCTGTGCTTTCGGCTGCGCGGCCCCTATTTCACCATCGCGACGATCGCGACCGCGCAAGCGCTGATGCTGATCTTCCTGAAATTCCGCGATTTCGCCTGGGGCGCCGAGGGCACCACCATTCCAAATCTCGGCAACGCGCCGTTGATGATGCAGTTCGAGGCCAAGGCGGCGTATTACTATGTCGTGCTCGGCCTGCTCGCGCTCGGACTTCTGATCACCTGGCTGATCGAGCGCTCCTGGATGGGCTATTACCTCGTCGCCATCGGCGAGGACGAAGACGCCGCCGAGGCGATCGGTGTCAACGCGCCGAAGATCAAGCGCGACATCTATCTGATCAGCTCGTTCCTGACCGCGCTCGCCGGCACCTTCTATACCCAATACATCTACTTCATCGATCCCGCGACCGCGTTCAGCTTCAACATCTCGATCGAGGCGGCGCTGGTATCGATCGTCGGCGGCATCGGTACGCTATGGGGTCCGGTGATCGGCACCGTGCTGCTGGAGACCACATCGACCTTGCTGCAGAGCTGGCTCGGCGGTTCGGTCGGCGGCATTCAGCTCACCGTCTACAGCCTGATCCTGATGGCCGTGATCCTGTGGCGGCCGACCGGACTGATGGGCGTGGCGAGCGAAGCGTATCAGCGCTACGTCCGCCGCGATCCGGCGCGCGCGTAAGGACCGGCCGATGGCGGACGCACTCGTCATCAAGGGTCTCAGCAAGCGGTTCGGCGGCCTGCGCGCCGTGCAGGACGTCAGCTTTGCCGTGCGGGAAAACGAGACCGTGGCGCTGATCGGGCCGAACGGCGCCGGCAAGACCACGAGCTTTCATCTCATCACCGGCTTTCACCGGCCCGACACCGGCTCGGTCATGGCGTTCGGCCGCGACATCGTCGGCCTGAAGCCGCACGACATCTGCGCGCTCGGGATGGCGCGCACCTTCCAGGTCGCAAAGCCGTTCGGCGCAATGACGGTACTCGCGAATGTCATGACCGGCGCGTTCCTGCGCGACCGCCACGTCGCCGGCCGCCCGCGCGAAAGCGCGTGGAGGCGATCGAGTTCGTCGGCCTCGCGGCCAGGGAACAGACCGCGGCGAAGGACCTCACCACCATCGACCAGCGCCGGCTGGAGATGGCGCGCGCGCTGGCGACACGAGCCGCGGATCCTGCTGCTGGACGAAGTGATGGCCGGGCTCAATCCCGCCGAGATCGATCAGGCGGTCGCACTGGTCAAGAAACTATCAAGCCGCGGGCTTGACCATCGTGATCGTCGAGCACGTGATGCGCGCGATCATGGCGGTGGCCCGCCATATCGTCGTGCTCGACCATGGGCAGAAGATCGCCGAAGGCACGCCGAAGGAGATCGTGGAAAATCCGGAAGTGATCCGCGCCTATCTCGGCTCCTATGTGCATCCGCCGGCGACAGGGAGACGCGCATGCTTGAACTGTCGGGCGTGTAGCGCCAGCTACGGCTCGGTGCCCGCGATCACCGATGTCAGCATCACGATCGGCGAAGGCGAAGCCGTCGGCCTGCTCGGCGCCAACGGCGCCGGCAAGAGCACGACGCTGCGCGCGATCTCCGGGCTCGTCAAACTGTCCGCCGGCAATGTCACCTTCGCCGGCACCAATCTGGCGTCGCTGCCGCCGTACCGGATTCCGGAACTGGGCATCGCCCATGTGCCGGAGGGACGTCAGGTGTTCCCGGAAATGACGGTGCACGAAAATCTCGAGATCGGCGCCTATGTGCCGAAAGCCAAGGCGGAGCGCGCGCGCACGCTCGAGCTGGTCTACAGCATCTTTCCGCGGCTGGCCGAACGCCGGAAGCAACTCGCCGGCACCATGAGCGGCGGCGAGCAGCAGATGCTCGCGGTCGGCCGCGGGCTGATGCTGAAGCCGCGGCTGCTGATGCTCGACGAGCCTTCGCTCGGCCTCGCCCCCGTGATGACCGACGTCACCTTCGAGAAGATCGGCGAAATCCACAAAATGGGCACCGCGATCCTGCTGGTGGAGCAGAATGTCAGCCGCGCGCTGTCGCTGGTGCAGCGCGCCTATGTGCTGGAAAGCGGCAACGTCATCATGCACGGCACCAGCACGGAACTCGCCAACAACAAGCAGGTGCAGGCGGCGTATCTGGGGATATAGCGCCTGATACTCGCTTAGAGCGCGACAATCTCCGCCGTCATCCTGAGGCGCGAGCACAGCGAGCCTCGAAGGATGGAACAGCCCGGCTGTCGCCCTTCGAGACGCCGCTTCGCGGCTCCTCAGGGTGACGGTTCGAAGTATATTGGTGCCGTCGTGCCCTATATCACCGCCGTCCGCTTCGGCTCGACGATCTCGAACATGCGCGGAAACTCGTCCATCAGCACCATCAGTTCGCCGAGCCGCATCGGCTTGCCGCGAAACCTTGATCTTGCCGGCGCCGACCGCTTCCGGGAACGTCGTCAGTTTTGCAATCACCTCATCCAGCGTGCCGCGCGCCAGCGTGAAACTCGCATGCGGCATCGGCCGCCTGCGCGCCCGCGATATAGGTCAGTGCGCTATTTTCGAGATTGAGGACAAAGCTCTCGTTGGTATCGGTAAAATTCCAGTTCAGCACGATGTGCTTGCCTTCGGCCTTGGGGCCGTTGAGGCGGACGCCGAGCACGTCCCAGAGCTGCTCGGTGCGCAGTGCCGCCAGCGTCTCGCGCGGCATCGGCGAGCGCGGCGGCACCTTTGGCATGCCGTGCCGCAATTCCTGCGCGCCGAACAGATAGGCGTTGCGCCAGGTCGAGCTTTCGGAGGCGTAGCCGAGCTGCTCGAACGTGTCGGCCAGCATCGCACGGGCGGCCTGGTTATCGGGCTCGGCGAACACGAGATGGCTGACGGCCTGCGCCACGAAGCGGAATTCGCCCTTGGCAAAGTCCTTGCGCCGCCCGCTCGAGGATCGCGTCGGCGCCGCCCATATACTCGACATATTTCTTGCCGGACTCGACCGGCGGCAGCGGATCGAGATTGACCGGATTGGCGTCGTACCAGCCGAGATACTTCTGGTAGATCGCCTTCACATTGTGCCGGATGTGGCCGTAATAGCCGCGTCCATGCCAGGCGCCGTCGAGGCTCGCCGGCAGCTTGATGGTCTCGGCGATCTCGGTCGCGGTCAGGCCATGATTCATCAGGCGGATGGTCTGGTCATGCGCGAATTTGTAGAGATCGCGCTGCTGGCGGATCATGGTGTCGATCCGCTCATGGCCCCACACCGGCCAGTGATGCTGGCCGCACATCGCATCCGCCTTGCCGCCCCACATCTGCAGCGCCTCGCCGAGATATTTCGACCACGCCAGCGCATCGCGCACGTCGGCGCCGCGGAACGGCAGCAGGTTGTGGAAATTATGCGTGCAGTTTTCCGCGAGATTCAACAGCCTGTAGCGCGGGATGAAGAAATGCATCTCCGCCGGCGCTTCGGAGTTCGGCGCCATCTGGAATTCGAATTCGAGCCCGTCGATCACGCGCTTGTCGCCGGTCGCGATGATCAGATCGGTCGGCCGCAACAGCGCCACCGAGCCCGCCGCCATCGACTTGCCGAGCCCGCAATCGACCTGCCCGCGCACGCCTTTTGCCAGCAGCGGCCCGAACTGATATTGCGCCCGCCGCAGCATCGCGGGCCCCGCGATGATGTTCTCGGACACCGCATGCTCCATGAACAAATTCGGCGCGATGATCGGCACCTCGCCGCTCGCCAGCGTCTCGTCGTCGAGCACGCCGCGCGCGCCGCCCCAATGGTCGGTGTGGGTGTGGCTGAAGATCACGGCCGTGACCGGCCTCTTGCCGCGATGCTGGAAATAGAGCTCCATCGCCGCCCGCGCGCCCTCGATCGAGGTCAGCGTATCCAGCACGATCACGCCGGTGTCGCCCTCGATCAGCGTCATGTTGGCGATGTCGAGCCCGCGCACCTGATAGACGCCGGGCACCACCTCGAACAGGCCGTGGTGCATGTTGAGCCGCGACTGCCGCCACAGGCTGGGATCGACGGTCGGCGGCGCTTTCTCCTCGCCGACAGGAAAGCCGTAAGGCTCCAGGCTCCAGACCGTCCGGCCCTGCGGCGAGGTGATCTTGGCGTGATCCAGGTGCCGAGAAAGCCGCGCGCGGCGTCGTCGAAATCGCGCGTGTCGGAAAACGGCAGCGCCTTCAGCGTCGCCGCGTGCTGCGCGATCACGGAGGCCGAGGCGTCCTTGCGGGGTTTCATGCAATCTGTCTGCTGGTCATACGCGTGGGCTCCCTTGGCGCGGTGGAAACTGAAGTTCGAAAGAGGGTACGTGACGGCGCATCAGCGAAACTGCAGCCCTTCGAACTCGCCCGTGCTGCGCCAGCGTCGATATACTTGAAGTACGCCATCGCGCCCGCGGGATGGCCGACATTGAGCCGGGCCGCCGGACCGGGCTCGCGGCCTTCATTGTTGTAGTAGCCGGGCGTGCAATCGGGCGCGCCGATCATGCGACCGACGCCGGTCAGCAGCAGCTCGATCCATTTGTCCTCGGCTTCCCTGGTCACTTCGATTTCCTTGAAGCCGTTCGTCCTGCGCATGCTTGACCAGTGTGCGCGATGGTCTTTGCCGCCTCGGTCAGATTGTGCGGCACGTTGGAGATCAGGTTGGCGCCCTGCGTCGGCTGCACGAAGAACGCGTTCGGAAAGCCGTGCACGTGGATGCCGTGCTTGGTGCGCATGCCGTCCGCCCAATAGTCCGACAGCTTGACGCCGTCCCGGCCGGTCAGATCGAAACCGGAGCGCCGTTTGTATTCGGTGCCGACCTCGAATCCCGACGCATAGATGATGCATTCGAGCTCGTATTCCTGGCCTGCGACGACGACGCCGCGTTCGGTGATCCGCTCGACGCCCTTGCCGTCGGTGTCGACCAGATGCGTGCCCGGGATGTTGAAGGCCTGGAGATATTCGTCGTGGAAGCACGGCCGCTTGCAGAGCTGGCCGATACCAGGCCTTGAGCTTCGTCCGCCGTCTCGCGATCGCCGACAACGGCGTCGACCCGGCTGCGAATTTCCTCCATCTTTTCGAAGTCGGAGTCCTCGAACGCCGCCCGCATGTTTGGCAAGGGTCCGCTGCTCGCGCGGCAGCTGCCCGATCCTGGCGCGGATTCGCCGCGACAGATCGGTCCAGCCGTCCTGACGAGATCTTCCCTCGGCGTCGCCGCCGGCCTGGTTGGCGGTAAAATTCTCCAGCCAGCGCTGCTGCCAGCCGGGCGTGGCGATCGTCGAAAACCAGCCGGCATCGATCGGCGCGTTGGCGCGGACATCGACCGAAGATGGCGTGCGCTGGAACACGTAGAGTTCCCTTGCACGCGCGCGCCAGATGCGGCACGCACTGCACGGAAGTAGCCCCGGTGCCGATGATGCCGACGCGCTTGTCCGCCAGTTTCTCCATCGGCGCGCCCGATGGCATCGCCGCCGGTGTAGCCGTAGTCCCACCGGCTGGTGTGGAACGAGTGCCCCTTGAACGATTTCGATGCCGGCAATGCCGGGAAGTTTTGGCACATGCAGCGGCCCCGTCCCCATGCCGACGAACTGCGCCGTGAACGCGTCGCCGCGATTGGTCTTGATGATCCAGCGCGATTTCGCTTCGTCCCATCGAGACTCGTCACCACGTGTGAAACAGCGCGTTGTCGTAGAGACCGTATTGCTTGCCGATGCGCCGGCAGTGCGCGAGGATCTCCGGCGCATGCGCGTACTTCTCGGACGGCATGTGCCCGGTTTCTTCGAGCAGCGGCATATAGACCAGCGATGCGGTGTCGCATTGCGCGCCGGGATACCGGTTCCAGTACCAGGTGCCGCCGAAATCGCCGCCCTTCTCGACGATGCGGACGTCGCTAATGCCGGCCTCCGCAAGCCGCGCGGCGGTGGCGAGCCCGGCAAAACCGCCGCCGACGAAGGCGAAGGTGACATGGTCGGTCTTCGGCTCGCGCGGAACGACCGACGTATAGGGGTCGTCGAGATAGTGCGAGAATTGGCCGGCGACCTGAACATACTGATCGTTGCCGTCGGCGCGGAGCCGCTTGTCGCGCTCCTCCAGGTATTTTTGGCGCAGCGCTCCTTGTCAATCCGCTTTGCTTGCAAGCCCTGGGGTTGGTCCGTGATCGTCATGGAAAGGCGCCTCTGCGGGATATCGGGATGGGTAACCGTCAATCGCTATCATTCACGACGGATGTGCGGCGAGATAGGGAGAATTCGCGATCGACCAGGTGGGCATCGGCTCCATCCGAAAAATCTGCCGCAGATGCACTTCGTCGGGGCCGTCGCCGATCCGCAGCAGGCGGCCCCAGGCCAGCGCCTGATGGATCGGCGTATCGTCGGAGCCGCCCATGGCGCCGAACACCTGCAGCGCGCGGTCGGCGATCCGTTGCAGCATCGCGGGCACCGCGACCTTGATCAGCGAGACGTCGCGCCAAGGCGCCATGATGGCCGGTCTGGTCGAGCCGCCAGGCGCAGCGATAGGCGAGCAGCCGTGCCTGCTCGAGCTCGACGCGGGATTCGGCGATCCAGCGCTGGATCGTATCGTACTGGATCACGGTCCGCCCGAACGCGGTGCGCTCGGACGCGCGCACCATCATCAATTCGATCAAAAGCTCGCACAGCCCGATCGAGCGCATGCAGTGATGAATGCGCGCGGGCCCGAGGCGCACCTGCGCCACTTTAAAGCCCTCGCCTTCCGCGCCAAGCAGGTTCGACCGCGGCACCCGCACATTGTCGAACGCGAGTTCGCCGATCGGCGCAGTGTGATCCTCGCAGCCCATCCAGCGCAGCCGCCGCACCAGGCGAACACCCGGCGTATCCATCGGCACGATGATGCAGGAGTGACGGCGCGTGCGGTCGGCATCCGCATCGGTCACGCCCATCACGATCAGGAACGTGCAATTCGGATGCGCGGCGCCGGTGATGAACCATTTACGGCCGTTGAGGACGTAGTCGTCGCCGTCGCGTACCATTTTGGTCGCGATGTTGGTGGCGTCCGATGAGGCTACATCCGGCTCGGTCATTCCGAACGCCGAACGGGTTTTTGCTTGGAGCAGCGGCCGCAGCCAGCGCGCCTTCTGATCTGAATTCGCGCAGTTCTGCAACGCGATCATGTTGGGCACGTCGGGCGCCTGGCAGTTGAAGACTTCCGGCGCCCAGAACAGCCGGCCCATGATTTCGGCGAGCGGCGCATAGTCGAGATTGGACAATCGCGTACCCGGCTCGTCGCCGGCGAGCTCGGGCAGGCCGAGATTCCACAGCCCTGCGGCCCGCGCCTTCTGCTGCAGGTCGGCCATGAAGGGCGGTGCTTCGCGGCTTTCAGTGACATGTTCGAGCCAGGCGCGATGGCGCGGCAGCACCTCGGCGTCGAAGAACGCCTGCAGCTTGTTCCGCCACTGCTCCGCCTCCGGGGAAAGATCGAAATCCATGTCACCTCCCTCATTTTGGGTGGCACCTAAGCGTATATCGACACGAAATGCAAATTCATTTCGATATATTGACAATATGTGATCATAGGACCAATATTCTGGAATGGCAGCGATCTCTTCCCTCGATCCCTCCCCGGCTTCCCGGGCCAAGCCCGCGATCGATCAGGCCGACCCATCCTTTGCGACGACGCTGGCGCACGGCCTCGATGTGCTGGCGGCATTTCGAAATAGCAGCGGCGCGCTGTCGAACGCGGACCTTGCGCAGCACACCGGCCTGTCGCGGCCCACGGTGTCGCGGCTGACCTATACGCTGGCGCAGCTCGGCTACCTCAAGCGCGACGCCAAGGGCCGGTTCGAACTCGGGCTCGGCATTCTCGCTGCGGCCTATCCGGTGCTGTCGGCGCTGAAGGTTCGGCAACTGGCGCGTCCGTTGATGCGCGACTTTGCCGCTTACGCCGGCGGCACGGTTTCGATCGCGATGCCGCTCGGTCTCGATTTCATCTATGTCGAAACGCTGCGCACCACCGACGCCGTGCCGCACGTGCCCGACGTCGGCTTTACCGGAACGCTGGCGACCACCGCGGTCGGCCGCTCGCTGTTGTCGCTCTACACAAAAGACGAACTCGACGCGCATGTGGCGCGGGTGAAGGCGGAACGCCCGGAAGAAGCCGACTACGTGCAGACGCGGACCTTGCCCGACATCGAACTGTGCAGGGAGCGTGGATTTGCGGTCTCGCTCGGCGAATGGCGGCGGGAGATTTTTGGCGTCGCCGCCCCGCTCTACCGGACAGCGACGGGGGATTGTCTTTCGGTCAATTGCGGCATTCCCTCGTTTCGCTTCAGCGCCGAGCAGATCGAGCGCGAATGCGGGCCGCGCATCCTCGGCCTCGCGCGCAGCATCAGGTCGCTGGCCGCCAACGGCTAAACAACGCGTCGCTCGAACGACGCGGCACAGATGGGAGGGGAGAATGCGCGGGATCAAAGCCGCCTTGAGCGTCGCTTGCGGCCACAGCCCTGTTGTTCGGCAGCGCCGCGCGAGCGCAGAGCAATTATCCCAGCCGTCCGATCCACATCGTCGTGCCCTACCCCGCCGGCGGCATCGTCGACATCGTAGCCCGCGCCATCACCGAGCAGGTCGGCCGCGACTGGAAGCAGACCGTCGTGGTCGAGGCGCGGCCCGGCGCCAACAGCAATATCGGCACCGCCGCCGTCGCGCGCAGCGAACCTGATGGATACACCTGGCTGGTCACCGGCCCCGCGGTGCTGGTCAATCCCGACCTCTACAAGGACGCCGGCTGGGACGGTGAAGAATTTCAGATGCGTCGGCCTCGCGGTCTGGAACCAAAGCGTGGCGCTGGTGCATCCCTCGATGCCGGTCAAGACCATCGGCGAATTCGTCGAACTCGCCCGGAGCAAGCCCGGCGAGCTGAATTTCGGCAATCCCGGTACCGGCACGTCGATCGATCTGACCGCGCAAAAACTGTTCGAGGTCGCCCACATCAAGCTGACCAATATCGGCTACAAGGGCCAGCCCCCGGCGCTGATCGACCTGATTACAAATCTGATGCATTTCGAGATCGTGTCGCTCGAACTCGCGCTGCCGCACATCAAGGCCGGCACGGTAAAACCGCTCGCCGTCTTCACCGACAAACGCGTCCCGGAACTTCCCGATGTGCCGACGATCGCGGAAGCAGGCTTTGCCGCAGCGGCCTACGTGCCCTGGTATGGCATCTATGTGCCGTCAACGACGCCGGATGCGATTGTCGAGAAGATCAACGACGGCATCAACAAGGCGCTGCAAAACCCCGACGTCCAGCGCCAGCTATCGCTCGCCAACATCCCGGGCAAGCCGATGCCGCTGAATGAGCTGACAGTACTGATGAAAGCGGATCACGAGAAGCTGACGAAGGTGGTGAAGACGACGGGTATGGCGCTGCAGTAGGGCCGAACGCGAAGAGCGGGCGGGGTCGGTTCGCCGCTCGCGCCCCTACTTCTTCACCTTGCTCGCATCCATCTTGATGCCCGGATCCAGCATTTTGGTCGAAAACGCCGTCCCGACATCGAACGGCTTTTCCATGCCGAGATAGGTCTGCACCAGCTCGTAATCCTTTTTCATCCGCTCGCCGTCGATCCAGCCGAGCGCCTTGGTCGTGGTGAACTCATCCGTCATCAAAAACTTGATCCGTTCCCACTGCCGTTCCTGGTTTTCCTTGTCCAGCCCGGAGACCTGATCGAGCAGCGCCTTCAGGCACGGCGTGACGTCGGCGACGCAGGCGGCAAAGGCCTTCTGGCTGATCTTGACGAAATCCTCGACCAGTTTTCGGATTCTTCTGCATATACGCGCCGTTGACGATCAGCGAATTGCCGTATGGGTTGAGCCCGATGTCCTTCCAGTTGACGTAGCCGAGATCGTTGCCGAACTCGATCACCTTGAGATCATGCTCGTTGTAGAAATCGCTGATGATATCGACGGTGTGGCTCTTCAGCGCCGCGATCTTGGCGGTCGGCCCGACATTGACGAAATTGACCGCGTCGGGCGCGATGCCGGCGGCCTTGGCAAAGGCCGGCCACATCACCCGCGACGCGTCGCCCGGCGGGTTGCCGATCTTGTGGCCGGGAAAATCCTTCGGCCCATTCACGCCGTAGCTCTTCAGCCAATAAAAGGTCTGCCCGGTATTGGCATAGATGCTCATCACCGCCACGTCATCGGCGCCCTTGCTCTTGGCCACCAGCATGGTCGCGAGATCGGCGATGCCGAACGGCGATCCGCCGGAGCCGACCTTGAGCGAAGAGACGCCCGATCCCTTGCCGACCTCGATGGTCAGATCGATGCCGGCCTTCTCGTACCAGCCCTGCGACTTGGCATAATAGAACGGCGAATGATCCGCGGTCGGCGTCCAGTTCAGGATCAAATTGACCGCCTCGCCGGCGCGAGAGGGCACGGCCGGCAGGACAAGCGCGAGCAGCAGCCCCGCGATTCCAAAACCCTTCATGGCAACTCTCCTCGTTTGCAACCGGTCTTGTCCTCGCGCGGCCGTGACGCTACCAATGCAACAAGGGACCACGCGAATTGTCAACTGTTTGGTTGGAAATGCCCGAAATACGATCCGACGACATCAAGCCGCAGCGGCGCGACCCGGCCGCGACGCGGAAGAAGCTGCTGACGGCGGCGCGGCGGGAATTTGCCAACAGCGGGCTCGCGGGCGCCCGGGTCGACGAGATCGCGGCCCGCGCCGGCGTCAACAAGCAGCTGGTCTATCATTATTTCGGCGACAAGGACGCGCTCTACCTGGCCGTGCTCGAATGGGTCTATGAGGAGATCCGTGCCCAGGAGCGCAAGCTCAACCTCGAGGGCTTGCCGCCCGAACGGGCGATCACGAAGCTGATCGAAGCCTCGTTCGACCACCTCGCCGCCCACCCTGATTTCATCGTGCTCCTGAACGACGAGAACCGCGGCGGCGCCCGCCATGTGCGCGGCTCGCCGGAAGCTGGAGGCGATGCATTCGCCGCTGGTCAGCATGGTCTCCAAGATCCTCAGCGAAGGCGTGCGCGGCGGGCATTTTCCGCAAGGGGATCAACCCCGTGCATCTCTACATCTCGATCGCCGGCCTGAGCTATTTCTTCTTCTCCAACACGCCGACGCTGTCGGCGATCTTCGGCAAGGACCTTTCGAGCCGCGGCCGCCAAACGCGCCCGCCGCAAGCATGTGGTCGATCTGGTGATGCAGTCGCTGCGGCCATAATCAACCAACTGGTTGAAAGCTGGGATGAGCCGCGGTAGGCTGCGCCTTGCGTCCCGCCGGGCGTACAACAGGAGTCCACCCTTGTTCAGCGACGGAGCACGATCGGCGCGGACGTTTGCGATCATCCTGATCGTGCATCTGGCCGTGATCGTGCTCTGGCAGGTGCTGGTCGACGCCTTTCAGGTCCCGAAATTCATCCTGCCCTCGCCGCTGGCGACGCTCGCCACGCTGGGCTCGGCCAAATACGCCTGGCTCTCCAACCTTGCCGTCACGGCGGTCGAAATCCTCGGTGGCTTCTGCCTCGGCGCTCTCGTCGGCGTCATGCTGGCGGTGATCTTCACCTGGTCGCCGCTGGTCAGCCTGTTGTTGCTGCCGCTGTTCGTGACCTTGAACATGATCCCGAAGGTGGCGCTCGGCCCGCTGTTCATCGTCTGGTTCTCCTACGGCATCTTTCCGAACATTTTGATCGCGTTTTCGATCTGCTTCTTCCCGATCCTGCTCACCACGGCGCGGGGCCTCAGCGAAGTCGAGCCTGATCTGCTTGACCTCGTCAAATCTCTGCGGGGTTCGCGCTGGACGCTGTTCCGAAAAATCCAACTGCCGGGCTCACTGCCTTACGTGTTTTCGGGCATGAAGGTCGGCGCCATCCTGGCGGTCGCCGGCGCCATCGTCGGCGAGTTCATCGCTTCCGAACGCGGGCTCGGCTATCTCATGATCCAGGTGCAATCCTCGCTCGATACGCCGGCAATGGTGATGGCGGTCGTGCTCCTGACCTTGCTGGGTGTGACGCTCTACGGCCTCGTGCTTGGCCTCGAACGGCTGTTCGTCGTCAAGGACGTGCGGCTGCAATAAATAACAGGGAAGCGACATGCTGCTGACGCGCGACAATCTCCCGGAGACGATTTCGGATATCGCAGCCCTCGACGAATTGCTGTGCCGTCCGAGCCAGGCGCTGATCGACGACCTCCGCAAGGTCGACGGCGACATCATGATCCTCGGTGTCGCCGGCAAGATGGGACCGACCCTGGCCGGTCTCGCCAAAGCGGCTGCGCCCGACCGCAAAATCATCGGCGTCGCGCGCTTCAGCGATGCCGGCGTGAAGGACTGGCTTGCAGGCCCGCGGCATCGAGACCATCAACTGCGATCTTCTCGATGAAGCCGCGATCAAGTCGCTGCCAAAAGTCAAAAACATCGTCTTCATGGCCGGACGCAAGTTCGGCGCCGAGGGCGACCTGTCGCTGACCTGGGCGATGAACGCGCACGTCCCTGCCCTGGTGGCGCAGGCCTTCGCCGGCTCGCGGATCGTGGCGTTCTCGACCGGCTGCGTCTATCCCTTTGTGCCCGTGAACAGCAAGGGCTCCAGCGAGGACATGGCGCCCAACCCGCCCGGCGAATACGCCCAATCCTGCGTCGGGCGCGAGCGCATGTTCGAATATTTTTCGCGTCAATTCTCGACGCCGGGCCGGCTGTTCCGGCTCAATTACGCGATCGACATGCGCTACGGCGTGCTGCACGACATCGCGAGCAAGGTGCTGGCCGGCAAGCCGATCGACGTCAGCCTCGGCCATGTCAATTTCATCTGGCAGGGCGACGCCTCGGCGCAGGCGCTGCGCTGTCTCGCGCATTGCGACACGCCGACGTCGCCGATCAATGTCACCGGCCACGAGATTCTGGCCGTACGCGATCTCGCCGCAAAATTCGGCCAACGCTTCGGCCGCGCAGCCGTGATAACAGGCAAGGAGGAGCCGACGGCGTGGCTCACCGACACATCGCAAGCCGTAAGACTGTTCGGTCTGCCGATCGTCGATACCGACCAGCTGATCAGACTGGACCGCGGACTGGGTTTCGCGATCGATGCCGAGCCTCGGCAAGCCCACCAAGTACGAGGTCCGCGATGGCCGATACTGAGCACGTCTCCATCGTCGAACTCGGCATCGACGATGCACCGGCCGGGCTGGTGCTGTCGACCGAAGCGCACTGGAACCAGAACGAGGCCGACTGGCGGTTTTTCCTGAGCAAGGGGATCGTGTTTGGCGTACGTGACAAGGAGCGTTTGGTCGCAACCGCGGCGCTGCTGCCCTACTCCGCCGGCAATGCCTGGATCAGCATGGTGCTGGTGACCATGAAATGGCGGCGCCGCGGCGTCGCGACGCAGCTGGTCGACGCCTGCCTTGAACGCCGCGCGAAAACGCGAGCTGACCAGCTGGCTCGACGCGACGCCGGACGGTGCCGCCGTCTACGGCCCACTTGGATTTACGCCGACGCTGCAGTTACGGCGGCTGCGGCTGGAGAATGCGAAACCGGCCGAGGCGCCGCCGCCGCTATCGACATGCAGCCTCGACGAATTTATTGCGCGCGACAGCCGCGCGATGGGATTCGATCGCAGCGCCCTTCTCGCGGAATTTGGCGGCCGTTCCGGCTCGCGCGTCCTGTCTGATGGCAATGCGATGGCCATCGTCCGCGGCGGCCGCACGGCGCGGCATATCGGGCCGGTGCTGGCGGATGATCCGGCGGGCGCGCTCGCGTTGGTCCATGCGGTCGTCCAGTCCGAGACCGGGCCACTGCTGCTCGACGCCGTCAGCTCGCACGACGCATTTGTTGGCGCACTCATCGGCTCCGGCTGGATTATCGAACGTACCGTTTCAGCGCATGCGGTTTGGCCGCGCCACGGCGCAGGCCGAGGCGCTGCCCTTCGCGGTCGCCGGCCCGGAATTCGGATAGCAACCATGCATCACAGCGACATCAAATCCGAGGTGCGGAAGCTGATTGCGGACGGCACGGTGCTCCCCGCCCATCCGCTGGCGCTCGACGCCGACCGCGCGCTCGACACCCGGCATCAGCGCGCGCTGACGCGCTATTACATCGACGCCGGCGCCGGCGGGCTGGCGGTCGGCGTTCACACCACGCAATTTGCGATCCGCGATGTCGGCCTGTACCGGCCGGTGCTGGAACTGGCGGCGGAGACCGCAGCGAACTGGACCAGGCGCCCGCTGGCGATGGTCGCCGGGCCTCGCCGGCCCGACGCAGCAGGCAATCGCCGAAGCGCAGACCGCGCGCGGCATCGGCTATCATGCCGGCCTGCTCAGTCTTGCCGCGATGAAATCGGCGTCCGAAGACGAGATCATCGCGCATTGCGCGGCGGTGGCCGCGCGAGATCCCGCTGGTCGGCTTCTATCTGCAGCCGGCGGTCGGCGGCGTCATCCTCGGCGCCGATTTCTGGCGACGCTTTGCCGTCGATCGACAACGTCATCGCGATCAAGATCGCGCCGTTCAACCGCTACCGCACCCTCGACGTGCTGCGCGGCGTCGCCGCCGCCGGCGCGCTCGACCGCGTCGCGCTCTACACCGGCAATGACGATCACATCCTGCTCGATCTGATGCTGCCGTTCGACCTGCGCGACAACGGCGTCACCACGCGCACCTATTTCAAAGGCGGCCTGCTCGGGCACTGGTCGGTGTGGACCGCGGCGCCATCAAGCAGTTCGAGATGTGCAAGGCTGCGCGCCACAAGGACACGCGTGCCGGCCGACCTGCTGGCGCTCGATGCCCGCGTCACCGATTGCAACAGCGCGTTCTTCGACGTCGCCAACAATTTTCACGGCTGCATCGCCGGCTGCCACGAAGTGCTGCGGCGGCAAGGATTGATGCAGGGGCTGTGGTGCCTCGATCCGGCCGAGGGCCTCAGCCCCGGCCAGATGCAGGAGATCGACCGCGTGTGCCGCGAACATGCCGATCTCTCCGACGACGCATTCGTCGCCGCCAATCTGCAGAAATGGCTGGCATGACCGGAGAGCCATTCATCAGCCTGCGCAACGTCCGCAAGGTGTACCGGTCGAAGGGCGCGGAATTCCTCGCTGTCTCCGACGTCACCATGGACGTGCAGGAGGGCGAACTGGTCTCCTTGGTCGGCCCGTCCGGCTGCGGCAAGACCACGGTGCTGAAAATCCTCGCCGGGCTTCACGAGGCCGACGGCGGCACCATCAGAATCGGCAACGCCAAGACGCCGTTCGATCCGGCGCGCGATATCGGCATGGTGTTCCAGCAGGCCCTGCTGTTGAAATGGCGAACCGTTCTCGACAACGTGCTGTTGCCGGCCGAGATCGTCGGCCTGCCGATGAAGGCGGCGCGAAGCCGCGCCCGCGAACTGCTCGATCTCGTTGGGCTTGCCGGCTATGAGGACAAATATCCGCAGCAATTGTCCGGCGGCATGCAACAGCGCACCGCGATCGCGCGCGCCTTCATCCACGATCCGAAACTGATCCTGATGGACGAGCCGTTCGGCGCGCTCGACGCGCTTGACCCGCGAGCAGATGAATTTGGAGATGCTGCGGATCTGGCGCGAAAGCGGCAAGACCATCATCTTCGTGACCCACAGCATTCAGGAGGCGGTGTTCCTCGCCTCGCATTGCGCCGTGCTCACGGCAGGGCCAGCGCGGATGGCGGAATATCTTTCGATCGACCTGCCGTTTCCCGCGCGCGCTGCCGATCAAGACCACGGATGAATTCGGCGCCTATGCAAGGCAGATCTATGCGAGCCTCGGGCTTGGAATCGGAGCATAGCTGCTCAATCTGTCTTCCTCCCGGTCATCAGTGCATCCCAAGCAGCGTCGGAAGAAACAGCGTCAGCGCGGGCCAATAGGTCACGATGACCAGGAATACCAGCATGGTGAGCAGCCACGGCATCACGGCCATGGCCAGATCGGTAATGCGCATGCCCGCGATCATCGATGCCACGTAAAGGTTGAGGCCGACCGGCGGGTGGCAGAGGCCGACCTCCATATTGACGTCGATCACGATGCCGAAATGGACCAGATCGATGCCGAGCCGCTTCGCGGCCGGCGCCAGGATCGGCGCCATGATCAGGATGATCGACGTCGGCTCCATGAAATTGCCGGCCAGCAGCAGCAATACGTTGACGAGCAGCAGGAAGCCGACCCAGCCGAGATCCTGTGCCGTGATCCAGTCGGCAAGCGCCGACGGAATGTTCTCGTTGCTCAGCACGAACGAAAACAACACCGCGTTGGTCACGATATAAAGCAACATGGCGCTGGTGTTCGCGGCCCGGAGCAGGACCCGCGGCACATCCGCGAACTTCAGGGCCTTGTATACGAAGACCGAAATGAAGAACGAGTAGACGGCGGCCATGGCGGCGGCCTCCGTTGCGGTGAACAGGCCGCTATAGATGCCGCCGATGATGATGACGACTAGCATCAACCCCCAGATGCTCTCGCGGAACGCATGCCAGGTTTCGCCCCAGCTCGCCTTCTTCATTCGCGGATAATCGCGCTTCCTGGCCAGGAACCAGGTTACTGCGCATAGCATCGAAGTCAGCAACATGCCGGGCAGCAGGCCCGCCACGAACAAGGCGCCAATCGATGTGCCGGTGGAGACCGCGTAAATGATTTTCGGAATCGACGGCAGCATCAGGATGCCGAGCGAGCCGGCAACCGTGATGATGCCCGCTCCGAATCGCATGGGATAACCGTGCCTCACCATCTCCGGCAGCACGATCGCCCCCACCGCGGCGACGGTGGCGACGCTCGATCCGCAAACCAGCGCGAACATCGAGCAGGCCACGATACCGGCGAGCCCCAGTCCGCCGTGCCAGTGTCCGATCAGCGAGGTCGCGAAATCGATCATCCGCCGTGCGACGCCGCCATGGGTGAGGAAGTTGCCGGCCAGGATGAAGAACGGGATCGCCATGATCTCGAAGCTTTCGATGCCGGTGAACAGCTTCATCGACACCGCTTCGATCGGCACCGTGGTCAGCGTGAACAGGAACGTCATCACGGTAAGACCGAGCGCGATCGAAACCGGTATGCCGGTCAGCATCAGCGCGATCAGCAGCGCAAAAATGGAAGCCGCGCGCAAGGCCTGCGGCAGGACGATGATGCCGGCCTTCTCGCCCAGGCAGACCATCAGGATCAAAATCGGCGCCATGATCAGGATCAGCGCCAACGGGCTCGCCTTGCGGCGAGCGTCATCTGCGGGATCTGCTGCCGCCGGATGCAGCCCCGGTGCGGTTATTTCGACACCCTCGACGTGCGCCTCATTATGGTGCGGCAGCTGGTCGGTCCAGTAATAGGACCAGCAGACCTGCAGGAAGCGGAAGCACATCAGACCCGAGCCGAGCGGGATCGCAAGATATATGATCCACATCGGCGCTTCGAGATCGTTCGATTGCTGGCCGGTCTTGAACATCTCGGCCACGAACGAGCCGCCGAAGGTGGCGATCATGCCGGTGAAAAATGCGCCGCACAGCAGGCTGAAAAGAATGACCGGCTTGCGCGCGTGTCCCGGCACCATGTTGACGAGCAGATCGACGCCGACGTGGATGCCGGTGCGCACGCCATAGGCGGCGCCGAACTTGGCCATCCAGATGAACATGTAAATGCAGAGTTCCTGCGCCCACGAGACGTCGAGCGCCGCGAGCCACAGGTAGATGCTCTTGAAAATCCCCGGCAGAACCGGAACGCCGCGCGCAGCCAGCCACTTCGACAGGTCGATCGAAACGCCGGTCCCGTACCGATGCACCACCGCGGCGAAGATCAACGCCGTCGCAGCCGCAATGAGACTGGCGATCAGCCATTCTTCGAGATGGTCGAACCCCCGATTGAGCACTCTAAGCACGCGTATCCCCCGCCTCAGAACGAAACGGCCGGGAGTGGATTACTCCCGACCGCGCTTTCTTGTTGTTATGCAAATGGCCGGCCGTCAGTTCATCTTGACGTCGAGTTCCTTGGCCACGAGATCGAGCACCTCCTGCCCGACGCGGCCCTTGGCCCATGCGTAGGTCGGCTGCATGGCCTTCTGCCAGGCCTTGCGCTGATCGTCGTTCAAATAGTGCAGCGTGGTCTTGCCCGACTTCTTGATCTCGGCCAGCGCATCCTCGTTTTCCTTGACCGCGATCGAGTTGGTGTAGTCGGTCGCCTCGTCCATCGCCCTGTCGAGTGCCTTGCGGATATCCGGCGGCAATCCGTTCCAGAACTTCGAGTTCACGATTACGGCGTATTGCAGGTGCGCGTGATAGGAGACCGTGATGTCCTTCTGCACTTCATAAAACTTCTGCGTCAGATAGTTGGAAGCGGTATTCTCGCAGGCGTCGACTACGCCAGTCTGCAGGGCCTGATAAACCTCCGAAAACGCCATGATCTGCGGAATCGAGCCGAGGTCGCGGAAATACCGGTCAGCGATCTTGGAGCCGGAGATGCGGACCTTGAGGCCCTGGAAATCGGCCGGCATCAGCAGTGGACGATTGGCCGAAGTCATGTGGAAGCCATTGTCCCAATAAGCCAGACCGCTGATGCCCTTGGTCTCGAGCTTCTGGAACAGCCACTTGCCGACCGGACCCTTCATGGCCCTGGTGTAGGTTTCCTCATCCTTGAACAGCCACGGCAAATCGAGCGCCTCGAACTCCTTGACGCCGAGCGGAGCAAATTTGGCGGTCGATGGCGCAAGCATCTGCACCGAGCCGAGTTGCAGCGCCTCGATCTCTTCCTTGTCCTTGTAGAGCGAAGAGTTCGGGTAGACTTCAACCTTGACCTTGCCGTCGGTGTACTTCTCGGCAAGTTCCTTGAATTTGAGCGCGCCCTTGCCCTTCGGCGTATCGTTGGCGACGACATGGCTGAATTTGATGACGATCGGGCCCTCGGCCGACGCCAGGCCCGGGGCAAGAAAAATGGCGGCCGCAACGCCCGCAAGAATCAATTTGCGCATGAACTCTCCTCCCAAAAGGCACGAAAACCGGCTCTTTTTGTTTTTTCCGGTGGCGAGTAGTGGCAGCAAACCGGCTGGTCAAACAACTAGACCTAAGCCGAATTGGCACGGACAAGATCACGCAAAATGCCGCACGCATGAGCCGGATTTGGACCGCTCTCCTGCGCACTCGCCGATGAATTGCGCGTCCGTGGTGCAGCGCAGCGGCGTCAGCTCTTGCGCTGCACCACCATGAACAGTCGCCGGAACGGGAAAAGCGTCTGCCCCGCCGAATTCCGCGGATAGGCCTTCGCAACGCGCTCACCATATGCGGCTTCGAAGGCTGCTTTCTCCTGGCCTTGCAGGATGTCCAGATAGCGCGTCAACCACGTGCCTTTGGTCCATTCCTTGACCGGGTTCTCACCCTCAAGCACCTGCAGATACTCCGTCTCCCAGATGTCGACTTGCGCAGACACCGGCGCGAGCAGGTCATGATAGAAGCCGGGTTCGCTTACCGGCGGTGGCGTTACGAGATGCTCGACCTGGCTGCGCCACGGCCCGTTCAGCGCAGTTTCCGCGATCAGCAAATGCGACGGCGCACCGAAATTGCGCGGCATTTGCACCGCAAGGATGCCGCCGGGCTCGACCTTTTCCATCAGGGAAGGAAATAGCCTGGCATGATCCGGCAGCCAGTGCAGCGCAGCATTGGAATAGACGACCTCGTATTTGTGCGGCGGCTGCCACGATCCCAAATCCTGATGCAGCCATTCAACCTCAGGGGCGGCTTTCTTTCCGGCCGCGACCATTTCGGCCGAACCCTCGACACCGACGACGTTGGCGTCCGTCCATCGCTCCTTGATCAGCTTGGTGACGTTGCCGGCGCCGGCGCCAAGGTCGGCGACGCTGCGGACCCGGAAATCCGGAATGCGCATCAGAAGATCGACCGCAGGCCTCAATCGATGTCCGGAAAATTTCAGATACTGCTGCGGATTCCATACCATCGTCGAGACCTTTTATTTTTGCTTTGAACGGCGGCAGGACTACTACACTTGTCAAAGCGCAGGTAGACCAAATAAGCCTCACATGCGCGCACTTGCCAACTGAAAGAAAGTTCTCAACATGGATCTCGATCTCAAATCCAAGACCGCCGTGGTGACCGGAGCCAGTATCGGGATCGGCCGCGCCATCGCCAAAATGCTCGCGATGGAGGGCGTGCGTGTGGTCGCGGTTGCGCGGCGCAAAGACCTGCTCGACACGCTTGTGCAGGAGGTCCAGGCCGCCGGCGGTGCCGCCGTGACACCGGTGGCGCAAGACATCATGCAGCAGGATGCCGCAAAGAATCTCGCCGCCACCGCGGTCGCAGCACTCGGTCACGTCGATATATTGGTCAACAACGCAGGCGGCAGCCGGCCGTTGCCGGTGGACGCGCCCGACAGCGATTGGGACGAAGCCATCGCGTTGAATTTCACCTCTTACCGCAAAATTGCCCACGCGCTGTTGCCGCAGATGATCGAGCGCCGCTGGGGACGCATCATCAACATCACCGGCAAATCCGAACCCGAAGGCCTCAACGCCGCGTTTGCGGCGAAGGCGGCGGTTCATGCCTGGGCGAAGGGACTGTCCCGCGAGATCGGACAGCACGGCATCACGGTCAATTGCATTCCGCCCGGACGCATCATGAGCGAACAGATCCGGCGCAACTACCCTGAGGATTATCGCAAGCATTTTGCCGAGGAGGAGATTCCGGTGCGCTATTGGGGCGAACCCGAGGATCTCGCGGCGTTGGCGGTGTTCCTCGCCTCTCCCGTAGCGCGCTACATTACCGGGACGGTCATTCCCGTCGACGGCGGGCTTCGCCGGTATCAGTTCTAGTAGCGAACGAGCGGGCGTCCGGCGCGGACGGCAATTGCCGTTTTCCGCGCACGCTGCCGATCAAGACCGCCGATGAATTCGGCGACTGAACCTAGCACTACTTTGGCAGATTTACCCACGCCACTGTTTTTCACGGCTTCGTCTTCGGCAGTGTGGGCATTGCTGAGATAGTGGTCGAAGAATGAGATCGACGATGGCGTGGCGTACGGCCGGCAGGCTAGGCTGAGGCGGCGGTCCGTTGATTCTTTTTTTCGCCCCACTTGTGTGAGGTGACGATGTTGCAGGAAGGCGTAGGCGATCATGGTCATCAATGCGTGACGATGAAGACCTTGCCAGGATCGTCCCTCGAAGTGATTAAGTCCGAGTTTTTCTTTCAACTGCTGATGCGCCTGTTCGCAAATCCATCGTGCCTTGATGGTGGCGGCTAGTCCGGCGCGCTTCATCCGACGAAAGCTTGCCAACGCCGAAACTGTAGCGCTGCGCGTCGTCGCGGCAATAAAGCCACGCCAAGGTTACGCACGTTGGTGTCCTTGACGACATAGCACTCCGAATTTTTCCGGACTAACGTGCAGGGAGGTCGAAAACGGCGGCTTGATTCTGTAAGAACATGACCCGTCGACGGTCAATCTGGAATAGCGCATGTCCCCGGTCTCTCAGACGAACGAATGGGACGATGAAAAATGTCAAGTGCGGGTTCAAGAATGTCTCGACTTGTCTACTGAGCGTACCCTAGGTAATTCGTTAGTCTGTGGGGATGCGATCAGCCAAACATGGCCGGCGGGCGCCCTTTTGTGTGCAAACAGGAGCGTGCAGTGGCGGTACGAAAGCTCGATCCGGAGGGTGCCAGGCGCTTCGCACACTTCAGTCAAGCGGTCTTGGTTGAGGTTCCCGGTCCCACACTCTACGTCGCCGGTCAGGGCGACGTGACCGGAGACTTCGAAATCCAGGCGCGGAAGGCCTGGACGCAAATCGAGGTCCTGCTCAATGAGGCCGGAATGACGTTGACCGACGTGGTTAAGGTCACCGGTTATGTTGTCGATCGAAATTATGTTTCCGCGTATCGCGCCGTTTTCCTGGAAGTGATGGGCGAGGTACGCCCAGCGTCCACGCTCGTCATTTGCGATTTGGTGCACCCGGCGATGCTGGTAGAGATCGAAATTGTAGCTACGAAGAACTAGCTAGGCAGCGCGCTGGCTCTCGAGGCCTTCATCGGCCGAAGCCTGCTCGGCCGCGAAGGCATAGCCGCCGCGGCGCTGCTTCACGCGATAAAGTGCTGCGTCCGACCGGCATAGCAGCGCTTCGACCGTTTTGCCGTGCTCCGGCGCCAGCGCGACGCCGATGCTGGCGCCAATCACGATCTCATGGCCTTCGACCCGATAGGGCGCGCTGATCTTTTCGAGCAGCCGTTGCGCCGTCAGTTCGGCGTCGTTGCGAGATCCCACGCGCCTTTGAACCAGAATGAATTCATCGCCGCCCATCCGGACGATGAGATCGGCGGGATCGGCATCCGCCATCAGCCGTGCCGCGACCTGCTGCAGCAGGGCATCGCCGACCGGGTGTCCGTAGCGGTCGTTGGCGGCCTTGAAGTGATCGAGGTCGATCGCGTGGATCGCAACCGTCCCGCGGCCGCAGTCGGCAACGATCTGCGCCAGATCGGTCGCAAGCACCGAGCGGTTCAAGAGGCCGGTCATCGGATCGATGCGCGCGAGCCGTTCGAATTGCCGCTTCAGGGTCATCTGATTGACCGTGGAGTCGTAGGCCAGCCGGACCATTTCGAAGCTGCCCACCATGTAAATCAGGAAGAACAGACCCAACGCCACATGCGGCGCGTCCCATGGTTGCAGGAACATGGTCAGGATCGCGGGCAAACCGGTTGCAGTCAGGTCCAGGATCGCGACAACCGGCCGGAGCGACAATCGTGCAACGACGCCGGCGCCGAAGCCAAACGCCATGCCGATCGCCATCACCGAACAGATCGCGTCTTTCAGCACCAGGCTGCGGGCCGCGAACACACCGAGAATTAGCGCAGTGGCGACCGTGCCGGCGGCGTAGCGCCATTCCAGTGCAAAGGCCTCGGCCTGGTCAAGCGACGGCTTTCGCGCCATGCGGCGCCGGAATGCGAGCACGCCGACTATGCGGATCAAGGCGACGACGACACCGAGGATGGTCAGAAGCGCCATGGCCGCGTCGCCGGTCTCCCGCGCCACAATTGTACCGACGATCGCCTGGCCAACGCCGGCCATCAGAATGGGAACCATGGTACCATGAAGCGCGATGACGACTTCGATGTAGACCGCTTCGGAAATCGGTGCGGTGCGCCGGCGCAAATTCGCAAACAACATGGCTTTCCCCAACTAATTCCGGGAACGCTATCGCCGGCGCGTAAAGTTACGGACCTCCAGATCGATAAAATTGCAAGGACTGCGCAAGATTAATCGCCGCTAACCATGCATGCGCCTGCGAATTGCGGCTCGACGGGGTTCTCGCCAACAGCGATCAAGCGAGAGGGGACCGGTTTATCCCGAGAGCGAGGAGCCCAAGCCTGGGCCCCTCGCCGCCGGAACGATCGCTACGCTCACATCACGGTCAGATCATTGTCCACCCAGAACGCGCCTGGACGAATGTAGAGTTCGTGAATGTGGCCATCGGCATCGACATAATTGACGTGCTGGCTGTTGTCGCTGCCCCAATAGCCGTCGAGCGCGCTGCCTGCGATCGCGGGTGCGCCTTCGGTAAAGCCGGTGAGGTCGTTGTCCACCCAGCCGGCGCCCGGACGGATGTAAAGTTCGTGAATATGGCCGTCGGCAGCGACGAAATTGACGTGCTGGCTGTTGTCGCTGCCCCAGTATCCGTCAAGCTTGCTGCCTGCGGCGGCTGGCGTTCCGCGCGCGAATGCCGTCAGGTCGTTGTCCGCCCAGCCAGCGCCCGGATGAATGTACAATTCATGCACGTGGCCGTCGCGCGTAACAAAGTTGACGTGCTGGCTGTTGTCGCTGCCCCAGTATCCGTCAAGCTGGCTGCCCGCGGCGGCTGGCGTTCCGCGCGCGAACGCCGTCAGGTCGTTGTCCGCCCAGCCGGCGCCCGGACGAATGTAGAGTTCGTGAATATGGCCGTCGGCGGCGACGAAGTTGACGTGCTGGCTGTTGTCGCTGCCCCAATAGGCGTCCAGCGCGCTTCCCGACGCGGCCGGCGTTCCCCGGGTGAATTCTGTGAGGTCGTTGTCGACCCAACCCGCACCGGGATGAATGTACAATTCGTGCACATGGCCGTCGGCCGCGATGAAATTGACGTGCTGACTGCTGTCGGCACCCCAATATCCATCGAGGCGGCTGTTGAGGGCCGCGGGCCGACCGCGGGTAAAGACCGTCAGGTCGTTGTCGACCCAGCCCGCCCCCGGATGAATGTACAATTCGTGCACGTGACCGTCGCGCGCGATGAAGTTGACATGCTGGCTGCTGTCGCTGCCCCAATATCCGTCGAGCGGGCTGTTGGCCAACCCCAGCGCGCCACGGGCGAACGCGGTCAGGTCGTTATTGGCCCAGGGCGCGCCGGGATGGATATACATCTCATGAATATGTCCGTCGGCGGCGACATAGTTCACGTGCTGGCTGTTGTCGGTGCCCCAATATCCGTCGAGCCCGCCAGCCCAGGCGGGCGACTGGGCGGCCGGCTGGCACGGCGGCGGCGCCGGCGGATTTGGATTGGCGCTGACGGTGAAGCAGGTTTCATCCGCGCTGCCGAGAACCACGTCGATATGGGTCGTCGTACTGGTGAAATCCGTCAGCTTGTAGACCGTGGGATCGTTGCTGACGGTTTGCGAATAGCGCCCGGTCCGGCTTGAGAACGCCGAGCCGTACATGTTCAATGTCGGGGTGAAGTCGGTGAACGCGGTCGAGGATGCCAATATCTGGGGACTGGTATCTTCCACGATGAACTCGGCCCCGGGCCCCACGGTCATGCAATTGGGAGCCGTCGGATTGACCGTACAGAGCGGGAGCGCCTGAACCGACCAGCAGGGCGAGCCGTTGGCCGCGGTGCAGCTCAGTATGGCGCCGGAGGTCATGTTGTGCAGGAACGTGCATCCATAACCGCCGGCGAGATTCGGATTGCCGACAGAGTCGCAATACCATTGCTGGGAATAGATCTGATCGCCCGGGTTCGGACTGAAATCGCCGCCATATCCGTTGCTGTCGGGATCGCCGCAGCAATACTCACGAAAACTCTGATACGACGCCGCCACCGGGCTCGTGGTAATATCAATGCCGCCCTGGATCAGGCCCGATCCGGTGCCGAAGCCGCCGATACCGTTCCAGATCGAGACGCCTGTGCTGGTCGTTGCATCGCCGCCGGGGATGGCCCGGGGAACATTGAAGGTCGCTTCGACCGACACGTAGCTCGGCGCACCGGTCAGCACCGATCCGACCCACCACGGCGAGGACGTGGTGATGACATTGTGGACGTGCAGGTTGGGACGCCGGGTAAACAGCATCTTGCCGGGTGCGGAAGCCGACGCCAGCCAGCGCGAATAGGCAGCGGGATCCTTTTCCGGGTCTGGCCGCAGGCCGTAGCCCTGCTGCACCAGTTGCAACTGCGTCATTTGCCGGGGATCACCGGCCAGCGCCGGCCGCTCGATGCCGCGTTCGGACGCGATGTCGATCGGATGAGGCACGAATGTTTCTTCGGAAGCGAGATTGGCCGAAAAAGACGAGGGCTTTCCGGCAGCATCGGTGCAATCCAGGATCAGGCGCCTGGCGGCATCCGCGCTCGCGGCCCGCAGCGCGTGAAAACGCGCGTAGCCGTCGCTATCGGTGGATACCGGCACGCCTTGCGAAGGCACGCCGCCGACGGGATAGAGCTTGCACTGCAGCCCGGGCTCGGCGTAAATCGTGGCAGGTTCGAGCATCTTGCGGGCCGGCGCCGCGGCGTTATCGGGAACCGTCTGGGCATGCAGGCCGGTCACGCAGAACGTACCGAGGCAAATTCCGAACGCGACCGCAATCCTGTCTGAGCTGTTTCTCGTAATCGCCATCTTGGATCTCCTCTCAATGTTGAAATTTTGAGAAGCGCAATCAAAACGACCGTCCGATCGAACTAATCATCGCCGGGTCTAGCTGTTCTCCTAAAGCCGGTGCGTTAGCCTTGGCCCGGTCGGGCTCGGACGCCGGCGATCCCTCATCTCAACGCGAAGCGACACTTGAATTTCACGCACGCTTTAGTTGAACGCGCAGGCGGCAAGATAAATCGGCTTGCTGCAAGTCGCTGTGAGCTGGTTCACAGGCGTGCGCGGTTATCTGCCGTGGGAAATCGGCTTCAGCCCGGCAATCGATTCAAATGATCGCGATGGACACGGCGGCGAACTCCGACAGCGAGTTACCGCCAGCGCTTGATTCCAATTCAATCGGAAAAGCGCTAGACCAATCCCAAATCCGTGGGATGAACTTGCGCAAAAATCCGTTGAACACTCGCCGTCTCCAGTCCGAACATATGCTGGAACAGCCCTGCGAACATCGCGCGGTAATCGGTCAGCACCGGATAGTCGCGGTTCTGGAACAGGTTGGCCTGGTCGACCTTGACCTGCTCGCCGACGATGCGGCCGCCATTGATGCCGCCGCCCAGCACCCAATAGACGCTGCCATGGCCGTGATCGGTGCCGCGGTCGCCGTTCTCGCGGAAGGTGCGGCCGAACTCGGAGATCACCACGACCACGGTATCGCGCCATCCGGCGGGTCCGATCTCCTCGGAAAACCCGGCCAGCGCGCGGCCGAGTTCGCCGAGGCGGTCGGCGAGATAGCCGGTGGCGCCGCCCTGATTGACGTGGGTGTCCCAGCCGCCGACATCGACAAAGCCGAGGTTGAACTGCTCGCGCATCAGCCGGCCGATGCGCCGCGCCGACAGTTCGAAGCCGCGCGGCGAGACCGCGCCGCGGTTGGCCGCCGTCATCTCCTCGGAGATCGAGTTGTAGACGTCGTCGCGAACTCTGAAGCCCTCCGACACCGACGAGGCGAGATCGCTTTGCGCATACATGTTCTTGATCAGCCGGGCCTGGCGATCGTCGACGCCCGGCTTGCCGACGCTGTTGATCCCGATATTCGGAATCTGCGACTTGCCGCGAAAGATCAGCGGCAGCTGGTCGGTGAAGGAGATCGGCTTGACCCGCGTCAGCTCGGCCGCGAGCCGGCTCATGAAGCCCGAGCGATAGTCGCGGGAGCCCGCCGACCGCCTGGCCGAGTTCGATCGTGTCCTGGGTCTCGAAATGGCTGCGCGTCAGGTCATCGCTGGTGCCGGCAAAGGGCACGAAAGCGATCTCGCGCTTGCGCCCATAGCGGATAGATGCTGTCGCGCAACGCCGGATGCAGGCCCCAATCGGCGGTCAGCGACAGCGCCGCGTTCGGATTGCCGGCGTCGGGCTTGGCGATGCCGAGCGTCGGCCGCGAATTGTAGTAGAAGTCGCTCGATACCGGCACCACGACATTGGCGGCATCATAGGCGCCGCGCAGGAACACCACCAGCAGCCGTGCATCGGTGGCGGGTGCGGCCCAGACGCGGCCGGCGACCGTCAGCGGGCGCGACGGCGGCGAAGGCCTTGATCAGATCACGACGATTCATGGTGCGATCCTCCTGACGAGTCTAGCGCATGAATTCGGGCGACGACAGAAACAGCGTGTTCCAGTCCTGCGGCGAGACCGCCTGATCGAGCGCGGCGAGCGTCGCCGGGCCCAGTGTCTGCCGCAGTCCGTTGAAGTACAGCGCGTTCTGCGATCAGCGGGAAGGCCGGCTGATCGACCGCGTTCGGCACATCCGGCTTGAACAGGCCGGAAGAGCCCGAACCGATCTGCCGCGCGATCTCGAAGCGCAGCATCATCTGCCCCGGCCCGTTCCAGGACGCCGACAGTCAGCGAATAGCCGTCCGGCGTCTCGTGGTTGAACAGGCCTTCGCCGAGACGGTTCAGCCAGTTCTGGATCGGCGCCGTGTTCAGGATCACCTTGTCGTCATAGGCGAGGCGCACGGCCGAGAGCACGTATTGCACCGGATCCTTGAATTTCGTGCCCGGCTTCAGCGAGGCGGCAAACTCCGGCGCGTGAACCATCGTCGAAAGCACCGCGGCGATATCGCCGTCGGTCGTCCTGAAGGTCTGCGCCATCCGCTGCACCAGCGGCTCCGGCGGGTTGTCCGACATGAAATAGGTCGCGATCTTGCCGCGAAGATTCGCGTCGCGGTCGCGGGATGGCGGACCAGGATGTCGACCGCTTCATCCACTTCGGCGAGGCCGCGGCCCTTGATCGCATGGCCGAGGAAAGTCTTGTCGCCATAGTCGTGCCGCGCCGGATTGAATTCGAACGCGCCTTCGCGCACCAGCTGCGATTGCTGCTCGGGCTTGAGTTTGGGATCTTCCGGCTTGAGGTCGATGCCGACGCCGGTCAGGATCCGCGCCAGCGCCTCGACGTCCGCCTGCGTGTAGCCGGAGCCGACCCCCATGGTGTGCAGTTCCATGATCTCGCGGGCGTAGTTCTCGTTGAGGTGGCCGGCCGCGTTGTCGGCATTGTCGAGGTAACGCAGCATCGCCGGATGGCGCAGCGTGGCCTCCAGCAGATCGCGGAACTTGCCGAGCGCAAACGGCCTGATCGCGCGGTCCTCGTAGTCGCCGACCAGAACGCGGAGGTTGGCCTTGTACTGGTGGACGTTGAAATGATTGAACCAGAACCACGTCATGCGCTCGCGCAGCTGGTCCGGCGCATAGAGCGCGCGCAGGATGGTGCGCGCCGCAGCCTGCCTGGCGCGGTCGTTCATCGCCTGCTGATAGACCTGCTGCGCGGCCTTCTTCTGCTCGGGATCGGCGACCTGGTTGGCGGCTTTGCGCCTGCGCGTCGAACGCGACCGCAATGTCGAACGGGAATTTGTGCACATCCGGCATCGCCTCGATCTGCGCCTTGGCCGCATCGGGCAAGGCTGCTGCCGGCCGGATGCAATTGTTCGGCGAGCCAGCGTTCGGTGCCGACCGCCTGCAGATGCGCGGCGCTCGAGGCATTGATGCCCCATGTCAGCCGGTCGAGCAGGACCATGTCGTGTGGGGCCAGTTCGGCGGCGTGGCCGGCGGCGTTGCCGAAAATCCAGGCAATTGTGACAAGTCGCTAAAGGCGTCAATGCGGTGGCCGACCGGCGGTGCGAAATTTTGTTTTTGATTTTTGGCGCAATCATCAGCTCACCAATCCGTGCAGTCCGATGCGGAGTCATGATCGTTGCCGATCATTTGGCAGACGACGCCTGAACAGGTTCTGAACAAAAATGAGATAAATGATGGCGAGGACGCTGGTTCCAATCATTAACCTCGGCGGCCGTTGTGCGTTCTCGTCGATCTGGCAACTACTCGTAGGACGACGGCCCGGTATCGCGATAGGCCCAGCAGCATTCCCGCGGCAGCGACACCGGCGTTTCGACCCCGACCTGATGCCGGGCGGCGGTGCCGAGTTCGATCACCTCGAGCCGGCGGCCGAACAGTTCGATGCCGTAGGCGGTCTGCGTGCCCTGATAGCGGCGGTCGAGAATTTTGGCGGGGAACGTGTTGACGCCGTCGCATTTACCGATCGCGATATTCTCCGGCCGCAACGCGATCCGCACCTTGTCGTCCGGCCCAAGGCCGTGCAGCAACGCGACCTCGCCTCGCCGCCCCTCGCCGAAATCGACCACGCCGAATTCGCCGTTGCGCTCCACCAACGTGCCAGCCAGTTCGTTGGTGGCGCCGGTGAAGTTGGCGACGAACAAATCTGCCGGACGGTTATAGATCGCGTCCGGCGTGTCCATCTGCAACAGTTTTCCGTCGCGCATCACGCCGATGCGGTCGCCGAGCACGACGGCCTCGGCCTGGTCGTGGGTGACGTACAGCGCGGTCATGCCGGTCTGCTTGAGGATCACGCGCAGATCGTCGCGCAGCCGCAAGCGCAATTTGGCATCGAGGTTCGACAACGGCTCGTCGAGCAGCAGCAATTGCGGGCGGTAGACCATGCTGCGCGCCAGCGCCACACGCTGCATCTGGCCGCCGGACAGCGCCACCACCGGCCGGTCGGCATATTCCGACAGCCCGACCAGCGCCAGGGCTTCATCGACCATGCGCGAGGCGTCGGCCCGCGAGATCTTTCGATGTTTGAGCGGATAGACCACGTTCTGCCGCACCGTCATGTGCGGCCACACCGCATAGGACTGGAACACCATGCCGAGTTCGCGCAAGCGCGGCGGCACCAATATGCCGCGTTCGGGCGACGATACCACCCGGCCCGCGATACTGATCCCGCCGGAGGTCGGATGCTCCAGTCCGGCGACACAGCGCAACGTCGTGGTCTTGCCGCAGCCGGAAGGCCCGAGCAGCACCACGATCTCGCCGGCGGGAACCGCAAAACTGACGCCGTCGATCGCGGGCCGGCCGACCGCGAACTGCTTGCGCAGGCCGGTGACTTCGAGCGTTGCCGTCATGCGTCGAACCGCCTCATACGCCGATCGCTCACTGCCGGTAGCCGAACGTCTTGTCCCACTCCGCGACCCAGGGCCCGTGCAGCTTCACATATTCGTCCATCCTGGGGTACCAGACCTTGACGACCTTGGGATCGAAACCTTCGGGATTCACCGGCACCTCCTTCAGCGACGTCAGGTTGCCCTGCTCCTTGATCATGAAGGTCTGGCCCTCCTTCGACAGGCACCAGTTCAGGTACAGCCTTGCAGCGTTGACATGCGTGGCGGTCTTCGGGATTCCCGTCGCATAGGGATTGGCGGGCACGCCTTCAGGCGGAAAGACCGCCTTCAACGGCGCGCCTTCCTTCTGCTTCGGATAGACCGCGTTGTAGATCAGCGGTCCCATGCCGATTTCGCCGCGCACCATCGCATCCGACATCGGCGCGCCCGAGGGATAGAGCACCGGATGGGTCGCGGCCTGCTTGGCCCAATAATCCTCGCCCAGCACCTGGCGCTCGAACATGATGCGGGTCCAGGTGGTGCCGCCGGACTGTGCAAACACCTGCGCCGTCAACTTGTCATATTGCGGCTTGGTCAGATCCATCCAGGATTTTGGCGGGTCCTTTACCAATTCCGTGTTGTAGGCGATCGACCAGACGGCGGTAAGGCGGGGCCAGAATTTTGGCGACACCAGCGCCGCCGGATCGTAATCGGCGGCATTCGGCGGCGCGTAATCCTGGAACAGGTCGACGAGCGGCAGCATCAGCGCGCGGTCGGAGTGATCGACGATATCCGCAATCAGCTTGCCGGCGGCGGCCTCCGTCTTCACCCGCGTGATGAGCTGGCCACCCGGCGCGCGGACCATCTCGACCTTGATCTCGGGAAAGCGCTTGTTGAATTCCTTGATGACGACCTGTTCGACCTCAGCGAAGTTCGCGGTGTAGAGAACCAGTTTGCCCTCGGCCTTTGCGGCTGCGATCAGTTCGGGCGAGCCGAATTCCTCTGCCTGCACCGATGGGTTCAACAGCAGCGCAAGACCGGCGACGCCGGCCAGCGCTGTAAGTTTGGTAAAAATCCTTCTATTCATCACCAATCCTCCCCTTCATTATTGTTATCCCGTACGCGCGACGCTGGTCTGCGCCGCACCGCGCGACAGCCAGTTGGCGCCGCCGATAAGAACACCGAGCAAAACCGTTTGCACGAGGCTGAAAGCCGCGGTCTTTCCGAGATTGCCGCCTTCGTAATAGTCGAGCAGCAGCACCGACATCACCATGGTGTTGGAGGTGTAGAGAAACAGCGACGAGCCGAGTTCGCGGATCGCCAGCACGAACAACAGCGTCATCGACGCGATCACGCCCGGCCGCGCCAAGGGCAGCACGATGGTCCGGATCGTGCCGAACATGCCCCTGCCGCAGACCCAGGCCGCCTCTTCCAGCTCGCGATGGATTTGCAGGAATGAGGTCGACAGCGCCTTCACCGTATCCGGCATGAAGCGCGCGATGAAGGCCAGCGCCAGGATCCAGATCGTGCCGTAGAGCCCGCCGGGAATGCCTATCCAGGCCCAGAGATAGGCGACGCCGATCACCAGGCCGGGAATTGCGACCGGCAAGGTCGAGATGATATCGATGCTGCGCCGGCCCGCCACTTGGGTGCGATGAATGGTGTAGCCGATCGCAAACGCCAGCGTGCCGCCGACCACCGCGGTGATGATACCGACCTCGACCGCATTGTAGATCGACCGCATCGTCAGCGGATTGTCAAAAATGCTGTAAAAATGCATCAGCGAATATTGCCGCATGTCGAACAGGCTGGCGGCATCGCGGATGAACATGAATTTGCGGAACGCGGCGACGATCAGCGCCAGCGACGGCAGGATTACCACCACGAAGAGATAGACGACCCCGATGGCGAAAGTGAACCAGCGCCAGCGCCCGAGATCGAGGTTGCGCGGCCGGAAGGCTTTTCCCGCCACCGTGGTGTAGCTGCGGCCGCGTAGCACCTTCTGCTGCAGCCATACCAGCAAGCCCGTGACCACCATCAGGATGATCGCAACGGCTGCCGCCGTGTTGTAGAGCGGTGGCGACCAGTTGGTGAGCTTGAAGATATAGGTGGTGAGCAGGCTGAGATTGATCGGCGCGCCCAGCACCGCCGGAATACCGTAGATGCCGAGCATCACGATGAACGACAGCAGCATGCCCGAGACGATCGCCGGCATGATCAAGGGGAACGTCACCGAGAACAAGGTCGCGAACGCGCTGGCGCCGGAGATTTCGGCGGCCTCCTCCAGGCTCGGGTCCATGTTGCGCAGCGCAGATGAGGTGAACATGTAGACATAGGGCGCGTAGTAGATACCGAACACGAACACCAGGCCCCACAGCGAATAGAAATCGACGTGCCAGTCGAGCCCCACCCATTTGAACATGGCGTTGATCAAACCGGTCTTGGGCGAACCCAAAATGGTCCACGCCACGCCCGCGACCAGCGGCGGCGCGAACAGCGGCAAAATGCTGGCAGCGGCGATAAAGCCCTTGAACGGCGTGTTGGTGCGAACCACGATCCAGGAAAACAACAGCCCGATCGCGACCGCGATCAGCGTGCCGCCGCCGCACGCGATCAACGTGTTGAGCAGCGCCTCGGCGACGTTCGGATTGACCAGAACGGTGAGGAAGTTGGTGACCGACAGTTGGCGCAAGCTGAATCCGTCGACCACCGGATTGGTGTCGGTGAGCGCGCCGAGCAGCAACATCAGGACGGGATAGATGACCAGAAAGCCCAGGATTGCCAGCAGCGAGCCGACCCACAGGCCGGTCCAGACGCGCCCGCGCACGCCCTCGCTGGCGCTCCGCGTGACCTCGCTGCGCCGGTCCGCCTGTGCGTACAAAAGCATTTCCCCTCGGCCTGCGAGCGGCTTTCGTTATTCTTGTTGCCATCAAGCTTAGTCGAGGGCGCGACCGGCGGGAAGTAGCAGAAAGTCGAGCGTCGACCGCCAAATTGACTCGAAGGGGCATTCTCCTTATCGCTGGCCCAATTCACGCTGCGACGCGGTGCCACATCCCCGGAAAACAGCAGCTCGGAGGTCACGTGACAGATCGAACAGCCGGCATCATTGGCCTCGGCATCATGGGCGGCGCCATCGCCCGCAATCTCGTCGAACGCGGCTGGACGGTTATCGGATATGACACCGAACCGTCGCGCAGGAGCGAGCTCGAGCGTTCCGGCGTGACCATTGCCGATGGCGCAGCCGCGGTCGCGGCCCGCGCGGCGATCGTCATGACCAGCCTGCCCAATGCCGCTGCCGCCCATGCAGTCGCCGCCCAGATTGCCGGTTGCGGTCAGCCCGCGCGCATCGTCGTCGAACTCAGTACGCTTACCATCGCCGACAAGCTGCGTTTCAAGGCCATCCTCGAACCATCAGGCCATATTGCGCTGGATTGTCCGCTCAGCGGCACCGGCGCCCAGGCCGCGGTTCGCGACCTCGTGGTCTATGCCAGCGGCGACAGCGCCGCGATCGCAAAATGTCGCGACCTGTTTGCGGATTTTTCCAAGCAGAGCGCCGATCTCGGCGCCTACGGCAATGGCAGCCGGATGAAATTCGTCGCCAACCATCTGGTCGCCATTCACAACGTCGCCTCGGCGGAAGCGATGCTGCTGGCGGAACGCGCCGGGCTCGATCTCAATCAGGTGATCGAGATGGTCGCGCCCGGCGCGGGTGGTTCGCGGATGTTTCAGATGCGCGCGCCGATGATGGCAAAGCGCAAGTATGAACCCGCGACGATGCGGATCTCGACCTGGAAGAAGGACATGGCCATCATCGCCGAATTCGCCAGCGAACTCGGCTGTGAAACGCCGCTGTTCACGAAAACCCAACCGGTCTACGCGGAGGCGATGGCGATGGGACTGGGCGATCAGGATACGGCCGCCGTGTTCGAAGTGTTGAAGGCGAGCGGCACCTGACCGCCGCCGATTTTGCGCCGCATCAAAGTACGGTAGCGTCCCGATCGGCAATGCCCAATAGCTGCGTCAAGTAGTTATCGCTTGATCATTAAGATTTTCCGGATGATAAATTGGGTGACGCCACATTTGCCGGCGACGATCCCACGCGGCCCAATCCGTCAGAAGGCGGATGTGCCCGCGTAAGAAGCAATAATTCAAGAAGCAAGAACCAAGGGTCAGGGAAACACCACCGGAGGGCGACACGTGCCGATATCACGACGACAATTCGTCAGCACCGCCGCCGGCGCCGGCGTTGCGAGTGTGGTTGCACCCCGACTGACATCGGCACAAAACAGCGGACCGATCCGCATCGGCTTGCTGGCCGCCAAAACCGGACCGCTCGCCTCCGGCGGGATCGACATGGAACTCGCACTGACGATGTTCCTGAAGGAGCGCGACAACACGCTTGCGGGCCGCAAGGTCGAGTTGATCGTCGCCGACACCGCCGGCGTTCCCGCAACCGCGCGAACCAAGGCGCAGGAACTGATCGAAAAAAACAATGTCCATTGCATCATCGGACCGCTCGCGGCGTTCGAGGCGCTCGCGATCGCCGATTATCTGACGGAAAAGGAAGTGCCGACGCTGGGGGTCGCCGCCGCCGAAGACATGACGCAGCGGCATCCAAGCCCGTGGTTCGTTCGCCTGACCTCGACCTCGGCGCAGTGCGCCTACCCGCTGGCCGACTATTCCGCCAAGGAGCTGAAATACAAGAAGATCGTCACCATCGCCGATGACTTTGCCTACGGCCATGAAATGTGCGCCGGCTTCCAGCGCGCGTTCGAGGACAATGGCGGCAAGATCATCCAGAAGATTTTCACACCGCTGGCGACGCCGGATTACGGCAGCTACGTCGCGCAGGTGAAGGGCGCCGACGCGATCTTCCTCGGCACCGCCGGCTCCAACGGCTTCCGCTTCCTGCGCCAGTTCATCGAATACGGCCTGAAGGACAAGATGGCCGTGATCGGCGGCATGACCGCGCTCGACGAATCCGTGCTGCGCAACATGGGCGACGAGGCGCTGGGGATCCTGACCACCAGCTGGTATTCGGCGGAACTCGACAATCCCGCCAACAAGATCTTTGCGCCGGCGTTCCGCAAGCAGTTCAAATACGACCCCGGCTACTACGCCGGCAGCACGTATTTATCGGGCCAGGTTCTGGAGGCCGCACTGAAGACCATCGAACGGCAATGTCGAGGACAAGAAAGCGCTGATGGCGGCGATCCGCGGCAGCAACGCCGAGACGGTGCGCGGCCGCGTCAAGTTCGACGATCTCGGCAATGTGATCGGCAATGTCTATATCCGCAAGGTGACGCGCAGCGACGGCCGGCTGGTCAATTCCGTGATCAAGACCTATCCGGACGTCACCCAGTTCTGGACCTATGACAAGACAGCGTTCCTGAAGAATCCGGTCTATTCGCGCGACTATCCGCCGGCCAAAAATCTCGAGCCTTAGCTATCCTGGCAGCCACGACCCGCCGCAGGTTTCCGAACGAGATCCGCAGACGATGCAATTTTGGATCATCCAGGGTCTCAACAGCCTTTCGCTGGGTGGCTTGCTGTTCCTGCTGTCGTCAGGGTTCTCGCTGATATTCGGCCTGATGCGGCTCGCCAATCTGACGCATGGCGCGTTCTTCATGCTCGGCACCTATTTCGGCGCCACCGCGATGCGGGCCAATCCCGAACTCAGCATCTGGACCGTGGCGGTTTGGCGCCGGCCTCGCCGTTGCCGCGATCGGCGGGCTGTTCGAGCGGCTGGTGCTGACCAGGCTGAAGACCAATCCGCTCGGACAGGTGCTGGTGACGCTCGGCATGTCCTTCATCATTTCCGATGCCTGCCTCATGCTATGGGGCGGCGATTCGATACCGGTCCCGACGCCGCACAGTCTGCAGGCGCCGACGCGGCTTTTTGGCTTCGTGTTTCCGACCTATCGGCTGGTGCTGGTGGGGTGCGCCATCGCCGCTGCGATCATTCTATACTTGCTGCTGGAGCGCACGCGGCTTGGCGCGATGATCCGGGCCGGCGTCGATGACGCGGCAGATGGCGCGCGCGGTCGGGATTCCCGTCTCCAACCTGTTCACGATCGTGTTCTGTCTTGGCGCGGGCATCGCCGGCGCCGGCGGCGTGCTGGGCGGGCCGATTCTTATCCGCCTATCCCGGGCTCGACGGCGACATGCTGCCGCTTGGCGCTGATCGTCGTCATCCTCGGCGGCATCGGCAGCCTGCTCGGCGCGTTCATCGGCAGCTTCATCGTCGGCTTCATCTACACGTTCGGGACCGCGCTGTTTCCGGAGCTGGCCTACATCATCCTGTTCCTGCCGATGATCGTCGTGCTGGCGTTGCGGCCCCAAGGCCTGTTGGGGCGTCTCGGCGCATGAAGTGGGTCGCAGCTCTCTTGTTCGCAGCCATGCTCGCTTCTGCTGCCATCCTTCGCCGGCGACTTCTACGTCAATCTCGGCAGTCAGATCCTGATCGCGGCGATCTTTCGCGCTCAGCCTCAACCTGCTGGTCGGCTTTGGCGGCATGACGTCGCTGGGACACGCCTCCTTTCTCGGGGTCGCCGCCTATATCTCCGCTCTGCTCACCAGCCGCTACGGTTTTTCGCACGGACCCGCCGCCATCATCTCGATCGCCGGCACGACCGCCATGGCGGCCGCTTTCGGCGTCATCGCGCTGCGCGCGTCCGGCCTCGGCTTCCTCATGATCACGCTGGCGCTGTCGCAGGTGCTGTGGGGACTTGGCCTATCGCATGTCCAATGTGACGAACGGCGACAACGGGATCGCCGGCCTGACCCGGCCGATGCCGTTCGGCATCTCGCTCGACAGCGCCGCGTCGTTCTACTGGTTCGCGCTGGCGGTCGCGGCGGTTTCCTTCCTGATGATGACGACATTCGTGTCATCCGCGTTCGGATCGTCGCTGAAGGGCGTTCGCGACCAGCCGCGGCGGATGGCGGCGCTCGGCTTCAATCCCTGGATGATCCGCTGGATCACCTTCATCTATGCCGGCTTCTGGGGCGGCGTATCCGGACTGCTCTACGTCTATTACAACAAGTACATTCATCCGACATCGCTCTCCACCACGAGTTCGGCCGAGGCCCTGCTCGGCGTCATCGCCGGCGGCTCGGGGACGCTGAGCGGCCCGTCGGTCGGCGCCGCGCTGGTGCTGCTGTTGAAGAACTACGCGTCAGCCTATGTCGAGCGCTGGAACATGCTGCTCGGGCTCGTGTTCCTGTTCATCGTTCTCGTGATGCCGACGGGCATCGTTCCCGGCTCTGAGCAAATTGCAGAACCTGCGCCGGCGACCGCGATGACTTCGATCGCACCGACATACGCGCTCGAGATCAGCGATCTGAAGAAATCGTTCGGCGGCCTGGTGGTCACGCACGACGTATCGCTCGCGATCCGGCCGGGCGAGCGTCGCCTGATCATCGGTCCGAACGGCGCCGGCAAGACCACCTTGTTCAACCAGATCACCGGTGACCTCAAGCCGAATTCGGGACGAGGTGCAGATTGTTCGGCGCCGACGTCACCCACATGGCGCCCTATCAGCGGGCGCACCTCGGGCTGTCGCGCACCTACCAGATCATCGCCCTGTTCGACGCGACACGCTGGAGCACAATGTCACGCTCGGCCTGCTTGGGATTGCGGCCATCGCGCTGGCAGATGTGGCGTCCGCTGTCGCATTACAGCGATCTCTCCACCGAAGCCCGGCGCATCCTCGACGCGGTCGGCCTGCTGCATCTGGCCGATCATCCGGTGTCCGACATTGCCTACGGCGAAAAGCGGCGCGTCGAGCTGGCGATGGCGCTGGCGCAAAAACCCCGCCTGCTGCTGCTGGACGAGCCGCTGGCGGGCCTGTCCAATGCCGAGCGATCGACCGTGAAAGCGCTGATCGCGGCGATTCCGCGCGAAACCGCCATCGTCATGATCGAACACGACATGGATACCGCGCTCGACCTCGCCGAGACCGTGACGCTGCTCAATTACGGCCGGGTGATCGTCGATGGCGCGCGCGACAGCGTGGTCGCGGACCCCCGAACGCGTGAGGTGTACCTTGGCGTCTGATGCGCTTCGCCTGACCGACGTGCAGGCGTTCTATGGCGACAGCCATATCCTGCACGGGATCAGCTTTGCCCTGCAACCCGGCAACGTGCTGGCATCTGCTCGGGCGCAACGGCTCGGGAAAAACAACCTGCATCTCGACGATCATCGGATTTCTCAAGCCCAAAGGCGGCGAGATCAGGCTGTTCGGCGACGCCATCGAGGGCCTCAATCCCGAACGCATCTCGCATCTGGGCATCGGTCTCGTGCCGCAGGGCCGACGCATCTTCCCTTCCCTGACCGTCAGGGAAAATCTCGTCGTGGCGCAGCAACGACGCAGCAAGGTTTCAACACCGATGGGACATCGACCGGATCTACGACATGTTCCCGCGACTGGGCGAGCGCCACGCGCAAATGGCCGGCACGCTGTCCGGCGGCGAACTGCAGATGCTGGCGATCGGCCGGGCGCTGATGGGCAATCCGCGCGTTCTGCTGCTCGACGAGCCCTCCGAAGGCCTGGCGCCGCTGATCGTGGCTGAGGTCGGCGCACGATCCGGCGTCTCAAGGACGAGGGGCAATCCATCGTGCTGGTCGAGCAAAATCTCAAGCTCGCGCTCGACGTCGCCGACCGGGCGGTGATTCTCAATACCGGACGTTGCGTGTTCGATGGCTCGACCGACGGAACTGATCGAACAACGATGCGATAATTTCGCAAAACCTCGGTATCTATCATGCGCATTGAAAGAAGAATTCCCGTCAAGAAGGAGATCGGATCATGAAAGTCGGCATATGCGGCACCGGACGAATGGGATCATCGATTGCACAGCGATTGATGGCGGTCGGGCACGACGTGGCGGTCTGGAACCGCGATCCGGCGAAGACGAAATCGCTGGTTGACGCCGGTGCAAGATTGTTCGCATCGCCCGCCGAACTCGTCGAGGGCTGTGAAACTGTCATCGTGATGTTGCTGAACGATGCGGCCACCGAAGCGGTCTATCGCGGGCCCAAGGGTCTCCTGACCGGCGAAGCTCGCCGGCAAGCTCCTGATCGACATGAGCACGCTGCGGCCGGACACGATGCAGTCCGTCGGAACCGCCGTGACGCAGCAAGGCGGCGTCTTCGTGGAATGCCCGGTCGGCGGCAGCACCGGCCCTGCCAGGGAGGGCAAGCTGTTCGGCCTGGTCGGCGGGGCGCGCGATGACTGTCAGCCGCGCGATGCCGATCCTCGAGCAAATGTGCCGGCGCATCGAACATGTCGGCGAACTTGGCGCCGGCGCAACGATGAAGCTCGCCGTCAACCTGCCGCTCTTGGTGTACTGGCAGGCGCTGGGCGAAGCCCTGACCATCTGCGCGCCGCTCAAGCTGGCTCCCGATCGGCTGATCGATATCCTGTCCGACACCGCCGGCACGCCGACCGCGATGAAGGGGCGTGGTGCCGTCATCGCCAAGGGATTGAGCGGGCAGCCTCGCGGCGAAACCGCGTTCGGCATCAGCGCCGCGAAAAAGGACCTGGCGACGGCGGTGCAATTCGCCGCCTCCATGGGAGCGCCGTCTTCCGGTGGCGTCAAGCGCGCTCGCCTGCTTCGAGGAAGCCGATGCGACCGGGCTTGGCGAGCCGATGCCACCACGATCTCGGTCCGGTGGCCGCGAGCGAAACGCCGCCAAATCGAACTAGCGAACACACAATCAACAGACAAAGGAAGTGCATCCAATGATCGAGAAAAAGAACCGCTACGGCCGTACCGCGGCACGGATCCACGACGCCGACGGCCTCGCCCGGCGACCGTCATCGGTGACGGTCGATATCCACGCGCATATCGTGGTCCCGCAGGCCGCCAAGCTCGCCCAGCCGCATATCGATCCGAGCCGCATTCCGCTGGCGCATTTCGCCGATGCCGCCACCAGGGAAGTCAACGCGCAGCAGGAAAAGGACGTCGCCGAGGTCATGACCACGATCGATCGCCGGCTGCGCGACCTCGACCGGATGGGCATCGATATCCAGGTCGTGGCCCCTGCGCCGGGCCAGTGCTACTATACGATCGATCCGAAAATCGCCGAACAGCCCACCGCATCGCCAACGAAGGCGTCGTCGAATATTGCGCGCGCAAGCCGGACCGCTTCGTCGGCCTCGGCGTGGTCACGCTGCAGGAGCCGGAGCTCGCCGTGCGCGAGCTCGACTACGTCATGGGCGAACTGAAATTGAAAGGCGTCGAGATCCTGACCAATGTCGACGGCCAGGAATTATCCGATCCGAAATTCCGGCCGTTCTTCGCGAGGGCCGAGGAGCTCGGGGCCTTCATCATGATGCATCCGAACGGCTTCACCCATGGCGAGCGCCTGACCCATTTCTATCTCAGCAACGTTCTGGGCAATCCGCTCGACACCACGCTGGCGCTCCACAATTTGATCTTCTCGGGCACGCTGGCGCGTTTCCCCGAACTGAAGCTGATGGCCGTGCATGGCGGCGGCTACCTTCCCGGCTATTCCGGCCGCATCGATCACGCCTGGGGCGCCCGCCAGGATTGCCACGCCGATCTGCCGCTGCCGCCGACCACCTATCTGCGGCAGGTTTATCTCGACACCGTCGTGTTCAGCTATCACCAGCTCGCCTACCTGCTCGACCTGTTCGGGCCGGACCGTATCCTGATGGGCACCGACTACCCCTTCGACATGGCCGAATACAATCCGATCGGCCATATCGCGGGCATTCAGGGCATCGACGACGGGACGATAGCGCAGCTCGCCGGGGGAAATGCGATGCGTGTGCTGGGGCTGGATTGAGCGCGTGGGGCGCTGGAGGTCAGACGCATTCTTTCGCTGGCGCCAAGCCGGCAGGTCCGAAAATTGAAATCGCCGCACCTTATTCCGACCCAGATTTGATCTGCCGCAAAAGCTGATACCGCGTCAGGGATAATTTTCGTCGGTCCACTGTGTGGAGCGCTGCCATGATCATTGAGCGCTTGTCCCAAGAGCATCGCAATATTGAGAAGCTGCTTGCCGTCCTTGAGCGGGAACTTGAGGTTTTCGACCGGGGAGACCGCCCCGACTACGAGGTTATTCGCGCGGTTATCAGCTACTTCGAACTCTACCCGGAAGTGTATCACCATCCCCAGGAAGACGTGGTCTTTGCCAAGCTAAAAACTCGCGATCCGGCTGCGGCTGCGAAGGTCGGTGATCTCGCTCGCGAACACCAAAAAGGGGCTGAACGTTTGCGCCGCGTCGCTCACGCGGTCGAGAACGTGCTCGCGGATGCGTGAAGTCCTTCGGCAAGATGTCGATACCATTGTTCGCGATTTCATCGCGCACGAGCGGCACCACATGATGATGGAAGATCGAGATTTCTTTCCTGCCGCGCTTAAGGCCCTCAAGCCTCAAGATTGGACGGAGATCGCTTCGGCCGTGACCAATCCTGAGGATCCGCTGTTCAGCGATGTCACCGAAGAGACGTTCGATGCGCTACGAGCGCATATTTTGCGGCTGGAGCAAGAGGCCGAAGCCGAACGAAAGTAGTCGCGCCTAACTGGTGCCACGCGTGATCTCGCTGCCGCGCTGTTCAAAAGCCTCTGGCGTATGTGCAATTGCACAGCGTAGCTCGTGCTGCGCACGCCCCGGAATGATGAGGAGTGAATTTCCAGCGTCTCCCCCGTCATTGCGAGGAGCGAAGCGACGAAGCAATCCACTCTTTCTTCGTGTCGCACTATGGATTGCTTCGCGGAGCCTGTCATCGGGCGCGCATTCGCGCGACCCGGTGGCTCGCAATGACGCGGAGAGGTCAGGCGCAGCGCGCAAAAACCCAACCCGACGGGCAAATCAGCAAAACCTGTCAAGCCCACCACAAGAAAATTTTCCTCTTGTCGCGTCGGGCAAATCGCCGATACAAGCTTGCCCGTCTCGTCCCACCAGAGGGGCGCTCGCGATCGTCACGGACGTGGGGCGGGATGCGGTGGACGCGGATGCGCCTTTGACGAACGGCGCCAAAGCGGACGGCGAAGTCGTGTGGTTCCGATGCCTCGACGCTGGCGTCAAGTTCTCGAGAAGCAAGCTTCTTGGGGGCGACGGTGACAAGAAAGCCGATCACCGGGGAGAGCGCGCTATAAGCCGTAAAACCATTGCGCGGGGAATGCCGGATTGCCTCCGCTGAACCTGTATGCTCGTGTGCGCTTCTTTTGTGCGATTTTGCGCACGAGACCGCGGGTGCAGCGTGCACCCGGCGTTCCCCGCGCCCTCTGATTTCTCAGAAGGCGAAAGTGAAGAGAAAAACTCGGGCGGATTGAGCCGCGAGATCGCGAAGCTGTGTTGACGCAATACTCTCTCCGCGTCGTCCCGGCCTTGAGCCGGGACCCATACTCCGCGGCCTTCCGTTAGACGCCCATGTGCGAGACCTTCCGCAACAACTGACGACCGGGATTATGGGTCCCGGCTCAAGGCCGGGACGACAGCTGTGGTTACCTCTCCTGCATCTCATGCCCCTCCCGCCTCGCCCGCAACGCCAATCCGCCATTCGCATACGCATCATGCAATGCCGCGGCTGTGGCCCGCGGCGTGTCCGTAGTACATGCCGCTGTGGGCGTTATCGCCCCGCTCTGAGAACCCCGACAGAATGTCCGCAGATACCACCACAAAGCCGCCCGCTCCGATCGACGGCCTGCCGCCAAATCTCCGGCGCTGGGCGGTGGCGGCGATCTTTACCGCGCTGGCGATGGCCTCGCTGGATACCGCGATCGCCAACATCGCCCTGCCCGCGATTGCCGCCGACCTTCATGTCAGCCCGGCCGAAGTGGTCTGGGTAGTCAACGTCTACCAGATCGCGCTGGTCGCAACGCTGCTGCCGCTCGGCGCACTCGGCGAAATCGTCGGCCACCAGCGCATCTATCTCGGCGGGCTGTTGCTGTTCACGCTGGCTTCGCTCGGCTGCGCGCTGGCGTGGTCGCTGGAAAGCCTGCTGGTCGCGCGCACGCTGCAGGGCCTCGGCGCCAGCGGCCTGATGGCCGTGAACACGGCGCTGGTCCGCTTCGTCTACCCAACCCGCATGCTCGGCCGCGGTTTTGGCCACAACGCGCTGGTGGTCGCAACCGCATTCACGCTCGGGCCGACGATCGCCTCCGGCATCCTGGCGTTCGGACCCTGGCCCTGGCTGTTCGCGGTCAATCTTCCGTTCGGCCTGATTGCGCTTGCGATCGGCATGAAAACATTGCCGTCGACGCCGCGCGCCGGGCACGCCTTCGATTTCCTGGGCGCCGCGCTGGCCGCCGCCTGCCTCGGGCTCTTCATCACCGGCATCGGCAGCGCCGCGCACAAGACGTCGATCGGCCTGGTGTCGGGCGAGATCGCCGCCGCGGTGCTGCTGGGCTGGCTCTTGATGCGCAGGCAAGCCGATCACCCGGCGCCGATGCTGCCGATCGACCTGTTCCGGCGGCCGATGTTCGCGCTGTCGGCGGCCACCGCGGTGTGTTCATTCGCGGTGCAGGGCCTCGCATTCGTGTCGTTGCCGTTCTACTTCGAGGACGTATTGCTGCGGACCCAGGTCGAGACCGGATTCTTCATGACGCCATGGCCGCTGGTGGTCGCCATCATGGCGCCGATCGGTGGCCGGCTGTCGGACCGCTATCCCGTCGGCATTCTGGGCGGCATTGGCCTGGCATTGCTCGGCGTCGGCATGGTGCTGCTGGCGACGCTGCCGGCATCGCCCGGCATCGCCAACATCGTCTGGCGCATGGTGATCTGCGGGATCGGATTCGGATTCTTTCAGACGCCCAACATGAAAGCGCTGATGTCGAGCGCGCCGCCGCATCGCAGCGGCAGCGCCAGCGGCATCGTCGCGACCGCCCGGCTGACCGGACAAACCACGGGTGCTGCCCTCGCGGCGCTGTGCTTTGCCCTCGCCGGTCACGATGGCGCGACGCTTGCATTGGCACTCGGCGCCGGCTTTGCCGCACTCGGCAGCGTGATGAGTTTTTTGCGTCTGGTGGTCGGCGCACCGCGCAAGACATGACAGGATCGGAGCAACAGTGCGACTTCTGAAATTGCTGGCCGCAGCGCTTGTGCTGCTGCAACCGGTTGCCATCCGCGCCCAGACCGTTTGGGACATGCCGACCGAATACCCTGAAAATGCGATGCCGGGACTTGGCCTGACGACATTTACAAAACATGTCGCCGAATTGAGCGCCGGAAAACTGCAGATCAGGCCAAGCTTCGATGCCACCGCCGGCATCAAATCGGCCGGCATGCTCACGGCGATCGCGGCGGGCCGGGTGCAGGCCGGCGATGCCTTCGCCGGTGCGCTGGAATCCGAAGACGCGATCTTCGCGCTGCCCTCGCTGCCGTTCCTGGTGACATCGACGGCGGACGCAAAACATCTTGCCGACATCGCCCGGCCTCATCTTGCAGCAGCACTGCGGAAGAAGGGCCTGCGGCTGCTTTATCTGACGCCGTGGCCGCCGTCCGGCATCTGGTCGAAGACGCCGCTGAAGACCGCGTCGGATCTGGCCGGCCTTTCGATCCGCACCTATGACAAGACGTCAACCGAGGTATTCGCGGGCGCCGGGGCCAAGGCCGCGTCGATCAGTTTTGCGGACACCATGCCGAAGCTGGTCGATGGCAGCTTCAACGCGGTGCTGTCGTCCGGCGACGGCGGCGCCGGCCGCAGGCTTTGGCAGTATCTGCCCTATTTCAGCGAGATCACCTATTCGCTGCCGCTGTCGGTCACGAGCGTCAATCAGGCGGTCTATGACGGAATGAGCGGCGATCTGCGCGAAGCCGTCGATGAAGCCTCCCGCCAGACCGAGCGTGAATTGTGGCTCGCGCTGTCGACCCGGCTGCAGGAGAATTATCAGCGCATGCGGCAGAACGGCGTCACCATCGATTTCACATCCGGCGCTAGCAATCACCGAAGCACTGCAATCCGGAGCCGCAGAGGCCCAGCGCGTCTGGTGCGTCAAATCGGGCGCTGCCTGCGTCAAGATTCTCGACACCTTCAGGGCGTCTAAACCATAGCGCCTGCACCACCGGGATCCGCGCGCAGGCCTACGACTACGGCGCGTCGGAACTGGTCGAGCTCGAGCTCTATCTGATGTCGCGCGCCCGCGGCATGCCGGTCGAGGCGCCGGCGGTGCGGCCGTAAGCACGCCATTTTACAGATGGCATCAATGAAGTTGCAACCAGCGCAGCCAATCGAGGCACATATCGCTTGCGCAAAATACCAATCACCGAATAGTGGAGAGCAGGTACGAATCAATAACAATCACAACCTGACCGTGGGACGAGTGCCGACATGAAGAGCTACCCGTCCCTGGCGATTGCGATGTTCCTGTTCGGCAGCGGCGCAATCGCCAACGCCCAGACCCTTCCAGCCTACATGGCGCCGATCGCGGGCAAGAGCGCCGCGACGTCAGCCGATATCGCGACCAAGGATATGCTGGCGCTCAACACCGGCATGTTCGACCTCTACGGCGACGCGGCAAAAATCTTCCAGCAGAACGTCCTGAGCAAGCATCCGGTGATCCTGGCACTGTTTTCCGGCGCCGGCGGCAGGATGATCCTGTATCGCCCGGGAATGCCGCCGACGGAAGCGCCGCAGGTGCCGATCGTCTATCAATTGCTCAAATCGGTCGGTCACAGCACGATGGCGCTGGCCGAGGTCGTCGGCCCCTACGTCGACAACGCCGACGACAAATCCTGGCGCGGCGCGATGCTGGCTTACCGTAGCCGGATGCAGTCGGCGCTCGACGGGCTGGACGCGACGCCGATGGAACCCGGCTGGCGCGACAACAATCGCACCATTTTGCAGAACAACATCGCGTTTATGGACGAGTGCGTCGCCAAGGGCGTCATCCCCTTTGCGGCACTGGAGGCCTTCGGCAAGAAGCAGGCGCCGTTCCTCGCAAAGAACGTCGCATGGGCGGCGCAGACCCAGGTCGGACACTGGATGAATGTATTGACCGACTGGAAGGCCCAACTCGGCGCCGACTGGGACAAGGCCTATGGCGCCAGCAATACGATCTATGTGGCGCGGCAGAACAACGTCCTGTTCAGCGTGCTCGCACAGTTCTTCGGTCCGGAGGCGATCAATGACCGCCTGCTCCTGATCGAAACCGTCTCCTTCACGACGACGCCGACGGACATGCTGGAATCGCTGACGCGGATTATCGCGGATCGCTCGGTCGGTGCGCTGTTCTTCGGCAACTATCACCTGATGGACTATGAGCTGATGGGCGGCGATGCGCGTATTGCGATCGCAGCCGAGACCGGAAAGCGCGGCATGTCGACGTTCCTGCCGCCGGTGGTGCCGTTTGGCTCAAAGCAGTGGCCGACATTGATCACGCCGGGCCCCGGCCCCGCATCCATCGCGGACTTGCGATAGTCTCGCCGGATGCACGAGTGATTCGTGCATCGACGGCTTTCATGTCCGTTCGCCCGTAACGGCCCGGACCGAGAGGTACTGTCATGCGGCCTTCGCGACGTGAGTTCGTGAAGTGGGTCACGGCAAGCGGCATTGCACTCAGCCTGTCGCGGTTGGGAGCGACCGAACCATCAGGCTTTCCGGCGCGCGCGACGCTGCCGGGACGCGGATGGAACCCGGCGGCCCATGGCGCCGGTCGGATCGACGGCGTCGCCAAGGTCACCGGCGCAAAACTCTACGCCTCCGATTTTCGCGCCGCCGATCTGCCGGGATGGCCGGCCGAGACGTCGCACGCGATCCTGGTCCGCGCCCCCGACGCCACGCATGTCTATCTCGGCATGGATCTCGCGCGCCTGAACGGCGCGTCAAAACCGTCGGTGGTGGTAACGGCGGAAGACTTAACGAAAATCGGCACCCGCGTTCCCGAATTCTATGCCACCGATCTGTTCTGTCCGCCCGGCAAGACGCCGCTGTATATGGGCCAGCCGGTGGCGCTGTTGATCTTCGAACAGTTCGATGCGTTCGACCGGGCGCGGCTGGCGCTGCGCGATGGCACGTTCGTCAAATTTGGCGAAGAAACCGGCCCCGTCGAGATTCCCAATTATGGCGGCTACCGTTTCACACGCGTGGCGGGTCCGACGCCCGAGTCTCCCGATGTCTACTCCCCGATCCAGGCCGGGTGGGTGACGCCGGGACGCATCCAGAACACCGCGCTTCCGGTCTGGTCATCCTACGCGAAGGAGACTGCGGCGCCCTATGGCAAGGCCGCGGTCCATGGCGAGCAGATCCGCGCCGAGCTCGATGCGAAAAATCCGGCTTTGCTGGTGCTCGACCGCACGTTTGAGACCCAATCCGTCGATCCGATGTTCCTGGAACCCGAAGCCGGGCTCGGCTGGTACAGCAGGAAGGACGAACGACTCGAACTCGTGCTCGGCGTTCAGTCGCCCTACGAGGCCACCGAGTTGGTTGCGTTCCTGCTCGGCAAGGCTCGCGCGCCGTTCAAGCCTGCGCGCATCAATACACAGTTCACCTATCTCGGCGGCGGCTTTGGCGGGCGCGACCATACGACCTTTGTGTTCTACGTCGCGCTCGCCGCGATGTTCCTTCCGGGCAAGCCGGTCCGGCTCGCGCATGATCGCTATCAGCAGTTTCAGGGCGGCATCAAACGCCACCCGATCAAGATGCGCTCGCAGATCAGCATCGATCGCGCCACCGGCAAGATCAGGGCCTTCGCCGCCGATCACGTGCTGGATGGCGGCGGCATGGCGAATTTTTCCGTCAACGTTGCCGTCGTTGCCGCCACCGCGGCAATCGGGATCTATGACATTCCAAAGGTCGACGTCACCACGGTGGCGATGCATACGCGCGGCGTGACCGCAGGATCGATGCGCGGCTACGGAACGGCACAGTCCTTGACGGCGCTCGAGGTATTGATCGATGAAGCGGCTTCCGCCCTGCCGCTCAATCCGATCGAGTTCCGGCGGCGCAATGCGCTCAAGCCGAACGGCCGGACCATGATGGGAAATCTGTACACCGTCTCGGTGCGCACGACTGAAATCCTGGACAAGCTCGAAATGCATCCGATCTGGCGGCAGCGTGCGGAGGAAAAGGCCCGCCTGCAGTCCAGCGGAACCCTGGTCGGCACCGGCGTCGCCTGCGTCACCAAGGATTACGGCACCGGCGGGGACGCTTCGCTTGGGCGGGTCGAGATCGGCGCTGACGGCGAGATCTCGATCTATGGCGACCATGTCGAAATGGGCAACGGCATCGGAACGGCATTGGCCAACCGCGTCGCCATCCACCTCGGCGGCGTGGCCGACCAGGTCTCGGTGGCGCGGGTCGACACTTATGATGCACTGGGACTCGTCACGTCAGGTGATCCCTATACGATGGACCAGAAGACGCAGAATGCGGCGGAGAAGAATCCGCGCTGGGTGCCCGCGATCAGCACGGCGACCAGCGCCTCGATCGGCGCGCATGTCGGCACGCACGCGGCGGCTGAAGCGGCGCGCGTGATCTTCCGCTACGGCCTGTGGCCGGCGGCGCTCGAACTCTGGCGCATTCCGTCCACCGATCCCCGAACGAGAGATTTCGCGAAAGCGAGCTGGAAGGACGGGCAGCTCAGCCTACCCGGCCTGGCGCCGCTGGAATTGCCGACGCTCGCCGCAACCGCGCATGAACGCAACTTCGTGACCGGTGCCATCGCCCACAGCTTTTCCCGCTGGGGCTGGTCGCGCGCCCGCTTCCCGTTCGGCGGCGAGCAATATCGGGCCGACATCGATGCGTTGGCGGTGCGCAAGGGCGGCGGAAAATTCGCGGCCCTCAACCGCGTCAGCGTCCTGTTTCCACCGACCCATAACAACCAGAGCGGCAACGTCTACACCTCGATGTGCGGCTCGCTGGTCCGCGTCGAGATCGAGCGCACAACCGGTGCGCTGCGGATCGCCAAAGCTTACGGCGTGCTCGAATGCGGCCAGGCGCTGGTGCCGGAGATCGTGCTCGGCCAGTCCCAGGGCGGTTTCGCGATGGGCGTCGGCTATGCCCTGTTGGAAAATTTGCCACCCTATGAGGGTGGACCCGGCAACGGGCAATGGAACCTCGGACAATATCTGGTGGCGCGGGGATCGGATCTGCCGCTTCACGACCTCGAGATCGAGATGCTGCCGCCGCTGACGCCGGACGAACCGCCAAAGGGCATGGCGGAAGTCGTAATGGTCCCCGTGGTGGCGGCGATCCTGAACGCCATCGCCGACGCCACCGGTCACCGATTCCAGACGCTGCCGGTCACTCAAGCCATGCTCAAGGGAGTGATCGCGTGACCAGGCTTGCCATCACCATCAACGGCCGCGCCCTCGCCCCGACCGAGGTGCGCGACGATCTGACCATGAACGATTTCCTGCGCGAACATCTCGGGATGACCGGCACCAAGTTCGGCTGCGGCGCGGCGCAATGCCTGAGCTGCGCTGTTATCATCGATAATCCTGATGGCACCAGCTACACCAGTCCGACCTGCGTCGTGTCGGCGATCAGTTTTGACGGCAAGGCGATCCGGACCGTCGAGGGCCACGCCAAGAACGGCGAGCTGACCGCGCTCCAAAAGGCCTTCATCGACCACTTTGCGTTCCAGTGCGGCTACTGCACCGCCGGCTTCCTCAACGAAGCCCAGGTCTTGCTGGAGCGCCTTGCGAAAAAGCCGGTGGCGCGTGACGAACTCGAAAGGACCATCGGCGAGGCGCTCGACGGGCATATCTGCCGCTGCACCGGTTACGTCAAATACCACGAGGCCGTGCGGGACGTCGTTCTCGCCGATCCCAAACGTTATCTGGCCTGACCATGAAATCCGAAACCCGGTTTCAGATTTTGGTTTCCGTCGCAGCGCTCGGCTTGAGCATGCTGACCGGTTACGCGGCTTCGCAACCCGTTTCGAATACGCTGGCTTCGCCCGAGAGTTTTGCCGGGATCACCGACACCAGTGCGCGGTCGGCGGCGATGTTCACTGAACTCGGCAAGGTGCTGACGCATCCGCGCTGCGTCAATTGCCATCCCGCCGGAGACCGCCCGCACCAGACCGACGCGAGCCGCCTGCACCAGCCGCCGGTCGCGCGCGGCCCTGACGGGCATGGCCTTGAGACGATGCGGTGTTCGATCTGTCACGGCAATGCGAATTTCGATCCCGGCCGCATGCCGGGCCATCCGGAATGGCACCTGGCGCCGCGCGAAATGGCGTGGGAAGGCAAGTCCATTGCCGAGATTTGCGCCCAGATCACGGACCCCGCCAGGAACGGCGGCCGCAAGGTCGAAGACCTGATCCATCACATCGGTGAGGACACCCTGGTTGGCTGGGCCTGGCATCCCGGCTATGGCCGCTCGCCGGCGCCCGGCACGCAACAGCAAGCTGGCGCACTGGTGGAAGCCTGGGTGAAGTCAGGCGCGGCATGTCCGACGAAGTAGTCTGTAGGGTTGGTGGAGCGCAGCGAAACCCACCAACCGCGTGAGCTTGTGATCAAAGCTGATGGGTTTCGCTTGCGCTCTACCCATCCTGCGAATCCGCAAATCGTCAGCGTTCCGCGAACGCCTTCTCGACCACGAACTGCGCGGCTTCGCCGTGATTGCCTTCGACAAATCCTTTGCCGGTCAGCAGCGCGCGGGTGTCGTGAACCAGCGCCGGGCTGCCGCAGATCATGACGCGGTCATGTTCGGGTTCGAGCGAGGCCAGCCCGATATCGCCGAACAATTTGCCTGAGTTGATCAGGTCGGTGATGCGGCCGCGGTTGCGGAACGGGTCGCGCGTTACCGTCGGATAATAGATCAGCTGGTTGCGCACGAGGTCGCCGATCAGCTCGTCGTTCGGCAGCTTTTCGGTGATCATCTCGCCATAAGCCAGCTCTTTGACGCGGCGGCAGCCGTGCAGCAGCACCACCTTTTCGAAACGCTCATAGGTCTCGGGATCCTTGATCACGCTGAGGAACGGAGCCAAACCCGTGCCGGTACCGATCAGGTAGAGGTTGCGGCCGTCCTCGAGATTGTCGATGACCAGCGTGCCGGTGGCCTTGCGGCTGACGATGATTTCGTCGCCCTGTTTCAGATGCTGGAGGCGCGACGTCAGCGGCCCGTCCGGCACCTTGATCGAGAAGAATTCGAGGGTGTCCTCGTAATTGGCGCTGGCGACGCTGTAGGCGCGCAGCAGCGGCTTTTCGCCGACCTTCAGCCCGATCATGGTGAATTCGCCGTTCCGGAACCGGAACGAGGGATCGCGCGTGGTAGTGAAGCTGAACAGCGTGTCGGTCCAGTGATGGACGCTCAAAACGCTTTCCTGGTTGAAATTGCTCATCGCATCGTTTCCGTGATTGCCAGCGGTCAAATCATTCGTATACGATCGTTCGTATACAAATGAATAATCCAGCTTGATCCCGACGTCAAGCCGCGGGCAAGATGCGCTGCGAAGGCATTGAACAAAAAGGATAAACCATGGCCCATGACGCCCCCCAGGCCGCCGGCCCCAGCAAGCTGGTGATCCGCAATATCGGGTTGTTGCTCTCCGGCGCCATGGAGAAGCCGATCCTCGATGCCGATACGATCGTCGCCGAAAACGGCAAGATATCAGCGATCGGGCGCTTCAAGGACGTCAACACCGATGACGCCACCACGGTCGTCAATGCCAACGGCACCACCGTCGCCCCCGGCCTGATCGACAGCCACGTCCATCCCGTCGCCGGCGACTGGACGCCGCGGCAGAACCAGACCGGCTGGATCGACAGCTATCTGCACGGCGGCGTCACCACCATGATTTCCGCCGGCGAGGTTCACATGCCCGGCCGGCCGCGCGACATCGTCGGCGTCAAGGCGATGGCGATCTTTGCCCAGCGCTCGTTCTGGACGCTGCGGCCCGGCGGCGTGAAGATTCACGCCGGCGCGCCCGTGATCGAAAATGAAATGGTCGAGGACGACTTCAAGGAATTGGCCGCGGCCGGCGTCAAACTGCTCGGCGAAGTCGGGCTCGGCGGCGTCAAGGATGGCCCGACCGCACGCAAGATGGTCGGATGGGCGCGCAAATACGGCATCCAGAGCACCATCCACACTGGTGGGCCTTCCATTCCCGGCTCGGGCCTGATCGACAAGGACGTGGTGCTGGAAGCCGACACCGACGTGGTCGGCCACATCAATGGCGGCCATACCGCCCTGCCCGACGACCAGATCCGCTGTATCTGCGAGGGCTGCAAGCGCGGCCTCGAACTGGTCCACAACGGCAACGAACGCTCGGCGCTGTTCACGCTGCGAACTGCGCGCGAGATGGGCGATCTTGCCCGCGTCATTCTCGGCACCGACGCCCCGGCCGGCTCCGGCGTGCAGCCGCTCGGCATCCTGCGCATGGTGTCGCTGTTGTCGTCGCTCGGCGATCTTCCCGCCGAAATCGCCTTCTGCCTCGCCACCGGCAACACCGCACGGATGCGGGCGCTGGACTGCGGCATCATCGAGGTCGGCCGCTCCGCCGACTTCGTCATCATGGACATGGCGCAGCATTCGCCCGGCAAAAACATCTTGCACAGCGTTCAGCTCGGCGATCTCCCCGGCATCGGCATGACCATCATCGACGGCATCGTCCGCACCCAACGCAGCCGTAATACGCCGCCGGCGACGAGAGTGCCGGAGATCGTCGGGCATTGATCCAATCGGACCTGACGTCGTCCCGGTGTTTCGAAACGCACGCCAATGGCGTTCCAGCCGCTGGAATTGCCGGCTGCCAGGCCGAACACCGACCCGTATTACCTGATTCAGGTGTGGCGGAAATCCCGGACGGTGGGGCGGTAGCGCAAATCCGTCGCGCCCTCTGCGACCCGCTACTCATGCTGCACCGCGCTGGCGATCCGAAGGCAAATTGCCAACGAAAATATCCCGGGTAAGATCAATCGGCGACGATTTCATCACACCTGGATCGGTGGGCCACGTGGAAGCGTCAACAAAGGAGACCGTCATTATCGTGCACGGCACCTGGGCCGCGCCCGAGGCTGGAGCGATTCAATGGTACCAGCCGGTCTACGGCGCCCCGTCAGTCGGCGGATTTGTCAGCAAGCTCGACCATGCATTGGGTGAGCGTGGGTCTCCCGCACGATGCTGGGCACACTGCAAAGAAGGCTCGCAAATTTTCCATTGGTCAGGTGACAACGATTGGGTTGCGCGTACGACCGCCGCATCAGCCTTGAGAGAATACGTCATTGCACTTCAGAACGACGGCTGGCGCTGTCACATCGTCGCGCATAGTCACGGCGGGGGCGTCGTGGCGCAGGCCCTGTCCAATCCAATAGCGGGATTGGACGGCAGGCCCGGCAAGATCGTGACTCTAGGCACCCCGTTCATTGACACGATGTCGCCGATATTACGGAGCGTGGAACGCAAGAAAAAGATCGCAGATGTCGCTTCGTGGATTGGGATGGCTATTTTATTCCTCGTTCTCACCTTCGCAATGCTCTTGGCAATTTCGAGCTATCCAGGTGGAATCGTAAGGTTTCTGTTTGATGATTCCGTCGACCTGCTTGTTACGCTTGTTTATCTCCTGATGTGCGCAGGTTTGATCTGGCTCATTCGTCGCCGCTATCGACAGGCCGTTCAGGCTAAACTTCGCAGCGGCGAAGCGGCGTCCGAAATGCAGGCCGAATTCCTCTCCATCGGCAGTCTGCTGGACGAGCCGTGGCAAATCCTGCACCATATGCGCAACGCCGCCAATCCATTGGCCATACGATCAAATCCATTGCGTTATGTGCTTTCAGTTCTGCAGGCCAGCATTTCAAATAGCTCCAACATCGCCCGGATACAGGGAGCGAAAACCTATCGCGACTTCGGGAAGAGCGGCAAGCTTATGCTGCTTGTCGCACATTCACTCACCGTCCTTACGGTCGGAGGGACTGTTTTAATTTCGTTCGCCAGCCGTGCATTGAAGGAGGAAATGGCGGAAGGCGACCCCATGGTACTTGGCACAGCACTCGAATTGGGCGGGGTTATGATGTTTTTCCTTGCCTGTTTCGTCATCCTGTTTGCCATCGTCGTTTTTCTTACCAACAGGCTGGGTCGCGACTTCTACTCGGCCTATTCAATGCCGTTGCGCTGGCTTGCGCACCTTGTGTGGAGCCTGGGAAGCATATTCACCGCGTTGGCCACCTACATGCTGCGGCGAAAGGCATGGTCGCTACTGCAAGCCATGGCGATGGGCCTCGAAGGCTACCGGTACACACTGCCAAACGTCGAGCAAAGTCCGAGCTATGCATCCGCGGGTTTGGTCAAATACGAGAACATGCCGACAGCCGCCGAGCAGCGCGCCCTGAAGGCGCGGAGTAACTGGGTCGGGCTCCATCTCGGCGACGTATCCCAGGCGTTTGCCAAACTCACGGTCACGGCAGCCGATATCACTTCACTGCTGCGCATGGTGGAGGCCGATCAATCACTGGTCCACGGCGCCTACTATAGCGACGACGACTGCATCGCGCGGATTGCCGACTGGATCGCCGGCAAAGGATGATTGCGCTTTCGGTTCCGCCGTGGTCGAGCCGGAATACGCTCTCTCCGTCACCGCAGCTTGTCCAGCAACCCCATCAGCGTCTCGCGCTCCCTGGCGTCGAGCGGCGCCAGCGTCTCCTTGGTAATCGCGAGCGCATTTGGCGCGGCTTTTTCGGCGAGCTGCTGACCCGCGCGCGTCAGGCTCACCAGCAAACGCCGGCCGTCCTCCGGATCCGGGCTGGTCTCGGTCAGGCCCCGCGCGCAGAGGCGGTCGATCACGCCCTTGATGGTCGCGACATCCATCGCCGTCAGCCGGCCGAGCAGGTTCTGCGAACAGGGACCGGTCTCGGTCAATTTGGCCATCGCCGCCCATTGCGTCGGCGTCAGGTTGATGCCGATGTCGCGGGCGAAGATCGTGGCATGGCGCTGCCAAACCTGGCGCAGGATGAAGCCGATCTGCTCGTCGAGGATATAGGACGGTTTTGACGGCTTGACGCTTCGTTTCGGCGAAACACTCCTGCTCATCTGCGTTCCCTATGTTTGCCGCCGGCGATCACAGCGACAGATGCGCGTCGCGGATATCCGGACGCGCGTCGAGTTCGCTCATCGTGCCTCCAAAGCAGATCTTGCCGCGCTCGATGATGTAGGCGCGGTCGGAAATCAGTCGCGCGAAATGCAAATTCTGCTCGGAGACGACGATGCTGACGCCCTCCTTCTTCATCGCGAGGATGGCGTCGACCATCTGCTCGACGATTTTGGGCGACAGCCCTTCCGACGGCTCGTCGAGCAGCACCAGCGACGGATTGCCCATCAGCGTGCGCGCGATCGTCAGCATCTGCTGCTCGCCGCCGCTCATGCGCCCACCCGCGCGGCCGCGCATTTCGCCGAGGTTAGGAAACAGCGTGAACAGTTTTTCCTGCGTCCAATAGGGCGCATTCGGCCGTTTCGGCTGGCGGCCGACTTCAAGATTTTCCTCGACCGTCAGATCCGTGAAGATACGGCGCTCTTCCGGCACATAGCCGAGCCCGCCGCGCACGATCGCGTGCGTTGGCTCGGTCGAGACGTCCTTGCCTTCGAACAGGATGCGGCCCGAACGGTTCGCGACCAGGCCGACGATGGAGCGGAAGGTCGTCGACTTGCCGGCGCCGTTGCGCCCGAGCAGTGCGACCACCTCGCCATCGCCGACTTCAAGTCCGATATCGAACAGGATATGCGCCGGGCCATAAAAGCTGTTGAGGTCCTTGACTGAAAGCTTCATGCGCCCGCTCCTTCGCGGTGGCGGGCATCGTAGACCAGGCCCTCCCCGAGATAGATGGCGCGAACCTGGGGATTGCCGCGAACTTCCTCGGGCGATCCTTCGGCGATCAACGTGCCGCGATTGAGCACCAGAATGCGGTCGGCGTGCTCGAACACCACGTCCATGTCGTGTTCGGTGAAGAGAACGCCGATCGCTTGTTCGCGGGCGATGCGTGCGGTCAGCCGCATCAATTCGATGCGTTCGCGCGGCGCCATGCCGGCGGTCGGCTCGTCCATCAGCAACAGTTTCGGCTGATTGGCCAGCGCGATCGCCAATTCGAGCCGTTTGAGATCGCCATAGGCGAGTTCGCCGCAAGGCCGATCGGCGTAAGCCCCCATGCCGACGAGATCCAATAGCCGCCCGGCCTCGTCCCGCGCATAAGTCGCGGTCGAGGCCCAGAGATTGAACAATTGCCGGCCATACGAGACCAGCGCGACCTGGACATTCTCGCGCACGGTCATGGTCGGGAACGTCGCTGTGATCTGAAACGTGCGCCCGACGCCGAGCCGCCAGATCGCGCGCGGCTTTTTGCCAGCGGTATCCTCGCCCAGCAGATTGATCCGGCCGCTGTCGGGAATGTTCTGGCCGTTCAGCATGTCGAAGCAGGTGCTCTTGCCCGCACCGTTGGGGCCGATCAGCGCCAGAATTTCGCCGGCACGGAGTTCAAACGAGACGCCGCGCACGGCATGAACGCCGCCATAGGATTTTGTCAGCCCCTCGACCGACAGCAATGTGGGGACCATGCTCATTCGGCGGTCTCGATCCGTGACGTGACAAGCGCGGGTTTCGGCGAAGACGACTGCCGGCGATTTCTGATCGTCTCCAGCATGCCGACGATGCCCTTGGGGAAAGCCACCACGATCAGAACGATGAAGCCGCCAAGCACCAGTTTCGACAGATCGGTCTGGCTCACCAGCCAGATGTTGAACGCCTTGTAGACGATGGCACCGACGACCGCGCCTGAGACCGTCTCGACGCCGCCGAGCAGCACCATGACCAACGCATCGACCGAAAGGGATATGCCGAGGCTGTCGGGGAAGACGCTGCCCTTGAGGTACGCGAAGAGCGCGCCCGCGACACCCGCGACCGTGCCCGCGATCACAAAGGCAGTCCACTGGATACGCTTGCCATTGATGCCGACGGCCTCGCTGCGCAGCGGCGAATCCCGCGTCGCCCGCAGCGCAAAGCCGAACGGCGAGAACACGATGATCCGCAGCACCGCGACCGCCAATGCTGCGATCCCGAGTGAGAGCCAGTAGAAATGCGACGGGCTCGCGGCCCATTTCTCCGGCCAGACGCCCAAAATGCCGTTGTCGCCGCCGGTAACCGCGACCCACTGGAACGCGATCGACCAGACGATCTGCGCAAACGCCAGGGTCAGCATTGCGAAATAGACGCCGGACAATTGCACGGCAAAGAAGCCGAACACCGCAGCCCCGAGGCAGCCGAGCAGCGGGCCGAGCAGCAACGAGACGATCATCGGCAGTCCCGCCATCTTGGCGAGGAAGGCTACGCCATAGGCGCCGAGCCCGAAATAAGCGGCATGGCCGAACGACGCGAGCCCGCCGACCGACATCAGGAAATGCAGGCTGGCCGCGAAGATGACGAAGATCGCGATCTCGGAACCGACGGTCAGCGCATAATTGCCGCTGACCAACGGCAACGCCGCCGCCACGATCAGCGCCACCATCGCGGCCCACCGTTCGCCCGAATTGAGCGGACGCCAGGGATTGACCGTGAGACCCGGCGTGCGGCGTGCGGGCGCCTCCGGTTTGCCGAACAACCCCCACGGCCGCACGATCAGCACCACCGCCATCACCAGAAACACCAGGATGATCGATATCTTCGGAAAGATCAGGATGCCGAAGGCGTTGAGTTCCGAAACCAGCACGGCGGCGACGAAGGCGCCGATGATGCTGCCGAGGCCGCCGATCACGACCACGACGAAGACGTCGACGATGATGCGCAGGTCCAGCGCGTGATGCACGGCGTCGCGCGGGATCTGCAGCGCGCCGCCGAGGGCGGCGAGAAACACGCCGAGCGCAAACACGCTGGTGAACAGCCATTTCTGATTGACGCCGAGCGCCGCCACCATGTCGCGGTCCTGCGTCGCGGCGCGGACCAGCACGCCCCAGCGCGTGCGCTGGAACATCAGCCACAGCAATCCCAGCACCACCGGACTGAGCGCGATCAGGAACAGATCATAGCACGGAACGTTCTGGCCGAAGAAATCGACCGCGCCCTTGAATCCCGGCGCGCGGCGGCCGAGCAGATCCTCCGGGCCCCAGATCAGCACCACGAGATCTTCGACCATCAAGGTCAGGCCGAAGGTCGCGAGCAATTGAAACAACTCCGGCGCGTGATAGATCCGCCGCAGCAGCACCATCTCGACCAGCACGCCGACCGCGGCCACCACCAGCGCCGCGACCACGATGCTGCCCCAGAAGCCAAACGCGCCGGAAAACCGCTCGGTCAGCGTGAATGCGACATAGGCGCCAAGCATATAAAACGCGCCATGGGCGAAATTGACGATCCGCGTCACGCCAAAGATGATCGACAGGCCCGAGGCGACCAGAAACAGCGACGCTGCGCTGGCCAGACCGGTCAGGAACTGAACGAAGTAAAAGGCCATGAGCGGTCCGGGTTGGATTCTTGTTCACCTCTCCCCGCTTGCGGGGAGAGGTCGAATTGCGAAGCAATTCGGGTGAGGGGGATTCTCCACTTGCTCACGCGCGGAGAGAGCCCCTCACCCCAACCCTCTCCCCGTAAGAACGGGGCGAGGGAGAAGCGCCTCACTGCTTCGGACGCATCTTTTCGACTTCGGCATCGCTCGGCAGATAGTCCGAGCCCTTTTTGTACGCCGTATCCACCATCACGCCCTTGCCATCCTTGACCGCGGTCTTGCCGACGTAAGCGCCGAGCGTCGACTGGTGATCGATCTTGCGGAAGGTGATCTCGCCGAGCGGTGACGGCACCGACAATCCCTCGGCCGCTGCGATCAGCTTCTCCGGATCGGTCGAATTTGCTTTCGCGAGAATCGCCGCCGCCGATTTGATGGTCTGGTAACCGACGATCGATCCGAGCCGCGGATAGTCGTTGTACTTGGCCTGATAGGCTTTCAGGAACGCGTCATGTTCCGGCGTCTTGATCGAGTACCAGGGATAGCCGGTCACGATCCACCCGTCCGGCGTCTCTTCCTTCAGCGGATCGAGATATTCCGGTTCGCCGGTGAGGAAACTCACCACCGCGCGATCCTTGAACAGGCCGCGGGTATTGCCCTCACGCACGAATTTGACGAGATCGGCGCCGAAGGTGACGTTGAGGATCGCCTCCGGATTGGCGGCGGCCAGCGCCTGCACCACCGGACCGGCATCGATCTTGCCGAACGGCGGCCACTGCTCGTCGACCCACTGGATATCCGGCCGCTTCTCCGACATCAGCTTCTTGAATACCGCGACCGCCGACTGGCCATATTCATAGTTCGGCGCGATCGTCGCCCAGCGTTTGGCCGGCAGCTTCGCGGCGGCTTCCGCCAGCATCGCCGCCTGCATGTAGTTGGAAGGACGCAGTCGGAAGGTGTAGCGATTGCCCTTGGACCAGGTGATGGCGTCGGTCAAAGGCTCCGCCGCCAGGAAGAATACCTTCTTCTGGTTGGCGAAATCGCTGACGGCAAGGCCGATGTTGGACAGGAACGTGCCCGTCAGCATCGCCACGTTTTCGCTCGACACCAGTTCGTTGGCCGCGGTCTGCGCGTCGGCCGGCTTGCCGCCGTCATCCTTGGAGACGACGACGAGCTTCTTGCCGTTGATGCCGCCCGCAGCGTTGATCTCTTCGACCGCGAGCTGCCAGCCCTTGCGATATGGCTCGGTGAAGGCGGGCAACAGCGAATAGCTGTTGATCTCGCCGATCTTGATTTCGCTCTGGGCCATGGCGGTATTGGCCATGCCGGCGACCATGATCGCCAATCCCGCTCCCAGCAAATAACTTCGTCGCATACCCAACCTCCATGTTGCAGAATTATCTCAAACCGTCTTCGCCCTTGACTTCAGAAACCGTCAGCCCGCCGACCCGCGGCAGCGGCCGGCCGCTATCGGTGACCGCGACCGCGACCATGATCTCGTTGGCGCGCGGCGCATCGTTGATCTGCACCTCCATGCCGTCGAAATGGCTGCGCACGAACGCCGCATCCTTGTGCCCGAGTGGAATATCCAGCGTAGTGCCCGGGCCGCTGCGCTTCTTCGACGACGGAATCAGCGCCGCACCCTTGCTCAGCACCTTCCGCACCGGCGCGCCCATCTTGGGATGCAAGATCGCGGCCGCGTGCTCGAGTTCGCCGTTCTCGCCGACCGCCGCCGCCTTGCCGTAGCTCTGCGCCTTGGCGCCGTCGATACCGAGCGCCGCCACCGCCCTTTTCGACAGCAATTCACCGAGTTCCTCGCCGATCGCGATCAACGGCGAAAGATCCTCGACATATTTTCCGGCAAACGGGTTTTCGATCACGGCGATCGCCGCCGCGCGCCGCGTCGGCGGCGAGATCGTCTGCCCCATCTCCAGGTGGGTCTCCTCGACCACCGTGACGATCTTGCGAATGATCGCGCTCATCGTGAATAATCCTGTTCCCGGTCAAGCATGCATCATGCTTTCTATCGTCTGGTTATGAAGCGCTTGCGATCCCTGAGCTCCCGCCGTTCCCACCACGACGGTCTCGCCGAGTAGACGCAATGCCGCGCCCTCGATCAATCCGCGACGAGCAATTGGCGCGCCCGCGCGGTGCCCGATTCGAGCGCACCCTCGATCTCCTGGTCGGATAATTGCCCGACCTCCCGGGTGACAAGCCGCGCCCCGAGATCGCTGTCGGGCTGCAGCTCATTGGCCGGGCAACGGACAATCGCCGGATGCCCGGGCAGATCGACCGCATTGGCGATGATAGTCGCGGCGGCATCGGCCTGCGAGGCCGTTCGCGCCAGCACCGTCACGGCGTCGGCAATGCCGAGCGAAAAACTGCGGCCGTGGCGTCCGCTGGTCGCGACGCCGCGGATCGGCCTATCGGCGTCGACGACCGTCGTGCGCAACACGCCATGCCGGTCGGGCCGGTCCATCAGGCCGACCGTGAACTGTTCGCCGTCAGCCAGATGCAGCGCGATATCGCCGCCATTATTGACATAGGCGCGATCGAGACGCGCGGCACCCAGCATCGCGCCGAGAATTTCTTCCGCCACGGAGCCGGCTACCGCCGCCATCGGCGTGATGAAGTGATCGGCCGCGAACGGCGACGACCGCGGCATGCATGCGACGCGCGACGACGCCTTTCAGGGAGCATCGCGCCGGATCGGCCGCCTTGCGCAACTCCGAGAGCTCCGCGCAGAGTTCATCGAGCAAGCCGGTGAAGCGACGCGCCGCAGCCTGATAGGCCGCGCGCACATCCGGCGTCGTTGCCTCTCGCCTCGACGATCAGATCGATCGGACCATCCTGCAAATGCAGCCGCTTGCCGTCGGGAAGCAGCGCGATTTGCGGCAGCCGTTTCATGCGCGCCGCCCCGGAATGAAAGGCATCGGGCGGGTTTCGGCGTTGTCCTTCAACGACGCCAGCGGGCGCACGTAATCCATGTGGCCGCCGAGCGCGGCATAGTCCGACAGCTTCAGCGTGAATTCGATCGGCGCCACCAGCGCCGGCGTCGGCACATAGCCGAAGGCGCCGGCCGGCATCTGCGTGACGTCGACCATGAAGGTGATGCCGCCGCCCGGCCAGACATAGACCGGCGCGCCGCCGCTGGTGACCCGCGTCAGCGCGTCCTTTACCGAGCGCGTCAGCCGCACCGGATTGTCGGTGACGCCGGCGCGCAGCGATCCGCCGGCGCCGCCCATGAACAGCACCGTGCACAGCGCCGGCTCGCAATTCTCCTGAATGCGCTCGACCGACATCTTCAGATCGAGCGGCATCTCCTTTTCGACCGGCTTCAACGCCTCGTCGAGTTCGTAATAGGCCGCGTGCTCGCCGGTGGTCGAGACCATCAGCATGGTCAGCCCCGGCCGCGCTTCCTTCGGATCGAACGGACCGAGCACCGACAACGGATCGGAAATCTTGGTGCCGCCCCAGCCGGTGCCGGGTTCGGCGACCTGGAAATAACGACCCGGCGTCGAGCGCCGGCCCTTCATCTTGATCCCGGTATCGGGAATATCCAGCAGCTTGCCGGCCTGATGTTCGGAGAGCACGCCGGTGATGTGGTCGTCGACCACGACGACCTCGTCGACCTTGCCGTGCCACTGCTTGGCGAACATGCCGATCGTCGCCGAGCCGCAGCCGACCCGCATGCGCTCTTCCGCGACGCCGTTGACGATAGGCGGATGGCCGGCCTGCACCACCACGGTGGCGCCGCCGTCGATGGTGAGTTCGACCGGCTTGCAATTGGAGAGGTCCATCAGCGCGTCGCAGGTGACGCGGCCCTCTTTCTTGGAACCGCCGGTCAGATGATGCACGCCGCCGAGCGACAGCATCTGCGAGCCGTATTCGCTGGTCGTGACGTGGCCGATCGCCTCGCCCTGCGCGCGCACGGTCGCGGTTTCCGGGCCGAGATAGCGGTCGGTGTCGATCTTCACCTTGACGCCGCAATAGCTGAAGATGCCCTCGGTCACGACCGTGACCATGTCGACGCCGTCGATCTCCGAGGAGACGATGAAGGGCGCCGGCTTGTAATCGGGATAAGTGGTGCCGGCGCCGATGGCGGTGACGAAGACGTCCGGCTCGATGGACGATCTTGCCGTCCCAGTCGCCGGTGGCCTGGAACGGCACCAGCCGCCCGCCATGCGACGACCGTTCGCTCCAGCACGATATGCGGATCGACGCGCACCAGTTCGCCATCGTGATTGGCGTAGCGGTCGCAGGCGCCCGCCGCGCCCGGCTTGATGTAGCACATCACCGGGCAGGCATCGCAGCGGATCTTGTCGCCACCGGCGGCGGTCGTCATGTCAGTCATGAACAAGCCTGGTCTCGGGCGGCCTCGATCATACCCGCGTTTTCAGCCGCCGGGTGTATTGTTCGTATACGAACGATGTTGCGCGCAGGCTGGAAACCTGTCAAGCGGCGCTGGGAGCGAAAACCCGCCATTGCCGAATAAAAACTCATTTGCCTCGCAGCGTTGTTCATAAAGCGGGCAGCGCGCTGCACCGCGGAATGGCGCGGCTTGCACGTTTGTATACAAACGGTATCCTCGCCGGCAGTTCAACGCTAACCATGCAGCGCAATCGCTTGACCCGAGGGAGCACGAACGCGATGCGCCTGACCGTCAACGGCAGGATCCACGATGTCGACGCCGCTCCCGACACCGCATTGCTTTACGTGCTGCGCAACGATCTCGCATTGAACGGACCGAAATACGGCTGCGGGCTCGGCGAATGCGGCGCCTGCGCCGTGCTGATCGACGGCGTCGCCGCGCGCTCCTGCGTGATTCCGATCGATGGCTGCGTCGGGCGCGACATCGTGACGCTCGAAGGCCTCGGCTCGCGCGAGCATCCCGATCCCGTGCAGGAGGCCTTCATCGACGAGCAGGCCGCGCAATGCGGCTATTGCCTCAACGGCATGATCATGACCACCAAGGCGCTGCTGACGCGCAACCCGCATCCGTCCGAAGCCGAAGTGCTGGAAGCGCTGCGCTACAATCTGTGCCGCTGCGGCGCGCATATCGAGATCGTGCGCGCGGCGATGCGGGCGGCGGGCCATGTCGTCGAGGCTCAGGACTGATGGCGGCGACGAACTCTCCGGAGAATCTTGAACGGCAGCAGGGATCGCTGTCCGTCGTTCGTCCGGCCGGATCGGCGACGGCGGCGCATTCGAAACCTTCGTCAAGATCACCGCCGACGGATCGCGTCACCGCCTATAACGGCCATGTCGATCTCGGCACCGGCATCCGCACCGCGCTCGGCCAGATCGTCGCCGAAGAACTCGACGTGTCCTTTGCGCGCGTCGTCGTCGTGCTCGGCGACACCTCGCGCGTGCCCAATCAGGGCGCGACGATCGCCAGCGAAACCATCCAGATCACGGCGGTGCCGTTGCGCAAGGCCGCGGCGCAGGCGCGGCAGTTCCTGATCGCGCGCGCGGCGGAACGGCTGGAACTTGCCGGCCGAGGATCTCGCGATCGAAGACGGCCTGATCCGCGGCAAGGACAACCGCAGCGTCAGCTATGGCGAATTGATCGCCGGCGACACCATCCGCCTCGAACTGGCCGACGACGTCCCGGTGAAGGCGGTCGATGCCTACACCATCGTCGGGCAATCGGTGCCGCGCGTCGATCTTCCGGCCAAGGCGACCGGCGAACTGGTCTATGTCCACGACGTCCGCGTGCCCGGCATGCTGCATGGCCGCGTCGTGCGGCCGCCCTATGCCGGCGTCGATGCCGGCCCGTTTGTCGGCACCAGCCTGATCGCGGTCGATGAAACCTCGGTGCGCGATATTCCGGGGCTGGTCGCCGTGGTCCAGATCGGCGATTTCGTCGGCGTCGTCGCCGAGCGCGAGGAAAACGCGATCAGGGCGGCCGCGCAGTTGAAGGTGAGCTGGAAGCCGACGCCGACACTGCCCGACCTCGACGACATCGAGACCGCGCTGCGCGCCAATCCGTCGACGCCGCGCACGCTGATCGACAAGGGCGACGTCGATGCCGCGATTGCGGCCGCCGCCAAGCCGATGCCGCGCACCTATGTCTGGCCCTACCAGATGCACGGCTCGATCGGTCCGTCCTGCGCGGTCGCCGACTATCAGGACGGCGCGCATCCGGGTCTGGTCCGGCACGCAAAATCCGCACATCCTGCGCGCCGATCTCGCGCTGCTGATCGAACGGCCGGAAGCCGAGATCGACGTGATCCGGATGGAAGCCGCCGGCTGCTACGGCCGCAACTGCGCCGACGACGTCACCGCCGATGCGCTGCTGCTGTCGCGCGCGGTCGGCCGCCCGGTCCGCGTGCAGCTGACCCGCGAACAGGAGCACGCCTGGGAGCCGAAGGGCACCGCGCAATTGATGGACGTCAACGGCGGGCTGAACGCCGACGGCAGCGTCGCCGGTTACGATTTTGCCACGCGCTATCCGTCGAACGGCGCGCCGACGCTGGCGCTGCTGCTCACGGGGCGGATTGCGCCGGCAGCCGGATGTGTTCGAGATGGGCGATCGCACCGCGATCCCGCCTTACGACTACGACGCATCTGCGCGTGGTGGCGCACGACATGCCGCCGATCGTGCGCGCCTCCTGGTTTCGCGGCGTCTCGGCGCTGCCGAACACGTTTGCGCATGAATCCTATATCGACGAACTCGCGACCGAGGCCGGCGTCGATCCGATCGAATATCGCCTGCGCTATCTGAAGGACCCGCGCGCGGTCGATCTCGTCAATGCGGTTGCCGAACGCGCCGGCTGGACGCCGCGCCCGGTCCGGCAGGAGCCGGAGGCCGAAGGCGATATCGTGCGCGGCCGCGGCTTTGCCTATGCGCTCTATGTCCACAGCAAGTTTCCCGGCTATGGCGCGGCATGGTCGGCCTGGATCGCCGATGTCGCCGTCAACAAGGCGACCGGCGACGTCAGCGTGACCCGCGTGGTCGCCGGCCAGGATTCCGGCCTGATGATCAATCCGGACGGCGTCCGCCACCAGATCCACGGCAACGTCATCCAGTCGACCAGCCGCGCGCTGATGGAAGAGGTCTCGTTCGACCGCAGATGCGGTGACGAGCCCGCGAATGGGGCGCCTATCCGATCATCACCTTTCCCGATGTGCCCAAGATCGACGTGCTGATGCTGCCGCGGCAGGATCAGCCGCCGCTCGGCGTCGGCGAATCCGCCTCCGTCCCGAGCGCCGCGGCGATCGCCAACGCGATCTTTGACGCGACCGGCGTGCGCTTTCGCGAACTGCCGTTCACGCCGGAGCGCATTCTGGAGGGACTGCGCGGCGAGGAGCCATCGCGCCAGCCGCGTTGCCCTCGCCCACGCCTGCAGCCCCCGCGTCGCATCCGACAATGGCAAAATCCGTTTGCCGGACGGCGCGGCGTGCTTGCGACGGCGCGCAGCGCTTTGCGCCGCCGTGGTCGGCATCGGCGCCGCCGTGCTGCCATGGCGGTCGATCGCGCCGATCGCGCGGCCGGACGCGTCGGTCTATTCGGCCGCGACCATCGCCCGCGGCCGGCAACTCGCCGCGCTCGGCGACTGCGCGGTCTGCCACACCACGGTGAACGGCGTCCTCAACGCCGGCGGCCGGCCGCTCGAAACGCCGTTCGGCACCATCTACCTCGACCAACATCACGCCCGATGTCGAAACCGGCATCGGCGCCTGGTCCTATCCCGCCTTCGAGCGCGCGATGCGCGAGGGCATCCATCGCGACGGCCGGCATCTCTATCCGGCCTTTCCCTATACGCATTTCGCCAAGACGAGCGACGCCGATCTGCAGGCGCTCTATGCCTATCTGATGGCGCAGGCGCCGGTGCGCGCCGAGACGCCGAAAAACGCGCTGGCGTTTCCGTTCAACCTGCGTCCGCTGCTGGCGGGATGGAATGCGCTGTTCCATCAAGCCGAGACGTGTTCCAGGCCGATGCCGACGAAATCGGAGACATGGAATCGCGGCGCCTATCTGGTCGAAGGTCTCGGCCATTGCAGCGCCTGTCATTCGCCGCGCAACGCGCTCGGCGCGGAAAGGCAAGCCGCCTATCTCGCCGGCGGTTTTGCGGAAGGCTGGGAAGCGCCGCCGCTGACCTCGCTGTCGCAGGCGCCGATCCCCTGGAGCGAGGACGAGCTCTACGCCTATTTGCGCACCGGCGAATCCCGCTTTCACGGCGTCGCCGCCGGCCCGATGGCGCCGGTCGTGAAGGAGCTTGCAGCGCTGCCCGACCAGGACATCCGCGCCATGGCGGTCTATCTCGCCTCGTTCAACGAGACCGCCATCGACAAGCCGGCGCAGGACGCGCTCGCCGCCAGGCTCGAAGCCGCGACCGGCACGCGCACCGTCGCGGCCTCGCCCGGCGCGCGGCTCTATCAGGGCGCCTGCGCGGTCTGCCACGAGGTCGGCGGCGCGCCGCTGTTCGGCAGCCGGCCATCGCTGGCGCTGAACAGCAATCTGCACAGCGCGGTACCGGACAATCTGATCCAGGTGATCCTGCATGGCATCACCTCGCCCGCCTCCAGCGATCTCGGCTACATGCCGGCCTTCAAGGACAGCCTGACCGACGACCAGGTCGCGGAACTGGTCTCCTACCTGCGGCAGCAATTCGCGCCGGACAAGCCGGCCTGGACCGATGTTCATGCGGCCATCGGCCGTATCCGGCTGGAAATAGCGCGCTGAGCTGCCATGCCCGGCCCGAAAACCCACTGGTTGCGCGGCTTCCGGCACGATAGAGTTCCGCCATGGCAGTCACAGATATCGCGTCCCGGACCTACAATCACGGCTGGCGGCTCGATCCGATCGTGCGCAGCCTGCTCGATACCGATTTCTACAAGCTGCTGATGCAGCAGATGATCCGGGAGTTCTACCCGGATCAGCGCGTGACCTTTTCGGTCATCAACCGCAGCCGGCATGTCCGGCTCGCCGAGATCATCGACGAAGGCGAACTTGCGCGCCCAGCTCGACCACGCCCGCTCGATCCGCTTCAGCAAGAAGGAGCTGATCTGGCTCGCCGGCAATACGTTCTACGGCAAGACCCAGATGTTCTCGCCGGACTTCATCAACTGGCTCGCCACTTTCCGCCTGCCCGAATACGAGCTGCACAAGGTCGACGGCCAGTACGAACTGCATTTCCACGGGCCGTGGACCCACACCACGATGTGGGAAATCCCGGCGCTCGCGATCCTCAACGAGTTGCGCTCGCGGCAGGCGATGAAGGGCCAGGGCCGCTTCGCGCTCGACGTGCTCTACGCCCGCGCCAAGGCCAAACTCTGGTCCAAGGTCGAGCGGCTGCGCAAGCTCGACGGCCTGCGGCTGTCGGATTTCGGCACCCGCCGCCGCCATGGCTTTCTGTGGCAGCGCTGGTGCGTCGAGGCGGTCAAGGAAGGCCTGGGGTCGTCCTTCACCGGCACCTCCAACGTGCTGCTGGCGATGGACAACGATCTCGAAGCGATCGGCACCAACGCGCATGAATTGCCGATGGTGGCAGCCGCGCTCGCCAACGACGACACCGAGCTGCGCTGGGCGCCCTATCGCATCCTCGACCAATGGCGCCACACCTATGGCGGCAACCTGCTGATCGCGCTGCCCGACGCCTTCGGCACCAAACCGTTCCTGCGCGACGCGCCGGACTGGGTCGCCGACTGGACCGGCTTTCGTCCCGACAGCGCGCCGCCGATCGCGGCCGGCGAAGAGATCATCAAGTGGTGGAAGCAGAAGGGCCGCGATCCCCGGGAGAAGCTGTTGGTGTTTTCCGACGGCATGGATGTCGGCTCGATCGAGGAGACCTACCGCCATTTCGCCGGCCGCGTTCGCGTCAGCTTCGGCTGGGGCACCAACCTCACCAATGATTTCGTCGGCTGCGCGCCGGACGGCTCGGTCGATCTCGATCCGATCTCGATCGTCTGCAAGGTGACGTCGGTCGACGGACGGCCGGCCGTCAAACTGTCGGACAATCCGGAAAAGGCCACCGGCAGCGCATCCGAGGTCGAGCGCTATCTGCGGGTGTTCGGCAATGTCGGCCGCGTCCGCACCGCCGTCCACGTCTGAACTCCACTTCATCCCAGGCCACCCATCGATTTGGCGAGTCCCTATGCCCGCACCCAAGCCGCCTGCTTTTGAAACCCTGAGCCTGCATGCCGGCCAGCGGCCCGATCCCGTCACCGGCGCACGCGCGGTTCCGATCTATCAGACCACATCCTACGTCTTTCAGGATTCCGATCACGCGGCTGCGTTGTTCAACCTGGAACGGGCCGGACACATCTATACCCGCATTTCCAATCCCGACGACCGCGGTGCTCGAAGAGCGGCTGGCGGCGCTGGAAGCCGGCGTCGGCGCGATCTGCACGGCCAGCGGCATGGCCGCGCTGCATCTGGCGATCGCGACACTCCTCAACGCCGGCGACCATATCGTCGCCTCCTCCTCGCTCTATGGCGGCACCATCAATTTGCTGGCGCACACCCTGCCGCGCTTCGGTATCACGACTACGTTTGTAAAGCCCCGCGCGCTCGATGAATTCCGCGCCGCGATCAAGCCGAATACCCGGCTGGTGATCGGCGAGACCATCGGCAATCCCGGCCTCGAGGTTCTGGATATTCCGGCGGTTGCCCAAATCGCGCATGACGCAAAAATTCCACTGCTGATCGACAACACCTTTGCGACGCCGTTTCTCAGCCGCCCGATCGAACTCGGCGCCGATATCGTGATGAACTCCGCGACCAAATGGATCGGCGGCCACGGCATCGCGATCGGCGGCGTCATCGTCGATGGCGGCCGGTTCGATTGGCACGCGTCCGGCAAATTCCCTGTCCTGACCGAACCCTATGCCGGCTATCACGGCATCGTCTTCGACGAGCAATTCGGCCAGGCCGCGTTCATCATGCGCGCCCGCACCGAAGGCCTGCGCGATTTCGGCGCGTGTCTGTCGCCGACCAACGCGTTCCAGCTGCTGCAGGGCGTCGAAACGCTGGGCGTGCGCATGGAGCGGCACATGACCAATACGCTCGCCGTGCTCGACTTCCTCAAGGCCAACAAGGCCGTCGACTGGGTGCTGCATCCTGCGCTGGAGAATCATCCGGATTACGAGCTCGCCAAAAAACTGCTGCCGCGCGGCGCCGGATCGATCGTCAGTTTTGGCATCAAGGGCGGCCGGCCTGCGGGCAAAAAATTCATCGAGACGCTGCGCATGGTCAGCCACCTCGCCAATGTCGGCGACGCCAAGACGCTGGTGATCCATCCCGCCAGCACCACCCATCAGCAGATGGATGCAGCCCAGCTCAAGGCCGCCGGCATCGGCGAGGAACTGGTGCGGCTGTCGGTCGGCATCGAAGCCGCGGCCGACATCATCGACGATCTCGGCCAGGCGCTGCGCGCGTCGCAGAGGGTTTGAGCCATGCAATTGTCCGTCAACGGAATTCGATACCTTCATCGCCACCGGCGGCCAGCCTTTTGATCCGTCGCTGCCCGCGGTCGTGATGCTGCATGGCGCGGGTTTTGACCATTCGACCTGGGCGCTGCACAGCCGCTGGTTCGCCCATCACGGCTATGCCGTACTGGCGCCGGATTTGCCGGGCCACGGCCGCTCGTCCGGCAAGGCGCTGCCGACCATCGCCGACATGGCCGACTGGACCGCGGCCCTGATCGATGCCGCCGGCGCGCCGAAGGCAAAGCTGGTCGGGCATTCCATGGGCTCGCTGATCGCGCTCGAGACGTCGGCGCGGCATCCGGACAAGGTCGCCGGCCTGAGCCTGATCGGAACCGCTGCGACGATGACGGTCGGGCCCGATCTGTTGAGGGCCGCGGAAGCCAACGATCCCGATGCCTTCGACATGGTGTCGATCTGGGGCCTCGGTTTTAGGGCCGAACTCGGCGGCAGCCTCGCGCCGGGACTGTGGATGCACCAGGGCGCACAACGCGTGCTGCAGCAGACCGCGCCCGGGCGTGCTGTTCAATGATCTCAACGCCTGCAACGCCTATCAGGGCGCGCTGGCCGCGGCGGCGCAGGTCAAGGTGCCCACGACCTTCATCCTCGGCGAGCGCGACATGATGACCCCCGCCAAGGCCGGCAAGACGCTGGCCGCGGCGACCCCGAACGCCCGCACCGTGGTCCTGCCGGGCGCCGGCCACATGATGATGGTGGAAACGCCCGACGAGTTGCTGGCGGCGCTGCAGCAGTAATCCCTGCTACTGCCGCGCCGCCGGCTTGCGCTCGATCGGGTGAATGTCGATCGCGCGCAGACGGCCCATCCGCAGCACGTCCATTGCAAGCGTCCGGTCGATGCGGTCGCGGTCGAGCGCGCGGATCAGATCGTCGACGCCGTTGATCTCGACGCCGTCGAGCTTGATCACGACGTCGCCGGGCAACAGTCCGGCCTTCGCCGCCGGCCTGTCCGGCTCGATCTGCGCCAGCAGCGCGCCCATCTTGTTGTCGACGCCGGCCACCACCGCATGCCGCCGCGGGATCGGCGCGGTCTGGCCGGCGACGCCGATATAGGCGCGCCGGACATAGCCGTGGCGGATGATCTCCGACAGCACGAACTGCGCGGTGTTGCTGGCGACCGCAAAGCAGATGCCCTGCGCGCCGTTGATGATCGCGGTGTTGATGCCGATCACCTCGGCCGACGACGACACCAGCGGCCCGCCGGAATTGCCGGGATTGAGCGCGGCGTCGGTCTGGATCACGTCCTCGATGGTCCGGCCCGCTGACCGAGCGGATCGAGCGGCCGAGCGCCGACACCACGCCGGCGGTGACCGTCGATTCAAAGCCGAGCGGATTGCCGATCGCGACCACGAGCTGGCCGCGGCGCAGGCTTTTGGAATTGCCGAGCGAGGCATAGGCAGATCGCGCGCGCCGTCGGCGCGCAGCAACGCGAGATCGGTATCGGGATCGACGCCGAGCACGCGGGCGTCGGTGACAAAGCCCTCGGTGTCGCGCAGCCTGATCTCCTTCGACGACCCGACCACGTGGCTGTTGGTCAGCACCAGTCCGTCCGGCGAGATCACGATGCCGGAGCCGAGCCCGCCGCGCTCGCGCGCGTTGCGGACTTTCGGTCCGGTCTCGACGCGCACCACGGCGGGCCCGACGCGTTCGGTCACGCCGATCACGGCGTTGGAATAGGCGTCGAGCAGGGCTTGATCGTTGGCAGGGGTATGTTCGGTCGCCGCCGACGACAGGCCGTCATCGGGGATATCTGAGGTAAGTCAAATCCAGCATGGCGAAATTCCTTCGGCCATCGTCAGATGGTGGCGGATTTCGCTCTCGCAAGAGCCTCTGCGACGGGCGCAAGCCTGCCCGCTCGCCTATTGCGCCCGGCGCAACATCGGCGGCCGCGCCTTCACGGGATCGAGCAGCGACCAGTCGCCCTGCTCCAGCACATAGCCCTTCGGGAACGGCGCGCCGCAGCTCGAGCCCGAGCGAGCGCAGCACGCGGTCGTCGCGGTAGTAGCATTGCAGCACGACGCGGACGAGCGTCGCCGCCGCGCGCGCCGCCGGTGGCGCGGAACTCCATCGCCACCGCATCGCGCCTGCGCCGGATCGAGCTCGGCGAGCGGCTTGCCGGCGAGTCGCGCGAGATGATCGAGCGCCTGCGCGCACCTCGTCGGTGTCGCGGCCGAGCGTTGCGAGGATATCGGCCTGGATCGCCGCATCGTCGGCGCCGGGCACGTTGTACTCGTCGCTCGCGGGAATGATCATCGCCGGCGATGGCGCGCAGATCGTCGCGCTGCGCTGGGTGAGGATCGTTTCGGCGGACATCATCTTCCTCAATCGAACAGATTGGCGAGACGCTGCTTCATCTGGTCGGCGACGTAGAGCGCGATGGCCTGGATGGTCGAGGTCGGGTTGACGCCGCCCGAGGTGACGAACACGCTGCCGTCGACGATGAACAGGTTCTTCACGTCGTGCGAGCGGCCCCATTCGTTGACCACCGAACGCTCGGGATCGGTGCCCATCCGCGCGGTGCCGAGCAGATGCCAGCCGCCATAGAGGATCGGCGTGTTGATGCAGATGTCGGTGGCGCCGGCGGCGTCGAGAACCTCGCGGCCGCGCGCGATGCCGTGCTCCATCATCTTCCGGCTGTTCTCGCCGATCGTGTAGTCGATCCTCGGCGCCGGGATGCCGTGGCTGTCCTTCAGCACGGGATCGAGCGTGACGCGGTTGTGCTCCTCCGGCAGATCCTCGCAGATCGCGGACACGCGCGAGGCGATGGCCGTTGAGCCTGCGGAACACGCGGTGATGATCCGCGCCCCACGGCAGAATGCCCTTCTGCTCGCTCGCGACGGCCTCGAACACCGGGCCGACGCCGCGGCCGAACTGAATGCCGTAGCCGCGCACGAAGCCGCGCGACGAGGTCGGTCTCGTAGAATTCCTTGCTCCACAGGCAGGTCGGCGGCGCGCGGTTGGCTGTCGGTCGGCTCGTCGACATAGCCGTAGAGCTGGGCATAGGGGTGGAACATCAGGTTCTTGCCGACCAGGCCGGAGGAATTGGCAAGGCCGTTCGGGAAGCGCGCCGGATGCCGAATTCAGCAGCAGCCGCGGCGTGCCGACGCCGTTGCAGGCGATAATGACGACTTCGGCCGCCTGGAACTGCTCGACGCCGTCCTTGTCGTAGTAGACGACGCCCGAGGCCATGCCGTGCTCGTTGGTCAGTGATCTCGCGCACCCGGCAATGCGTCCGCAGTTCGACGCCGGCGCGCAGCGCGAGCGGCCAGTAGGTGATGTCGGTCGACGCCTTGGCGCCCTGCGCGCAGGCCGGCGTGCAATGGCCGAGATTGATGCAACGCGCCCGGCCCTCGTAGTCGATGGTCGCAACCGTGGTGTCCGACGGCCACCAGTGCCAGCCGAGCTTGTTCATGGCCTTGCCGAGCAGCGCGCCGGAGCGGCCGAGCGGCAGCGGCGGCATCGGCGGGTGGGTCAGCGGCGACGCGGGATCGCCCGACAGGCCCGAGACGCCCATCATCCGGTCGTTCTCGGCAAAGAACGGCGCCAGCGTGTCGTAGTCGATCGGCCAGTCGTCGGCGACGCCGTCGAGCGTCTTCACCTTGAAGTCGGACGGGTGCAGGCGCGGCAAGTGCGCGGTGTACATCACGGTCGAGCCGCCGACGCCGTTGAAATTCACCACCTTGATCGGCGAGTTGTCGTCGTTGATCGGATAGTCCTCGGGCCGGCCGCGGATGTTCGGGCTCGGCGAATAGTCGCCATAGAACCGCGCTTCCCAGTCGCGCCCGGTGCTCGGATATTGCGCCGGATTCATCCAGCCGCCCTGGTCGAGGCAGAGGATGTGCATCTTGGTATCGGCGAGGCTCCAGGCCACCGCCGCGCCGGACGCGCCGGCGCCGATGATCAGGACGTCAACGGGATCGTTCATTAGGGTTCCTTGGGGTTTTCTCTGCCGTCATTGCGAGCGAAGCGAAGCAATCCATACTTCCATCGCGCGGCGAGATGGATTGCTTCGTCGCTCCGCTGCTTGCAATGACGGGATGGTTTTGCGACGGTCTCCCGGCAGACTTCAATTCACGATCCTTACCGGCAGCGATCGAATGCCGCGGATGAAATTCGAATAGAGCCGCTGCGGCGGGCCGGTGACCTCGAAACGCATATCCCGTTGCAATATTTCCTCCCAGAGTATCCGTAATTGCTGTTCGGCGAGCCGGTCGCCGACGCAGCGGTGAATGCCGGCGCCGAAGGCGAGATGCTGCCGCGGTTTGGCGCGATCGACGATGAATTCGTCCGCGCGATCGATCTTGTCCTCGTCGCGATTGCCGGAGATGTACCACATCACCACCTTGTCGCCTTTTGCAATTTTGCGGCCTGCGAGTTCGACGTCGTTGCGCGCGGTCCGGCGCATGTGAATGACCGGCGAGTAGTAGCGGATCGTCTCCGAAACAAGACTTGAGATCAGTTCGCGCTTGCCGCGCAATAGCTCGAACTGGTCAGGGTTTTCGACTAGCGCCATCAGCCCGCCGGTCATGGAATTGCGCGTGGTGTCGTTGCCGCCGACGATCAACAGCGCCATCGTGCCGATGAACTCGCGTGGCTGCAGATTGCGCGTCGCCTCGGAATGCGCCAGCATCGAGATCAAATCGAAGGTCGGCGGGGCATCGGCGCGCACATCCCACAATCTTGCGGAAATATTCCCCCATTTGGGTGAGTTCGGCCATGCGCTCGTCATGCGAATGCACGACGGCGTCGGGCGCATCGACATTGGCGATCGCGACGTCGGACCACCAGGTCAATTTCATGCGGTCCGCCCAGGGGAAATCGAACAGCGTCGCCAGCATCATGTTGGTGAGTTCGGTCGAAACCCGCGCGACCCAGTCGAAGGTTTCGTTGCGCGGCAGTGCGTCCAGCACGTCGCGACGGTGCGCTTGCGGATCAACGGCTCGAGATTGACGAGGTTCGACGGCGCCACGATCGGTGCGACGGTGCGGCGCTGCGCGGTGTGGCCGGGCGGGTCCATCCGGAGGAAATTCGTCAGTTCCTGTCCCTTGGGCTGATCGGCGAACTGGATGCCGCCGAGCTCCGAACTGGACGAATAATTCTCGTGATCGAGTTCGACCGACGTGATGTCGTCGTAGCGGGTCACCGACCAGTACGGCCCGAACGGCGAGGCCTCGCAATAGTGCACGGGATCGTCGCGGCGCAGTTGTGCAAACAGCGGCCGCCAAATGTCGTCCTGATAGAGATGGGGATCGCTGACGTCGATCGAAGTCAGCTTGCGTTGCGCTTGGGTCATCGCTTCGCTCCCGCCTTGCCGTCGCCGCTTGACGGGCGATCGTCGTCTTGAGCCCGCGCGCGGCAAGCCGGCCGGCCCAGGCGACCGACGATAGAGTCAAATCGGATGCTTAGTAAAGCCGACCTGGCGGGGATCTGGCGTTCGCTCAGGGCTGCTTCACCGCGATGAACGACGCCACCACGCCCGCAGGGTTGCCGTTGTGAGGTTTTGCACGGATCACGTTACCGACGATCGCGGGCACCTGGTTGACGCCGTTCGGCCAGTGATAGGCCAGCTGGCCGTGGTAATCGTACTCCCAATTCGCGGTACCGGTGTTGGGGCGCCCGGTCCCGACGATCTCGACGATCGGGCCGCCATCGCTCTCCCGGATCTTGCCCTTCAGATCGAGGCCGCCGCCGGTCCAGTCGATCGCGCCCGTCAGCGTCGTATCGTTCGGAATCGCGAATGTGAACACGGCCTCGGCGAACAGCAACGCATACAGGTTCGCCGGCGCCGTGTTCGGATCGTCGCCGATCAGCGTGGGATCATTGAGAAAGCTTCGATAGGTCCATTTGCCCGCGAGCGCCGCGGCCGGTGATACATATGCCATGGTCCGACCTCTCAAACATCGAGGGTTGATTGCTTTACAATGTTATACCTGTACGAGCGGCGCAGCAAGCCGACGGAACTGCGGCGATAGGCCTGAAGCGCCCGCCAATTCGCGATACCAGCTACGCTCCCCGAGGTTTGTTCATGGGCGCGAGACCGGATAGCCTTCGGAGAAATCAGTCGTCTCGAAATCACAATTCCTGGGAGTAACGCCGCGTGGCCAATGCGAGCCAGATCGAGAGTCCGCCCATGCTGGAGCCGTGCCGAAATACGACGCCATCATCATCGGCGCCGGCATGTCGGGCCTGTACCAGCTCTACCGGCTGCGCGAACTGGGCTGCGGGTGCGCGTGTTCGAGGCCGGCACCGATGTCGGCGGCACCTGGTACTGGAACCGCTATCCCGGCGCGCGCTTCGATTCCGAGAGCTATTCCTACGGCTACTCGTTTTCCAAGGAATTGCTGGAGGAATGGGACTGGTCCGAGCATTTCGCCGGCCAGCCGGAAACGCTGCGCTATCTCAACCACGTCGCCGACAAATTCGACCTGCGCCGCGACATCCAGTTCGACAGCCGGGTCACCGCCGCGACCTATCGACGAGGATGCGCGGAGCTGGAACGTCACGCTGGAGGACGGCAGCCAGCTTCCGCGCCCGCTTCCTGATCACCGCGATCGGCCCGCTGTCGACGCCGACGCTGCCGCGCATCGAGGGACGCGACAGTTTCGAGGGACAGTCCTTCCACACCGCGCGATGGCCGCATGAGCCGGTCGACTTCACCGGCAAGCGCGTCGCCGTGATCGGCACCGGCGCCACCGGCGTACAGACCATCCAGACCATCGCCGGCAAGCGTCGGCCATCTCACCGTGTTCCAGCGCACGCCGAACTGGTGCGCGCCGCTGCACAACGGCAAGATCGACGCCGAGACGCAGCAGAAGATCAAGGCCGGCTATCCCGAGATGTTCGCGCGCTGCCAGGAGACCTTTGCCTGCTTCCTGCACACGCCGGATCCGCGCGGCGCGTTCGAGGTCTCGGACGAGGAGCGCGAGGCGTTCTACGAAAAGCTCTATGGCGAGCGCGGCTTTGGCATCTGGCAGGGCAACTTTCGCGACATCCTGACCGACCGCAAGGCCAATGCGACGATCAGCGATTTCGTGGCGCGCAAGATCCGCCAGCGGGTGAAGAATCCCGACGGTCGCGGAAAAGCTGATCCCGAAAAACCACGGCTTTGGCACCCGCCGGCTGCCGCTCGAGACCTTCTATTACGAGGTCTACAACCGCGACAATGTCGAGCTGGTCGACATCACGGAAACGCCGATCGAGCGGATCACGCCGGAGGGCATCAAGACCAGCGACGAGCGAATACGAGTTCGACATCATCATCTACGCCACCGGCTTCGACGCCATCACCGGCAGCTTCGACAAGATCGATTTCCGCGGCGCCGACGGCGCGCGGCTGAAGGACAAATGGAAGAGCGGGCCGCAGACCTATCTCGGCATCATGGTCGACGGCTTTCCCAACATGATGATGCTGATGGGGCCGCACACCGCGCTCGGCAACATTCCGCGCAGCATCGAATACAGCGTCGACTGGGTCACCGGCCTGATCCGCTTTGCGCGTGAAAACAATCTGACGCGGCTGGAGGCGACATCTGCGGGCGTGGCGTCGTGGACCGATCACGTCAAGGCGCTCGGCGTCGGCCTGCTTGTCCAACGAGGTCAACTCCTGGATGACCGGGATCAACTCCAACGTCGAAGGCAAGCAGACCCGCATCGTCGCCCGCTACAGCGGCAGCGCACCGGCGTATCGCGCCAAATGCGACGAGGTCGCGGCGAAGGGCTATGAGGAGCTGAGGCTGGGGTAAGCTCTTGCTGTCGTCCCGGCCTTGAGCCGGGACCCATACTCCGCGGCGGTTATTGTTACAGAAGGTATCTAACGACAGCATTTTGAGTTGATGGGCCGGTGGTTATGGGTCCCGGCTCAAGGCCGGGACGACATTTGAGATTGTTGATACGCCTTCGCCATCTCGCGGCTCAATTCGCCCGAGTTTTTCTTTTCACGTCTCGCCCCCAAAAATACAGAGGGCGCAGGGAAGACCGGGTGCGCGCTGCACCCGCGGTCTCGTGTGCAAAGTGCACAAAAAGATGCGCACACGAGCATACAGGTTCAGCGGAGAGCATCCGGCCTTCCCTGCGCAATGGTTTTACGGCTTATAACGCGCTCTCCCCGGCGACCGGCTTTCTTGCCACCGTCACTTCGCGGATATCTCCGCGAAGCTTGACGCCAGCATCGGGGCGCCAGAACCACACGACTTCGCCGTCCGCATCAGCCGCGCTCGTCAGTCGCAGCACCTCGCGTCCACCGCATCCCACCGCGCGTTTCGTGACGATCGCGAGCCGCCCCTCTTGTCGGGTGAGACGGGCGGAATTGCCATCGTGATTTGCCCGACATGGCAATCGGAATATTTTCTTCGCGACGGGCTTGACAGGTTTTTTTGATTTGCCCGTCGGGTTGGGTTTCGTCAACTCTCCGTCATTCCGGGACGCGCCAAGTGGCGCGTCCCGGAATGACGACGGAGAAACCGCCTCACCACGCATCGATGCAGGGCCGCTTGCGGCCGGTGCGCGGCTCCGGCTTCGGCACCGAGCGCAAGCCCGACATGATCCAGTGCCGCGTGTCGGCGGGATCGATCACCTCGTCGATCTCGAGCACCGAGGCGATCGAGACCGCCTTGCCGTTGGCGTAGAGTTCGGCGACCTTGGCCTTGTAGTAGTTCTCGCGCTCGACCGGATCGTCGATCGCTTCCATCTCCTTGCGAAAACCGAGCCGGACATAGCCTTCCAGACCCATGCCGCCGAACTCGCCGGTCGGCCAGGCCACTGTGAAGAACGAGGCGTGAAAACCGCCGCCGATCATCGACTGCGCGCCGAAGCCGTAGCCCTTGCGCAGCACGATGCCGAACAGCGGCACGGTGAGGCTGGCGCCGGTGACGAACATCCGCGCGACGTGGCGCACGATCGCGGTCTTCTCGGCCTCGGGGCCGACCATGAAGCCGGGCGTGTCGCACAGCGACACGATCGGAATATCGAAGGCATCGCAGAGCTGCAGAAAGCGCGCGGCCTTGTCGCCGGCCGGCGCATCGATCGCGCCGCCAAGATGCTTTGGATTGTTGGCGATCAGCCCGAACGGTTTTCCTTCGATGCGAATGAACGCCGTGATCATGCCGACGCCAAAATCGCGGCGGATTTCCAGTACCGAGCCTTCGTCGGCCAGCAGATCGATGACGGTACGGATATCATAGACCCGCAGCCGGTTTTCCGGGATCGCCCGCCGCAGCAGGCGCTGGTCCGGCGCTTTCCAGTTCGCGACCGCGCCCTGGAAATACGACAAATATTTTTGCGCGGCGGATGTCGCTTCCTCCTCGTCCTCAACGAGGATGTCGATGACGCCGTTCGGCGACTGGAACGAGACCGGTCCGACTTCGGCCGGATGATAGACGCCGAGGCCGCCGCCCTCGATCATCGCCGGGCCGCCCATCCCGATCGAGGCATTCTTGGTGGCGATGATGACGTCGCAGCAGCCGAGCATCGCGGCGTTGCCGGCGAAGCAATAGCCGGAGACGACGCCGATCACCGGCACCAGGCCCGACAGCCTTGCGAACTGCACGAAGGAGGGCCCGTCGAGGCCGGTCATGCCGAGCCGGTCGGTGTCGCCGGGACGGCCGCCGCCGCCTTCGGCATAAAACACCAGCGGCAGGCGCCACTGCTTCGGCCAGCGTCGAGCATGCGGTCGATCTTCTTGTGGTTCATGTGGCCCTGCGTGCCCGCCAGCACGGTATAGTCGTAGGAGATCACCATGCAGCGTGCGGCTTCGGCGCCGAATTTTTCGGCGTTGACGGTGGCAACGCCCGATGATCAGGCCGTCGGCCGGGCGTGTTCTTGATGAGATCGTCGACCTTGCGCCGGCGGCGCTGGGCGGCGATCGCGAGCGCTGCCGTATTCGACGAACGAGCCGTCGTCGACGAGCTGCGCGACGTTCTCGCGCGCGGTGCGCTGATTGGTCTTGCGGCGGCGCTCGACCGAGGCCGGGCGGTTTTCGTCGAGCGTGATGGCGTGACGCGCGATCAGCTCGGCCAGATCAGGACGGATGTGATCGAGATCGACGTCTACTTCCTCGGCCGCATGCATCGGCCGTCGATCTCGGCCGGCTCGAGATAGAGGATCGCCTCGTCCTGCATCAGCGTCACGCCGTCGCCGGCCGCGACCTTCGTCACCCTGCCGCCATGCGGCGCGGTCACGAGGTGCTCCATCTTCATGGATTCGAGCACGGCGATCTGCTGGCCGGGGCGAACGAGGTCGCCCTCCCCGACCTCGATCGTGACAATCGTGCCCTGCAGTGGCGCTGGCACCGGCACCGAGCCTGCCGGCGCGGATCTGCGCGACTGGGATCTGGCGCCGTGCACGCGGCGGCACCGGTCGCTGCGAAAATACAGCGGCTCGGCAGAGCTCATTTGCCGCGCCGACCAATGCAGCGACATGGGTATCGATGAAGCCGGTGCGATGCGGTTGGCGAAAACTCCGGATGCGCCAGCACGGCGCCGAGGAACGGCGATATTGGTGGCGACGCCGTCGATGCGGAACTCGCGCAAGCTGCGCGCGGCTTTCTGCACCACGTCGTCCCAGTTCGCGCCCGGCGAATGGACGATGACTTTTGCAAGCAGCGAGTCGAACGCCGCGCTGGTCCTGTAACCGGTATAGCCAAACGTATCGACGCGGACGCCGGGACCGGACGGCAGGTCGAACACGGTCAGCGTGCCGCCGGTCGGCTGCGTCGCGCCGTCTCGTCCATCATCTCCATGTTGACGCGAAGCTGCATCGCATAGCCGCGCGGCGTCGGGATATTGGCCTGCGCCAGGCCGAGCGAGGCCAGCGTCGCGCCGGCCGCGACCGCGAGCTGCGATTTCACCAGATCAACGCCGAGCACCTCTTCGGTCACGGTATGCTCGACCTGAAGCCGCGGATTGGCCTCGATGAAGGCAAACGCGGTATCCTCGGCCTTGGCGTCGATATCGACCAGGAATTCGAAGGTGCCGAGATTGTCGTAGCGCGCCGCCGCGGCGAGTTGTCTTGGCCGCCTCGATGATCCGCGCGCGCAGGGCGTCGTCCAGCGAGGGACTCGGCGCCACCTCGATCAGCTTCTGGTTACGGCGCTGGATGGTGCATTCGCGCTCCCACAGATGGCTGATCGCCCCGTGGCGGTCGCCGATGATCTGCACCTCGATATGGCGGGCGTTGCGGATCAAGCGCTCGACATAGACGCCGTCGCTGCCGAAGGCCGCCTTCGCTTCGGACTGGCAGCGCGCATAGGCCTCTTCGAGTTTTGCGGCATCGTCGACGACGCGCATGCCGCGCCCGCCGCCGCCGGCGATGGCCTTGATCATGACCGCGCCGTCGGCGCCGAGCGAGGTGAAGAACGCCCTGGCCTCGTCGAGGCTGGTCGGCCCGCTGGTGCCGTCGATAATCGGCACGCCGCACGTTTTGCCAGCGCCTTGGCTTGCGCCTTGTCGCCGAACAGATCCAGCGCCGCCGGCGTTGGCCCGACGAAGACGATGCCCTGCTCCGCGCAGCGCCTGCGCCAGCGCGGCATTCTCGCTCAGAAAGCCGTAGCCGGGATGCAGCGCATCGCACCCGCTGGCCGTCGCCGCCGTGACCACCGCCTCGATATCGAGATAGGCCCGCGCACCACGCCCGGGGATTTCGCGCGGCCTCGTCCGCGCTGCGGACATGCAGCGACAGCGCGTCGTCGGCGGGGTGGATCGCGACCGTGGCGATGCCGGCCTCGGCCGGCGGCCCGTGCGATGCGAATGGCGATCTCGCCGCGGTTGGCGATCAGCAGTTTTTTGAAAGGCATGGACGGTTCCGTTAGAAGCATCAGCCCGCCGCCCGCTTCTTCTCTTTCACCAGTTGCTCCTCCATCAGCATCTCGGTGCCGATGATGTCGTCGCGCGTCAAGCTGCTCGATCTCGGCATCGGACAGCCCGAGCATGCCGCCGAGAATTTCCGCGATTATGCTCGCCGAGCGTCGGCGGCGCGAGTTCGGATCCGGAAACGGCGTTTCGCCTTCGCGAAACGGCATCGACGGCTGCGGATGTTTGCCGATGAAGGCGCGATCGATATGCTGGATGAAGCCGCGCGCATGCAGCTGCGGGTCCTGCAGCAGCTCGATCGGCAGCCGCGCGACGCCGGCGGCGACGCCGGCCGCCTGCAACGCGTTCATCGCGGCTTCCGGTTCGCGCGCGGAGGTCCAGGCCTCGATCGCGGCCTCGATCTCGCTCTCGATGGTGCGCCGCCCTGCGGCGGTCGTCAGCGATGTCGTCGCGCGGCCCAGTCGGCACGGCCGCAGCAACTCGGCACAGCTTTGGCCACATCGCGTCGATTGGACACCGCGACCACGATCCAGTTGTCGTGGCCGGCACAGCGGAAGCAGCCATGCGGCACAAAATCCGGATGGCGATTGCCGTATTTCGTCGGCGCCTTGCCGTCGATCGAATGCGCGACGATCCAGGGCGCGGCGAACGGCATCATGCATTCGATCTGCGCGAGATCGATGAACTGGCCTTTGCCGGTCAATCGCGCGTGGATCAGCGCGGTGAGCACCGCGGCGCAGCCGTTCAGGCCGCCGACGGCGTCGCCGAACGCGGTGTGGCTCATGACCGGCGGTCCATCGGGATCGCCGACCACGCTCGGCAGGCCCGAGCCTTGTTCCAGCGTCGAGCCATAGGCGCGGCAGTCGCGATTGACGCTGCCGGCGCCGAACGCCGACATCGACATCATCACGAGCTTTGGATTGAGCTTGCTCAGGACGTCGTAGCCCAGGCCCAGCTTCGGCAGCACCTCGACGGAGTAATTGTCGACCACGAGATCGGCATCGGCGAGCAGTCGTTTGGCCAGATCGAGGCCCTGCGGTCGCGTCAGATCGAGCGTGATGCCGCGCTTGTTGCGGTTCATGATGCAGTAGCGCACCGACTTCTCGTACATCTGCTCGAGCACATAGGCCGGACGACGATCGACGCCGCGCCACCAGTCCGGATACTGAATCGCCTCGATCTTGATCACGTCGGCGCCGAGATCGGCCAGGGTGCGGGTGCAGATCGGGCCGGCCCAGCCCATCGAGAAATCGACCACGCGGATGCCGTCGAGCGGCAGGCGATTGGCGCTGCCGCGGCTTGGGCGACAGGCGCCGGTGTCTCTGTCGCATGAGCGCGGCCAAGCATCTGCTCGCCGATATCGGGAACCGCGCCGCCGCGGCGCGGCGGCGTGCCGGTCAAGCGCTGCATCGAGCCCGCGGTAAAGCCGGTCTCGTCGCCGATCATGATCGGCACGATCGCGCCGCGCGCCCGCTTCTCTTCATCGGCGATCAGGTCGGCAATCTCCGGCACCGGCACGATCGGAATCTTGCGCCGCAGGCCTTCCGCAAACCATTCCTGCGCGGTGCGTCTGCTTCAATCCCGGAACGAATCTTGCTTTCGATTTCCCCATGTGCTGCAGCCGGTCGACGCCCATGAACAGTCCTCGGATCGTCGCGCAGCTCTGGCAGACCCAGCATCTCGCAGAAGGCGCGCCACTGCGCGGGAGTAACCGTGGTGACGCCAAGCCAGCCTTGTTTGGTCTCGTAGATGCCGACCGGAAAGGTCGGCCAGAACCGGTTGACGCCGATCCGCCGCATGATGTCGCCGCGCACGAACGACTTCGAACATGATGTATTCGGTGACGGCGATGCTGGATTCGAAAATGCTGAGCGAGCTGGTGCGGCCGCGGCCGTCCTGCATGCGGCCCAGCACCGACGAGGCCGCGGCGATAAATCCCCAGAGGCCGGCGAAGATGCCGGTCTGGAAATCCGGCGCATGCATCGGCGGTCCCTCGACCGGTCCGACCAGCTTTATCAAGCCAGTCAGGGCGCGGATGGTCGAATCGGTCGCCTCGAATTGCGCGTAAGGACCCTCGCCGCCGAACCAGCTCGCTTCGAGATGAATGAGGCCGGGATGGCGTTGCTTGATCGCGGCAATATCGACCGCCGGACAATTCGCCGCATCGACGTCGCGGCCGTCGATCAGGATGTCGCAGCGCTCGATCAATTCCGACAGGCGCGACGCAGCGTTTGCATCTTTGGAATCGAGCGCGATGCTGGATTTGTTGAAATTGAGAAACGCAAACCACGCGCTCTGCCCTTTCGGCGTCAGCGGCGCGGCCCGGCGAAGCGGATCGCCCTCCGGCGGTTCGATTTTCGAAACGGTTGCGCCGAAATCGGCAAACAGCCGCGCGCAGTAGCTCGTCGCCGCCGCGCTCCCGATCTCGACAATCCGCAGATGCGACAACGCGCCCATCGCTTCCCCATGACAAAATGACTGGCGCAACAGGGCCGCCGGTTCGGTTTCTCGTTGGAGAGCATGAAACCTTGCTGAGGTGGCGATGCAAGCGGAATTTTGTTCCGCGTTACGGAATTCGCTGGCGTCGCGATCGTCGCGTTTAATTGACGCGTCGGCCGTTCCGTTGTTGTTATCGGCCAACTCAAGAACAAGACCGGGCAGGAAATCATGAGCAAGGCCTCCAGCATCAGAAGCGTCGAAACCCTGTCCTGCGACGCCGGCTGGCGCAACTACCACTTCGTCAAGGTCATGACCGAAGACGGCCTCATCGGCTGGAGCGAATTCGACGAGGGATTTGGCGCGCCCGGAGTCGGCACCGCGATCGAGCGGCTGTCGACGCGGATCATCGGCAAGAACGCTTTCCAGCATGAGCGGATCTATGCCGAGCTGTTTTCGGCGACGCGCCCCGCCGCCGGCGGCGTGGTGGCGCTGGCGCTCGGCGCCATCGAGAACGCGCTGCTCGACGTCAAGGCAAATGCGCTCGGCGTGCCCTGCTATGAACTGCTCGGCGGCAAGATCCGCGACCGCGTCCGGGTCTACTGGTCGCATTGCGCGACCTGGCGCATCAATCATCCCGACTGGTACAAGCCTGCGATCACCGACCTCGACGGCGTCAAGGCGATCGGCCGCGAGGTGCGCGAAAAGCGCTTCACCGCGATGAAGACCAACATCTTCGTCTACACCGACGGCAAGCCGCAGGGCTGGCGGCCGGGCTTCGGCTCGCCGTTCGAACCCGAGATCAATGTCGACCGCAAGGTGCTGAACAATCTGTGCATGCATCTGGAGGCGATCCGCGACGGCGCCGGACCCGACGTCGATCTGCTGCTCGACCTCAACTTCAACGCCAAGACCGAAGGCTATCTGAAGATCTTACGCGCGATCCGCGACATGGATATGTTCTGGGTCGAGATCGACAGCTTCAACCCGCAGGCGCTGGGCTATATCCGCCGGCAGAGCCCGCATCCGATCTCGTCCTGCGAGACGCTGCTGGGCCTGCGCGAATTTCTGCCCTACTTCACCGAACAGGCGATGGACGTCGCGATCATCGACACGCCCTGGAACGGGGTGTGGCAGTCGATGAAGATCGCCGCCGCTGCCGAGCATTTCGAGGTCAACGTCGCCCCGCATAATTTCTACGGCCATCTCTGCACCATGATGAACGCGCATTTCTGCGCGGCGGTGCCGAATTTGCGCATCATGGAAACCGATATCGATCGCCTCGCGTGGGATCACGAGCTGTTCACGCACGTCCCCGAATATATCGACGGCCATCTCGTCATCCCGGACCGGCCGGGCTGGGGCACCGAACCGAACGAAGAAGGCCTGCGCGCACATCCGCCGAAGGGCAAGGGCGGGTTGTTGAATTACGGGCAGAAGAAATAGGCGAAGAAGCTCTCCACACGTCGTCCCGGCCTGATGCGCAATTGCGCATGAGGCGCCGGGACCCATACCGCGGAATCTCTCCAGAGGACGCGGTGGTGGATACCTTCCGCAAAACCACTTCCTGGGGTTATGGGTCCCGGCTCAAGGCCGGGACGACGACCGGAGTGTCATTGAAATTTCCCTCGCTCAATTATCGCTCGGGGGCGCCGTAAACGCGCTCTCGATCACGTCGCCGATCGGCTGCCAGGCATTGCCGTCGAATTGCACCAGCCGCATCTGCTCGATCGGGCGGAAGTCGGTCGGCCCGGTGTTGATCGCAATGCCCGGCAGCGCGATCGGGTTCTGATAGTTTTTCAGGGATTCCGCCTGCCGCATGATGTTTTCGCGCGACAGGTCGTTGCCGCACTGGGTCAACACCTGCATCATCGTTTCGGCCGCCGCATAGCCGAACAGGGCGTAGGAGTCCTCCCTGTCGCCGTCGGGATAATATTTGTCCATGAACGCCAGCCACGCCTTGATGGCGGGGTCTTCCTTCCAGGTGGCGTCTCCGGCATCCTTGAGGAATGATGTCGAGATCACGCCGATGGAATTCTGAAGCCCCGCCGGTCGCAACGCGTTGGCAATCGAAGCCGCCGCATTGACCAGCACCAACACCGGATGCCAGTCCAGTTCGGCCGCTCTGCGGATGGCACGGGCCGAGATCGGCGGCGCGCAATTGAGGACGAGCACCTCGGCGCCGGAGTTCTTGAGGATGTCGACCTGGGCATCGATCGACATATCCGCTTCAATGGCAATGTCTGCCACAATCCTGTCGGCGGTCGCTCCCAGGCCTTCCTGCAATCCGAGGAAGAGGTCGCGACCGAACTGATCGTTCTGCCAGAGCACGGCGATCTTGCGGTCCGAATAGGAAGCCTGGATGTAGTTGGCGTAAATCCTTCCCTCCGACCGAAATGTCGGCTGCCAGCCCATCGTCCACGGAAATTTTTTGGGGTGCGCCCACTCCTCGTCGGCGGAGGCGACGAACAGCTGCGGCACCTTGTTCTCGTTGAGATAGGCCCGGGTCGCGAGATTGCTCGGCGTGCCGAACGCACCGAACATCAACAGCACGTTCTCCTTCTCGACGAGGTCGCGGGTCCGCTCGAGCGCGGTGCGGGGGTTCGAATTGTCGTCGTAGGAGATGAACTTGATCTTGCGCCCGTTGATGCCGCCGCGCTCGTTGATCATGTCGAAATAGGCGCCCTCCGCCCTGCCGATGCTCGCGAACGCGGCCAGCGGCCCGGTGTAGGGCATGATGTTGCCGATGCGAATTTCATCGTCGGCCCCGCCGAGATCGGGCGCCAGTCGCGCGCTGGTCGGAACGAGCGCGAGCAGCGCTGCGAGGATCAGGGGTTTCCAATGCCGGATTTGTTTTATTGTTTTCATCAACATCGCCTCAAACGCGTTGACCGCCCCCGGAAGCCGTCTGTTGCGTTCCATCTAGCGATCACGAGAATACCGCTCAAGTATGACTGCTGTAACCAATTGTTGCGCTTGACCGGTGGCGGGACGATGCGTCAGCGCAACATTATGTCCAGCCAGCCCAGCGCGTTGACGGTCACGCGATCGCCGCTATCGACCAGCACCGTCGTGGTCTCGGCCTCGATGATCGCCGGCCCCGCGAGGGTGTGGCCCGGCCGGAGCTCATCGAGCGCATAGACGGGAACCTGGCGCCAACCGCCGAAATAAGCCTGCCGCGTTGTGCGCGGCGAACAGGCTCCCGAGGACGACGAAGCGCCGGTATCCCGATCGATTTGCGCGACTGCGCCGACGGCGGCGGCGCGGGCGTTGACGAACACCACCTCCTGGCCGCGCGAGGCATAGGTGTAAAGTTCCTCATGCCGGCGGTGGAAGCGGTCCTCGATCTGCTCGACAATGTCGGGCGCATCCAGATCGAGATCGGTCAGGGATACGTCGATTTCAAAGACCTGCTCGCCGTAGCGCATCTCGGCGGAGCGTTCGATCGAAACCGGCCCGTTGAACCAGGAGCGCAGCCGGCCGGCGGCCTGCTGTTCCAGTCCGGCAAACAGCTCGCGCACTTCTCCGGCCGAAATGCGCGGGTCCACGCCGTAATGCGTCCGGCTCCGTTCGTAGCGCAGATCGCTGGTCAGCATGCCCCAGGCCGACAGCACCGAAGCGACGGTCGGCACGATGATGCGCTTGATTTCCAGTTCGCGCGCGACCTCGGCGGCATGCAATCCGGCCGCGCCGCCAAAGCTCAGCAGCGCGAATTTCCGGGGATCGACGCCGCGGCGCAGCGTCATCAGCCGGATGCCGTCCGCCATCGTCAGGTTGATCATCTGGTGGATGCCGGCGGCAGCCTCCAGCCGGGACAGTTCCAGCGAAGCCGCGATCCGATCGACCGCGGCTTCGGACGCCGCGCGATCGAGCGGACGCGCGCCGCCCATGAAGGCGGCGGCATCGAGATAACCGAGCACGACATTGGCGTCGGTGACGGTAGCGGCCGTGCCGCCATTGCCGTAACAGGCCGGCCCCGGCACCGAGCCCGCGCTTTCCGGCCCGACCCGTAACGTGCCGCTGGCATCGACGCTGGCAATCGAGCCGCCGCCGGCCGCGATGCTGGCGATATCGAGACTGCGCAGCGCGATGCGCTGGCCGGCGAGCATGCCGTCGGCGGACAGCGACGCCTGCCCGTCCGAGATCAGCGAGATGTCGGTAGATGGTGCCGCCCATGTCGAACGGCACCAGATCGGGAATGCCGAGCAGACCGGCGCAGCGCCGGCTGCCCGAAATACCGCCGGCGGGTCCGGACAGCACCGTGCCGGCGGCGAGACGCGAGGCTTCCTCGACCGGCGCCATGCCGCCATGCGACAGCACGACAAAAAGGCTGCCGTTGAAACCGGCGTCCGTCAGGCGCGCTTCCAGGTTGGTCAGATAACGCCGCACCACCGGCTCGACATAGGCATTCACGATCGTGGTCGAGACGCGCTCATATTCCTTGATCTGCGGCAGCACGTCGCTCGACCGCGACACGCCGATGCCGGGCAACTCGCGGATGAGATGCTCGACCGCGGCGAGTTCGTGGACGGGATTGAGGTAGGAATGCAGAAAGCAAACCGCGACCGAGGTCGCGCCGGATTTTTTGACGGCGGCAATCGCCTCGTCGAGCGATCCGGTCGTCCAGCGGGGTCAGAACCTCGCCACTGGCCTTGAGCCGTTCCCGCACGCCAAACCGGCGTTCGCGCGGCACCAGCGGCTCCGGCGGCGGCGAACGCAGATCGTAGCGGTCAGGTCTTAGGCCTTCGCGCATTTCGATGACGTCGCGATGGCCCTCGGTGGTCAGCAGCGCAACCTTTGCGCCCTTGCGTTCCAGCAAGGCGTTGGTCGCAACCGTCGTGCCATGGACGAGGCGATCGGTCGCCGCGAGCATTTCCGCCCGCGTCACGCTCAATCGTCGCGCCAGTTCTTCGAGGCCCGCCATGACGCCGATCGACTGGTCTGCCGGCGTCGACGGCGATTTCGCGAACACGGTTTTGCCTGATGCATCCGTGGCGACCAGGTCGGTGTAGGTGCCGCCGACGTCAACTCCGATCGTGAACATTTTCAGCTACGCTGCTCCGCCGGAGGGCTGGTCAGTCCCTGCTCCGCGTCGCGCTGCCGCGCGCTCGCCGATCGCTTGGCCGGCGGTCCCCAGCCGCCGCCGCCGGAAGAGCGGACTTCGAGGCAATCGCCGGGGCGCAGTTCAATGCCGACCTCCTTGGTCCGCAACATCGCGCGGCTCACGGCCTTCCGACAGCAATCGATAGCGATGCGGCTGGCCGTCCTCGCCGCCGAGCATGCCGCAGGGTCCATAACGCACGCCATCGCCGGCGGTGTTGCCCTTTGCCGGCTTCTTCGTCTCCAGCACCAGATCGAGCGCGACGCCGAGCCCGCCGCGAAACTGGCCGTCGCCGCCGGAGCCGGCGCGGAATTCATGCTGCCTGAAATGCAGCGGGAAACGCACTTCGGCGACTTCGAGGCTGCCGAATTTGAGGCCGCCGACCGAATGCCACTCGCCGATCGACGACCAGCCGTCGCCGCCGGACGAGGCGCCGCCGCCGGGGCGGGCCTGAAACATGTGCCAGATGAAATCGCGCCCGGTACGCGGGTCCTCGCCCTGGATCGCGATCCGGAACCGGCGGCTCCATCCCGCCATCGCACGCTCCGGACAGGAGGCCGACATCGCCTTGACGATCGCTTCGACGATCTCATTGGAGGGATGGCTGGTGCACAGCGTCACCGGACGGCCGGGATCGGCCCAGACGATCGTCCCCTGCTTGGCGATCACCTTGAGCGGACGCAGCGCGCCGGTGTTTTTCGGGATTTCGGCATCGATCAGATAGGCAAAGGCCATCGCGACCGCGGCCTGCATGTTGGCATGCGAGGAATTCACAAAACTGGTCGACTGCGGATCGGATTCGGATAGATCGACCTCGATATCGCTGCCGTTCTTGGTGACCTTTGCGGCGATGCGGATGTCGCTGCGGCCATGGCCGTCATCGTCGAGAAACGCCTCGCCGTGGAACACGCCGTCCTTCCAGGTCGAGACCACGGCGCGGGTCTGCTGCTCGGTGGCATCGAGGATCGCTTCGATGGCGGCCTCGACGACGGGCGCGCCGAACTCCGCGAACAGTTTTGAGACGCGCCGTTCGCCGAGATGCGCCGCCCCCAGCATCGCGGCGAGGTCGCCGCGAAACTCGCGCGGATTTCGGACGTTCAGCGCCAGCAGATCCAGCAGGTCCTCGCGCGGCCGGCCGGCCTCGTAGAGCTTGATCGGCGGAATGCGCAAGCCTTCCTGAAAGATTTCGGTGGCGCCGGGATTGTAGGCGCCATGGGTGGCGCCGCCGATATCGCTTTGATGGGCGCGGACGATGGTCCAGAGCAGGCGCTTGTCGCCGGCGAACACCGGCACGAACACGGTCAGATCAGGCAGATGGCTGCCGCCATGATAGGGATCGTTGAGCAGGATGACGTCGCCCGGTGCGACGTCCTTGAACCGCTCCTCGACCGCGATCGTCGCCCAGGGCAGCGCGCCGACATGCACCGGCAGGTGATCGGCCTGCGCGATCAGCCGCGCGCCGGTGTCGCAGATCGCCAGCGAGAAATCGCGGCTGGAATTGAGGATCTGCGAATAGGAGGTGCGAAGCATGGCTTCGCCCATTTCCTTCACGATCGAACTCAGCCGATGCTGGACCACGGAGCGGGTGATGGGATCGATCTTGGCAGACATTGTTGCCTTTATTAACGCACGGTCAGTCCGGAGCCGACTTCCGCCAACTGCAGGGAGCAGCGCATGGTCGCCTATCTTACCGTCGTCGCCGGCGACGTATAGATCAAAAACAGCGACGTCCCGACCAACAGCACAGCCGCCATGAATAGCAGCACTGCAGGCAAGCCATAGACCGCGGCAACCATGCCGGTCGTCGACTGCATCAAGGCCGCGCCAAGGAAGAAGGCAAGGTTGATCGCCGAAAGCGCCTTGCCGGTATTTTGGGCGTCCACAAGCTGCCTGGTCATTCCAAAGAGCAGCGGCTGCGCCGACAGCACGAAGCCGATCAGGACGAAGAGAACAGCGTCATATTGCGCGGGCATGACCGTCACGCCGAACAGGTCTGAAACCGGATAATGCGGCGCGCCTGCGGCCATCAGGCAAAGAAAGACCGCCGCGAGAAAATGGGTGGCGGCGAGGATGGCGCGACGATGGCCGAACCTGCGGTCGAAAATCCCGATGCACGACGGCCCGACGATCAGCGCGATCGTGAACACGCCGAGTTCGTTGCCGGCCTCGATGCGGCTGAGCCCCTTGACCTGCATCAGCCATGGACCCGCCCACAATCCGCGCAACACCAGCGTCGCCGCCAACGAGACCAGCGCCAGGGCGATCAGGCCGCGAAGCGGACGCGACAGGCCGAGCCGCAGCACCTCGGCCATCTGCGCGAGCGGCGAAGAGGTGTCGGCATGTGCCGGAGGCTGTTTCGGAACCAGAATGAAGACGGCAAGCGCTACTGCAAAACCAAGGCCGGCGGAAGTCCAGAAGCCTGCGCGCCATCCGAAATGCTCGACGATCCAGGCCAAGGGGCTCGACGACAGCAGCATACCGATATTGCCGATCGACAGAATCACGCCGGACCACAGGCCGAACCGCGCCGCCGACATCTGCTTTGCGGCCAGCGTCATCGGACACATCAGCATGCCCGATGTGGCGACCCCAAGCAGGAACTGCCCGAACAGAAAGCTCTCCGGCCCGGTGGCGAAGCCGGACGCCAACGCGCCGACGATGGTGCCCAGCAGAAGGCTCAGCGAAACCGGCCGGACGCCAAAGCGGTCCATCGCAGCGCCGACCGGAATCTGCGAGGCGGCAAAGGCGAAATGATAGATCGAGGTGAGGCTCGCGAGCGTCTGCGGCGGCGTGGCGAAATCGGCGGCCATCAGGTCCAGGCTGATGGCCGGGATGGTCCGCAGCAGGGTCGACAGCATATGGCCGCAGGCGAGCGCCAGCAGCGCAAACATCAAGCCACGGAGGCTGGTCCCCGCGTCATCGGCCTTCCCGGCGTCCATGAATCGTCTCGCCCCAAAGAAGCTTTGAGACGCGGCGTAACACCAATACGCCGCAGACGCCAATCGCCGGCCGCCAGAACATGATGGCCTTGGATTGAAATCGGCGCCGGCGTTCTGGCCACCTCGCCCCGCAAGCGGGGCGAGGGAGAAGTGGACTGCGGCGCTTTAATCGAAACTCTTCACGCTGCGATCACTGCTTGTGGAACACCAACGCCCGCAATTCGATGCTCTCGCGCGGGGCTGCGTCCGCCGGCGTGGTCGGATCGACGAAGGCGGTGTGCGGCGCGAACCGAGTGCGGCCGTCGGTCGACGAGTCGTAGCATTTCAGCAGCAGCGCCTCGTCCGCCGTCATCTGCGGAACGTAGAACCAGCGATGGTTGGGATTGTACTTTACGGAATAGGTTTCACCGCTGCGGTTCGGATAGATCAGGTCGGAGGCGATGAGATCGCCGCGCTCGACCGTCTGTCCGTCGCACATTGCGAGCGGCGCATCGCGCAACGGCCCCCGGATCGGCCGCCACAGATTGATGACCTGCACCCGCCCCTTCAGAAGCTCATCGGCCTCGGCGGGCAGATGCTCGCGCACGCGGTTGGCGCCTGATAGATCGGTCTGGTCGACATGGACGCGGGTCGCCGGCTGCCGCGGACCGGCGCCGCGGATGTCGGCGGCACCTTCCACCCGCTTGCGCACGGTATGATCGAAGATGACGACGCGATCGGCCTTCAGGGTCGCCCGCAGGAAGGCTTCGGCGGCGGGATAGTAGACGCTCCTCACCTCCTTATCGTCGTAGAAATTCCGCACGATAGTCGGGTGTTTGACAAGGGCAAAACCCTCGCGGTCGAGCGAAAGCGTGTCGGCGATCAGCCGTGCATCGAAGATTGGAACATTGTGGGGTTCAGGCAGCGCGGTGCTCTTCGGCTCGCCCGGCGGCGGATCGAAGGCGTAGGTTCTGGGCTTTCCCGGCGTGGGCGCCAGATAATTGAGTTCAGCGGTGACGAACGGCAGCGACTCGATGCTAGTTTGTTGAAGGCCCATGGTGGTCTCCCGGACTCCATAGTTTGTTGTTTTGATCTTGGCGGGGCCCGCGCTTCCCGCAAGGCCGCCGCGCAAATAGCAACGTTGCGATTTCGGAGGGTGCAAACCGGAGAAAATTCGTGTCGTCTGCGTCGTCCACGCCGCATGCTTGTGCTTCGAAGCCAAATCCGCCGACATTCACGGTTGGGCAATGCGTGGCACCAATGAATTCGCCAGGGAGAGAAACCAAATGAACATCACCATGAAAGACCGCGTTGCCGTCGTCACCGGCGGCAGCAAAGGGATCGGGATTGCGGTTGCGCGACGATTTGCCGAATCCGGCGCCAGGGTCGCGATCCTCGCGCGCGGGGCCGCGGACCTGAAAGCTGCACGGGAGCGGCTGGCCAAGGACGGCCTCGAGGTCCGCGATTACGCCTGCGACGTCGCAAAGGCCGCGGAAATTTCCAAGACCTATGAGAAGATCACGGCCGACCTCGGCAAGATCGATGTCCTCGTCAACAATGCCGGGACGTCACGCGCGATGGCGTTCGAGACCGTCACCGACGAAATGTGGCAGGAGGACCTCGATCTAAAACTGTTCGCCGCGATCCGCTTCAGCCGGCTGGTCTGGCCGGGCATGAAGGCGCGCAAATGGGGCCGCATCATCAATGTGCTGAACATCGGCGCCAAGGCGCCCGCCGCCGCATCGACGCCGACCTCGGTTTCGCGCGCGGCCGGCATGGCGCTGACCAAGGCGATGGCCAACGAAGGCGGCGCGCACAATATCCTGGTCAATGCGATGCTGGTCGGCCTGATCGTCAGCGACCAATGGGTCAAGCGGCACGCGCAAAGGGCGCCGGACACGGATTTCGACGCCTTCACCCGGGATCTCGCCAAGGGCGTTCCGCTCGGCCGGATGGGCACCGCGGAGGAATTCGCCAACCTCGCCTGCTTCCTCGCCTCGGAGCAAGGCTCCTACATCACCGGCACCGCCATCAATGTCGATGGCGGCCGCTCACCGGTGGTGTAACGCAGGCGTTCGAGTCACCTCGGCCCGCAAGCGGGGCGAGGGAGTCGACGGAGCATCGCTTGCTCAGGCAAGGCGTCGCCAGCAGGTCCAAAAAGCAAAAGGCCTCCGTCACCGGAGGCCTTTTTCTTTTAAACCGCGTCCTTGGCGGCCTTGACCGGTCGTGCGCGGACGATCTTCCGGGCCGGCTTGGCCTTGAACATCATCTCTTCGCCCGTGAAGGGGTTGGTACCCTTGCGGGCCTTGGTCGCGGGCTTCTTGACCACAACGAACTTCGCGAAGCCGGGAACGAGGAACACCCCGTTCTTCTTCAGCTCCTTGTGACCGACGTCGACGAGCGCGTCCATCACGCCCTTGACCTCTTTCTTGGAAACTTCGGTGGTGGTCGCGATCTTTTCGATCAACTGCGACTTCGACATTTGGGTAGCCATGTTTGCTCCATTGATTCTGGAAGTCGCACGTTATGGCGCAAATTGCCTAAAAAAACAGGCTTTTCTACATTCTGCACAACTATATCGTCGCGAAAGGCCTTATTTACTGCTGTTTTGGACATTTTTCGCCCCGCATGACGCTGCGGAGCCTCAATTTCAAGAGGTTTGAAGCGCCGGTTCGAGGTTTTGGGGAACGAACTGCCGAATCACTTCGCGATTAGAAAATGAGAAATCAACCGCCGCACTGCACTGCTGACGCCCTTGCGCAGCTTGAAGGTGACGGTCTTGCCGTCGGGGGTGGCTTCCCAGCTTTGGTCGCCGACGAGCCGGTCTCCGCGCTCGACGTTTCCGTGCAGGCGCAGGTGCTGAAATTGCTGGCCGAGTTGCGCCAGCGGCTCGGCCTCTCCATCATCTTCATCACCCATGATCTCCGGGTCGCAGCCCAAATCCGCGATCTCGTCGCTGTGATGAAGGATGGCGTTGTGGTCGAGCAAGGGCTCGCGGCGGAAGTGTTCGGCAACCCGCAGCCCCCTATACTAAGGCGCTGCTGGCCTCGATTCCCGGCGGCGATTTCACCCGGAAGCGGGATGCGGCGCTGCTGTCGCCTTAAGCGATCTCCCGCGCGTCGCGCCGCCGGTAGACCAGCAGCATCAGCGGTGCCAGTCTGCGCAGCAGTCCATGGGCCACGATCGGTACCGGCTCGGTGAACGGCAACGCCAGATTCCTTCTCGGGCACGCCGCGCACCGCCTTCGCCAATTCATCGCCGAGCGGAATCGACAGCGCGACCGCGCGGCCGTTGCAGCCGGTCCAGCCATAAGCGTCCGGTCCGAGCCGGTGAATGCGCGGCAGGAAAGTCCGTGGTCATTCCGACATAGCCGTTCCAGACGTAGTCGAACGAGACCTCGCCGATCTGCGGCCACAGCCGCTGCAGCCGCTCGGTCACCCTCGCCTTCAGCCGCTCGGCCTTGTTGCCGGGCCCGATCACCGCGCCGCCGGTGACCAGGCGATTGCGCGCGTCGTAGCGCGCAAAGTACAGCTCGCCATGGGTATCGGACATCGCCTGCCGGCCGGGAATGATGGTCTTGCGGACCGCTGTCGGACAGCGGCTGCGTCGCCATCTGCCAGGACAGGATCGGCATCACTTCGTGCGCGATGTCAGGCACCAGCGATTTCGAGAATTCGCCGGTATAGGCGTTGGTCGCGACCACCAGCGCGCGGCCGCTGATTTCGCCCTTCGCCGTCCTGACCACCCAGTGGCCGTTGCGGCGCTCGAAACTGTGCGCCGGGGAGCGCGCATAAATCCGCGCCGCCGCGACTCGAGCACGGCGCGCGCCAGCCCGCGCGCCAGCGCCAGCGGATTGATGTGGCCGCCGCTCCTGTTCCAGAAGCCGCCGAACCAGGCGTCCGAGCCCAGCATCTGGCGCGTCTGGTCGCGCGACAGCAACTCGACCGGCGCGCCGAATTTCGACCATTGCCGCACGCGACGTTCGGCGATCTTGATGCGGCCCGGCGAATGCACCGGCTGAACCCAGCCGGTCTGTTCCTGCTCGGCCTGGATTTGATAGCGCCGCGCCACATCGAACAAGGTCGAGGCGCTGTCGCGCAACAGCGCGACGAAGCGCTCGCCGGCCGCGCCATGTTTGGCGATGATGTCGTCCGGATCGGGCCGCGACAAGGTCGGGATCACCTGGCCGTTGTTGCGCCCCGACGCGCCCCAGCCCGGCTCCATCGCCTCGACGATGGCGACATCGACGCCCGCCTCGCGCAAATGCAGCGCGGTCGACAGACCCGGTGAAGCCGGCGCCGATGACGATGACATCGGCTTCGCGCGTCCCGATCAAGTTCGGGCAGATCGGGACCCGGCGGCGTCACCGCGGCCCACAGCGAGTCGGGCCAGCGGACGTCGGCGTATCTCATCGTCGCTTCCTGTCGATCCCTGTCCCGTGGCGGCTTGCGGCACCGGATCGATCTGGTTAGCTTAATACCCTCAATTCATGCCGGGGAAACAAAAGAGTGGCACTCAAAAACGTCATCGGAATCGATCACGCCGTCGTCATGGTGAAGGACCTCGACCAGGCCGCCGAGAACTGGAAGCGGCTCGGCTTTACCGTGTCGCCGCGCGGCACCCACAGCGCGCATATGGGATCGGGCAACTACACCATCATGCTCGACCCCGACTACATCGAATTGCTCGGCGTGCTGACGCCGACAGAACATAATGCTCCGGCGCGCGCGTTTCTCGAAAAGCGCGGCGAAGGCATCGAGCGCATCGCCTTCACCGCGGTGGATTCGGCCGCCGGCGCCGAGGAAATTCGCGCGCGCGGCTATGCGCCGGTCGGCCCGACCGATTTCGAGCGGCCGGTGACGATGCCCGACGGCACGCATGTCGGCGGCCAAATTCCGCACCTTCCAATGGCCGACCGCGGAAGCGCCGGGCGGCGTGCGCATCTTCGCCTGCCAGCACAAGACGCGCGAAACCGTCTGGATTCCCGAACTGATGAAACACGCCAACGGCGCCAAGCGGCTGAAGCAGGTGCTGATCGTCGCGCCGGAGCCGGCCAAGGACGCCGCGCATCTGTCGCGCATGATCGATCGCGACGGTGCAGGACCGAGCCGGACGGCGCGGTCGCGGTGCCGTCGGGCGGCGATCGCGCCGACTTCGTGTTCCTGACCAAGGATCAACTCGGCAAGCGCTATCCCGGCGTATCGCTGGCGGGCCTGCCCGAACGCGGCGGCGCCGGTCTCGTGATCGCGGCCGATCTCGCGGCGGCCGAGAACGCCCTCGGCTCTGTCGGCGTCCACAGCGCCGGCGGCGTGGTCGTGCCCGCCTGCCGCAGGCAACGGCACGCTGCTCGCTTTCGTGAAGGCGTAGGCGAAAGTTCTGTCGCGCGCCATCGCGCTTGCGATGCGCAGCGGCGGCGCTGATCGTGACGCTTCCGAGTGCTGCTGCTCACGCTATTCGCCCGCAGAGCGAATCGATATGCGGGACTTGACCGCCGGTGCGGTCGAAGGGCGGTTGACGGGGATGCCGGGCACAAGGCTTCGGGCCTTCGACGTTCGGATGCACGTACCCTTACTCCGCCGGCGCCGCCGACATTACGTCCGGAGGCGAGGTGTAGACAACCTCGCTCGGGCCGCGTCTTTGCCGAGCGCGTACAGCCCGGCCGCCACCACGGCATAGGCCAGCGCGACGCCGGGCGTCACGCCGAACCCGCCGCCGATGCCGACCGCCTCGCCGTGCATGAAGCCGAAATAGGTCAGCACCGCGCCGGCGAGCGCGAAGGCCGAGGCCTTCATCGAAATCGCGCTCGATGACGAACACGCCGATCGCGCCGAGGATGAGGCCGGCGAGGATCGAGCCGCCGCCCATCACTTCGAGCCCGTGATAGAGCACGCCCTGCTGCGGCAGCGAGGCGATCGCCGCCGTCTTGACCGCGCCGACCTTGTCGGCGGCCAGGCCGCCGACCGTCTGCGGCCGCATTCATGGTCGCGCCGAGCATGGTGTCGATCTGCAGCTTGGCCCAGGCCGCGAGATGCGGCGTCAACGCCAGCACGATCGCCGGCGCATGCTTGACCGGCGTGGTCTGGAACGCCTGCGCGCCGATCAGCATGCCGATGTAGAGCAGGATCGGCGAGATCGCGACCACCGGCACCAGCGCCAGCAGCACCGAGATGATGCCGAACCACGACAGCACCACCACCATGATGCCGGTCGCGGCCGAATAGCCGATCCGGCCGCCCATCGCCTTCCAGCCGGGATGGCCGATATAGACCGCGTTGATGAAGGGATTGCCCATCAGGCAGCCGATCAGGCTGACGACGCCGTCGGCGGTCAGCACGCGCGTGGTCGGATATTCGTCGCCGGCGGCTTCCGCGCTCTCGACATTGTCCATGGCCTCGACGAGATCGTAGATGCCGAACGGGATCGCCGTCACCAGGATGACGCCGAGGAATTCGAAGCCGGAGAACACCTGGCCGACCGCCGGGATCGGCACCGAGAAGCCGAAGCTGGCGAAGGCATCGCCGACGCCCTTGACGCTCAGGCCGCCGAGCCCGAGCCCGAACAGGTTCGAGCCCCAGGCGATGATCATGCCGACCGCGATGGCGACGAGGCCGGCGGGAATGCCTTGCGGATATTTCACGCCGCCGAACCAGCTCACCAGGATGATGGCGAAGCAGACCAGGCCGATCTGCGGCGTCATGTACATTTCGAGCGCCGGCCGCATCGAGATGAAGGTGACGGAGACGCCGGCGAGCGTGCCGAGCAGCGCCGCGCGCGGCGTGATCTTGCGGATGTAGGGCGCGATGAAGCCGCCGATCATCAGGATGAAGCTCTGGAAGAACACCCAGACCAGGCCCGCCGACCAGCCCTTCATCGGATCGCCGGTCTTGATCGTGATCGGCAGCATGATCACGAAGGTGACGATGAACATGTGCGGCACGCTGACGCCCGACGGCAGCGCGCAGACGTCGGTGCGGCCGGTCTTCTGCGCCAGCCGATAGGCGAGCCAGGCGTAATAGAAGGTCGAGAGGCACATCATCAGGCCGAGCGCCGGCAGGATGCGGCCGAACACGAGGGAGTCCGGCATCTTCAGCACGAAGCGCAACAGGCCGGTCAGCACCAGCATGTTGACGAGGATGTTGGTGCCGAAGCCGAAGAACGCGTTCCAGTCGCCCGGCGTCCACAGTACCGGCTTGAAATCGGACTTGCCGGCAGTCCCCGTCATGCTCGTGCTCATCGTGATGCTCCCTGCTGCTGCTGTCTTTGAAGTCTCCGGTCAATTGCCTTCAGAACCGCGGCCGAGTCCGCGACCCAGCCGAAGATGCCGCCCTGGGCCTTGATCATCTTCAGGCCCATCTCGTGGAATTCGGGGAAGTAGGAGGCGCAGCCGTCGGACAGCACGACGCAGCGATAGCCGCGGTCGTTGGCCTCGCGCACCGTGGTGTTGACGCAGACCTCGGTGGTGACGCCGCACACCAGCAAGTTCTCGATGCCGTACTTCTGCAGGACGTCGCCGAAGCTCGGTGGCGTAGAACGCGCCCTTGCCGGGCTTGTCGATCACGATCTCGCCGTCGAGCGGATAAAGCTCGGGAATGATGTCGTGGCCGGCTTCGCCGCGGATCAGGATCCGCCCCATCGGTCCGGGATCGCCGATGCGCAAGCTCGGCGCGCCGCGCTCGACCTTGGCCGGCGGCGCATCGGACAGATCGGGCAGATGGCCCTCGCGGGTGTGGATGACCAGCATGCCGGTCTCGCGCGCCGCCTCCAGCACCGCGCGCGATCGGCTTCACCGCGCGCGCCAGCTGCGAGACGTCATTGCCGAGCGTTTCGCCGAAGCCGCCGGGCTCCATGAAATCGCGCTGCATGTCGATGATGAGAAGCGCGGTCTTGGCCCAGTCGAGCGCGATCGGCTCGGGTTCCGCGGCCACTTTGCCGAAGTGTAGCACTTGAGTTCGCCATGACGTACGCGCCCCGAACGAGAGAACTCTCAAGGAGTAACTAAGCAAGGCGCGTGCCATTGTGTACAATACCGTTTGGCGCTTCGCGCAAAACGGAATCCATCATGTTTTCAATTTGTTGGATGAGTGGCGCGGGTTTGCTTATTCTCTGTGCGTCGCTTTGATGACGTGCATTTGCTCATTCGACTGGGCGAGATTTTTATTGCACTGCATTTGCGCAATGCCTGCCGGCGCTGGCATAGTTGTTGCTGATTTCAGCCGGATCGATGTCGTAGGGCTTCCATGTGCAAGCCTTGTGGGAGGACAACATGAACGGACTTGGCGGCCTCAACAAATCGCCCGAAGGCGTCGTCATCGGGCTCGTTCAATTGCAATTGCCGGTGGTCGTGACCCGGGCCGACCTCGCGCGGCAGACCGAACGCATCGTCTATATGGTCGGCAAGGCGCGGCGCAATCTCGCCACCATGGACCTTGTCGTGTTTCCCGAATATTCGCTGCACGGCCTGTCGATGGACACCAACCCCGAGATCATGTGCCGGCTCGACGGCCCGGAAGTCGCGTCCTTCAAGCGCGCCTGCATCGACAACAAGATCTGGGGCTGCTTTTCCATCATGGAGTTCAACCCCGACGGCAACCCCTACAATTCCGGGCCTGATCATCGACGATCACGGCGAGATCAAGCTGTACTACCGGAAATTCCATCCCTGGATTCCGGTCGAGCCGTGGGAGCCCGGCGACATCGGCATTCCCGTGATCGAGGGACCGAAGGGCGCCAAGATCGCGCTGATCATCTGCCACGACGGCATGTTCCCGGAGATGGCGCGCGAATGCGCCTACAAGGGCGCGGAGATCATGATCCGCACCGCCGGCTACACCGCGCCGATCCGCGACAGCTGGCGCTTTACCAACCAGGCCAACGCGTTCCAGAATCTGATGGTCACCGCCAACGTCTGCATGTGCGGCTCCGACGGCTCGTTCGATTCCATGGGCGAAGGCATGATCGTCAATTTCGACGGCAGCATCATCGCCCACGGCACGACCGGCCGCGCCGACGAGATCATCACCGCCGAAGTACGCCCCGACCTGGTGCGCGAGGCGCGGATCCACTGGGGCGTCGAGAACAACATCTATCAGCTCTGGCACCGCGGCTATGTCGCGGTGAAGGGCGGCGCGATGGATTGTCCCTACACCTTCATGCAGGACATGGTCGCCGGCACCTTCCGGCTGCCGTGGGAAGACCAGGTCAAGGTCACCGACGGCACGTCGTGCGGATTCCCGGCGCCGACGCGGATGTTCGGGAAGACGGCGAAGGCGGCGGAGTGAGAGGGCGTCGATATCCGGCCGTCACTGCGAGCCAACGGGTCGCGCGAATGCGCGCCCGATGACAGCCTCCGCGAAGCAATCCATCTCGCCGCGCAAAGAAAAAATGGATTGCTTCGTCGCTTCCGCCTTCGCTCGTTGAGCTACGGCGGACACGTCGCTCCTTGCAATGACGGCGTCCAGGCCGTGACTCCATACATTCGGAGCGGTCGGCGGACGTCCGCCTTGGTGCGCATTCCGGACTCAAGTCGGACATCGCGCGAGGGCCGAAGAGTGACAATGTCGGAAGACGTGTTCACAATCGGAAACGCAGACCAATGTCGATCCCATCAGTATTTCGCCGCCATCCGTAGTTAAAGAGCGGAGAGGCAACTGGCATCGTCAAGTTTGCTGTGTTCCACCAAGTGCGCTTGTAATCAACGAAGACCGATGTGCCTTTGCTGATCGGGAGAACCGGAGCAGGCAACTTCCATTCTCCCCCGAAGCCTAACGTGAACCCGGGGGTCCATTGGCTCTCATTGGTCTCGGGCCCGCCGAAATCAATCTTGAGCTGCTGCTTGGCGATGCTGATGCCGCCCTGCCCGAAGAGCAACACGTTGGGTGTTACCAGCACACCACCGCTTACAAGTGCCGATCCGGTGAAATTCACCACAGAGCCGATGTAGTTCCCTCCGGTGAAATCGTGCCGCACGCTGTCATTCAGGCCATTGATGTCAAACACCACGCCAACGACGACGTTGTTGCCCCACGGTTGCCAGTTGTAGCCGAAGTTCACACCGCCCCCGAAGCCGGAGCCGGTGTCATCAAAACGATTGGTACGCTCACCCGTGGCGGCAAAAAATTCGCTGGTCGTCACGCTGCTGAAGGAGCCGTTCGCCTGTACGCCGCCAAATCCTCCGGTCCAGCTCGCCAATTCGGTTCGTGGTCCACCGCCGGCCCGATTGCGCAAACCGATCTCCCGTCGCTCTTCATCCTGCCGTTTGTAGCGTCCCGGCGGTTCGCCGATCATATAGCGGATTACGGGCGGCGGAGGTGGCGGCGGCGGTGGCGGCGGTGCTGCGGCCGTCTTTGGTGGGCAAACGAAAGGTGGAATAAGCCGAGCCGCTTCGGCAAGATTCCAATGGTCATCGAAGGCCTGACCCACAGATGCGGGCTCCTTTGAGAGGAACCCGGCGAATAGCCAAGGGCGATCTTCTCGTTCTTTTTGTCTTGCTTGCTCGAAAGCTTTTTCCTTCGCTTCGTAATCCTTCTGAGCAATTTCCACGAGGGCCTTGATGTTCATGACATTGTGGTCGTACGCCTTTTTGTCACAATTTTTTATCGCCCGCCCAATTGCATTCAGGTATTGCACCAGCAGGACGGCGTACCGCTTGGAATTAAGTTTGTAACTATCCGTTCCGTAAGGAGAGCCAACAGTGTTCCCATATACTATGACCCGTGTCTGACTTTGGCCCGGAAGCGGATTGAAGGTTTCTGCTAAGTCATTGGCTTGCGCGCTGGTCGATATCAACCACAAGCCAAGTGAGCAGACCGCTACCAGGAAAATGCAGCCGGTGCGGAAACAAGGTTGCCAGCGCGGGGGCCCTGATCTGCCGGGAACGAGGCCATCTACGCGACCAGCGAGCGCCGGAGGGATTGTCCAAATCCAACGCGAAATGAAATTCCCATGCATAAGCGCCCCCGCCCAGGCAACAGAATAAGTATGGCCCGAGCCAACTCCCGGGGGCTGGCAGGCGTCAACGGACAACCGCTCGATTATCGAGGCTCAGCACAGTTTCCTGTCGCATGTGGCCATAGGGTAACAGGCGCACCTCAGACAGATGTGGGATGTCGGAGACGGGTCCATTCGCGTCGATTTTGCGATGTCCGCAGCATGTCCGGTCAGGGGGTAATCTCGGAAATGCAGGTGGTCCGGTTTTGCCGGTGGAAGACATCGGTTTTGACGTGATTCAAGCGTCTAGCGGAGATGCCCGCTGGCGTAATGCTTCACTTCGGCCGCCGTCATCGGCGGCCTGACCGCCGTCGCCGAAACAACCGCAACCGCGGTTTTGCCGGGTCGATCCTGCCGCAGCACCAGCACATCGACACCTTCCGGGGTGATCTTCATCGCAAAATCGTAGCCATCGAGGATGCGCGCCGCAACGCGCGGCAACGGCCCGTCGAACACGCCGGTCTTGGGCATGTCGAGCGCATCGTCCGAGCGAAATTGCAGATTGAACTTGTCGTGCAGCGCTGCGAGCACCTCCTGCAGCGGCACGTCGCGGGCTTCGACATGAACCGCCTCCAGCTTGCCGCCCACCTGCACCTGCGCCAGCGCCGCGCTGCCGCCGGCCAGCAGCATCGCCGATGCGATCATCAAAATCAGAGACTTGCGTTGCACCATCATGCGAGTTCTGCCTCGGGAATCTCGCGCAACAGCCGGGCGCGCAGCGGCGCGAGCCGCTCCGCATGGCGCCGCCACTTGCCGACCGACGACGCGTAGACCGGGCGGCGCACCTGGACGGCGCTGGCTGTCGCCGACGGCGCCGGGCTTTCGTGAAAACGCATCACGTCGTCCTCCCACGGCAGCCCGATGAAGCGAATGATATCCCGGCTCGCCGCCGCCTGGTCTCTTATGATGTCTTCGTAATTGACTTCCAGCAGCACGTCGGCCGGCAACACGCTGCGCCAGTGCTGCGACAGCCGGCGAAAGGCCAGATAGTAATCGGCCAGCTCGATCTGGTGATACGAGAACGGAAACTTGCCGCGGAAGTGAGCCTTGTAGATCGCCCAGCACGCATCCATCGGATGCCGCTGCACCAGGATGATTTTGGCGCCCGGCAACGCCGCGTGAATGAGCCCGCAATAGAGATAGTTTTCCAGCGTCTTGTCGATGAAGCGAACGTCTCTGGGCAAGCGAAGTGCGGCCGCCGCATCCATGTATCGCTCGCCAATGCCTTTAAGGTCGCTCCCGGCCGGGCTCCTGGCCATGGCGCGGTGCATCTCGGCCGCGAACACACCGGTTTCGCCGACCGAACGCATGGCGGAGTGGCTGGCGATGATGCGCTCCACCAGCGTGGTGCCGGTGCGCGGCAGCCCGGTCACGAACACAGGCGTGGCGCCGGCGTAGCCCGCGGGCGCGGCTTCGAGCCAGCGTCGCGTATGCGCGCCGATGATTGCATCGATCTCCCCAGTCCCGGCGGCAGGATCGCGCGCGAGCAGGCGGTGCTGCAGCGCGCAGCCGGCTTCGACATGGTCGAAAGCGCGGTCGTCGCGTCCGAGATCCTCGCATTCCTTGCCGAGCGCAAAGCGCAGCAGGACCTCGCTTGGACCCGTCAGCCTGCCCTCGCGGACCAGCGCTTCCATCTCCTCGATATGGTTGCGCTCGGCGGTCTGGATGCGCAGGTCGGAGCGCAGATAATGCGCGAGGCCATAATGGCGGTCGCGCGCGATCGCCGAATCGGCATGCGCTTCGGCGTCTGCCAGCACGCCGGTCATTCGCTCGGTCGCCGCGAGATTGAACAGATATTGCGGCTCGTCGGGTCGGGCTGCGACCGCGCGCAGGAACAGGTGCTTTGCCTTTTCGTGCAAGCCGAGCAGGCCGAAGATCGCCCCGAGCGCGTCCTGCGCTTCGGGGCTTTCGCCGACGATGCGAGCGGCGGCTTCAGCGGCCTCGAACGCGGCGCGCACCTCGCCGGATACGAACAGGCATTTGGCGCGCAGGATGAACGCGATCGGATCCCCAGGCATCAGGGCGACCGCACGATTGGCGCAGACGATGGCGGCATCCGGGCGCCCGCGCTGCAGCGCGGTTTCGGTCAGCAGCGCCCACGCGGCTCCCTCGTCGGGCGTGCGGGCGAGCACTTCGGCGCAAATCCGCTCGGTCGTCGCCAAATCTCCGCCGGCAAAGGCGCGGCGCGCGGTCTCTATTGTCGATGTCGTCGGTGCCGGAGCCCGATGCGGCGCGGTTGTTTTCAAGGGGGTGGCTCCATTGACGAAGGCCGGATGGTGATCCGGCCTTCCATTTGCGTTGGGGTGACGACGCGGCCGTTCCCCTGGTGAGAACGGCCGTTATCGATCAATGATCGCCGTGATCGTCGCCATGGCGGTCGTGATCATGATCCCCGCCATCATGATCCGCGAACACGAAACTGCCGAAGAGATCGCCGATCGCCGGCCGGTTCTGCGGCACATAGGGATTATCGTCCGAGGTCTGCGGGTTCGGCAGATTGTCGCGGCTCCGGGTCGAGAGTTTGGGCAAACGCCAGTTGCGTTCGATGAATTTCACGACCGAGGCATGATCGGAATATTCATGCGACATGTGTCCGCCTTGTGAATATTTCGACACCACGATCATCGGAATGCGCGTGCCGTCGCCGAAATAGTCGACCGGCTGCACGTAACCGGAGTCGTAATAGCCGCCGCCCTCGTCGACGGTGACCAGGATGGCGGTGGACTCCCAGAGTTCATCGTTGGACTTGACCTGTTCGATGATCCGCCGGGTAAAGGATTCGAACAGATCGAGCCGGGACGAGGAAGGATGGCCGTCATTGAAGGTGCTCGGCTTCACGAGCGACACGGCCGGCAGATTGCCTTTGGCGATGGCGTCATAGAGATCGAGCGTGTCCTTCATATGCGCATTGCGCGCCGGCGCGTTGGTCATGATGGAAGCGGAATAGAGGAACGGATTGCAGATGTTGCAATACAGATAAGCGATCGGGTCGAGCGCGCCGAAGTTCGTGCCTTCGCCGGGGGCGGTCTTGAAGTCGTTCCAGCGTTCGCCGAAATAGGCCCACGATACCTTGGCCTGCGTCAGCACGTCGCCGATGTGTTGCTGCTTGATCACGGGCGGCAGCGTGAACGGGCCGTTGTTGATCGGATCCTGGGCGCCGCTGCCGATGAACGCGGGGACGTAGTTGTTGAGCAGGTAATAGGCGTGCGGCGCGCAGTTCGCGGGCACGTGGATCGACGTCAGATAGGTGACGATCGGGGCGACGCCGGGCTGCGTGAAGTCGGAGCAGTTGGTGTAGCTGCCGCCGCCATAGCCGTCGTTGGCGTACCAATTGTTGGTGCCCGGCGCCGGGTTGGGGTTCTCGACCTCATCGACATAAACCGGCGGGTTCGAACCCGGAACCAGAACGTGGTTGGGGGTGGCGGGATTGCCATTGGCGTCGGCGTAATACAGCGCGTCGGCATAGCCGAACATCATCGTGTTGGCGAAGGTGCCGCCCATCACCGGCTGATGATAATTGTCGTTGAGCGTGTAATTGCGGGCGAGCTCCATCAGATAGGGCGCGTCGCCCTTGGCGACGTTGTAGAAGCCCATCGCGATATTGCCTTCCGCGAGCGGATGCGGCGTCGGATTGCCGTTGCTGCCGGAGGAAACGGTTTCTTCCACCCAAGGGAACAGATCGGCCTGACAACCGCTCGGATTGTGACCGGTGACCTTGCTGACATCGCAGTCGAGCTCTTGCCACATCTGGTAGAAGCGATGCACCGGGCTGCCGCCGTAGGTCGCATAAAGGCTCTGGGTGGCTTCGCCCGGCACCACCGTCACCAAAGGATAGGGGCCGTTCGGAAGGTTGCTGGCGTTCAGGATCCGGGTATCGGGCGAATTGCCGGCGATGCCGGTTGCACCCGTCGTCAGCAACGGCAGATCCTGCGGACGCAGGCCATAGTCGCCGCGAGCGGCTTCCGACAGCGTGGACAGGCACCCCGGACCATTGAGGGCAGCCTGTTCCACGGTGGTATAGCATTGCTGCGGCGCGTACGAGGTTCCCGGCGTCTGAAGCCTGTTGGTCGAGTTGTTGTAGGGCGCCCTCTGACCCGGGTTGAGCGAATAGGTATTGTTGTCGACCGCCGAGAATTGCGCCGCCCTGGCGTAATTCGGGCCGGGCGAGCCGTCCTCCTTGATAATTCCCTTGGACAGAAGATTGTCGACGCGTTCGCCGTGGCGCGGCTGGTAGGTCGCGAACACATGGTCGAACGTCCGGTTTTCGCCGATAATGACAATGACGTGCTTGATCGGGCTTTCGGTCCGACGGCCGTTGCTGTTGTCTCCGAAGGCGTTGTTGTCCATCGCGTAGACGTTATTTCCCATCAACGACAGGATCGCCGTGGTAACGACAGTACGATCGCGTAGACGTCTTGTCAGTTTAGGAAGCATGACGCGCCCTCTTTTGTTATGAATGCGGGGGAAATGGTTCGGCGGGCAGCAAGTGCCCGGGCGAACGTTAAGGGGCGCAGTTGTCAGATGTGCTGCGGCCACATGTCAGTTCCGTTAAAGGATGATGACAGCGCGGCAAGCCCCCGGCCAAACCGCCGCGGAACAACCCCGTCATTGATGGTTTTCGCTCAAGGCTTGATGGTGGAACCCGCGATCTCGGGCTCGGTATCTCAAGCGTGGTCGCGCGACCTAAAATTCTCGATCAGCCGCATCAGCACCCGTGCGCAGGCGGGCGCAGAGCGGATTCGCCAAAGGCGTAATCCGCCTTTTCGTCGTCAGGTCGACGGCGGATTACGCTGTCGCTAATCCACCCAATTGAGCAGCGGGGTTCCGAATGCCCGGTGCCAGACCGAAAGGAAACGAGGAAACCAGGAGTGCGCAACCGCTCCCCGATAAGCCCATGTCCGGTATTTGAGACCGGTTTCGGACAGCAGTTCCTGATATCCGCCATGCGTTTCGGTAGCGGTTCGAATGTCGTTCAATATCTCCCGGGCATGAGACCGGTAGGTATCAACTCCCGCGAAATCGTCGTAGTCCAGCATCCGATCCGCGAATTCGACATTGAACGTCGGCCAGGAGGAACGCCCCTGGTAGGCAGGCGCTGCAATCCTGTGGATCATCTTGTTCTCGGGGTTATCCACCGATACCAGGAAGTGAGACGTGCTCGGTATGCGAAACCGGGGTTCAGCGAGGACCAGATCGGTCGTGGCTGCGAACAACGCACGCTCGCCAGCGTCGCTCAAATCCCAAAATCCGCGGTGCACATTGACGAAATCCAGCGCGATGGCGGACGCCGGCGGTACGCTCCCGGGCTGCAGCGCATGCCTGATATAGCCATGCTTGCCGAACAGAACGAGAAGCTCCTTCTTGTACTGTGACAGCTCGCGCCCGAGCTGTTGCTCCAGCTCGGCCTTGTCGATCACCCCGAGTTGTATGCCGCGCAGGAAAGTCGTGTAGACGCAGGCGTTGGTAACGAACCGCCTGCGTTCGGCGCGGGTGTCGGTTGCAGCGGAGCGAGGAGCGGTGACGTCACACAGCAGATATCTGGCGCCGCCGTCATCGAACGGCTCCAGCGATTTGGCAAGTTGCAGGATCGCCCGCTTCAGATCCTCGCGATACTCCGCCAGCAGCAAGCGGCCGGCATGCGCGCCCTGCGACAGCACCAGATAGGAGGACGGCCTCTGGTCGGCGCCGACAATCTGCTCCAGACCAGCCAGGATGCCCAACAGCGTGTCCGAAGGCTGAGAGAAATAATTGACGCCAAGATACCGATCGCGTCCTGCCGGGATGATGGTCGTGGTGACGACATTGGCGCGAACGGCTTCCAGCATCAGCCGGACGCTCTTTTCGAGCAAGCGCACCCGCCGGACCGCGTCGTCAGAATCCATGATGGTCTCGGGATCGAGAACATCGGGGTAGAACCAGGCAAAATCCCGGGGATAATACGCGGTGGCGTGCGGCGCCCCCGTGACGAGAAAGGATTCCGCCGGCGAAAACGCCGAGTTCATCGAGTGCCGGTACAGGTCCTCGATCGCCGACGACAAGCCATGTGTCCTTCTCAGGAACCGATCACCGAGAAAATTGACCGCCTGGATCGCGTTGGCGACCCAGGTGGCAGCAAACCCCTGGTAAAACCGGTATTCGCGATGAGATGGAAACGAAATATCGCTGTTCATATGCCTGGATCAATTCGTTGGTCGGGGGCTGTCAGGTAGTATCCAAACAGCCATGATTCGTCTCTCCGCTTGCGCCCGGTGTCGCGCTTCAGACCAACGTCGATCATCCGGCTTTCGCCGCGCCACCCGCTTCGCTCAACCCGCCGGCTCAAGACCGTCCGGCTCGGCGCGCCTGGATCAAGCCGAAGCCTTGCGCTTTACCGCCTTGCGCAAGGTCTCATCGATCCGCGATTGCCAGCCCGACCCGGTCGATTTGAAATGCTCGATGACCTCGGGGCTGAGGCGTAACGAGACAAGCTTTTTTGTCGGCAACTTGTTCGGGCCTCGTCCCTTTCGAATGGATGCACTCAGATCAGGAAAGACTTCAGCAAATGGCCGGGCCTTGGCGAAATCCGCCTTTGTCAGTTCCGGATTGTCGCCAACTTCGCGCAGGTCCTTCTTGCTGTAGGCCGCTTTTTTTCTAGCGTTCGGCATAGAGTTTCCTTTCATTTCGACTTGCCGGCCGCATGCTGACGATGCTTACACCCTCACGCCCCAGCCGGGCGAATACAACGACGACGACACCCCGGATGTTCACGCCGACCGCGATCCAGCGCCTGCTCTTGTTGTGCGAAGGGATGACTACCGCGTTATCGAAAAACGTCTCGTTTAGATCCGCGAAATCCAGTCCGTGCTTTTCGAGGTTGGCGAGCCGCTTCGGTTCGTCCCAAACGATCTTCATCGTTGTTTTGTAGCTACAATTTATTCTCCCGTCAAAGACACTTTGTAGCTACAACATAAAAATCCCTTGTTTGCGCTGCACAGCGGGGACCGCCTGTCGGTCACTCCCTCGGCTTAAAATTCTCGATCAATCGCAGCAACACCCGCGCGCCGGCGTCGGCGTCGGCTACTTCGACATGCTCGTCGGGATGATGGCTGATGCCGCCGCGGCAGCGCACGAAGATCATGGCGACGTCTGATATATCGATCATCGCCATGCCGTCATGCCCTGCCCCGCTCGGCAGTTCGAACACGGGATAGCCTTCCGCAGCGACGGCTTCGGCGACCTGCCCCTTCAGCCAAGGCGCGCACGGCACGGTGCGGTTTTCGTGGGTGACATCGACCTGCAGCGCCAGATTGCGGCGCTTTGCGATCGCTTCGATCCGGCGGACGATGTCGGCGACGGCGAGCTTGCGGTGCGCATCGGTGGGGGCGCGAATGTCGATGGCAAAATTGACCCTTCCCGGGATCACATTGGTGGCGCCGGGCATGGCATCGACATAGCCGACGGTACCGACCAGTCCGCCCTGGTCGGTCCTGCAAAACTCCTCGATCGCGACGATGCACTCCGATGCGCCCGCCAGCGCGTCGCGCCGCAGCGCCATCGGCACGGTGCCGGCGTGTCCGGCCATCCCGGTCAGGTGCGCCGCCAGCCGCGTCGCGCCGGCAATCGCCGTGACCACGCCGACCGGCAAATTGTGCTGTTCCAGCACCGGCCCCTGCTCGATATGGAGTTCGACATAGGCGTGCAGTTCGCGGCGGGCGCGGGCGGCGGCGCCGATATGATCGGGATCGAGGCCGAACTGCACCATCGCCTCGCGCATCGAGATGCCGGCATGGTCGCGTGAATTGAGCACGCTTTCGACGAACGTGCCGGCGACGGCACGGCTGCCGAGCAGCGTGGACGCGAAGCGGACCCCCTCCTCGTCGGCGAAGCCCACGACCTCGATCGCGAACGGCAACCGCCGCGCTCTCTTGTTCAGGTCGGCGACGCAGGAGATCGCGGTGATCACGCCGAGCGGCCCGTCCCATTTGCCGGCATCGCGCACGGTGTCGTAATGCGAGCCCAGCATCAGGCAGGGCAGGCCCGGCCGCTCGCCTTCATAACGGCCGCAGACATTGCCGATCGCGTCGAGATGCGCGGTCATTCCGGCCGCGCGCATCCAGGACAGAATGAGATCGGCGGCGGTGCGATGCTCTGATGTGAGGAATATCCGGGCCAGATGTTCCGGCGTCTCGGAAATGGCCCCGAGCCGGTTGATCCGCGCGACGATCTCATCGCCAAGCAATGATCGCCTCGATCCGGCAACTGCCGCCTCTGTCTTGCTCATGCTTTTCCAGTGCAGCCCCGCGCCGATCCGCGCCTTCGATCGATACAATTTCAATGCCAGCGGATGAGATGCAACACTCGCCCCGGCGCTTGCACTCGTAGCAGCCCCAACCCGCTTGGGCAGCCGACAAATGACCAATCCCCACCCGGTGCAGGGCATCCAGCGCCCGGGCCGCCGTTGGGAATTGCTTAACCGCCTTGCATACAATGATAAAATGATGCCTATAAATTAATCCACCAAGCTCTTGCACAAACTTTGAACGGCAATGCCTGCCTATAGATATGTTCGTTATTTCAATCAGTTACATAAAAATGCTCACCAAAGGTGCTCTGGCACGAAGATTGCGACATCCCCTTTGAGCTCCGCCGTGTCGGCGCGGCTGCGAAATTGGTGGCGGGACACCCGCCGAGAGGGAGCAGGCAGATGGATTTCAGCAAAATTTCACGACGGCATTTGTTGCAGGGAAGTGCTGCGCTGACGCTGGGCACGGCTTTCGGCGTGCGCACCGCGGCGGCAGCCGACACCACGATCGGCTTCATCTATGTCGGGTCGCGCGACGACTACGGCTACAACCAGGCCCACGCGCAGGGTGCTGCGGCGCTGAAGAAGATGCCCGGCCTCAAAGTGGTCGAGGAGGAAAAGGTGCCCGAGACCGACGCGGTCGAGAAGACCATCGAGTCGATGATCAATCTCGATGGCGCCTCCCTGATCTTCCCGACCTCGTTCGGCTACTACAATCCGCACATGATCAAGATGGCCAACAAGTTCCCGAAGCTGCATTTCGAGCACTGCGGCGGCCTGTGGACCGACAAGGATCCCAAGAACGCCGGCAGCTATTTCGGTTATATCGACGAGGCCCAGTATATCTCCGGGATCGTTGCCGGCTACTCCACCAAGAGCGGCAAGCTCGGCTTCGTCGCGGCGAAACCGATCCCGCAGGTGCTGCGCAACATCAACGCCTTCACGCTCGGCGCGAAACTTGCAAACCCCAAGGCCACCACGCAGGTGATCTTCACCGGAGACTGGTCGATGCCGGTCAAGGAAGCCGAAGCCACCAACAGCCTGATCGACCAGGGCGTCGATGTCCTGACCTGTCACGTCGATGGTCCCAAGACCATGGTCGAGAACGCCGCGCGTCGCGGCGCGATGGTCTGCGGCTATCACGTCAACCAGTCGCCGCTGGCGCCAAAGGCCTATCTCACCGGCGCCGAGTGGAACTGGGAAGCGCTGTATCCGAAATTCGTCAAGATGATCGCCGCCGGCGAAGCCATCCCGAATTTCTACCGCGGCGGCCTGAAGGAAGAGATCGTCAAATGCTCGCCCTACGGCGAGGCGGTCTCGGCCGAAGCGCGCAAGCACGCCGACGACATCAAGGCCAAGCTCACGGCCGGCACCTACACCATCTTCAAGGGCCCGATCATGGACAACAAGGGCAAGGCCGTGATCACCGCCGGCACCGACCGTGGCCAGAAGGATCCCGAACTCGAGAAGATGGATTATCTGGTCGAAGGCGTGATCGGAGCGACTTCGTGACAACTGACGCGGCGGATCCCGTGGCGGCGGCCGGAATAGCTCCGGCCGCCGATTCGGGCTTCCTCCAACGCTACGGCGGGACCATCGAATACATCCTGATACCGGGCGCGGCGCTGGTCGGCGCGCTCGCGGTGTTCGGAATATTCGTAGCCCTGTTCGGCAAAAGCCCGCTCGACCTTTATTTCTACATGTACCAGGGCGCGTTCGGGACCTGGTTCTCCTGGCAGAACACGCTGACCCGCGCCGCACCTTTGATCCTGACCGCGCTGTGCACGGCGCTGCCGGCGCAACTGGGTATGGTGATTATCGGCGGCGAAGGCGCGCTATTGATCGGCGCGCTCGCCGCCACCAGCGCCGCGCTGGCGATGCCATGGGCGCCGCCGCTGATGGTGCAGATCGCGATGGTGTCCGCCGGGATGATCGGCGGCGGCCTCTGGATCATGCTGGCGGGGGGCTTGCGGCAATACCGCGGCGTCAACGAAACCATTTCCAGCCTGCTATTGGTCTACATCGCGCTTGCGATCCTCAACCATCTGGTCGAGGGCATGATGCGCGACCCCGCCAGCCTCAACAAGCCGTCGACGCGCGAGATCGGCGCCGCCAACATGATCGGCAGCATTCCCGGCACCGACGTGCATTGGGGCCTGGTGTTCGGCGTGATCGCCGCGGTCGCATCCTACATCCTGATCTATCACACGGTGTTCGGCTTCGCCGCGCGGGTCGCCGGCGGCAACATCCGCGCCGCCAAGATCGTCGGCCTCGGCGTCAGCAAGCTGATCCTGACGATCTGCTTTCTCGCCGGCTCCTGCGCCGGCCTGGCCGGCATGGTCGAGGTCGCCGCCGTTCAGGGCCGCACCAACGCCAATCTCGCCGCCGGCTACGGCTTTACCGGCATCCTCGTTGCCTTCCTGGCGCGGCAAAATCCACTGGCCGTTATCCCTGTCGCCATCCTGCTCGGCGGCATCAGCGCCAGCGGCGGCCTGCTGCAGCGAAGGCTCGGCCTGCCCGACGCCTCGGTGCAGGTGCTGCAAGGCATCATCTTCGTCTTCGTGCTCGCCAGCGACGCGCTGTACGGACGCATCGGCTTCCTGAAGGGAAAATCCTGACATGGCGAATGGAACGATCGGACTCTGGACCGTCCCGCTTGCGGTATTCGGCGGCGCGATCCGCGTCTCCACGCCGTTCCTGTTCGTCAGCCTCGGCGAATGCATCACCGAGCGCTCGGGCCGCATCAATCTCGGCCTCGAAGGCACGCTGGTGATGGGCGCGATGAGCGCCTACGGCATCTCCTATCTGACTGGATCGCCGTGGCTCGGCGTGCTCGCCGCCGGCATCACCGGCTCGCTGCTTGGCGCACTGCATGCCGGCATCTGCTCGCTGCCGCGGGTCAACGACATCGCCGTCGGCATCGCGCTGATGCTGTTCGGCACCGGACTGGCATTCTATCTCGGCAAGCCGCTGATCGAGCCGACCGCGGCGCGGCTGCCCGCGATCGATTTCGGCTGGTGGAGCGACATATCGCAGGTCCGCGCGGCGCTGCGGATCAACGTGCTGTTCCTGATCGGCGTTGCGCTGGCGCCGATTCTCTACTGGGCGTTCCGCACCACCCGCTGGGGCTTGTTGATCCGCACCGCCGGCGAGAGTTCGGACGCCGCGCGCGCCATGGGCTATTCGGTGCTCGCGATCCGGCTGCGCGCGACCATGGTCGGCGGCTTTCTGGCCGGGATCGGCGGCTCGTTCCTGTCGCTGTTCTATCCCGGCAGCTGGAACGAGGGCCTTTCCTCCGGACAAGGCATCACCGCCGTCGCGCTGGTGATCTTTGCGCGCTGGGATCCGATGCTCTGCCTGTGGGCGTCGCTGGCCTTTGGCGGCGCGGCGGCGCTCGGGCCGGCGCTGCAATCGGTCGGCGTCACCTCCGGCTATCACCTGTTCAACGCCGCGCCCTACATCCTGACGCTGGCGATCATGATCATCACCTGCTCGCCGAAACGCACGCTGACCGGCGCGCCGGCCGAACTGTCGATCACCCGATAATACCGATGAGCGAGAATGTGCCATGCCCGAGCGCTATCTGAAATCCGAACCCTATGCCGTGGCCCTATAACGGCGACCTGCGCCCGCAAAACACCGCGCTGATCATCATCGACATGCAGACCGACTTCTGCGGCGTCGGCGGCTATGTCGACAAGATGGGCTATGACCTGTCGCTGACCCGCGCGCCGATCGAGCCGATCAAGAAACTGCTGGCGGTGATGCGGGCGCAGGGTTTTCACATCATCCACACCCGCGAAGGCCATCGCCCCGACCTCACCGACCTGCCCGCCAACAAGCAGTGGCGCTCGCGCCAGATCGGCGCCGGCATCGGCGATCCCGGCCCCTGCGGCCGGGTGCTGGTGCGCGGCGAGCCCGGCTGGGAGATCATTCCGGATCTGGCGCCGCTGCCGGGCGAGCCGATCATCGACAAGCCCGGCAAGGGCTCGTTCTGCGCCACCGACCTGGAACTGATGCTGCGGCTGCGCGGCATCGAGAACATCGTGCTGACCGGCATCACCACCGACGTCTGCGTCCACACCACGATGCGCGAGGCCAACGACCGCGGCTTCGAATGCGTGCTGATCGAGGATTGCTGTGCGGCGACCGACAAGAGCAACCACGAGCACGCGCTGAAGATGATCAAGATGCAGGGCGGCGTGTTCGGCGCGGTCGCGACCTCCACGGCGCTGATCGGAGCGCTGTCATGATCATCGGCGAAGCGCCGCTGCCGGCCGGCGCGCTCGGCGTCGATGCCGTCGCCATGACCATGCGGTTCGGCGACTTCGTCGCGCTCGACAATGTCGAACTGAAGGTGCGGCCCGGCTCGTTCCACGCGCTGCTCGGCGAGAACGGCGCCGGCAAGAGCACGCTGGTCAAATGCATCATGGGCTACTACCACGCCGACCGAGGGCGACGTGCTGGTCGGCGGCCGCGAACAGGCGATCGCCAATCCGAAGGACGCCCACGCGCTCGGGCTCGGCATGGTCTACCAGCATTTTACGCTGGTGCCGGCGATGACGGTGGCCGAAAACCTGGTGCTGGCGCGCGACGACGTGCCGGCCGTGGTCGACTGGGCCAAGGAGAAGAAGGAACTCGAGGCGTTTCTGGCGCGGATGCCGTTCAAGGTGCCGCTCAACGCCAAGGTCTCCGATATCTCCGCCGGCGAACGGCAGAAATGCGAAATCCTCAAGCAGCTCTATCTGAAGCGGCGCTTTCTCATCCTGGACGAGCCGACCTCGGTGCTGACGCCGGGCGAAGCCGACGAGGTGCTGGGCATGCTGCGCGACATGGTGGTCGACGGCGACCTGACCATCCTGATGATCACGCACAAATTCCGCGAGGTGATGGCGTTCGCCGACGAGGTCACGATCCTGCGCCGCGGCAAGCTGGCCGGCGCACGGCAAGGTTGCCGATCTCACGCCCGACAGCATGGCGCGCATGATGATCGGCGCCGAGGAATTGACGGTGCAGCCGGCCCGCGGTCGGCGAGGTCGGCGCAGCGCGGCTCGAACTCGACAAGCTCAACGCGCTCGACGATGCCGGCGCGGTCGCGGTGCATGACGTCTCGCTCGCGGTGCGCGGCGGCGAAATCGTCGGCATCGCCGGCGTCTCCGGCAACGGCCAGCGCCAGCTGGTCGAGGTGCTGGCCGGCCAGCGCGAGGCCGAGAGCGGCGAGATCCGCGTCGCCGGCGATCGTCTATCACGCCAGCCGCGAGGAAATGCGCCGGCACAAGATGTCGCTGCTGCCGGAGGAGCCGCTGAAGAACGCCTGCGTCGGCGGCATGAGCGTCGCCGACAACATCGCGTTCCGCGAATTCGACCGCGCGCCGTTCGCCAGCGGCGGCTGGTGGCTCAACCGCGCGGCGTTCCGCGACGACGCCGAGCGCAAGATCGGGCTCTACAAGATCAAGACCCGCACGCCCGGATACGCCGATCTCGGCGCTGTCGGGCGGCAACGTGCAGCGCGCCGTGCTGGCGCGCGAACTCGGCGGCGAGGTCGAGGTGCTGATCGCCGCCAATCCCTGCTTCGGGCTGGATTTCGCCGCGGTGGCGCAAATCCACGCCGAGATCATGGCGGCGCGCAACCGCGGCGCCGCGGTGCTGCTGGTCAGCGAGGACCTCGACGAATTGCTCGAACTGTCCGACCGGCTGGTCGTGATGTTCCACGGCGAGTTCGTCTACGAGGCCCGCGCCAGCGAAGCCGATCTCACCGAGATCGGCCGGCACATGGCGGGGCACTAGGCCTGGCTTGCCTGCAGCATCGGCCGTCTGCATGATGGCGCGAGCCAGGAGCCGCATGGCGAACATTCGAGCTGACCGCGGAACGCGACGAGCATTTCCTGCGCCGGTCGTTCGAGGTCGCCCGCCGCGCCATCACCCACGGCAATCATCCGTTCGGCGCCATTCTGGTCGATCGAGGACCGCAACGTGCTGATCGAGACCGAGAACGGCTACATGCCCGCGCATGACGGCACCGCGCATGCCGAGCGCCTGCTGGCGACGCAGGCCTGCACGACGCTCGCTGCCGGACGTGCTCAGGGCGCCACGCTCTATTCGTCCGCCGAGCCCTGCGCGATGTGCGCCGGCGCGATCTACTGGGCCGGCATCGGCCGGCTGGTCTATGGCCTGAGCGAACACCGCCTGCGCGACGTCACCGGCAACCACCCGGAAAATCCGACGCTCGACCTGCCCTGCCGCGAGGTGTTCGGGAGCGGCCAGCGGGCGACCGAGGTGGTCGGGCCGCTGCTCGAGGACGAGGCCGAAGCGCTGCACGACGGCGTCTGGAACAGATAGCCGATCAGCGCTGTCAGCATATCGCCGTCAGAAACGAGAAATGGCGCCGCGGGGTTCATCGCGGCGCCATCGCTTTCACCTGGAGAAGATCAGGCGGTTAGAACTTCACGGTCACGCCGGCATAGACGGTCGATTCGGTGCAGGAGTTGGTGCTCTGCACCGGTCGCCGCGACGGTGCAGACGCCGGGCATCGCGTTGTGATCGAGGCCGAACTTGTTCTGCCAGTAGCGGTAGGCAACCCAGAGGTCGACGAAGTGCGAGTACTTCGGACCCCAGAAGGCCTTGCTGGCGTCGAAGGTCAGACGGATCGGTTCGCTGTTGAACTCGGTCTTGGTGGCGGTGCTGAACCGGCCGACGCCGGAATGAGCGGAAGGCTGTTCGAGTCGCCCTTCGGTCCATACCAGCCGGCGCGGCCGCTGATCGAGAAGTACTGCATGTTCTCGGGCAGGAAGCCGAGATCCATGTAGTAGTTGGTTTCGACCGCCCAGGTCGGCTTGAAGTTGGTGTTGCCGTCGGCAGTTGCAGGTCACGCCCGGGAATGCCGGGCCGCGAAAGCCGTGCCGCACTGGGTGAAGGCGTTGTGGTTGGGAATTCCCAGTACACCAACGGCGCGACGTTGAAGTAGCCCTTGTAGGGCAGGTCGAAGGCGAACTGCAGACCGGCGACGACGTCGCGCTTGGCCGGCGCCAGGAAGTTGTTTTCGGTGTTGGCGTCCATGCCGACTTCGAACGAAATGTTATGCAGCGGCCCCATGCGTGAAGGCCTTGGTGTTGAAGATTTCGTTCCAGCCGAAGGTCGAGCGGAACAGGCCGTAGATTTCGGTCGCGCCGGCGCAGTTCGGCCGCGCGCCGAAGATGGTCGATCACGCCCGGTGCGATGCAGGGATTGGCCGGATCGTTGTGGTCCGACTTGAACATCGAGATGGTGAAGAAGTTGGTGCCGTAGGCCCAGGCGTCGAAGTGGGTGAACGAATAGACCTGCTTGGCGGTCGTGCCGTTGATCGTGCCGTTCGGATTGACCGATGAACATGCCGGGATCGGTGCCCTTGGGCATCCAGGAGTAGGTCACCCGGTCGTCGATCACGAAGAAGAACGGCAGGTCGGCGACCGGCTTGGCCTTGGCCTTGACCGGCAGATCCGCCGCGCTGGCGAAGCCCGCCGGTGCGAGCGTGGCAAGTGACAGCGCCGCGGCTGCAATTGCTTTGCGTACGATAGGACATCCTGAGTACCCCCAAGTTGAACGACCGAATGATCGAGGCCCTTGGAGCGACACTTGCGCCGTTCGCCTGAACGTGAGAAGCCTCAACTTTCCCCATGGCTTGCCGCAAGTTTCATCAAGAACGCTGCAGCGCATCAGCGGCTTTGCGCGACGGCCGCGCGATTGGCCGCAGCCGCGCAAGCAATCGCCGAGTAGAGCGCGGACGTTCCGACTTATGCCTGATTTTATTGGGTTTCTGCGACGATCGCGCGCAGGCGCAGCGCACGAGCTCGCGCGAACGCGAGCAGTCCGCGGCGCCGTGCACACGATGGAACGATGCTGCTCAACTTCGCGGCAGGCCTGACTTCGGCGATTCCGATTTGTCTCGACCGTCACAATTTTGCAACAGGCCGTTCGGCGATCTTCGCGCGGAAGCGCGACAATCGTGCAAGCCTGCGGCGGACGGGCCGAACGGTCAGCAGCCGACGAGAATCACGATGCGCCGTCGCCTGCCGAAGAGTTGAGCAAAGGCTGGCGCTTTTTCCCTACTTACGCCGACGTCCAAACTAGCCCAGTATTGAGGCAGCTCATTCCTCGCACGCGTGACAGCGAATGTTAGATCCGACGCCTGCCGGCCTGCATTCCGGCGCAACGCCGCTGCTCCAGACGGTCGGGCTTGACCAAGCGCTACGGCGACTTTCTCGCCAACGACGCCATCGACATCGAGATCTGGCCGCAGCAGATCCACGCCCTGCTCGGCGAGAACGGCGCCGGCAAATCGACGCTGGTCAAGACCATCTACGGACTGATCCAGCCGAGCGACGGCGAGATGCGCTGGCAGGGCGAGAAGATGGTGCTCTCCGGGCCGTCGGAAGCCCGCGCGCCGCGGCATCGGCATGGTGTTCCAGCACTTCTCGCTGTTCGACAATCTCACCGTCGCCGAGAACGTGGCGCTCGGCCTCGACGGCAAGGAATCGTTCAAGGACATGTCGGCGCGGCTTGAGGAAGTGTCCAATGTTTACGGGCTTCCGCTCGATCCGAAGCGCGAGGTCTGGCAGCTGTCGGTCGGCGAGCGCCAGCGCATCGAGATCGTCCGCGCGCTGATGCAGAATCCGAAATTCCTGATCCTCGACGAGCCGACCGCGGTGCTGACGCCGCAGGAAGCCGACCAGCTCTTCGTCGTGCTGGATCGGCTGAAGGCCGAGGGCCGCGCGATCCTCTACATCAGCCACAAGCTCGAAGAGGTGAAGCGGCTCTGCGACACCGCCACCATCCTGCGCGGCGGCAAGAAGATCTCGACCTGCAATCCGCAAGCGGAGACCGCGGCCTCGCTGGCGCGCATGATGGTCGGCGCCGACATCAAGGAAGTCAAGGCCGCCGCCGGCCGGCAAACCACGGTGCCGCGCCTCGTCGTCAACGATCTCAGCCTCGAGCCCGACGATCCGCATGGCGTCCGGCTCCAGCACATCTCGCTCGAACTCAAGGGTGGTGAAATCCTGGGCATCGCCGGCGTCGCCGGCAACGGCCAGGACGAGCTGTTCGCGGCGCTTTCGGGCGAGCGGCTGGCGCAGGACCCCGGCACGGTCGTGATCGACGGCATCGCCGCCGGACATCTTTCGATCACGCAAGCGGCGCAAGCTCGGCGCGGCCTTCGTGCCCGAAGAGCGGCTCGGCCACGGCACCGCGCCGCGCATGAAGCTGTCCGAGAATGCGCTGCTGACCGGCCACGCCGCCAGCGGCATGGTGCAGCACGGCTTCGTCAATACCGCCGCGACGCTGTCGACCGTCGACCGCGCCACCGAAACCTTCGACGTGCGCAAGGCCAAGCGCGATCCCGAAGCCGCCAGCCTGTCCGGCGGCAATCTGCAGAAATTCATCGTCGGCCGCGAAATCCTGCGCAACCCGGCGGTGCTGGTCGTCAGCCAGCCGACCTGGGGCGTCGACGCCGGCGCGGCCGCCGTGATCCGGCAGGCCCTGCTCGATCTCGCCGCCGCCGGCGCCGCGGTGCTGGTGACGAGCCAGGACCTCGACGAACTCGCCGAAATCACCGACCGCATCGCGGTGATGTTCCACGGCCATCTGTCGGAGCCGCTGGCGACGGCGGACGCCAGCCGCGAGAAGCTCGGCCTGTTGATGGGCGGCAGCAGTCTCGAGCAGAAGGAAGCGGCGCATGCAGTTGGTGCTTGAAAAGCGCGCCGAGCGATCGAACACGATCGCGCTGGTCTCGCCGCTGATCGCGATCGGCCTGACGATCGTGACCATGAGCATCCTGTTCGCGATCCTCGGCAAGAATCCGATCTCGGCGCTCGGCGTCTACTTCATCGATCCCCTGACCGACAGCTATTCGCTGCAGGAAATCGCGGTGAAGGCGACGCCGCTGGTGATGATCGCGATCGGCCTGTCGCTCTGCTATCTCGCCAACGCCTGGAACATCGGCGCCGAAGGCCAGTTCCTGATCGGCGCGGTCGCCGGAAGCTGGCTCGCGGTGAAGACCCAAGGCACCGATGCCGGCCATTGGGTGCTGCCGGCGATGCTGCTGCTCGGCGCTGCGGCCGGCGCGCTCTATGCCCTGATCCCGGCGATCTGCAAGGTCAGGTTCGGCGCCAGCGAAATCCTCACCAGCCTGATGCTGGTCTATGTCGCCGACCTCTTTCTCGACTATCTCGTGCGCGGTCCGTGGCGCGATCCGAACGGCTTCAACTTTCCGACCACGGCCGAATTCGATCCGGTCGCGACCGTGCCGGTCCTGATCGAGGGCGGCCGGCTGCATCTCGGCGCCATCATCGCGCTCGTCGTGGTCGCGGCCGCGCACGGTGCTGCTCGGCACGACCATCAAGGGCTTTGAAATCCGCGTGGTCGGCGCCGCCCCGCGCGCCGCGCGCTTCGGCGGCTTCAACTCCAACCAGTTGATCCTCCTGACCTTCGCGATCTCGGGCGCGCTGGCCGGGCTGGCCGGGATCATCGAGGTCGCAGGACCCGTCGGCCATCTGCAGCCCGGGCATCTCGCCCGGCTACGGCTTCACCGCGATCATCGTCGCGTTCCTCGGGCGGCTGAACCCGATTGGAATATTAATTGCAGGACTTTTCCTCGCACTCACCTTCATCGGCGGCGAGCAGGCCCAGATCGCAATGAAAATCCCGTTGGACGTCACCAAGGTGTTTCAGGGCATCCTGCTGTTCTACGTGCTCGCCTGCGATTCCCTCATTCTCTACCGCTTCCGGCTGATTTTCGCGTCGCGAAAGGTGGCCTGTGGAGCTGCTTGAGGCCATCATCCTGTCGGTGCTGGCGGCATCGACGCCGCTGTTGATCGCGGCCACCGGCGAACTCGTGACCGAGCGCTCCGGCGTGCTCAATCTCGGCGTCGAGGGCATGATGATCGTCGGCGCGGCCTGCGGCTTCGGCGGCGCCTGGCTCACCGGCTCGATCATCATCGGCGCGCTCTGCGGCATCGTCGCCGGGCACGTTGCTGTCGCTGATCTTCGCGCTGATGACGCTGGGCCTCGCCGTCAACCAGGTCGCCACCGGTCTTGCGCTGACCATCCTCGGCATCGGACTGTCCGGCCTGATCGGCGCCGGCTTCGTCGGCGAGCGCATCACGCCGGCGCCGCATCTTCACATTCCCGGCCTGACCGATATTCCGCTGGTCGGCCGCATCCTGTTCGGCGAGGACGCCTTCGTCTATCTCTCGCTGGCGCTGGTCGTCGCGGTCTGGTTGTTCCTCTACCGCACGCGGGCCGGGCTGATCCTGCGCGCCGGCCGGCGACAACCACGTCTCGGCGCATGCGCTCGGCTATCCCGTGCTGCGGATCCGGATGTTCGCCGTGATGTTCGGCGGCGCCTGCGCAGGCCTCGCCGGCGCCTATCTGCCGCTGGCCTATACGCCGTTCTTCATTCCCGGCATGACCGCCGGCCGCGGCTGGATCGCGCTGGCGCTGGTGGTGTTCGCGTCCTGGCGGCCGGGCCGCCTGGTGATCGGCGCCTATCTGTTCGGCGCCGTCACGATCCTGCAGCTGCACGCGCAGGGCTGGGGCGTCGGCATTCCCTCGCAATTCATGTCGGCGCTGCCGTATCTTGCCACCGTGATCGTCCTGGTCCTGATTTCGCGCGCGCGCACCGGCGGCTCGACCGCGCCGGCGGCGCTCGGAACGGTGTTCGTGCCCGACCGATGAATTCATATCCGAAGCGCGCGCGATGGGGCGCGCGCGCATCGGGAGTGACAGTCCACCCCTTACAGTAACCGGAGATATCACGATGAGAAAAATTCTCATTGCGGCGGCCGCAGTGATGCTCGCCGCCGGAGCAAGCATGGTCGGCGCTTCCGCCGCCGACAAGCTCAAGGTCGGCTTCATCTATCTCGGCCCGGTCGGCGATCTCGGCTGGACCTACCAGCACGACCTGGCGCGCCAGGCGCTGGTCAAGGAATTCGGCGACAAGATCGAGACCACCTATCTCGAAAACGTCAGCGAAGGCCCCGATGCCGAGCGCTCGATCGAACAGCTGGTGCGCGCCGGCAACAAGCTGATCTTCACCACCTCGTTCGGCTACATGGATCCGACGCTGAAGGTGGCCAAGAAATATCCCAACGTGCATTTCGAGCACGCCACCGGCTTCAAGCGCGACAAGAACATGTCGATCTATAACGGCCGGTTCTACGAGGGCCGCTACATCCAGGGCGTGATCGCCGGCAAGATGTCGAAGTCCGGCGTGCTCGGCTATATCGGCTCGTTCCCGATTCCGGAAGTCATCATGGGCATCAACGCCACCATCCTCGGCGCGCAGACCGTCAATCCCAACATCAAGGTCAAGATCATCTGGGCCAACACCTGGTTCGATCCGGGCAAGGAAGCCGACGCCGCCAAGGCGCTGCTCGACCAGGGCGCCGACGTGATCATGCAGCACACCGACAGCCCGGCGGCGATGCAGATCGCCTCCGAGCGCGGCAAGCTGGCGTTCGGCCAGGATTCCGAAATGATCAAGTTCGGACCGAAGACGCAGCTGACCTCGATCATGGACAACTGGGCGCCCTACTACATCGACCGCGTCAAGGCCGAGCTCGACGGCAAGTGGAAGTCGGAAGACACCTGGGGCGGGCTGAAGATCGAAAATGGTCGTGATGGCGCCCTACACCAACATGCCCGACGACGTGAAGAAGCTGGCCGATGGACACCGAAGCCGCCATCGTCGCCGGCAAGCTGTTCCCGTTCAAATGCCCGGTCGTCGGCCAGGACGGCAAGGAAGTCGAATGCAAGGGCGGCACCCATCTCGACGACGGTCAGGTGCTCGGCATGAACTTCTACGTCAAGGGCATCGACGACAAGATTCCCGGCAAGTAAGGCCGGTTACTCCCGAGACTACCGGGTCCGGGCGGCAACGCCCGGATCCTTTTTATATCAGATTGCGTTCCCCGGATGCTGCGCAGCACGTCGCGCTTGCGGCGTGGTGCGCTGCTGATCCGGGGTCCATCGTTTTGGATACGTGTGGGTCCCGGCTCTGCGGTGCATCGTGAAGAACGCTGCACCGCGTCCGGGACACGAGAGCGTCACCCCACCTGCATCGCATGCGCGGCGGCGCTGTGGCGGCGGATCAGATCGGGCACATCGAGCCCGGGGATGGCGCCGTCCATCACCACCCAGTGGCCGCCGACCATCACCCGGTCGGCGCGATGCGCGCCGCACAGCACCAGCGCCGCCAGCGGATCGCCGTGGCCGGAGAAGCGCAGTTCGTCGAGCTTGAACAGCGCGAGATCGGCCGCCTTGCCGACCGCGATCTCGCCGAGTTCAGGCCGGCCGACGCAGGCCGCCGAACCCTTGGTGGCCCAGCGCAGCGCGTCCTTGTGGCTGACCCGGCCGACGCCATAGCGCGCCCGCTGCAGCAGGAACGCGGCGCGCACCTCCTGCATCAGATTGGATCCGTCGTTCGAGGCCGAGCCGTCGACGCCGAGCCCGATCGCGACCCCCGCCTCCTCCATCTCGCAGACCGGACAACAGCCCGACGCCAGCATCTGGTTGCTGCAGGCGCAATGGCTGATGGTCGTCTTCGCCTTGCCGAGCCGTTTCATCTCGGCCGCGTTGAAATGAATGCCGTGCGCCAGCCAGGTCCGCGCATTGAGCCAGCCGCATTGCTCGAGATAATCCAGCGGCCGGCAGCCATACATCTGCTCGCAGAACTTGTTCTCGTCCTCGGTCTCCGCCAGATGGGTGTGCAGGCGGACGTCGAGCTTTTCGGCCAAGCGCGGCCGTCGCGCGCATCAGCGAGGTCGTCACCGAGAACGGCGAGCAAGGCGCCAGCGCGATCTGCACCATGGCGTCCTCGCCGCGCTGGTGATATTTGGCGACCACGCGCGCGCTGTCGGCCAGAATCGTGTCTTCGTCCTGCACCACGCTGTCGGGCGGCAGGCCGCCGTCGCGCTGCGACAGGTTCATCGAGCCGCGCGTCAGCAGCACGCGGATGCCGAGCCGTTTTGCGGCCGCCGACCTCGATATCGACGGCGTCCTCGAGCCCGGCCGGGAAAACATAGTGGTGATCGGTCGTGGTGGTGCAGCCCGACAGCAGCAGTTCCGACATCGCCACGGTGAAACGCCGAGATCGAGCGATTGCGGCGTCAGCCGCGCCCAGACCGGATAGAGCGCCTGCAACCAGGGAAACAGCTCGCGATCCAGCGCCGCCGGCAGCGTCCGCGTCAGCGTCTGGTAGAAATGATGATGGGTGTTGATCAGCCCCGGCAGCACCACATGATCGCCGGCCTCGAAGAACGCCGCCGGCGTCCGCGGGCTGGCCGCCTTTCGGCACCAGTTCGACGATTTTGCCGTTCTGAACCACGATGCCGCGTTCCGCGCCATCGGCGAGGATACCTAGGGGATCCTTGATCCAGATTGCCCGCGTGGGGTCCATGCTCCAAACTTTCCCTGAGATAACGAACGGCAGAACGATCAGCCCAACCATCCCTGCAATTCAAAGACCATCCAAAGTCCCGTGACAATTGGCGCTGGTCTTGCAAGACTCTTAAGCCGAGATGCATCGTGTTGAAAGCGTTGGCGTATCCATGGATTTGAATACCATCAAGGAAGTTGCGCGTCCGACCACGCGGGCGCAATTGCCGGTTTGGACGGCAGGCGATGCCTGGCTCGCGGGCGGGACCTGGCTGTTCTCCGAACCCCAGGTTCATCTGAGCCGGCTGATCGATCTCACCGACCTCAAATGGCCGGCGCTGACCATCGGCGAGACCGGGCTCACGATCGCCGCGACCTGCACCGTGGCGCAGCTCGATGCGCTGGCCTGCCCGCCGGAATGGATCGCCTCGCCCCTGATCAACCAATGCTGCCGGGCATTTCTGGCCTCGTTCAAGATCTGGAAGACCGCGACCGTCGGCGGCAACATCTGCATGTCGTTGCCGGCAGGTCCGATGATCTCGCTGACGTCGGCGCTCGACGGCGTCTGCACGATCTGGCAGGCCGATGGCGGCGAGCGGAAAATTCCCGTCGCCGACTTCGTCACCGGCGACCAGCGCAACGTGCTGGCGCCGGGCGACCTGCTGCGGCAGATCGAGCTACCGCTGGCCGCACTGAAGCGGCGTTCGGCGTTTCGCCAGATATCGCTGACGCCGGTCGGCCGGTCGGCGGCGCTGCTGATCGGCAGCGTCATCAGCGACGGTGATTTTGTGCTTGCTATCACCGCAGCCACCGCGCGGCCGGTCAAACTGTCCTTCGCCGGAATTCCGCCCGCTGACGAGCTGCGCGAAAGTATCCTGCAGCGGATTCCCGACGGTCTCTACCACACCGACGTCCACGGCAAGCCGGTCTGGCGCAAGGCGATGACGCTGCGGCTGGCAGAGGAAATCCGCAGCGAATTGCAGGCGCTGCCATGAGTTTTGAGATCAACGGCAAGGAATTTTCGGATAGCCCGCGGGCCGGACAATGCCTGCGGACATTTCTGCGCCAGCTCGGCCATTTCGGTGTCAAGAAAGGCTGCGACGCCGGCGACTGCGGCGCCTGCACCGTGCTGATCGACGGCGAGCCGGTCCATAGCTGCCTGATCCCGGCGTTCCGCGCCGACGGTCACGCCGTCACCACCATCGAAGGGCTGGCGACCGATAGCGGCACGCATCCGATGCAGCAGGCGTTTCTCGATGCGCAGGGATTTCAGTGCGGCTTCTGTACCGCCGGCATGATCCTGACCTGCGCCTCGCTGAACCAGGCGCAGCGGCAGGATCTCGGCGCCTCGCTGAAAGGCAATATCTGCCGCTGCACCGGCTATCGTTCGATCGAGGACGCGCTCAACGGCAAGACCAATGTCGAAGACGCTGCCGCAGGCACCGCGTTCGGCCGCAGCCTGCCGGCGCCGGCCGGGCCGCAGGTGGTGCGGGGTGCGGCGCGCTATACGTTCGACACCGAGATCGAAGGCCTGCTGCACATCAAGATGCTGCGCTCGCCGCATCCGCACGCCAGGATCGTCTCGATCGACAACAGCGCTGCGCTGAACGTCCCCGGCGTGCATACGGTGCTGACATTCGAGGACGTGCCGGACCGGCTGTTCTCGACCGCGCGGCACGAAAAGGACTGGATGGATCCGGACGACACCCGCGTGCTCGACAATGTCGTGCGCTTCATCGGACAAAAGGTTGCCGCGGTCGTTGCCGAGACCGAAGCGGCCGCCGAAGAGGGCTGCCGCCGTCTCAAGGTCGAATACGAGATACTTGCCGCGGTGGTCGATCCCGGCGCTGGCGATCGCGCCGGGGGCGCCGGTGATCCATGGCGACAAGACGCCGGAGCACCGCGTCACCAATTCGGGGCGCAATATCGTCGCCGAAAGCCACGGCGAATTCGGCGACGTCGCGAACGCGCTAAAACAATCCGCGGTGACCTATGAAGGCACCTTCACCACCCAGCGGGTCCAGCACGCCGCATTGGAAACCCATGGCGGCCTGGCCTGGGTCGACGCCAAGGGCATTTTGAATGTCCGCTCCAGCACCCAGGTGCCGTTCCTGACACGCCGCGCACTGGCGGATATTTTCGGTCTCGCGCCAGACAAGGTGCGGGTGTTCTGCGAGCGGGTGGGCGGCGGTTTTGGCGGCAAGCAGGAAATGTTCGTCGAGGATATCCTTGCGCTCGCCGCGATGAAGACCGGGCGTCCGGTCAAATTCGAGCTCACGCGCGAAGAACAATTCATCTCGACCTCGACGCGGCATCCGATGCGGGTCACGGTGAAGGCGGGCGCCGACAAAGACGGCAAACTGACGGCGCTGCAGCTCGACGTGCTCTCCAACACCGGCGCCTATGGCAACCACGCCGGCCCCGTGCTGTTTCATTCCGTGGACGAATGCCTCGGTGTCTATAATTGTCCGAACAAGAAGGTCGACGCCGTCGCCGCCTATACCAACACCGTGCCGGCCGGCGCCTTCCGCGGCTACGGCCTGCCGCAAACGCTGATCGCGGTCGAAGCCGCGATCGACGAACTCGCCAGACAGCTCGGCATCGATCCTTTCGACATGCGCCGCCGCAATGTCGTCAAGGCCGGCGATCCCATGCTGTCGCCGCCGGCGTCCGAATATCACGACGTGTTTTACGGCAGTTACGGTCTCGACCAATGTCTCGATCTCGTCGAGCGCGCGATGCAGACGGAGACCACGAACCCGCTTTCACCCGACTGGCTGATCGGTGACGGCATAGCGCTGACCATGATCGACACCGTGCCGCCCGCGGGTCATTTCGCCGATTGCAGGATTGCACTTCGTGACGATGGCGGGTTCGAATTGACGGTCGGCACCGCCGAGTTCGGCAACGGCACCTCGACGGTGCATCGCCAGATCGCCGCGACCGCGCTGGCGACGAGCGTCGATCGGATCACCCTCCGGCAATCCGACACCGCCCACGGCGGCCACGACACCGGCGCCTATGGCAGCGCCGGCATTTTTGTGGCCGGGCGCGCGACTCAGGCGGCCGCGGAAAATCTCGCGCGCGACCTCAAGGCGCTGGCGTCTCACATCACCGGCGCCGAGCCCACCTCGTGCACGCTCGAGAACGAGGCCGCGATCTGCGGCCGGCAAAGCCTGTCATTCGCCGAGTTGGCGAAGTGGGCGCGCGGCAACGGCCGAACGCTGGCCGCGAGTGGCACTTCGGCCGGCACGCCGCGTTCGGTCGCCTTCAACGTGCAGGGCTTTCGTGTCGCCGTGAACAAGGCCACCGGCGAAATCAGGATTTTGAAGAGCGTCCAGGCCGCCGACGCCGGCCGGGTCGCCAACCCCATGCAGTGCCGCGGACAGGTCGAAGGCGGCGTCGCGCAATCGCTTGGTGCTGCGCTGTACGAGGAAATGCTGATCGACGAGAACGGTCGCGTGGTCAATCCCAAATTCCGCGACTATCATCTGCCGTCGTTCGCCGACATTCCGCGCACCGAAGTGCTGTTCGCCGATACCTCCGACACGATCGGGCCGATGGGCGCCAAATCGATGAGCGAGAGCCCCTACAATCCCGTCGCCGCCGCGCTCGGCAATGCGCATCGCCAACGCCACCGGCATCCGCTTTACGGCCACGCCGTTCAAGCCGGACCGACTGTGGCCGGCGTTGCATGAGAAGTTTGGCGGTTAACTCTCGTGCCCCGGACGCAGCGCAGCGCTCTTGCGGTGCGCTGCAGAGCCGGGGCCCATGAGGCGGAGCGAACCTGTGGATCCCGGCTCTGCGGAGCCATAGCGCGTCGAAGACGCGCGTAAACGCGCTTATGACACGCTGCACCGCGTCCGGGACACGAGACGACCTACCGCCCCACGGTGCACTCGATCTGGCCGTGTGGCTCGTCGGTCGGCAGGAACACGTCGTTGTGGTTATCGAGCCCGAACGCCGACAGGTTCATCGGGATGAAATGCATGTTCGGGCAGGCCATGCTGATCTCGGATATCTCCGGCACCACGGCGAGTGCCGCCTCGCCCATCCGGTACAGGCTGTCCTGAACGCTCATGCTGTAGGTGGTCGAAAACACTTCCAGCACGGTGTCGAGAATTTTTGCGTTGGTGGCGGGATAGTTTTGCGGCTTGCCCGACCATGTCCAGGACGCGACCATGGAGGTGGCGCACATCCGGTCGGCGGTCGGCGGAATCGTGGTGTAGGGATCCTGGACATAATTCTCCCAGCCCGACTGGGTCGACTTCATGAAGGTAAAGCCGTCGATGCCCGACATCAGCGCCGACGCACCGTCGCGCGCAAGCGTCGCTTCGACGAACGGCTTGCCGTTGCCGTCGAGCACAAAACTGTGCGGATGCGGCGTGCCGCCAAAACTCAGGCGGCTCCATTTCGTTTCATGCGCGGTGATCGCGACCGATGAAATCTGCGGGTAGATGTCGAGATATTTCTTCGCCAGCATCTGGCAAAATTCTTCCGTACAGAGCCCGGTGTTTTCGCGGGCGACGATATTGACCACGTTCTTGATGGTGTCGGTGGAGACCGAGGTGGAATTGTCGCCATGGGTATAGGCGCGGGCAAAGTCGCCTTCGATCATCGCTTTGACGTTGAGCTGGCTGACCTCGTGGCGGTCGCCGTCGCGATCAATCCGCATCACGCGGACGCGACCCTTCCCGTATCTGTTCTTGATCAGCGGCACGCGGGAGCCTCCAGTTCAGTCAGCAGTGTTGCTTGTCCTGTCCAATCCCGAGCAACGTTCATGCCACTGGATAATCCTCCGGCACGACCTGCCTGGCTCCTACGGCTCGATGATCGTTGCCGGAATCTTCGCCATCCTTGCCGTAGCTTTCATCAGCCGATTGTTGGCGCCCCGGTGAGAGGCCTTTGCCTTAGCTCCCCCGATACGTCGCGTAACTCCACGGCGTGACCAACAGCGGCACGTGGAGATGGCCTTCGGGATCGCTCACCGAAAAGCGCAACGGAATCTGGTCGAGGAACGGCGGATCCGACATCGGTACCTGCCGCGCGGCAAAATATTTCCCGACGCTGAACACCAGCTCGTAGCGCCCGATCGGCACCGGGCGGCCACCGATCAACGGCTGATCGGTGCGGCCGTCCGCGTTGGTGACGGTGCGTGTGACCACGCGGCTCGCGCCGAGGCCGGACAGTTCAACGAGCTCGACAGCGATCCCCGCCGCCGGCTTGCCGCTATGGGTATCCAGCACATGGGTCGACAGCCGCCCGTGCACCGCAAGCCGGTCCTCCGACGTCACCAGTTGGTCGAGACGCAGCGCCGCGATCCGGCAAATTTCCGCGATCGAGGCCTGCGTTTCCGTATTCACGTCATTTGGCAGCCTGCGTTCGAAATCGCGCAGGATGGAATCCCTGGTATGACGGCGAACGCAGACGATATAGGGAAAACCGAATTTGGCGCGATAGGCGTTGTTGACGCGCTCGAACGCCTCATATTCCGCGTCCGACAACCGGTCGAGGCCGACGCTGTTCTGTTCGTCGCTGGATTCCGCGGTCAGGCCCGCGGCGCGCTGGGTCTTGTTGGCGAGATCGGGATGCCCCTTGATCAACGCCAAGCGCAATTCGGCCGGCGCGCGATCGACCGCTTCCTTCATCGCGGCGAACAATTGGGTGACGCCCGTGAACGGCCGTTTCATCGCCACCCGTTCGGCGATCCATGACGAATGCTCGAAGACATTGGCGAGTTCGGCGACAAAATCGTCGCGGCTGAGGCTGTTGAGATCGGCCAGCGTCTTCGTCATCTGCCTATCCGATGTTGAACGCGCTTTCGGCGAGGTGTTTCATATTGGCGTGCCAATGCTCCGCGATCTGCAGCCGCGTCGGCACCCAGACGCGCTCATGCTTCATGATGTAATCGAGAAACCGCGCCAGCGACGCGGCGCGGCCGGGACGTCCGACGACGCGGCAATGCAGCCCTACCGACATCATCTTCGGCGAGGTCTCGCCCTCGGCGTAGAGGACATCAAAGCTGTCCTTGAGATAGGTGAAGAACTGATCGCCACCGCCAAAGCCCTGCGCGTTGACAAAACGCATATCGTTGGCGTCGAGGGTATAGGGAATGACCAGATGCGGTTGCGAGGCTGGCGTCTTGATCCAGTAGGGCAGATCGTCGGCATAGGAGTCGCAGAGATAAAGCAAGCCGCCGGCTTCCATCAGGAGTCTCAGCGTATTGATCGAAGAACGTCCGGTGTACCAGCCGAGCGGCCGTTGCCCGGTGGCCTCGGTGTGAACGCGGATCGCCTCGGCGATCTCGATTCTTTCCTCGACTTCCGACATGTCCTTGTGCTCGATCCATTTCAGGCTGTGGCTGGCGATGTCCCAGCCGGCCTCCTTCATGGCCGCAACCACCTCGGGATTGCGCTTCAAGGCGGTGGCGACGCCGAACACCGTGGCCGGCAGTTTGCGTTCTTCGAACATCCGCCACAGCCGCCAGAAGCCGGCGCGCGATCCATATTCGAACATCGACTCGATGTTGGCGTGGCGCTGGCCCGGCCAGGGCTGCGCGCCCAGCACGTCGGACAAAAATGCCTCCGAGGCGCGGTCGCCGTGCAAGATATTGTTCTCGCCGCCCTCTTCGAAATTGACCACAAACTGGACGGCGACGCGGGCGTTGCCCGGCCATTTCGGATCGGGCGGGTTGCGGCCGTAGCCGCGGAGATCGCGCGGGTAACCGGCCTCAGCCACCTAGACTTCCTCGAAGCGGATTTTCTGCGCGCCCTTCCACAGCACCGCCTTGCCGAACGCGGTCAGGTTTTCGAGCCCCGAGGTCAGGGTGATGAAATGATTGCCCGCGAGCTGGCCCATCTTGCTGGCGAAATGCACGCCGCCATAGGCGAGCAGGATCTCGGTCTCGCTGATGCCGCCGGGATAGAGGATGATCTGGCCGGGCGCGGGATAGCTGGTGTGGTTTTCGTAAGACGACGCCGAAGTCGAGATCGCCGAGCGGCATCCAGACCCCCTCGCCGCTCCAGCGGACATGGATCGCCTGGCTCTCGAACGGCATCGCCTTGCGAAACGCCGCGACGGTTTTCGGCGCCAGCTGTTCTTCGAAACGGGCCTGGAAGGTGAACTCGCCGGCGCGGACAATCAGTTGGCTCATCGATTTCTTCTTCTCATAGAGGGCTTGGAAGGCTTGCGAAAAGGGTCCGGCATTATCCATTGCAGCCGAAATTAGCGGAAGCAAGGACCATTCCAGCCCCAAAGGCCGGTTTTCAGCAGCGCCTCGGCGCGGCCGCGCTATTGCCGGCGGTCATAGGACCAGCCGAAAATGCCGCTCCGCTGCACCTCGGGTTCCGGGGGCGCCGCGGGCGCTTCCCTGACTTCGGCTTGTGGCGGCGGCGCGGGCGGTGCCGGCAAATTGTCGCATTTCATCGAGTAGACCAGCTCGCCCTTCGCGGTGCGGCCGATCGGGGCGCAGCTGTCGACGACGCGTGCCGCGCCCCTGGGCGCCGCCGCTTTGGGCGTCAATTGGGTCTGCGCCCAGGCCGGCGAGCCCATCAGGAGAATGAGCAGCAAAATTTTCTTCATCGGTCTCACTCGCAACAGACGCATTCTCTCACCGAACCGGATCGGTCAGGGCCAGTCTATTACAGCTTGACGACAGCCGCTGCTGAATATTTAGCCGAAATGATTTTTGACCAAGAAATTTGCTCGCCGCTTCGTGATTGGCGGCGGCGTAATAATCCGCACTGGCCATCGTTATCTCCACAGCAGCGCTGACACGCGAGGCGCATTTGCCTCGCCAGCGACAAGCGCGAAAGGGAGAACTAAAAATGCGCAAGACCATGCTCACCATTGTCGCCTCGGCCTTGATTGTCGCGACATCGGTGCAATTCGCTGCGGCAGCCCAGCGCCATCACGGCAAGGCGGACCGCGCGGTTGCGACCCAACAGCAGACCCGCAACGGCGATGCATATGCGGCCTGGCCGGCACCACAGCCCGACGCGTACCGCTATTCCGGCGGCTTCTCGGCGCCTGCCGGGCACTGAGCGCCGAACTGGCGTTGAAAAAAAGAGCCGGTCGCGCATTGCGGCCGGCTTTTTGTTTTGCCGCGGGACGGCAGACGCTTAATATCGGTGAGCAGAAGGTTGGTGATGCCGATGACGACAGAAACCTTGCGTGGACGTGTGGCGCTGGTAACCGGGGGCTCGCGCGGTATTGGGGCGGCGATCGTGCGAAGGCTGGCGGGTGCCGGCGTCGCCGTGGCCATCAATTATCGCGAGCGCACCGACGAGGCGAACGCTTTGGTGAAAAGCATCGTTGGAACCGGCGGAAAAGCTATCGCGATCGCTGCCGACGTTTCTCAAGCGGATGCCGTTGCACAGATGGTCCAGCGCGCAAATTCAGAGCTCGGCCCGATCGACATCCTGGTCAACAATGCCGGTATCGCTATCACCCGCGGCGTCGACGATCTCAGCGAAGCCGACTTCGATCGCACGATCGCGGTGAACCTGAAGTCGGTTTTCCTGTGCATGCAGGCGGTGCTGCCCATGATGCGATCCGGAAAATGGGGCCGCATCGTCAACATATCGTCGGGCGCGGCCCGCGGCGCCGGTTCGATCGGACCGCACTACAACGCCTCGAAAGCCGCCGTCGAAGGGTTAACCCGCGGCTATGCCGCGCGCCTCGTCAAGGAGGGCATTACCGTCAATGCGGTGGCGCCCTCGCTGATCGAGACCGACATGATGAAGGGGCAGGAAGGCCTGGTCAGCCGGATTCCCATCGGCCGCTTCGGCACCGCGGATGAAGTCGCCCAGGCCGTCATGATGCTGCTCGACAATCCCTACATGACCGGCCAGACGGTGGCGATGAGCGGCGGCATGGCGTTCAATTAATGCATGGGCGCCAAGCTCTTGCTTTCGTGGATCATTGCAGGTTTCATTCGGCTCATTGGCGCGGCAGACGCCCGGAACCGGAGGAACAACCATGCCCGTGAAAATCGCCGGTATGATCGGCACCCAGATGGAGGGGGTCGCGGTTCACCTGATCAAGGGCAAGATTTCGCGCGAATGGGTCATCGACTTCACCCGGCTGCATGAGCAATGGGATTATGATTCCGTTCTGGTCGGGTATTATGCATCGGCCGCCGAAGGGTTCGGCGTCGCGCTGTACGCCGCCGATCATACCGAGCGAATAAAGTTTCTGATCGCACATCGGCCGGGCTCCGTTGCCCCCGCCCTCGCAGCACGGCAGATCGCGACCTTCGACCAGCTCACGCAGGGCCGGATGTCGCTGCACGTCATCGCCGGCACCACCGACCAGGATCAGGCCAGCGAGGGCGACTTCCTGCCCAAGAACGACCGCTACCGGCGCGCCGGCGAATATCTCAAGGTCATGCGCCGGATGTGGACCAGCGACGCCCCATTCGATCACCAAGGCGAATTCTACCGCCTCGCGGGAGCCTATTCGGACATCAAGCCCTATCAGCAGCCCTATCCCACGCTGTTCTTCGGCGGCTCGTCCGACGGCGCGCTGCAGATGGGCGCCGAATATTGCGACGTGTTCGCGATCTTCGGCGAGCCGCTCGCGGAGACGCGGGAGCGGATCGACGATTTCCGCCGGCGCACTGCCGAGTTCGGGCGAAGGGTCGGCTTCAACATGTCGCTGCGCCCGATCATGGCGCCAACCGAGGGCGCGGCGTGGGACAAGGCGCATCACTTGCTGGCGGATGTCGAACGCAAGACCGGCGCGGCGCCGCAACCCGACCAATCATTCCAGCGAACGCCTGCTCGGCTTTGCCGCACGGGGCGACGTGCATGACGAACGGCTGTGGATGGGGATCGCGCGCGCCACCGGCGCGCCCGGCAATACATCGTGCCTGGTCGGAACGCCGGAACAGGTCGCCGCCGCGGTGCTGCGAATATTACCGGCTCGGCATCCACTCGTTCCTGCTGCGCGGCTTTGAAAATCCGGACGATACGGTCGCCATCGGACGCGATCTGATCCCGTTGATCAAGGCCGGTGCTGCCGAGATCGACCGGCAAGTCCGAGGCCGCCGAGTAAAATTCTACCTTGCAGCCACGGCTCCCGAGAGGAACAAGAGGAAATGGCATGAGAGCGGTGGTCGTCGAGAACTACGATTCGATCGACGGCATTTCGATCAGGAGAAATTCGCCTACCGGGCATTTTGGCCGGCGAAGTCCGCGTCAGGATCGGGGCCGCCGCCATCGGCTTTGTCGATGGCCTGAAGGTGCAGGGACTTTATCAGACCAAGGATCCGCTACCGTTCGTGCCGGGCACCGAATTCGCGGGCGTTGTCGATGCCGTCGCCGATGACGTGCAGGCGTTCAAGCCGGGAATGCCCGTGGTCGGCATGACCCGCTCCGGCGGACTGGCCGAATACATCTCGGTGCCTTCGACGGCGCTGAAGATTTTGCCCGGGCAGGTTGCCGCGGAAGCCGGCGCGTCGTTCCAGGCAAATTACCTGACGGGGCTCTATGCGCTGAGCGAACGCGCTTATCTTCGCGAGGGCGAAACCCTTTTGGTGTTGGGCGCCGCCGGCGGCGTCGGCATTGCGGCCGTCCAACTCGGAAAACTTCTGGGCGCGCGGGTCATTGCTGCGGCCTCGACGCCCGAGAAGCGCGCATTCGCCACAAGCTTCGGTGCCGACGATGTCGTGGACTACACCAAGGCGGACTGGCGCGACGCGCTCAAGGTGCTGACCGGCGGGCATGGACCGGACGTCATCTTCGATCCCGTCGGCGGCGAAGTCGCGCTGCAGGCGTTTCGCTCGATCGCCTGGCGCGGCCGGCATCTCGTGGTCGGGTTTGCCTCCGGCACCATTCCGGCGCTGGCGTTCAATCTTCCACTGCTCAAGGGCGGCGCTTTGCTGGGGGTCGATCTGGCTCAGATCCAGAAACGCGAACCGGAAGTTCATGCGCGCCTGATCGCGCAACTATTCGGCTGGCTCGCATCGGGCAAGTTGAAGCCCGTCGTCGGCAAGGTCGTGCCGTTCGAAAATTTTCGCGAAGCCTTCAGGACCATGCAGTCGCGGTCGGCGCTGGGCAAGATGATCGTCAAGGTGTCTTGACGCGACGCTAAATTCGATAAAGCCGCGCCGCGGTGTCGTGCAGGATCGCGGCTTGCTCGGCTTCGCCGAGATGCGCGATGGCGTTTCGAAAGATACGATAGAGCGTGCCGTAGTCCGTCCACAGTTTTTCGATCGGAAAATTGCTGCCGTAAAAGCAGCGATCCGCGCCAAACATCGCGACCGTCTCCCGGACGATGGGGCCGATCACATCGTCGCGGCAGGCATGAACGAAGGTGCCGAGCCCGGAGAGCTTTACGTTGACATTGGGACATTCGGCCAGCGCCGTCATGCCTTCACGCCAGCGCTGCCAGCCATCAGGCGACATGTCCTCGAGCATGCCGGCATGCTCGAGGACGAAGGTGGTCGACGGAAACGATCGGGCAAGCTTGGCGCCAGCCACCATCTGGTTCGCAAAAATCTGCAGTTCGAACAGCAAGCCGTGATCGGCAAGCAACGCCAGCCCGCGGCGCCAACCGGCATCGTTCATGACATCGGGCCGTGGCGCAAACCGGTATTGCGGATTTTCGTGCCAATGCAATTGCTGCCGGATGCCGCGCGTCGCCGGCAATTCCGCCAGGCGCTTCAGCAATGCACCGACGTCGGGATCGGCAAGATCCGCATGCGCGACATTGGCATGCGGCCAGCCGGTCGCATCAGCCACCGACTGCACCCATCGCGCCTCGTCATAGCTTCGCCCCGCGGGCCAGTTGGTCTGGATGTAGATCGACTTGACGATATCGCAGCCGGCGATATCGCCTACGATATTCCGTCGATCGGATAATCGCGGCAGATCGACTGATACGGCCCGAAGATTCGCGGCACCTGCGGCCCCGAAAGCCAGGGCAGATCGTTCAACCGCCAGATATGATGGTGGGCGTCGATAGCCGGAACAGACTTCATTGCGGCATTCGCTTAAGGCTTGATTTGCTAGGTCTTGGCCGAAGCATCGGGTGCTTCGCCGAAAATCTCCGCCGCAATCCGATTGGTCTCGATCGCGGCCGGCACGCCGCAATACATCGCCACCAGCAGCAGGACATCCTGCACCTGCTCCCGGGTGCATCCATTCGCCAGCGCGCCCGTGGCATGGACCCGGAATTCGGCGGGCTTGTTGCTGGCGGCGGTGATCCCGAGCATCACGAGGCTGCGAATGTCATTGCGAGAGGCCCGTCCGCTCCCAGATATCGCCGTAGACATAGGCGTTGATGATGTTCTGCAGCGGTGCGCCGAATTCGCCGGCCGCCGCCATCCGCTGCTCGACATCGGCCTCGCCGAACATTTTTTTGCGCCGTCGCAGACCGCGCGCGTAGAATTCTCTGGTGTCCACGTTTCCGCTCCCGGTCCCGTTCGGTTGACGATTTATACGGTCAAATTTGACTGACAGTTCAATCGAGCCAACCCACTTTTGCGCTGCCATCCTGTTGCTTAAGCCAACTTTGTCCGTATAAATTCCCATAGGGCTCCACAGAGGGCTCTGTGAAGTATCAGGGAGCGAACGGATGGGACTGCGACCGGGTGTTCTCGCTGCTGTTGTTCTGCTGGGATTGGTGGGTCCGCACACCCATGCCGCCGCCGACGACTATCCCGACGCGGCAGATCAAGATCATCGTGCCGTTTCCCGCCGGCGCCGGCCCCGATCAGGTCGCGCGGCATGCTCGGCCAGCATCTGCAGGAAGCGTTGGGACAGACCGTCCTGATCGAGAACCGCGCCGGCGCGCTCGGCAGCATCGGCGCCCAGGAAGTCGCGCGCAGCGCGCCGGACGGTTACACCCTGCTGATGGGAACCAACACCACCCAGGCCAGCAATGTCGCGATGCTCAAAAACCTGCCCTACGATCCAGCCAGGGATTTTGCGCCGATCATCCGGACCATCACCACCGCGATGGTGCTGCTGGTAAAACCCGACTTCCCCGCCAAGGATCTTCCGCAGTTCATGGAATATGCCAAGAGCCATCAAAACATCACTGCCGGCTATGGCTCCGGTGCGTCGCAGATATCGAATGCGCAATTGCAAAGCCGCGGCGGCATGTCGATCATCTCGGCGTCGTATCGCGGGGTGCCGCAGGCGGTGACCGACGTGATCGCCGGCGTGATCGATCTGGCCTTTGCCGATTTTTCGGTGGCGATCCCGCAAATGCAGGGCGGCACGCTGCGCGGCATCGGCGTGACCTCGCCAAAGCGAAACGAACTGACGCCCACCCTGCCCGCGCTCGCCGAGGCCATGCCGGGCTTCGAGGCCACGATCTGGTACGGCCTGCTGGCGCCGGCCAATACGCCGGAGCCGATCGTCAACCGGCTTTACACCGAAAGCGCAAAAATTCCTGGCGACGCCCGCGGTCAAGGAGAAGCTCGCCAATGTCGGAATGATCGTCTCGCCGATGCCGCCGGCCGAATTCGGCGGCTTTGTCCGCAGCGAGATCACGCGATGGACGGCGGAGGCCAAGGCCGCCGGCATCGAAGCGAAATAGCGCGCCGGCCTGACGGAAGAGGCAGACTGCCCATGCAAGTTACCGCGCCGGTCGGAATTTTGGGACTTGGCTTGATCGGGACCGCCTTTTCCGAGCGTCTGGTCGGCGCGGACATTGCCGTGATCGGCTTCGACAGCGATACCAGCCGCTGCGAGAAACTCAGGGCAAATGGAGGAATGGTCGCAGCCTCCCCGCGCGAACTCGCCAGCCAGTGCGGTGCCATCGTCATAGCGGTCTATGACTGCGCACAGGCCGAGGCCTTGTTCTCCGACCTTGAAAGCGCGCGCTGCCCGCCCGGCGATCATCTGCACGACAACCTGCGCACCTGTCGAAATTGTCCGTCTTGCGACACGCGCGGCGAATGCCGGTTTTCCCTTCGTCGAGGCGCCGATATCAGGCACCAGCGCAGAGGTCAGAGACGGCACCGCCAACGCGCTGGTCGCTGGCGACGCCGGAGTCATCGATGCCACCGAGCGGCTCTTGGGTATTCTCTGCCCGCGCAGCGTACGCATCGGAAAAATCGGTGATGCCAGCCGCGCCAAGCTTGCGATCAACCTGATCCTGCAGAACAACCGGGCGGCTTTGGCCGAGGGGATTGTGTTGGCGGAGCGTATGGGGCTCGATGCAAACATCTTCCTGGCAACGGCGCGCCGATCGGCCGCGTATTCGCGCGTAATGGACACCAAGGGCGAGAAGATGCTGAACCGGGATTTTCGGCCGCAATCGCACCTATCGCAAACGCTCAGGGACGCCGAACTCATCCTGGAGGAAGCGGCGCGGCACCGCCTCGATCTTCCTGTGACCTTGGCCCAGACCGGCCTGTTGCGGGCGGCGATCGCGATGGAGGGGCCGGACAGCGACAGCGCCGCCGTGATCGAGGCGATCCGGCAAAGAACAGCAGAGGTTTCCCGATGATCCACGCCGCCATCGTCGGCCTCGGTCGCTGGGGCCGCAATCTCGTGCAGGCCTCGCGTGGCCAAGGGCGCCTGAAAATCGTCCGCGGCGTCGAGCCTGACATGAACGCGGCGCGAAACTTTTGCGCCGCGCACGATCTGGCCCTCACCGACGATCTCAGCGCCGTCCTCGCCGATCCCGCCATCGACGCCGTGCTGCTGGCGACGCCGCATTCGCTGCACCCGGCGCAGGTCATCGCTTGTGCCGCCGCGCGCAAGCAGGTGTTTTGCGAAAAGCCGCTGGCGCTGCACCGCGCCGACGCGGCGCGCATGTTCGGTGGCTGCCGCGAGGCGGGAGTTATCCTCGCCGTCGGGCACAACCGGCGCTTCTGGCCATCGATGCGCGCGCTGCGTGACATGGTGGCAAGCGGCGAGTTGGGCACGATCCTTCATATCGAAGGCCACAACAGCAACGAGAATTCGCAAAACATCACCGCGGGCTGGCGATTGTCCGAAGATGAATTGCCCGGCGGCGGGCTGACCGGCGCCGGGCTGCACGTGCTGGACGCCTTCGTCAGCCTGCTGGGACCGGTGCGCCGCATCAACGCCCAGCTCAATTCGCGCGAGCTGGGTCCGCCGCCGCTCGATACGGCGGTTCTGATGATGGATTTCGTCAGTGGCGTCACCGGCACGCTGTCGACGATCCGGGCCACGCCGTTCTATTGGCGCGTTCACGTGTTCGGAACAAAAGGCTCTGCGGAAGTACTCGATGAGACCACGCTGATCCAGCGCATGTCCGGCAGCAAACCGCAGCAGCATAACCTCCCGGCGATCGACGTTTTACGCGCAGAACTCGACGCATTCGCCGACGCGATCGAACGCAGGCGGCCGTACCCGGTGACGGAAGCCGAGGTGCTGGCGACGCTGTCGGCGTTCGAGGCCGCGCTGGCGTCGATGAAATCCCAAAGCCCGGTTCTCTGCGATGCCCCGTAAACCGCACGCGCCCAAGACATCGCGCTATCGCGACATCGCCGCCGAACTGCAGAAGGCGATCAGGCTCGGCGCCTATCCGGTCGGCGATCTCCTGCCAACCGAGACCGAGTTGATGGCGCGCCATGCGGCTAGCCGCCAGACCGTGCGCGAGGCGCTGCGCATCATCACCGAACAGGGCCTGATCGTCCGCCGCGCCGGGCTCGGTTCGGTCGTGATCGCGGCCGAGCCGCCGGTGCTATTCACCCACAGCGTCAAATCGCTGACGGAATGGCTGCGATATTCCAACGAAACCTATCGTCAGGTCGTGCGCAGCGGCGAGATCACGGCCGACCGCAAGCTCGCAGGCTTGTTGAAATGCGAACCCGGCAAGCACTGGTTTTTGATCGAAGCCGTCCGTCGCGCCGACGCGTTTGCCGCGCCGCTCGGCTGGACCGAGATCTACGTGCTGCGGAAATTTTCGGGCGTCGTCGATCGGCGCGATCATGGCCGGACGCCCGTGCATGAGCAGATCGCAAAGATGTACGGCGAGACCATCGAATACGCCCAGCTCGAGGTGTTTGCGCGCGGCATGCCGGCAAAACTCGCAAGGCCGCTTGGAGTGAAACCGGGATCTCCGGCGCTGACCATGGTGCGCCGTTATTACGGCCCGCGCGAAGAGCTGTTCGAGGTGACGGTGACGACCCATCCCGAAGGCCGCTACACCTACACGATGGACATGCAGCGCTCGCTGCGGCCGCGCGTCTAGTCCGGTCACCTCGCCCCGCGTACGGCAGGGCTGTCCGGGGAACTTAGCCATAGCACAGCTCCATCTGGTCAAGAGATGTTGTGGATTTGCGACGGCTGGGATTGATGGGCGGAGGCCTGTCGATGGTGGCAAGGACTCGACGGGTGAACAGAAGCTGGCTGACGAGCTCGGCCAGTCTAAGTGGAAGCATTTTGATGCAGTTGGCGCGCGCGGCGATCCGCAATAACAGGTAGGCGATCATCGCGCCGAGAACCTGCAGCCTGATCGCATTGTCGTTGTTGCCGAGGAACTTGCGGATATCCAGGTGCTGCTTGACCCATCGGAACAGCAGTTCGATCTGCCATCGCATCTTGTAGAGTGCGGCGATGTCGACCGCGGGACGGGTCAAATCGTTGGTCAGAAGTGTCATTGCTCCGCCGTTCTCCCGCCTGATCTTGATGCGGCGCAACGGGATCGGCAGTCGCGAGTCACCCTTGCTGACGAGCTTCACCTCGTCATCGGCGATGATCTCGAAGCCATTCCCCTTGCGCTTGCGAATGGGTCGATGCTTGATCGAGCGGAGGCGGGTCGTCGTCTTCGGCCGGGTAACGAAGAAAGCCCTGCTATCATTGATCTTTTGCCACCAGCTGAAGCGGCAATATCCTTTGTCGAACACATAAGTTGTGCCCTCCTGGATCAGAACCTGACGGCCGATCTCGATGTCATTGACGTTCGCTGGCGTCACCTCGACGCTGGTCGGAACATCCCCTTTGGGATCGTAGACGACGTGCAGCTTCATGCCTCGGATGCGGCCGTTCCACGTTGCCCAGGAGCAAACCTTGCCGAGCGGGATCGGGCTGGCGTCGATCAGGCGTACCATCTCCTTGCCTTCACCGCGTAGCTGCCGGCTTGCCATCGCCGACAATCTTGCGAAGGTCTGCGCGAACACGCTGGCGGGGCGGCGGGCATTGGCATCCGATAACGTCGAGCGGCGCAGCTTGCCGGTACCCAAATGATAGTGGTGCTGAGGATTGGCGTTGAAGCCCTCCACCACGGCGCGCAAGCTGTCGTTGCCGCTCAGCTGCGCATAGATCAGTGCGACCAAATGATCCCAGCTCTTGAACGACTTGTCGTAGGCATCCCCATCCACACGATCCACAGCCGCCTGGAATCGCCGCCTATTGATCGGTTCAAGAAGCCTTCCAAAAATGCTATCGCAAAACCGCATGCCCGGTCCCTTTCTGAGTCTCGACAACCAGAAAGTACCTGCTTCATGCCGGCTAAACCGGGCATGCGCTGCGACACAGTGAATCAGTCCCCGGACAGCCCTGCGCGTACGGAGAGAGGTCGAAGCCAAAGGCTTCGGGTGAGGGGACTCTCCGCGAGTTCGCCCGTGCTGAAAATGACTCAGGGCCCGATGCGGCGCCACCGATTGACGCGATCTACAACGGCGAACGCCGCCGCCACGATGAACATGCGTTTCCTCCACGATTTTCACTCGATCCAGATCAAAAGCGGGGGTGCCCCTCACGCCAAGGCCCCAGCCGTCAATCGCCGCGTCAGCGCGCGTCGGCCTGCTTGAGGCTTCGATGGGCTGCGATCGCGGCCTCAAGCAGCTTTTTCTTTTGCGGTCGATAGCCCGGTGGCCGACGGCGGCTTTGCTTTCCGCCTTGCGGCGGCCGCGACCTGGCGCCGAGACGACCGAAGCGCCGGAGATCGCGAAGGTCGCCCAGCGCGCGCTGCAGGCCCTTTGCAGCCTTGTGCAGCTGGCGGAATTCACCGGGGTTGCCCACCGGAACGATATTCGTCAGCGCTTCCAGCATGTACCGGAATCGTTTCGCCTTGATGCGCACACGGTGACGACGCGAATGGTCCATGGTCGCAAGACCGCGCCCCTGGCGGATCAGCCGCTTGTGCCAGCGATCGAGCTTGCGCGCGCTGTAGACCTTCAGCAGCGCAGCGGGCTTGCGACGCGCCGCCTCCTCCCAGGCGACGAACCACGCCCCGCGCCCAATCCAGCCGGACAGGTCCTCGATCAGGCGTTGAAACCGCCGGGATCGCAAGCAACGAACGAGCTGGCGATGGTCCCGATTCCGGCGCTCTTCGAGGTTTTGGCCGATCAGGCCCTGGGTCCATCGCCGGTACCGCTTGCGGCCCGCATAGCCCATGACGACATCGGTATCCCGTGCAGCGCCGAGGGATACGTTCAGCCAGGCGATTTCTCGCTTGAGATGGAGCCATTCGGCATCAACCGCCATCGGCGTGAAAAAGGACACGGTGGCCCGCAACCGCGTGATCGCCACGCGTATCTGGTGCACGGCTTCGACATCGCCGGCGCACGCACTGCTGTGATGCGCGGCAATCCTGGCGGTGCAATCCCGTGCCATCCTCTGAAATGCCGTCGCGCAATCGAGGCCGGCCGCCGGCGAAGAGAGCTTGGGCCGGCGACCGGCTGGCTTCCGCTTGCCCGACGTTTTGGCCTGGCTGGTCCGCATCATCCACCATCGCCCGACACCGGGCCACCGACACAACGAAACGCCCGGGCGTAGCCATGTCGCCGGTTGTTCCCGAGCCGTGCGCGTCAAGGTCGGCGCCTGTGCCGCGTGCCGGCCAGATCAACATATCGACGCCTGGGGCAGAAACCGGCCTGCCACTCGATCAGGCTATGTGGTAGCATTCCCGCGCGAATTACAGAAGGACCGGAGGCCAAAATGACCAGCTATCGCGTTTCCTTCTACAAGGACCTCCTGAATTCGGCCGGTCATAGCTTCAAGTGCCTTCAGCGCCAGATCGACGTCCTGTCGGACGACCCGTCCCGGGCGCAGATATTGGCCGAACAGCTGATCGACAATGCTCGTCTGAATGCCGACTGTGTCGAAGTAGTGCACCTGACCGATCTCCATGAGGAGTTCGAACACTCGTCCGGCGGCGCGCCGGCCCTAGGCAAACATGCATGGAGCCCTGTCGCGTGACGAAATCGACGGGCCCCGGATTAACTCCCGCAGTTTGCGGCGGCTAATGATACGCACTGTGTTCAGACTGGCCTGTGGACTGATCTGCCTGGGGCTGCCTGCCGTGGCCGTACGGGCCGTGGAAACCACGCCCGGCAATCGCGCGCCGGCCGCTGAACCATCATTCGACCCCGCAGCCATTTGCCGCACGGCGATGGCCGCGATCATGGACCGCGATCTCAAACTCATGCAGGCGAGGAGCGCCCCTGACGGCGTCGTGATGTTGACCTATGTGCGGCCGATCGACAATTTCGTCTGGGCCTATCGATGTCGACTTGAGGGCAATCGAGTTGTATGGGCGAACGAGCCTGGACGCTGGCGGGAGGATGCGCTGGATGACAAGGTTTTCTTTGAAGTTGTGGGCAGCGGCGCGCAACTTCGCATCATCGAAAACCATGTCGACGGAACGACCACGCGGCAATTGTTCGATCGCAACAAGATTGAATGAGCTTGCCTGGTCCGCGTTATCCTAAATCGGCTTCTCGTTATCCGTCACCGGCGAGGTGACTACCAGGAACACCAGATCGACCAGTCCTGAATTGGAAATCGCGTGCTCGACGCCGGGCGGCAGGAAAATGAAATCGTGCTTGCGCACGACGTGGTTTGTGCCTGCGATTTCCATCAGGCCTTCGCCTTCCAGGACATGGTAGATCTGTTCCTGAACCTGATGCTTGTGACGCGCGACATGCGCCATCGGCTGGTACATCGAAATGCGGTAATCGATGTGACGCGAGCCCGCCGTCTCCGGCATCACCAGCGGCTTCGACAGCGCGCCGCCAAAGTGATCGGGAAATTCGCGCCAGGGCACTTCGGCGACGTTGCGAATGAAGGCGCCGTGATGTTCCAAAGCCATGGTTCGCTCCTCGCTTCTGCGCGACCGTCAGGTGACCAGGGCGCCGCCGTCGAGATAGACGATCGATCCCGTCGCAAAACCGTTCGCCATGAAGGACAGGATCTGCCGCGCGATGTCCTCGCCGAGGCCGACACGGCCGACCGGCAGCGCGGCTGCGGTCTTGGCGAGCATGTCACGCCGCGCCTCCTCCGGCATGGCGGCGCGAATTGGCGTGTCGATGATCCCGGGCGAGACGGCATTGACCCGTACCGGCGCCAGTTCGAGCGCCAGCGCGCGCGCCAGCGACTCCAGCGCACCGTTGGCGGCGCTGACGATCGCCGAATTCGGCCGGGGCCGAATGCTCAAATAGCCGGAGACCAGGGTAAGGGACCCACCCGGACGGATTTCCGCGGAGCGTGCGACACGCCACGCGCCCCAGAATTTTCCTTCCATCGTAGCGCGCACATCCTCCATCGCCACCGTCTTGAACGGCCCGGTGCGAAGTTGCGCGGCGGTAACCACGACATGGTCGACCGGGCCGCAGGCGCGGAACAGTTTTGCCACGCTTTCATCGCTGGTGACATCCGCCGGGATCGCGATCGCGTTCAGCTTGTCCGCGGCCGCATCAAGGCGCTCGACGTTCCGGGAGGCAATGATGACATCGGCGCCTTCGCGCTTGGCCATTTCGGCGGTCGACAGGCCGATGCCGGAGGATCCACCAACGACAACGACTTTCTTTCCTGCAAGCAACATACTTTGTCCTCTGGTACGATCAGGTGGGTTGGTAGCGGGTGCCGATACCCGCCTTGCTTTGTCCAAGCCCGGGCAGCTCCCAAATGCCGGCGCCGACCGGATTGATGTCGGCGGCGATATCGACGTCGATCAGATAGGGCTTGTTGGCGGCGATCCCCTTGCGGATGGCCTCGCCGAGATCGCCGGCGCGATCGACGCGGACGCCTTCGACGCCGCAGGAACGCGCCATGGCGGCAAAATCCGGATTGTAGCGCTGGCCTGTCATGGGATCGTGAAAATCGGTCGCCAGTTCGCGGCCGCCGAGATAGCCGCGCTGCAGCCCGCGGATCGAGGCATAGGCGTAGTTGTTCCAGACTACCCAGACCACGGGCAGATTATATTCGACCGCGGTGCCCAGCACATTGGCGTGCATGAAGAACGCGCCGTCGCCGCATACCGATACACAGGGCCGGTCGGGGGCTGCGAATTTCGCGCCCATTACCCCGGCAACGCCAAAACCCATCGGGCCAAAGCCCATCGAGCCGATCAACGAATCCGGCCGCTTCGGCTTGCAGAAGCCGAGCAGCCAATTGTGGTGCACGCCGATGTCGCTGACCAGGATCGCGTTCTCCGGCAGCGCCTTGTCGATCTCGAGCGCGGCGCGCTGCGGATTGATCGGCGTGGTGTCGTCGGAAAATCCGGGGGCGACGAACTTGTCCCATTCCTGGCGATAGGTGTCGATCTGCGCCAGCCATTTCTTGCGGCTGTCGGCCTTCTTGGTCAAATCCGCACGGCGATCGAGTTCAGCGTGAACCTGCCGCAGAAAAGTTCGCACATCGGCCATCAGGCCGAGCGCGACCGGATAGTTGCGGCCGATTTCCTCGGGATCGATGTCGACATGAATCAGTCTTGTCGGCGGGATGGTGAAGGAATAGCCGGGGATCCACGAGCTCGAAGTGCGATCGTCGAAGCGCATGCCCATCGCCAGCAGCACGTCGGCCTGACGCGTGGCGTGGTTGGCGTGATAGTGACCGGCACGCGCGACGAGACCAAGCGCCAGCGGATGGTTGCAGTCGATCGCGCCAAGCCCGCTGGCGGATGCCGCTACCGGAATCTGCAGCCGCTCGGCGAGCTTGAGCAATTCCTCGGCAGCCCCGCCATAGCGCACGCCCTGGCCGACGATCATCACCGGCCGTTCGGCGGCAAGCAGCATGTCGACGGCCTTGACCACGCCCTCAGGATCGGCGCCGCAGCGGCTCGATATATTGCCGTTCCAGGCTAAAGCGTTCGGCGCTTCCTCCGCGGCCGACTCCATGAAGACGTCGAAGGGAACATCCAGCACTACCGGTCCCGGACGGCCCGACATCATGGTCTTCCAGGCCTGCCGGACCGCGAGCGGCACCATCTCGCCGCGCGTCGGCTGGAACACCTTCTTGCAATAGGAGCGCACCGTCGAGGGAAAGTCCGCCTGATAGTGCCGGTACAATTCCTGGAACGCGCCGCGGTTGAACTGGCTGGTCGGCACATTGCCGGTCACCGCCATGAACGGCACCGAATCGAGAAACGCATTGCCGAGCGAGATCGGCAGGTTGGCCGAGCCCGGCCCGCAAGACGTGAAAGTCGCGGTCGGCCGCCCCGACACCCGGTAATAGACGTCAGCCATGAAGCCGGCGACGCTTTCGTGGTGCACCGAGATCGTCTTGATATCGTCGGCGCGCTCGTACAGCGCGTCGATGAACTGGATATTGCCGTGGCCGCACAGGCCGAACACCTGCGGCACCTTCTCCTGGATCAGGTAATCGACGATCACCTGGGCCCCGTTGAGCATATTACGCGACATCGATCATTCTCTCCCTGCGGCTCAACGATTTCACATCCCGCGTCTTGGCGCGCGCGGCCGGCAACGCCGGGACCCTATTTCTCATAATACTGTACGTCAATTGCTATTGTGGTATAGTGTGAGACAGGCCCGCACTAAGGCGAGATGCTGTTCATTGTGGAGGACGGCCTGATAGAGTTTGGCCCTGTCCACGTGGAGACCTGATTCCGTGAAATCGCGCACCAAGCCGAAGACGAGCGAAAAGCCGGCCACGCCACGCAAGACCGCGATCGCCCTGCTGGTGCCGTCGAGCGAGCCGAACATCGACGACGACGCCGAAGATCGCCAGCGCAGCGGCGTGCAGTCGCTCGGGCGGGCGTTTTCGATCCTCGAGGAAGTCGCGCGTCACCGCGAAGGCATCGGGCTTGCGGACCTCAGCAAACGGGTGGGCCTGCACAACTCCACCACCTTCCACCTTGCCAAGACCATGGTGTCGCTCGGCTACATGCGGCAGGAACGGGATTCCAAGCGCTATCGCGTCGGCCGGCCGCTGTTTGCGCTGGCCGCAAGCGCCCTCGATGAAATCGAAATGGTCAATCTGGCGACGCCGGTGCTGGAGGACCTGTCGCGGGAAACCGGCGAAAGCGGCCATTTTGCGGTGCGAATGGGCGATGCCGTGGTCGTCATCGCCCGCACCAGCGGGACCGGCGCGTTTCAGCTCACCGACCGGGTCGGCGTGGTGCGGCCGGCGCATTGCACGGCGCTCGGCAAGATCATCCTGGCCTCGCTACGGCCCGACCAGCTCAAGCGTTTCCTCGAACGGGTCGAGCTGAAACCGTCGACCAAGAAGTCCGTCACCGATCAATCGGTGTTATTGCGCGAAATCACCGAGATCAGGCGTACAGCGATCGCGTTCGACGACGGCGAATTTAATCCGGAGGTACGCTGCGTCGCCGTGCCGGTCTACAATTTCACCGGCGAAGTGATCGGGGCGCTCGGCATCTCCGGCCCGATCTGGCGCATGTCGGACCAGGTACTGCAAAGCCGCGCCAAGCTGGTGCAAACCGCCGCGAACCGGCTGTCCGCCGAGTTCGGCGCCCGAGGTGCGACGAAGTCCTCCTGACGCCTGTCCCGGAGAACCCATTAGACGAATCTGCAATGCATTTGGCGTTGACAGGAACGACTGCGTCCGGAATTATCCTCCGATAATAAAGAAACGTCTCTCACATTCTCGCATACGCCGGGAATCGGAGGCAGGACGTCGCGACGCGCCCCTGGGAGGAGACCAGCCATGACCCGCTACAGCCGACGTACATTGTTGAAAACGGGCGCCGCGTTTGCCGGCGCCTCGACCCTCGGATTTCCGGCGATCGTCCGCGCCGAGGACGCCAAAATCAAGATCGGCCACCTCACGCCCCTGACCGGTTTTCTCGGCGCACTCGGCACCTATGCCACCCTCGGGATGAAACTGGCTGTGGAAGAAATCAACCAGGCCGGCGGTGTCATGGGGCGCCAGCTGGACGTGATGTCGGAAGATTCGGTCAATCCCGCTACCGCCGCGACCAAGGCTCAACGCATGCTCGAGCAAGATGGCGCAGCCGTGCTGATAGGCGAGATCAACTCGGCCTCGGCGCTGACCATCATGCAGGTGGCCGACCGCAACAAGCGGCTGTTCCTGCAGACCGGCGCGCGATCCGACGCGCTGCGCGGCAAGAACTGCAACAAATACACGTTCCACATGGACATCCCGAACACGGTGATGGTGAACACCGTCGGCAAGGCGCTGCTGCGCCAAAATATGGTGAAGGACAAGAAATTCTTCACGCTGACTGCCGACTACATTTTCGGGCACGATCTGCTGGCTGCAGCCAAGCGGTTTTTCGATGCGAACCAGGGCAACCTGATCGGCGACGAGTTGATCGCGACCGATGTGACCGACTTCAGCCCCTATCTGCTCAAGATCCGGCAGGCCAAGCCCGACGTGGTTTGCTCAAATCTCGCCGGCAATCAGGTGACAACCCTGATCAAGCAATATGCCGAATTCGACCTGCCCTATCCGATCGTCGGCTTCAACCTCAACACCGCCGATGCCTGGGCGGCGGGTGACGGCAATCTGAGCGGCACCTGGCCGACGGTCTGGTATCACACCCTGGATGTGCCCGCGTCCAAGGCCTTCGTGGCGAACTTCACCAAGAAATACGGCAAGCCGCCCGAGAACCATGCCTGGATCGAATACGTATCGTTCAAGATCATGGCGCAAGCCATGAACGAGACCAAGTCAACCGACACCGACAAGTTGATCGCCTATTTTGAAAAAGAGACGGAGTTCGACATCCTGAAAGCGCGCAAGGCGCATTTCCGGGCGTGGGATCATCAGCTGATGCAGGAAGCCTATCCGTTCTCGGTCAGGCCCAAGGGCCAGGCCAAGGATCAGTGGGACTTCATTGCGCTCGGTGCCGCACTTCCCGCAGCGGGCGAACCGCTGGAATCACTGGCGCCGACGAAAGAACAGAACCCCTGCTCCCTGTAACAACCGCGTCAGTTACCCGGCGCCCGCTCCGGTCCGGGCGCGCGCCGGGCGATCGCCTTTATCCGGCACGGTCGCCACCGCCGCCGACACATTGTGCCTTGGGATGGAAATGCAGTTCGGTTTCTTGCTGGAACAGGTGGTCAATGGCCTCGTGCTCGGAGGCTATTATCTCTTGATCGCGCTCGGGCTGTCGCTGATCTTCAGCGTCGGCGGCGTGGTAAACTTGGCGCATGGCGCGTTTTACGCGCTGGGCGCTTATGTATCGGTCGAAATCACGAAATATCTCGGCTTCGGGCCAGCCGTCGTATTATCGCCCGTCGCGGTAGCGATGCTCGGCATCCTGTTCGAGCGATTCATCCTGCGTCGCTTCTACACCGCCGATCCGATCCTGAGCCTGCTCGTGACTTTCGGCCTCGCAATGGTCGCCGAGCAAGCGATACGCATCGTATGGGGAGCGGCCCCGCTGTCGGCGTCGATCCCGCCGGTGTTTCGCGGCTCGGTGATCGTCGGCGACTTCCTGTTTTCGCGCTACCGCGTGATGCTACTGGCGGTGGTGGCGGCCGTCCTGCTCGGGGTCTGGCTTCTGCTGCACAAGACCTCGTTCGGCCGCGTGGTCCGCGCCGGCATTCAACGGCCGGATATGGTCGCGGCATTGGGCATCCGGTTGCAACCCTACATGACTGCGATCGTCATGCTTGGCGTCGGCATGGCCGCGATGGGCGGCGCCTTCTTTGCCCCGATCACGATCGTGCACCCCGCCATGGGAGCGGAAATCATCACCGTCGCCTTTGTCGTGGTTGTGATTGGGGGTCTCGGCAGCTTCTGGGGCGTCGTCATCGCAGCACTGCTGGTCGGCGTCGTGCGCGGCATCACCATCCATTTCGCACCGGCTGCCGGCGAAGCGTCGATCTATGTGCTGATGTTTCTGGTGCTGCTCGTGCGCCCACGTGGGTTGCTCGGCGAGCGTATCGAGAAATTTGAATGAAGACCGCCTCGCCTATGCAAAAATACCGGCCATTGGCGTTTGTGGGCCTCGCGCTCGTGGTGCTGCCGTTCGCCCTTCCGTTGCTCGGGCTCTCGCTCAACACCGGGACCATGGTGGTGACGCTCGCGATCGCGACCATGGGGCTAAATCTGTGCGTCGGCTACACCGGCCTGGTGTCGTTCGGTCACGGCACCTGGTTCGGCATCGGCGCCTACGCCGCCGGCTTGATCCAGCTGCACTGGTTCGGCGGCGAGATATGGCTGCCGCTGCTGCTGTCGATGGCCGTCGTTGCGGTGTTGTCGACGCTGGCAGGCATCATCATCTTGCGACGCCGCGGTGTTTACTTCTCGCTGCTGACGCTGGCGCTGGCGGCGCTGACCTATACCATCGCGTTCCGCTGGAGTGCCGTGACCGGCGGAGAAGACGGCCTCGGCGGTTTGAAGCGCGGCAGCGTTGGGACGATCAGCCTCGACAATGCACTCGCCTTTTACATTGCCGTCGCACTAATCGGATTAAGCGTGCTGTATCTGCTGCTTCGGCTGGCGCGCTCGCCGTTTGGTCACGTGCTGGTGGCAATCCGCGAAAATCAGTTGCGCGCGACGTTCCAGGGCTATCCGGTCGAGCGATACAAGCTTGGGGTCTTCGTGATCTCGGCCGTGGTGACGGGGCTCGCCGGTGCACTGCTTGCGTTCCAGACCTATCTCGTTTCGGCCGAAGCGGTGTCGGTGCCATTTTCCGGCGAACTCCTTGCCATGGTGGTGATCGGCGGTATGCGCAGCATGCTGGGACCGGCGCTCGGCGCGCTGTTCTTCATCCTGTTCCGCGAATTGTTTTCGATCTGGACGTCGAACTGGCTGCTCTGGTTCGGGCTGATCTTCGTCGCCTTCGTGCTGTACTCGCCCGGGTGGCCTGGTCGGTATCTGGGCTGCGCTCTCCAAACATTTCTGGCCGGCACCGGAAGAAGCCGCCGCGATGAGCAAGCGCAAGATTTACGAGGGCTTGCCGCTGCCAGGTTTCCTGATGCCTGAAGGGCTCAAGGGCACCGTGCTGGAAGTAAATGGCGTCTCCAAAACTTTTGGCGGCATCCGCGCCGTCACCAACGCCAGCCTGCAGATCGGCGCAGGTCAAATCCATGCTTTGATCGGGCCGAACGGCGCCGGGAAGACCACGCTGTTCAATCTGGTATCGGGCCTGTTTCCGACCGATGCCGGCACCATTCGCCTCAACGGCCGCGAGATCCAGGGCGTGCCGTCCGACCTGATCTGCCATCAGGGGCTGGCGCGCTCGTTCCAGATCACCAATCTGTTCAAGGAATTATCGATCTACGAAAACCTGAGGCTGTCGCTGCAGGCCCGGCGCGACATGCGCTCCAACCTCTGGCGCGACATCGACAGCTATCCGGAGGTTCACGCGGAGACTGCCGAGCTGATCAAGTTCCTCGGCCTTGAGGGCATCGAGGACATCGAAGGCGGCGAACTCTCCTATGGCGGCCAGCGGCTGGTCGATCTCGGCATTGCGCTTGGCTCCAAGCCGCAGGTGCTGCTGCTCGACGAACCGCTGGCGGGCCTGGCCGCCGCCGAGCGCGAACGGGTGTCGAACCTGATCAAGAACGTCGCCGCCAATATTCCGGTGCTGATCGTCGAGCACGACATCGACCGCGTGCTCGGCTTCTCACATGCGGTCACCGTCATGAACCAGGGCGAGGTCCTGATGACCGGCACGCCCGATGCGGTGCGCGCCGATCGCCGGGTGCAGGAGATCTACACCGGCACCGGCATCCCCGAGGTGGTGCATCAGCGCGGCGACGAGGCCAGGGAAAGTGCGGCGCAGGTAGTACACTTTGCGCGCGTCAACACCTTCTACGGCAAGAGCCACATCCTGCACGACGCAACGCTGGACGTGCGCGAAGGCGAGATCGTCGCCCTGCTCGGCCGCAACGGCGCCGGCAAATCGACCTTGCTGAAGACGCTGGCCGGGCTGGTGCCGCTGGCCTCCGGCACAATCGAATATGAGGGCCGCAACATCGCCGGCCTGCCGGCGCCGGACATCGCCCGCGCGGGGATCGGCTATGTGCCGCAGGGCCGCGGCCTGTTCGCGGGCATGACGGTGCGGGAAAACCTCGCGCTCGGCCGCCTCGCCCGCAAGACCGACGGCAGCCATGGCGTGGTCTGGAGCGAAGCAACAGATCCTCGACTATTTTCCGCGCCTGAAGGAGCGAATGGACGTCGCCGCGGACTACCTGTCCGGCGGCGAGCAGCAGATGGTGGCGGTGGCGCGGGCGATGTCCGGTAATGTCAAACTGCTGCTGCTGGACGAGCCGTTCGAGGGATTGGCGCCGGCCGTGATCCTCGAGCTGTTCAAGGTGTTCGACCTGCTGCGCCGCCACACCTCGATCGTGATCGTCGAGCACAATCTCGACCTGGTGCTGGCGCTCGCCGACCGCGTCTTCGCGCTGGAGCGCGGCGCGGTGTTCCATGAGGGGCCCGCCGAGCCGCTGCTGACCGATCTCGACTACCGCAAGAAGATATTGTGGCTGTGATCGACGGAGGGGACGATGAAGATTTTGTCGGCAGCCATCATAGCCGGATCGTTGTCCCTCTTGGCCGCCAACGCCAACGCAGCGGATGACAAGATGACCATCGCCGTGTTCACCAAGAACCGCACCAACCCCGCCTATGAAGCATTCCGCATCGCCTCCGACCAGATCGCACGTTCCAGCGGCGTGCAGGTCGTACATTACGTACCGAAGCAGCCCGATAACGTCGACGAGCAGATCGCGATGGTGGATCAGGTGCTGAAGGACAGGCCGGACGCGGTCATCTTCATTCCCGTTGATGACGTCGCGATGGTCGATTCCGTAAAACGGCTCAACGACGCCAAAATCCCGGTGGTGCTGGTTTCCAATCCACTGCCCGGCAGTTTTGTCACCTATGTCGGCGCCGACGATTTCGAGATCGGCTACCGCGAGGCGCGCTATCTGTTCGAAAATCTCAACGGCAAGGGCAAGATCGTCGTCATCGAGGGCACCCCGGCCGCGCCGACCAATCGCGAGCGTCTGCGCGGCTACCAGCGCGCCTTCGCCGAATTTCCCGGCATTGAAGTGTTGGGCTCCGGGGTCGGCAACTACCAGCAGCCCGACGCGAAACGCGCGATGGCGAAACTGCTGAGCGAACATCCGCAGATCGACGCCGTGCTGTCGGCCAATGACAGCATGGCGCTCGGCGTATTGGAGGCGCTGAAAGCCGCCAACCGGACCGCGATCGTGATCGGCATCAACGGCATCTTGCCGGCGGTAAAGCAGATCGAGGCCGGCGCGATCCTCGCGTCGGTCGATTTCAACATGTTCAAGATCGGCTGCACCGCCACGCGGGCCGCAGTGCGCTATCTCAAGCACGAACCGCTGCCGGAAAAGGTCATCCTGCCGGCCGAAGTGATCGACAAGACCAACTACAAGGCGTGGCTGGTTCCGGTCGATCAACGCAGTTGCCCGGAATGGAGCGACGTGGCGCGGTGAGCGCGATCAGGCTCAAGGCTATACCGCCCCTTCAACGGGCGCTCCGACGACGGCGATGTCGCCGAACCTGTCCCACATTCGCTGCAGCGAGGGACCGTAGCGCGTTTCGAGACAGGCCGGACGCCGGTTCGCGTATTTGTTGCCGGCCACGATGTGAATCGTGGTCCAGCGCCCGGCCACACGTATTGGAATAGACCACAGGGTTCGGCACCTTTTATCCAGCACGTCGTCGGCGGCTGGCATGAGCAGAACGGCGTTGCCGTCCCGGCTGAGGATGCGGAGGATTTCAGAGATCGCCAGCCCAATATCGTCCCGGACAATTCCTTCCGGCTGCACCGCCTGCCCCCAGGGCAAATTCGCCAGCACGCAGCCGGCTGAGCCGTCACGATACGGCAATCGCCCGAGATCGGCCCTGGCGAGCCGCAATTCGCAACCGGCATTGACCCCGTTGCTGCGCGCCGCCTGCAGCGAGATCTCGCTGAGGTCGGAGCCGACCGCTACGGCATCCGGTGGCAGACGCATGGCCTCGATCAGCAACGTTCCAGTCCCGCAGCAGGGATCGACGACATCGAGGCCCGGCTTGGCGCCGCCCAGCATCGCCATCGCAAACGCCACCGGCGGATGCAGCGCGCCGGGGATCGAGGCTGTCCGGTAATCTCTGCGATGCAGCGGACGCGAGGTGACGCGAAGCCCGACGATGGCCTTGTTATCACGGAGGTGAATTCGAAAGCTCACATCGACGGCACCGGGTTCAACCAAATCGTGATCGCAGAACGGCAGACCGACAATCTCCGCGATCGCCTCACCCACCGACGTCTCAATCTCCTTGCGATTGTAGTTCCGGCGTCCGAGAAAGCTGCCGACGACTTCAAAGCCCGATGCGCGCCGCACGGGACGAAATTTCTCGACCTTCGCCAGGAGCCGCGCGATCGGAAGTTTTCGCAACCCCTCCGCCAATCGCGACAGACTTGCGCGCGTGCGGTCGATTGCGTCGATGGTCCCGCAGACGAAAAACAGATCGTCGATGCTCCAAAGCTGCGTCAGCTTCGAATCAAGGCGCGCGTTGAAAATGATTTCGCGATGCCCGACTTCGATGATTTCACCGCTCAAATCCGTCTCGATCTCGGCTGCCGCCAGCCATTCGAGGCCCCGGACGGAACGCGCCAAAAACGTCGCCATGTCCGAAGCAGCACCATCGCTGGCGTCGCGCAAAATAATCCCCTCAGATCCCATGATATCCGGGCAACTCCTACGGCGGCGTCTGGCCGGCTTGCTGCTGAATCTGCAGCACGATGAATTCGGCCGGCTTCACCGGGGCGAAGGCGACGCGAACGTTTACCACGCCGCGGTCGATGTCGTCTTGCGTGGTGGTGGTCCGGTCGCAGATCACGTAGTGGCCGTAAAACGCGCCCTGCTGGAAGAGAGCGGTCATGAACGCCCCGATGTCCTGCCGCAATGTCGACCAGAGGGTTTCATTATTGGGTTCGAACACGGCGAATGTGGTGCCGCGATAGAGGCTCTCCTCGATGTAGAGTGTGAGCCGCCGCACCGGAACGTATTTGTAATCGTCGGACAATATGTCCGCGCCGCGCAGCGTGCGCGCGCCCCACACCACCGGACCCTCGACCGGAAAATTGCGCAGGCAGTTGATGCCCACGGGATTGAGTTGCCCGTTCTGGTCGTCGCTGAGATTGAACTCGAGCCCGGCGATGCCGGCGATGCCGGCCGTGATGCCCGCCGGCGCCTTCCACACACCGCGCGCATTGTCCGTCGCAGCAAAGATGCCGGCGATCGCGCCGCAGGGCGGAAAGGTTTCGATCTGGCCGGTCGTCGGATCCGCTTTCCTGATCCGCGGGAAGTAGACGGCGCAATTGCGCGCCTCCTCCGGTCCGCCGATTCCAAGGTCGGCCGGCTGGATCTGGTCGAGCCTGCCCTGGCGGGCGTGGTCGCTCCATGCCTTCGGTGGGTCCAGGATCAGCATCGCGCGGCGTTTCAGGCAATACAACGCCGCGGCTTGATACAGCGTCTTAAGATCGCCGTACTCGGCATCCGCCGGATCCGGCGGAATGCACATTAGGTTGAACAGATCGACATTGTCGAGCGCGTAGATGCCGCTGTGCAGCGCCGGATCGCCGGTGAGGTCCGCCGCGGTGAGACCGGCGCTGTCGGCGCCGCCGGCAAACGGGACATTGGTTACGGCGGTCGGCGTCGCGGTCGGCAATTGGCCGCTCGGCATGCGGGCGAGCTGTGACTGCGTCTCCAGCACCTGATCCAGCCGGCGCGGCCCGGCGTCGGCGGCGATCGATACGTTTTGAAAACGTTCGATGGTCTCGCCGCCATTGGACGCCTTGTATGTCAGCACCAGATTGAACAAATCGACCGAGGCCAAGGCTTCAATCGACATCGAGAGACCGCCATTGGCCCAGGCGCCCGGCGTGGCGGCCATTAGCATTAATCCGCCACCGTTGGCCCGCGCCAGTCCGTCCCCCGCTCCGGCCGGCGCCTTGAACACGCGCACGATAATCGCATGGCTGCCGCCGTTGCCGAAGAAATCCGCGAGCGCATCGACAAGCGGGTAGCCCGCGGCGGGTCCGCCAAACGCGCGCTCGAAATCCGCAAGGCTGAAGCAATGCGCCGGCGCCTGCGGGCCCATCACCGTGCGGCCGACAAAGGCGGTGATCGAGGTTTCGACCCCGGTGATGGTGACGGCGCCGCTGGGGTTCTCCTGGACGAAGACGCCGGGAGGTTTGACCGGGATCGGCATGGGCGCTCCAAACGCACGGCGAGGGTGGCGAACAACTCTGCTCAACTGGACAGCGGTGCTCTTTTCATAGGCAAACCTGCCGTCAAAATCAGCAGAGGGGAAAATTGTTCCGACCTCGCGAACCGGAATCGACGACAACTCAGTAGGTTGCGCGGACAGTAGCAATGGCATGAATCTTGATTGAAAAGGTTAAAAATTGGATGCGGGAACGTCAACGGCATTGTCCGACCCTGGCTAAGCAGCGGGGAAAGGCCGGTAAGCCATGGGGCCATTCGCTACCAATCTCCCGTCGTTTGACGCCGGCGCGTTCACCGCGGCGCCGAGCATAGCGTCGGCTTTTGCATCCATCGTCAGGCCTGATCTTGTTGCCGCCCTCGAGCAGCGGAGCGGCGCGATCACGACAGCCATTCAAACGACAGCGAGAAGGAATCAGGCGGGCGAGGACGACATCCTTGCCGCGTCCGATCGAGCGCGCCGTTCGCGTTCGCAAATGGAGAGACTGGGGGAATGCTGGGTAAATCTTAACCGACATCTCTTGTGACGAGGAGTGGAGACAATGGAATCCTGGAAATACGCGCGGCAAAGACTTTTGCCCATCGTGGCTGCTCTGTTGGGGACTGCGCTGCTCTATTTTTTGTTGAGTGACATCGCACTCGCGGAAGACGCGGGCGCCGCCGGCCTGCGGCGGCAAGATTCTCGAGAAGTGCACGCCCAATTCCGGCGACACCGCGTGGATGCTCGCTTCCGTGGCACTGGTCCTGATGATGACGATCCCCGGCCTTGGGCTGTTCTACGGCGGCATGGTGCGCAAGAAGAACGTCGGCGACACCGTGATGACCAGTTTCGCCGTCACCTGCCTCGTCACCATCCTGTTCGCGCTCGTCACCTACAGCCTGGCGTTCCGCGCCGGCACGCCGTTTATCGGCGGCCTCGACCGCATGTTCCTCAAGGACATCCTGAGCGACATCGGCAAGGGAGGTATCGGCAATCCCAATCCGCTCGCGGCGACCATCCCCGAAAGCGTCTACATCTGCTTCCAGATGACATTCGCCATCATCACGCCGGCGCTGATCGCCGGCGCGTTCGCCGAGCGCATGAAATTCTCGGCCATGCTCTGGTTCATCGGCCTGTGGGCGATTTTCGTCTATGCGCCGATCGCGCACTGGGTCTGGGGACCCGACGGGATCTTCAACGCCGGCAACGACGCCGCGTGGGTGAAGGTGCTCGATTTCGCCGGCGGAACGGTCGTGCACATCAACGCCGGCGTCGCCGGATTGATGTGCGCCATCATGCTCGGCAAGCGCAAGGAGACCGGGCCGGCGCACAACATGGTGCTCACCTTCATCGGCGCCTCGCTGCTGTGGGTTGGCTGGTTCGGCTTCAACGCGGGCTCTGCCGTGTCGGCAGGCATGCAGGCCGGCATGGCCATGCTGGTGACGCAGATTGCAACCGCCGTCGCCGGCTTCACCTGGATGCTGGTGGAGTGGGCGCTGAAGGGCAAGCCGACCGTGGTCGGCATCTGCTCCGGTGCGGTCGCGGGTCTGGTCGCCATTACGCCGGCTTCCGGCTTCGTCGGACCGGTCGGCGCCTTTGCGATCGGAATTGCCGCCGGCGCCGTCTGCTACTGGGGATGCACCGGCCTGAAGCGCCTGTTCAGCTATGACGACGCGCTGGATTGCTTCGGCGTGCACGCAGTCGGCGGCATCGTCGGCGCACTGCTGACCGGGGTGTTCGCGGTCGAGCAATATGGTGGAACCGCGGGCGTACTGGAGGGCAACGTTGCCCAGTTCTTCAACCAGTGCATCGGCGTCGCCACCGTGTTCGTCTATGATGCCGTGGTCAGCCTGATCATCCTGTTCGTGGTCAAGATGTTCGTCGGCCTGCGGGTAACGGAGGATATCGAGCGCGAGGGTCTCGACCTCGCGCTGCATGGAGAAGTCGTGCAATAGGCAATTGACGTCAAGGCAGCGTCGCCTGGCGTTGGAGCATGATCCGGTCGGATTCGATCGGATTCGATCGGGTCATGATCCAATGCCTGCGGCGAACAAGCTGTCCGCAACAGGGTGGAAGCAATCCAGGCGCCAGGGCCGAGGGGAAGCCCGCAATGGCGCCTGAGCACAAGCGAGGAACCACATGAACTGGTTCTATTGGGATACAGCATGGTCGCTGTTCTTCAGCCTCGTTTGGTTCATGACCATCACGCACTATCCGGATGCGCAGATCTCGGACGCGCATTTCCGCGATGAAGCGTTCGGCGGCTCCATGAATTGTGACACGACGGAGCGGAGCGGGCCGGAGCCGCCGATGCCCCGCCGGTCGGCGCATGGCGGCATGTCGCGATGGCGCGCGCGTTGGGAACGGCAGTGGCATTGAGGTCGATGCGTCAGCTCCGGTAATAGCGCAACATCCTGAGAAACGTCCGGTGGATCTCGTCGGCCGGCTGGTCGAACGGTTCGACGTTGACCCGCACCACGCCGTTATGGTCCATGCGCCACGGCAAGCGCATCAGTCGGCGATAGCCCGGCTGCTTGCGCCAGTCGGCCACCAGCGCGCTGCCGAGCGGCGCGTTGAGCGTAATCTGCAGCTCGTGAACGGTCATCGCGCGCTCGGCGATTTCAGCCAGACCGATATATTCGATCGCGCGCCAGCGGATCAGTCCGAAGGCCTGGATGAAGATACCATACTGATTGGCGCCGATGGTCGGCCGCCCGGTCTCCAGCAAGGGCATGTTGTAGTAGGTGAAGCCGGCCGCCGCCAAGGCGAACGCCAGCCAATAGGCTTCGCCGGTGATCCAGGCGGCCGTGACGAACACCGCGGCCAAAGCGGCCGTCATATAGACGGGAAAGTTGGTGTCATCGCGCCGGTAGGCGACCGAGTAGCCGCCGACATCGCGCTCTTCCAGGTTTGCGTTCATGTCTGGACCCTGCCCGGATGCGCCCAGCTTACGCCTCCGCTCCTGTCTGATCCAATCCGCGTCTCGAAGAGAGTGGGTACGAAGCTTCGGATTTTCACCGGCTCCAAGGCGAACCCTGCCGAAGAATTTCGCTGGTCGCGGCCGCAATGGCTCGCGGCGATTCAGGTCGCGGCCGATTTGATTGGCTGAACGCATGGCTGGGGCGGGAGGGATCGAACCTCCGAATGGCGGAATCAAAATCCGCTGCCTTACCGCTTGGCTACGCCCCAACGAACCGCTCAGGGAACGCGTGGGACGATCGTCGCCCAGCTTCTGATCCGGTAACGCCGGTCTATAGGGGGAGTTGAGCCATTTCAACAGCCCGGAGAGCGAAATCCGCTCAAATCGGCCGGGAGGGTTTCGCGCAGGATAATGGCTGATTTGGGCGCCGGAATGCGCCGAATGCGGCCGGCTCCGGACCATCGTCCTGGTCCATCCCGGATTTCGCCCTTCGGAGAGTTGAGGGCGCGCCGGTTTCATGGGAATACGGCGGCCAAATGTTCCGTCGGGAGTAACGCCATGACCTACCGCGCGCCGATCAACGACATCCTGCTCGCCCTCAATCACGGCGCCGGCCTGCAGGCGGCCGTCGCGGCCGGCCATTACGGCGATTTCGACGGCGATATTACTGCCGCCGTGCTGGAGGAAGCCGGCAAATTCGCCGGCGACGTGCTGGCGCCGCTCAACAAGGTCGGCGACGAACACGGCATCAAGCTCGCGGCCGACAAGGTCACGACCGCGCCCGGCTGGCCCGACGCTTACAAGCGCTGGACGGATGCCGGCTGGAATGCGGTGTCGGGTCCGGAAGCCTTCGGCGGCCAGGGCCTGCCGCTCGCGATCAACGCGGCCTGCACCGAAATCTGGAGCGCGTCGAACATCGCCTTCGGCCTCTGCCCGCTGCTGACGCTCTCCGCGATCGAGGCGCTCGACGCCCACGGCAGCGAGGAGTTGAAAAAGATCTATCTCGAGAAGCTCGTCACCGGCGAATGGACCGGCACCATGCAGCTCACCGAGTTCGCAGGCGGGCTCCGACGTCGGCGCGCTGCGCACCCGCGCCGAGCGCGCGCCCGACGGCAGCTATCGCATCAAGGGCACGAAAATCTTCATCACCTATGGCGATCACGACATGACCGATAACATCGTGCATTTCGTGCTGGCCCGGTTGCCCGATGCGCCCGCGGGCACCAAGGGCATTTCGCTCTTTCTGATTCCGAAAGTTCCTGGTCAACGCCGACGGCTCGCTCGGCGCGCAGAACGACATCTATCCGAGCGGCGTCGAGCACAAGCTCGGCATGCATGCGTCGCCGACCTGCACCATGACCATGGGCGACAAGGGCGGCGCGATCGGCTACCTGGTCGGCGAAGAGAACCGCGGCATGCTCTGCATGTTCACGATGATGAACCAGGCCCGGCTCGGCGTCGGCCTCGAAGGCGTCGGGATCGCCGACCGCGCCTATCAGCAGGCGCTGGCCTACGCGCAGGAACGCCGCCAGGGCCGCGCCGCCGGCTCCAAGGGCGACGGCATGGACGCCATCATCGTGCATCCCGACGTCAAGCGGATGCTGATGCAGATGCGCTCGATGACCGCGGCCGCCCGCAGCATTTGCTACGCCACCGCGGTCGCATTGGATGTTTCGGTGCGCGCCAAGGACGCGAAAGTCCGCAGCGATGCCGCGGCCCGCGGCGCGCTGCTGACGCCGATCGCAAAGGCTTTTTCCACCGATATCGGCAACGAGGTGGCTTATCTTGGCGTACAGGTCCACGGCGGCATGGGATTCATCGAGGAGACCGGCGCCGCCCAGCATTATCGCGATGCGCGCATCACCTCGATCTATGAGGGGACCAACGGCATCCAGTCGATCGACCTCGTGACACGAAAGCTCGCGGCGAATGGCGGCGCATCGGTCTGGGCGTTGCTCGATGAATTGTCTGCCATCGTCAAGCAGGTCGAAACTTCCAACGATCCCGCCTTCGGCACCACGGGCGCAAAACTGCGCGACGCGCTGGGATCGCTCGAGCGCAGCAGCAAATGGCTGCTGGAGCGCGTCACCTCGGCGCCGAACGATGCACTTGCCGGTGCGACGCCATACCTGCGCCTGTTCGGCTCGACGCTCGGCGGCTGCATGCTGGCCGGCGAGGCGTTGGCCGCGCGCAGCGATGGCAACGGCAGCGATCCGCAGCGCTACGTCGCGGTGGCGCGGTTCTTTGCCGAGAACGTCACGGTGCAGTCCGGTTCGCTGGAGAAGACCGTGACCGACAGCGCCGACGCGGTGAACGGCGCCGACGCGGTGTTGCTGGGGTGATGGATTTGCCCGCTCGAGTTTAGTCACGACTGTCATACCCCGCGCATGCGGGGTATCCAGTACGCCGCGGCTTTTCGGTTCCATCACTGACGTCTCTGGAATACTGGATCACCCGCATGCGCGGGTGATGACGACCGGGGAACGCATACATGCCATCGCGATCTCGCGGCTCAATTCGCCCGAGTTTTGCTCTAAACATCCCGCCCCCAAAATACAGAGGGCGCAGGGAAAGCCGGATGCGCGCTGCACCCGCGGTCTCGTGTGCAAACATGCACAAAAAACGCACACGAGCATACAGGTTCAGCGGAGAGCATCCGGCCTTCCCTGCGCAGTGGTTTTACGGCTTATAACGTGCTCTCCCCGGCGCCCGGCTTTGTTGCCACCGTCACTTCGCAGATCCTTCCACGAAGCTTGACGCCAGCATCGGGGCGTCAGAACCACACGCCTTCGCCGTACGCGTCAGTGCCGTTCGTCGATCGGCACAGCCGCGTCCACCGCATCCCACCGCGCGTTTCGTGACGATCGCGAGCGCCCCTCTTGTCGGGTGAGACGGGCGGAGAAATGCCACTGATTTGCCCTGTGAGGGCAAGAGTAAAATTTCCTTCAGAGACTCTTGACAGGAAATTTTGATTTGCCCGTCGGGGCAACGTTCGCAGGATGGATATCGCTCGTGACATCCATCCCTGACTCAAAATACAGGCGCCGTAGAATGGGTAGAGCGAAGCAAAACCCATCACCTTCGTTGTGCAATTGATGGGTTTCGCTGCGCTCCACCCCTACACACCTTGCTGGCCGCGCCTCAGCGCCCCACGAGCGCCTGCAGATGGGCCGGGTAGCGGTCGCCCTGCACCGTGATCCCCGAGACCGCACGCTCGATCTCGCCAAGATCGCTCGGCGGTCAGTTCGACGCCGGCGGCGCCGATATTCTCCTCCAGGCGATGCAGCTTGGTGGTGCCGGGGATCGGCACGATCCATGGCTTTTGCGCCAGCAGCCAGGCGAGCGCGATCTGCGCCGGCGTCGCCTTCTTGCCGGCGGCGATCTGCGCCGAGCAGATCGACCAGCGCCTGGTTCGCCTTGCGGGCCTCCGGCGTGAAGCGCGGCACGATGTTGCGGAAGTCGGTCCTGTCGAAGGTCGTGTCCGCGTTGATCGCGCCGGTGAGAAAACCCTTGCCCAGCGGGCTGAAGGGCACGAAGCCGATGCCGAGTTCTTCGAGCGTCGGCAGGATCTCCTGCTCGGGCTCGCGCCACCACAGCGAATATTCGCTCTGCAGCGCCGCGACCGGCTGAACCGCGTGCGCGCGGCGGATGGTCTGCGCGCCGGCCTCGGACAGGCCGAAATGCCTGACCTTGCCTTCGCGGATCAGATCCTTCACCGCGCCCGCCACGTCCTCGATCGGCACGTTCGGGTCGACGCGGTGCTGGTAGAACAGATCGATGACGTCGGTCCTGAGCCGCTTGAGCGAGGCCTCGGCGACCTGCCTTGATGTGCTCCGGCCGGCTGTTCAGGCCGCGTCTGCGCGCGCGTCGCCGGATCGATGTCGAAGCCGAACTTGGTGGCGATCACGACCTGGTCGCGGAACGGCGCCAGCGCCTCGCCGACGAGTTCCTCGTTGGTGAACGGGCCGTAGACCTCGGCGGTGTCGAAGAAGGTGACGCCGCGCTCGACGGCCGCGCGGATCAGCGCGATCGCCTGCCTGCTTCTCGACGGCCGGACCGTAGCCGAAGCTCAGGCCCATGCAGCCGAGGCCGATGGCCGAGACTTCCAGGTTGCTGTTTCCAAGTTTGCGCTTTTGCATTGTCGTCCTCTCTAGATGATTGCAGTCAGCCGTCAGGCCCGATATTGTTCGTCGCTGACCTTTTCCATCCAGTCGACGGTCTTGCCGTCGAGCTGCTTCCTGAATGGCGATATGCGTCATCGCCGTGGTTGGCGCGGCGCCGTGCCAGTGCTTCTCGCCGGGCGGAAACCAGACGACGTCGCCGGGCCGGATTTCCTCGATCGGCCCGCCCTCGCGCTGCGCCCGGCCGCAGCCGGAGGTGACGATCAGCGTCTGGCCGAGCGGATGGGTGTGCCACGCGGTGCGCGCGCCGGGCTCGAAGGTGACGCTGGCGCCGACGACCGCGCGCGGGATCGGGCGCCTCGAACAGCGGATCGATGCGCACCGTGCCGGTGAAATAGTCCGCCGGCCCCTTGCCGGACGGCTGTGAGCCAATGCGTTTGATCTCCATAGCTTCCGCTCTTCATGGCTTCCTCCTGCGCTGCGGCCGTCAGCCGCCACGCAGGACCATTTGGGGAGTGCAACGGCACCGGATTAGGTATAAAAATCCGCATGGACTTATGAGCTGGATTCATGAATGCCGCGCGAGAACATCAACGATCTCGTTGCCTTCCTCGCCGTCGCGCGCGAGCGCAGCTTCACCCGCGCCGCCGCGCAGCTCGGCGTTTCGCAGTCGGCGCTCAGCCACACCATCCGCGGGCTCGAGGAGCGGCTCGGGCGTCCGGCTGCTGACCCGCACCACGCGCAGCGTCGCGCCGACCGAGGCGGGCGAGCGCCTGCTGCGCAACGTCGGCCCGCGTTTCGACGAGATCGATGCCGAACTGGCCGCGCTGAGCGAACTGCGCGACAAGCCCGCCGGCACCATCCGCATCACCACCGGCGAGCACGCCGCCGAAGCCGTTCTCTGGCCGGCGCTCGCGAAGCTGCTGCCGCGACTATCCCGACATCAAGGTCGAGATCGTCATCGACTACGGCCTGACCGACATCGTCGCCGAGCGCTTCGACGCCGGCGTTCGTCTCGGCGAACAGGTGGCGAAGGACATGATCGCGGTGCGCATCGGGCCGGACATGCGCATGGCGGTCGTCGGCGCGCCGTCCTATTTCGCGAAACGGCCGCAGCCGAAGACGCCGCAGGATCTGACCGCACACGACTGCATCAATCTGCGCCTGCCGACCTATGGCGGCCTCTACGCCTGGGAGTTCGAGAAGCGCGGACGCGAGCTGAAGGTGCGGGTCGAAGGGCAACTGGTGTTCAACAGCATTGGCCTGCGGCTGAACGCGGCGCTGGCCGGGTTCGGCCTGGCCTATCTGCCCGAGGACCAGGTGCAGCCGCACCTCGCCGACGGACGACTGATCCGCGTGCTCGCCGACTGGTGCCCGCCGTTTTCCGGCTATCACCTCTATTACCCGAGCCGCCGCCAGCCTTCGCCGGCGTTCGCCCTGCTGGTCGAGGCGCTGCGATACAGGAGCTGAGGGTAGCGGCCGAGGTGAAGGGTTGCGCCTAATCCGCCTGCGGGGGATCGATGGCAGGCGCCGTCAATTTGACGACCGGTGAGGCCAGCTGCTCCAGCGTCACGACCTCGCGCAAAAATTGCCGGAGCGGCTTGGCGTTGGGAAAGCCGCCCCAGAGCGCCCCGGCCGGAACGTCACGCATGACGGAGGATCTCGCCGCAAGCCGGGCGCCGTTTCCGACGGTCACGTGCTGGCGAATGCCAACGCGGGCGCCGAGGATGACGAAATCTCCCAGGGTGACGCTGCCGCTCAAACCGGATTGACCGGCGATGATGCAATGACGACCGATAACAACGTTGTGGGCGATCTGGACCAGGTTGTCGATCTTGGTTCCCTCACCAATCACCGTATCGCGAATCCCGCCCCGATCGATGGTCGTCCCGGCCCCGATCTCGACATCATGTCCAATGTCGACAAGGCCGACTTGCGGCACCTTGAGATGTCCGGCGGCGCCCATGATGAAGCCGAATCCGTCCTGGCCGATGTGGCAACCCGGATGAATGATGACCCGGTCGCCGATGATCGCATTGGTGATCGAACTGCCCGGACCGATCGAACAGTTCTGTCCGATCCGGACATCCGGCCCAATGACGGCGTTGGCCCCGATCAGCGTTCCCGCGCCGATACAGGCCCGAGGGCCGACGACGGCACCGGGATCAGCCGTCACGCCGCACGCTAGTCGGGCGGAAGCATGGACCGACGCGTTTGAGGCGATTCCGTCGGTTTCAAACAGCGACGCCGGCCGCAATGTCTCGGGATGAAGTTCGCGCGCCACCAGCACAAAGCCTTTGTACGGCTCCGCTGTGAGCAATACGACAAGTCCGCTTGGCACAAGAGACTGGAACTGCCGGTTTATCAGCACCGCACCGGCCCGCGTCGAGGTCAGCGCCTTGGCAAATTTCCCGTTGTCGACAAAGGTCAGGTCGCCCGCCTCTGCGAGGTCAATCGGCGCGACGTTGGTCATTCGCTGCGTGTGGTTTGCTACACCCTGAAGCTCGGCGCCGGTCAAGGCCGCAATTTCGCCCACCGTTATCCCGGGCGAGTGACGTAAGAATTGCGGGTCGGTCACATCATTCATCCCGGTCAAGCGATCCGCAAGCTTACGCGGCGGACGAGAGCATGAGTTGCGTCCCGGAGCAATGTCGCAGATCAGTCAGCGGCGAAAGTCCGCCGCGGCCGCCGATCGTATCCGTTGCGAAACGACCGCCTTTATTTCCGGATATTTCCGCTCCAGCGCGAGCTGCTTTCACCCCAGCGGCTTCAGCCCGGCCTCGATCGCGGCGCGGCGCGGCTCGAGGAACGGCGGCAGCGCCAGTTTTTCGCCGAGGGTTTCCATCGGCTCGTCGGTGGCAAAGCCCGGGCCGTCGGTGGCGATCTCGAACAGGATGCCGTTGGGCTCGCGGAAATAAAGACTGCGGAAATAAAAACGGTCGATCTCGCCGCTGTTGGGGACGCGCAGTTCGGTCAGCCGCTGCGTCCAGGCGTGATACTGCGCCTCGTCCGGCGTCCGGAACGCGACATGATGCACGCCGCCGGCGCCCTGGCGCGCCATCGGAAGATCCTTGCCCTCGATCACATGCAGCTCGGCGGCGGGGCCGCCCTCGCCCATCGAAAACACATGGACCTGCGCGTTCGCGTCAGGCGCGGCATAATCGCGCAGGCGGCGCATGTTCATGACCCCGGTCAGCACGTCAGCGGTCCGCGCCAGATCATGCACGTTGAGCACGATCGGGCCGAGCCCGCGGATCTGGTGCTCGGCCGGTACGACGCTGCGCTCCCACGGCGCGGCGGCGCCTGCACCGCCGTCATCGACCAGCACCAGCCGCTGGCCCTCGCCATCCTCGAACGGCAAGGTCAGCCGTCCGTCGACTTCGACGATATCGCCGGCATGGCCGCCGGCCTTTTTCAGACGATCCCGCCAGTAGCCAAGGCTTTTTTCACCCGCGACGCGCAGGCCTGTGCGCGAAATGCTGTTGGTTCCGCGCCGCTCGGGAGCTGCCGGAAAATCGAAAAAGGTCAGGTCGGTCCCGGGATTGGCTTTGCCGTCGGCGTAGAACAGATGGTAGGCGCTGACATCATCCTGATTGACGGTCTTCTTGACCAGCCGCATCCCGAGCAGGCCGGTATAAAACGCCAGATTCTCGCGCGGCTTTGCGGAAATCGCCGTCAAATGGTGAATTCCGGTTAGCTGCATTGCATAATCCTTTAGATTGTTTCCCCGAAAAATCCGGCGCGGACAGTTGGGCCTTTCGAGGGATCATGTAGGATACAAGCCGAGGACTCGCCAGCGGCGCCGTTGCCGCCTCTTCCAGGGACAGCTGCATGACCGCGCATGTCATAATTACCGACGAAGCCGCCGCGCGCGTGGTCAGGCTGCGCCGGCCCGAAAAGAAGAACGCGATCACCCAGGACATGTATCGCGAGATGAGCGACGCGATCGACAAGGCGCAGAACAATCCGAATATCCGCTGCATCATCATTACCGGCGGCTCCGGCGTGTTCACCGCGGGCAACGATATCGAGGATCTGCTGGCCGAGGGCACCTCAAAGACCGAGCTGCCGCGCGCCTCCAACCTGGTCAAGTTTCTCTATTCGCTGGCGCACAACGTCAAGCCGATCGTCGCGGCCGTCGACGGCGTCGCGATGGGCATCGGCACCACCATGCTGTTCCACTGCGATTACGTGCTCGCCAGCAAGACCGCGACGTTTTCGACGCCGTTCAGCAATTTCGGCCTGGTGCCGGAGGGGGCGTCGAGCCTGCTGATGCCGCGCAGCATGGGTCAGCAGCGGGCGTTTGCGATGCTGGTGATGGGGCGCACCATGACGGCCGACGAAGCGCGCGTCGCCGGCTTCGTCAACGTCGTGGTGGCGCCCGGCCATGCCGAGGTCGAGGCGCGCAAGGTGGCGCGCGAGATCTGCGCGCTGCCGGCGGAAGCGGTGGCGATCTCGCGGCGGCTGTTGAAATTGCCCCCCGAGGACGTCACCCGCCGGATCGATCAGGAAAACCATCTGTTCACCGAGCGGATGCATTCCACCGAAGCGATCGCCGCCTTCCAGGCGTTCGTCGCACGCACAAAGGAGTGAACGGCTGCGTCGCAAAAATATTGTGCCGCCGCTGCATGGTCACCGCATGAGATGCTTCCGCCTTTGGTTCCTCGCTGCCGCCATCCCGTCGCTCGCCGCCGTCGCCATCGCCCCCTGCCAGGCCCAGACCGCGGCGCCGGTGAGCTTGCGCATTCTCGCGATCAACGATTTTCACGGCAATCTTCGCCCGCCGCCGGGCGGAATCCGCATCACCGATCCCGACGACAAGACCAAAAAAATAATGGTGCCCGCCGGCGGCGCCGAACGCATGGCGACGCTGGTCAATCAGCTTCGCCAGGATCACGCCAACACGATCTTCGTCGCGGCCGGTGACCTGATCGGCGCCAGCCCGTTTCTGTCGGCGATGTTCCACGACGAGCCGACGATCGAATCGCTGTCGATGATGGGGCTGGCGCTCGCCTCCGTCGGCAATCACGAATTCGACGAGGGCAAGGACGAGTTGCTGCGCATGCAGAATGGCGGCTGCCACCCTGTCGACAACTGCCAGGGACCACATCCCTTCCCCGGCGCCAAATTTCACTATCTCGCCGCCAGCACGATCGACACCGGCACCGGCAAGACGGTGTTTCCGCCCTACGAGATCCGGGAATTCGAGGGCATCCCGGTCGCCTTCATCGGGCTGACCCTGAAAGGCACGCCGAACATCATCTCGCCGGAGAGCGCGGCGGGGCTCGAATTCCGCGACGAGGCGGACACGGTGAACGCGCTGGTCCCCGAACTGAAGGCGCGCGGCGTCGAGGCCATCGTGGTGCTGATCCATGAGGGCGGCACACCGACCGGCGACTACAACGAGTGCCCGGGCATCTCGGGCCCGATCGTCGACATCGTCAAGAAATTCGACAAGGCGGTCGACGTCGTGATCTCCGGCCACACCCATCAGGCCTATGTCTGCGAGATCGACGGGCGGCTGGTCACCTCCGGCGACAAATACGGCACGCTGGTCACGGCGATCGACCTCAAGCTCGATCCGGCGACGCGCGACGTCATCAGCGCCGCAGCCAGCAACACCATCGTCCGCACCGCGACCCTTGCCAAGGACGCCGAACAGACCGCGCTGCTCGAAGCCTACGATAAAGTCGCAGCCCCGATCGCCAACCGTCCGGCCGGGTCGGTCACGGAGACGCTGTCGCGCACCCCCAACAACGCCGGCGAGAGCCCGCTCGGCGACATCGTCGCCGACGCCCAACTGGCCGCGACCAGCGCCACGCCCAACGGCGGCGCGGTGATGGCCTTCACCAATCCGGGCGGCATGCGCACCGACATTGCGCGGAAGGAAGATGGCCGGGTGACCTACGCCGATGTGTTCGCCAGCCAGCCGTTCCGCAACCAATTGGTGACGCTGACGCTGACCGGAAAACAGATCAAGGACATGCTGGAGCAGCAATGGCTCGATCCGAAACGGCCGCGGATCCTGCAGGTCTCGAAAGGTTTCGCCTATGCCTGGGACAACTCCAGGCCCGACGGCGAGCGCATTCTCGCCGAGCGGCTGTCGCTGAACGGCACACCGATCGATCCCGCAGCGTCCTACCGCGTCACCGTGAACAATTTCCTTTCCGTCGGCGGCGACGGTTTTACCGTGTTGAAGGATGGCAAGGCGCCGCAGTTCGGCGTCTACGACGTCGACGCGCTGGATGATTATTTCCGCGCCAACAGTCCGATCGCCCCCACTGCTGCCGATCGCATCGTCCGGATGAACTGAGCGGCAACGGCATATCCCCGAGCCCGGGCTCTTTCCCCGCGGACGCATGACGCGCCTAGATTGGGCCTTCCCGATAAGCGCATCGAATGTGCCAGGATATTGCATGACGCTTCTGCTGACCCATCCAGCCTGCCTCGACCATCTGACGCCGCCGGGACATCCGGAGCGGCCCGACCGGATTGCGCGCGGTCGGCGAGGTGCTGGCGGAAGAGCGCTTCAAGCCGCTGGTGCGCGAGCAAGCGCCGGAAGGCAACCTCGATTCCGTCACGCTCTGCCACGACGGACATTATGTCGAGCGAACTCCGCCACATCGCGCCCACCAGCGGCCTGATCTATCTCGACGGCGACACCTCGATGTCGCCGGGCACCTGGGAAGCGGTCATGCGCGGCGTCGGCGGCGCGGTCGCCGCGACCGACGCGGTGATGTCCGGCAGCCATCAGCAATGCGTTCGTCGCGATCCGACCGCCCGGTCATCACGCCGAGATCAACAAGCCGATGGGCTTTTGCTTCTTCGACAATGTCGCGATCGCCGCGCGTCACGCCCAGCGCAAATACGGCATCGGCCGCGTGGCGATCGTCGATTTCGACGTCCATCACGGCAACGGCACCCAGGATATTTTCTGGGCCGACCGACGCGTGATGTATTGCTCGACCCACCAGATGCCGCTGTTTCCCGGCACCGGCGCGAGCGGCGAGCGCGGCGAACACGACACCATCGTCAATGCGCCGCTGGCCTCCGAAGACGGCGGCGCCAAATTCCGCGCCGCGTTCGACAACCTGATCCTGCCGCAGTTGCAGAAATTCGGCCCCGAACTGATCATCATCTCCGCCGGCTTCGACGCGCATTATCGCGATCCGCTGGCCTCGCTCAATCTCGGGCCGAGGATTTCGGCTGGGTCACGCGCAAGCTGATGGATGTCGCCGACGACCAGCGCCGGCGGCCGGGTTGTCTCGGTGCTGGAGGGCGGCTACGACCTGCAAGGGCTGAAAGAGTCGGTCGCCGCGCACGTCACCGCATTGATGGGCGCCTAGAACCCCGCCACAATACGCCCGTAAAAATTCGCTTGATTCTGCGCCGACACGAATGGGGGCGCATCCGGGAACGCAACATGGCCGAAAACACCCAAGCTGGACGTCAAGAAGCTCACCTTCGAGCGCGCGATCGAGGAGCTCGAGACGATCGTCAAGCGGCTCGAGGACGGCAAGGTGCCGCTGGAGGAATCGGTCGCGATCTACGAGCGCGGCGAGGCCCTGAAGCGGCGCTGCGAGGAACTGCTGCGGCAGGCCGAGGCGCGCGTCGACAAGATCACCACCGATGCCTCGGGCCAGGTGACCGGGACCGAGCCGCTCGACGTGCAATAGCCTTGGGGCGGGTGCAATACCAAGGGCGCTGCAACAATCGAGAACATTCGGCGAATTTGGCGGCCGCGGCCCCCGACGAGGGTCAAAATAGCTCTTGGCGCGTTCGATGGCCTGCTATAGTCCGGCCGCCACCCGGGGACACTTCGTGCGCGTTCAGCACCGACACATCATCTATATCCAGGGATACGATCCGCGCGGCCTCGCGCAATATTACCGCATGTTCCGGACCGAACTGCGGAAATTCGGCCGGCTCTATCAGCTTGCGGCCACCTCAGCCGGTCCAAGGTCGCCGCCGATGACGAGATCGCGTCCTGGACGATCGAGACCAAGGCCGACGACTGGCAGACCCATACGAGCTACGACTTCCTGCGCTTCGAGGATTTCATCCAGCGCGACCTCGCCTGCCCGATCTGGCGCACCGTGCTCCACTCGGTGTGGATCTACTGGCGGCTGGTCTTCAACGGCACCATCGCGCGGTTCTGGCGGGCGAACTGGCGTTTCGCGACCTTCATCACCTACCCGCATTTCGTGCTGCTGCTGGAGGCCGTATGCGCCGCGGGCATCGCCTTTGTGTTCGAGAAAGGCCTCGACGCGATCGGCATCCCCGACCTGATCAGCATGGCGGCTGCCGCCGCGATCTTCGTCGCCGCTGGTCGGCAGCGTGCTGAAATACACCGAAAACCAGACCTACCTGCTCTATCTGCTGTCCGACACGATCTGGACCTGGGAATTCTCGCACCGCGCACGCGGCCGGAATGGGACCAGCGCATCGACCGCTTCGCGCAGCACCTCGTCGATGACCGCGCGCTCCAGCGACGCCGAGGAAATCGTCATCGTCGGCCACAGTTCGGGATCGTTTCTGGGCACCGAAATGCTGGCGCGCGCGCTGCAGGCTCGACCCCGATCTCGGGCGGCACGGCCCGCGCATCGTGCTGCTGACGATCGGCGGCAATTTCCCGATCGTCGGCTTTCACAGCCGTGTCGCAGCCGATTTCCGCGATCATCTGCGGCAGCTCGCGGTCGAGCCGTCGATCGACTGGATCGACTGCCAGTCGCGCAAGGACGTGATGAACTTCTACCCGTTCGATCCGATCGCCGGTCACGGCATCGACGTCGGCTCGCGCCGGGCGCAATCCCATCATCGTGCCGGTGCGGTTTCGCGACATCATCAAGCCCGAGCATTACAAGTGCTTCCGCTGGAAGTTCTTCCGCGTCCATTTCCAGTTCGTCATGGCCAACGAGCGGCCCCACGCCTACGATTTCTTCATGATCGTCTGCGGGCCGATCCCGCTCAGCGAACGCATGGCTGTTCCCGACGCCGCGCTGGCGATCGCCACCGGCGATCCAGCGGCCCGCGAATGTGGCCTGGAAACGAGATCGAAACGGCTCAAACCGATGCCTCCGGATGCCGCGGAATTGGGCGGAATTGGAACCTTCTGCCCGCCGCAGCGGTTAAAAAGTCGGAGGTTTTCGGCGCTTCGTCGGGGGAACCCGGCCTTTTCAGCGGGTTGGCTTTGGCCCGGCTTTGGTGTAAAGCTTGCGGTTCTATGGGCTGTTGAGAGCGGCCTGCCGCTGATTTCCGACGGCAGTAAGCACTTCAAATAGCTAGAGAAACTGACCGGGAAGGGTAAAGCTACCAACGTGATGCATATCACATGGTTCGATCCGGAGTGCATCTAGGCTTTCAAATCAGGTTTCGGCCCGCCGAGATGGCGCCCGGTGTCTGGATTTTCGCTGCGCGGTTAACGCGCAACCCATCTCGCGTCGGGCCGTTCGCCCCGACATGCAAAATTGGAATATCGCTGTGACCACATTTAGTAAAACGCCGCTTCTCGACACCATCCGCACGCCCGACGACCTGCGCAAGCTCAAGATCGAGCAGGTGCGGCAGGTCGCCGACGAACTGCGTCAGGAAACCATCGACGCGGTCTCGGTGACCGGCGGCCATTTCGGCGCCGGCCTCGGCGTGGTCGAACTGACCACCGCCATCCATTACATCTTCGACACCCCGCGCGACCGCCTGATCTGGGACGTCGGCCATCAGGCCTACCCGCACAAGATCCTGACCGGCCGCCGCGACCGCATCCGCACGCTGCGCACCGGCGGCGGCCTGTCCGGTTTCACCAAGCGCACCGAGAGCGACTACGATCCGTTCGGCGCCGCGCATTCCTCGACCTCGATCTCCGCCGGCCTCGGCATGGCCGTGGCGCGCGACCTCTCCGGCGGCAAGAACAACGTGATCGCCGTGATCGGTGACGGCGCGATGTCGGCCGGCATGGCCTATGAGGCCATGAACAATGCCGGCGCGATGAACTCGCGCCTGATCGTCATCCTCAACGACAACGACATGTCGATCGCGCCGCCGGTCGGCGCGATGACGGCCTATCTGTCGCGGCTCTATTCCGGCAAGACCTACCGCACGCTGCGCGAGGCGGCCAAGCAGATCAACAAGCGGCTGCCGAAGATCATCGCCAACCGCGCCAACCGCGTCGAGGAATATTCCCGCGGCTTCATGATGGACGGCGGCACGCTGTTCGAGGAACTCGGCTTCTATTATGTCGGCCCGATCGACGGCCATAATCTCGACCATCTGCTCCCGGTGCTGAAGAACGTCCGCGACATGGAGACCGGCCCGATCCTGGTCCATGTCGTCACGCAAAAGGGCAAGGGCTACGGTCCGGCGGAAGCCTCGGCCGACAAGTATCACGCGGTCGCCAAGTTCGACGTCGCCACCGGCGCCCAGGCCAAGGCCAAGCCGAACGCGCCGGCCTACCAGAACGTGTTCGGCCAGAGCCTCGTCAAGGAAGCCGAGAAGGACGACAAGATCGTCGCCATCACCGCGGCGATGCCGTCGGGCACCGGCGTCGACATCTTCAACAAGGCCTTCCCGAACCGAACCTTCGACGTCGGCATCGCCGAGCAGCACGCGGTGACGTTCGCGGCCGGCCTGGCCACCGAAGGCTACAAGCCGTTCTGCGCCATCTACTCGACCTTCCTGCAGCGCGGCTATGACCAGGTGGTCCATGACGTCGCGATCCAGAGCCTGCCGGTTCGTTTCGCGATCGACCGCGCCGGTCTGGTCGGCGCCGACGGCGCCACCCATGCCGGCTCGTTCGACAACGCCTATCTCGGCTGTCTGCCGAACTTCGTCATCATGGCCGCCTCCGACGAGGCCGAACTGGTGCACATGGTCGCGACCCAGGTTGCGATCAACGACCGTCCGAGCGCGTTGCGCTATCCGCGCGGCGAAGGCCGCGGCGTCGAAATGCCCGAAATCGGCATTCCCCTCGAGATCGGCAAGGGCCGCATCGTCCAGCAGGGCAACAAGATCGCGCTGCTGTCGTTCGGCACCCGTCTGGCCGAATGCGAGAAGGCGGCCGACGAACTCGCCGCCCACGGCCTTTCCACCACCATTGCCGACGCCCGCTTCATGAAGCCGCTGGATGTCGAGCTGGTGCTGAAGCTGGCGCGCGAGCATGAAGTCCTGCTCACCATCGAGGAAGGCTCGATCGGCGGCTTCGGCTCGCACGTCATGCAGACGCTGGCCGAGCACGGCATGCTCGACGGCGGCTTGCGGATGCGCGCGATGGTGCTGCCCGACGAATTCATCGACCACGATTCGCCGAACGCGATGTATGCCCGTGCCGGCCTCGACGCCAAAGGCATCGTCGCCAAGGTGTTCGATGCGCTCGGCAAGGACTACAAGGCCGAGACGGTCAAGCTCGCCTGACGCCAGTGGCGGCGGGTATCCGCCGGTGTGCCATGAAAATCTATCTGGCAGGCCCCGATGTGTTCCTGCCGGATGCGATCGAGATCGGACGGCGCAAGGCCGAGATCTGCGCCAATCATGGCGTGAGCGGCCTCTATCCGCTCGACAACGCGGTCGATCTTGCGGCCGGCGACGCCTCGCTTGCGATCTTCAAAGGCAATGAAGCGATGATGGATGCGGCCGACGCCATCATCGCCAATCTGACGCCATTTCGCGGCCCCAGTGCTGACGCCGGCACCGTCTACGAACTCGGCTACATGGCGGGCCGCGGCAAGTTCTGTCTCGCCTACAGCAACGACCCGACACCCTATCGCGATCGCGTCGCACGAATGTGCGAGTTGACGACATCTGCCGACGGGCGGCTGATCGACCCGGAGGGCCTCACCGTCGAAGACTTCGGCTGGCCGGATAATCTGATGATGATTCACGCGCTCGATCTGCATGGTTGCCCGCTGGTGACGCCGCGCCGGGTCCCGGCGGATATCTGGCACGATCTCACCTCATTCGAGGCCTGCGTTCGCCTGGCGGCCGAGCGGGCCTCCCGGTAAATCGAGCTGAAATTGACCAAGAAAAGCGAAATCGAGCTATCTCCCCGTAGACGCGCCGACGTCCTGCTGGTCGAGCGCGGCCTGTTCGAAAGCCGGGCCCGGGCGCGGGCGGCGATCGAGGCCGGCGTCGTGATCGCCGATGGCAAGCCGGTCGCGAAAGCCTCGGAAACCATCGCCGCCGACGCCGATGTGTCGGCGCAACCCGCGCATCCCTATGTCTCGCGCGGCGGCGTCAAGCTTGCGGGCGCGCTGGAGCAATATCCGATCGAGATCGAGGACCATGTCTGCCTCGACGTCGGCGCGTCGACCGGCGGCTTCACCGAGGTGCTGCTAGCGAACGGCGCCAGCCTTGTGTTCGCGATCGACGTCGGCCACGGCCAGTTGCATCCCTCGCTGCAAAACCATCCCAAGATCGTGTCGATGGAAGCGACCGATATCCGCAGTTTTGAGGGCAAGCGCCTGCCCGCCCGGCCCGACGTCGTCGTCATCGACGTCAGCTTCATTTCACTGAAGGCGGTGCTGCCGGTGGCGCTGTCGCTGGCGGCGGCGCCGACCAGTCTGCTGGCGCTGATCAAGCCGCAATTCGAGGCATCGCGAAAACATTCCAAGCACGGCATCATCCGCAACGCCATGGTGCATCAGGAAATCTGCGACGACATCACCGCATTCGCAGCGTCGCTCGGCTGCACCGATATCCAGGTGTTTCCGTCGTCGATCAAGGGCGGCGACGGCAATATCGAATTCTTCCTCGGTGCGCGCCGTGGCTGAGCATCTCGTGATCGATCATGTCGGCCATTTCGGCGACGGCGTCACCCTCGCCGACGGCGGGAACGTGTACGTGCCCTACACGCTTGGCGGCGAGACGGTCGAAGTGGCGCCGGTACCGGGTCATCCCGACCGCCGGCGCCTGCTGCACGTCGAGCACGCCAGCCCGGAACGGATCGCGCCGTTCTGCCCACACTTTGCCGTCTGCGGCGGCTGCGCGATCCAGCACTGGGACGCGGAGTGCTATCGCGCCTGGAAGCGCGATCTCGTGGTCGAGATGCTGGCGCAGGCGAAGATCGATTGCGAAATTCATCCGCTGGTCGATGCCCATGGCCTCGGCCGGCGGCGAGTGACTTTGCACGCACGGATGGGCACGCACGAGGTGCTCAAGGTCGGTTTTGCCGCAGCGGGTTCGCACGAGATCATTCCCGTCGACCGCTGCCCGATTCTGTGCCCCGGCCTCGACGGTGCGCTCGATGCGGCGTGGGCGCTGGCCGAACCGTTGATATCGACCGGAAAGCCGCTCGACATCCAGATCACCGCCACCGACACCGGCCTCGATGTCGATGTGCGCGGCTCCGGGCCGGTGCCGACCAAAACCATCGCGGCGTTGTCGCGCGTGGCGGAAGCGCATCGTCTGGCGCGGCTGACGCGGCACGGCGAACTGGTCCTGATGCGGACGCAGCCTTCGATCACCGCAGGCACGGCGCAAGTGATGCTGCCGCCGGGCTCATTCCTGCAGCCCACCGTCGCCGGCGAGGAAGCGCTCGCCGCACTGGTGGCGGATCATTGCAAGCGCGCCAAATATATCGCCGACCTGTTTTGCGGGGTTGGCCCGTTCGCGCTTCGCCTCGCGGTGAAATCGCGGGTCGCGGCGTTCGACAGCGACGCAGGTTCAGTCGCCGCGCTGCAGAAGGCGGCGGCATCGACCTCAGGGCTGAAGCCGCTGAAGGCGGAGGCGCGCGATCTGTTCCGGCGGCCGCTGGTGCCGCAGGAACTGCGCGACTACGACACCGTCGTGTTCGATCCGCCGCGGCAGGGGGCGCAGGCGCAGGCTACGCAACTGGCCGCCAGCAAGGTTGCGACCTTGGTCGCGGTGTCCTGTAACGTCGCGACGTTTGCCCGCGACGCAAGAATCCTGATCGACGGCGGCTACGCACTCGAAGGCGTCACCCCGGTCGACCAGTTCCGCCACACTCCGCATGTCGAACTGGTGGCGCGGTTCGTGCGCAAGGGCTGAACGCTATCAACCAATTGGCGGCGCTGATCGTTTCGGACCAATTCAATCCGAACCGATCTTGCTCTACGGCCCGACGAGGGCTACCGCAATTACAACCAACCCTATTTAGCGGCCAATTCCCCACAGACGAAGCCAGGCTCTCCAGATTTCATTCTGGACTTGCGCCATCTTCTCGAAGTCGGAGGGGTGGATGTCCTCAAGCCTTTCCCGATAGACCGCCGTGAGCGCGGCATCCGCTCCCGCGAACAGCGGCTGGTCTCTGAGCGCCTGAATTGGCCCGCCGCCGCCTTGAAGCTCGCGTTGCAGTTGCTGCGTTAGAAGCCCCGGCGTGAGAATCTTGAACAGCTTCAGATATTCCTGCGCGTGCGCGGCAGCCAGCGCAGCTTCATCGACCGGGTACACCAGCACCGTTCCTCTGACGCCATCGAAAAAGCCCAACTCCCACGGCATCCATTTCGATTCGGATGAGTTTCGCGTCATCACAAAGACCATCGCGTTGCAGCGACGCATCCGTTCTCGCAGGGTGTTTGCAGTGGCGACAGTCACATGGCTGCGATCCAGCTGCGGATCGTCGTACCGGTCGCAATAAACGCGGAACCGCGCCTCGAGCAGAAGCGACCGGACCTGATCGACCTCGAGGATATCGGCCGCCGTATGCGAAAGGAAAATATCGTACTGAAACATGCGGGACCTCCGTGGATCTTGAGGTCACGGCCGGGGCGAGTACCGGCCGTTGATGAGCGCAGTTGCAGAAACATTAATGGAGCAGCCGACGCAAAGAAAGTTCAATTCCTGAAATCCAGTCCGATGTCGAGAGCGCTGACGCTGTGGGTCAGCCAGCCGATCGAGATCAGGTCGACGCCGGTGGCGGCGATTGCCGGCGCGGTGGCGGGCGTGATGCGGCCGGAGGCCTCCGTCACCGCGCGGCCGGCGACCATCGCGACCGCTTCTGTCAGCGTTTCCGGGTTCATGTTGTCGAGCAGCACGGCATCGACCCCGTGATCGAGCGCCTCGCGGAGCTGATCGAGCGTATCGACCTCGAGTTCGATCTTGACCAGATGGCCGACGCCCTGTTTGGCCCGCTTCAGCGCCTCGGTGACGCTGCCGGCGATCGCGACATGGTTGTCCTTGATCAGGACCGCATCGTCGAGGCCGAACCGGTGATTGCTGCCGCCGCCGACGCGCACCGCGTATTTCTCGATCGCGCGCAGTCCCGGCGTCGTCTTGCGCGTGCAGACGATATCGCGCCTTGTAATCGCGAACCGCCGCAACCACGCGACGCCGTCGCGGTGGCGATGCCGCTGAGGCGGCACAGGAAATTCAGCGCGACCCGCTCCGCGGTCAAAATGCCGCGCGCCGGGCCGGAGATGGTGGCGATCACGTCGCCCGGCGGCGAGCGCTGCGCCATCGCCGCGTTCGACGTGCATCTCGATCGCGGGATCGATCAGCTGGAAGGCCAGCCGCGCCAGATCGAGGCCTGCGACGACGCCGGGCTGGCGCGCCACCAGCACCGTCGTGGCGCGGTGCGTCGGCCGGCACGATCGCGTCTGACGTGAGATCGCCGGCGCGGCCGAGATCTTCGAGCAATGCCATCCGAACCAGCGGCTCGATCATGACCTGCGGGCAGGGGTGAAGGAGTCATGGTGTTTCCCTGTGTTAGATGACCGGATCGGCGACGAAGTCCCGCGCCGCCGCGAGGGCGTCGTCGAGGCGCAGCGTCGGCCGTCGCGCGGTGTCGGCGTGTTCCGGAAAATCGGTCCGTGCATGTGCGCCCCGGCTTTCCGGCGGCGCAGGGCCGACGATCACGATCATCAGGCCGACGATGGCGGGGTCGCTTGCCGCCTGATTGCGAGACCGCGAGCGGATAAAGCGCCGCGCGCCGCCGCGCGCAGGCCGTCCGCATCGCGCAAGCACGCCGGCGGCGCGCGACAGGATCGGACGCACCGCAGCGGGATCGCTGCCGAGCGCCGGCCGTCGGGCAGCCGCGGTTGCGCCGCCTGGCCGCCGCGGTTGCGGCGATATCCCGCGCGACCCAGCCGCCGCACACCGCCGCCTCCAGCAGCGAATTGCTGGCGAGCCGGTTGGCGCCATGCAGGCCGGTGCAGGCGACTTCGCCGCAGGCCCACAGACCGTCGACCGACGTGCGTCCGCGCCGGTCGACGGCGATGCCGCCCATGTGATAATGCGCGGCGGGACGGATCGGAATCGGCTGCGTGACCGGATCGATCCCGGCTTCGCGGCAAAGCGCGGTGATGGTCGGGAAGCGCTGCGCCAAGTCCAGCCCACCGACGTTCCGCGCGTCGAGAAACACCCGGTGTCCGGCCGCCAGATGCCGCCAGACCGCGCGCGCGACGACATCGCGCGGCGCGAGCTCGGCGCCGGGCTCGTTCGGCCATGAAGCGGTCGCCGCGCTCGTCGATCAGGATCGCGCCCTCGCCGCGCACCGCCTCGCTGATCAGTTTCAGCGGGAAGGATCCGCTGTCGAGCGCGGTCGGGTGGAACTGAATGAATTCGAGATCGGCCATTACGGCGCCGGCGCGCGCCGCGAGCGCGAGGCCCTGGCCAAACGATCCGGCCGGATTGGTGCCGTGCAGGAACAGCCCGCCGATGCCGCCGGTCGCGATCACGACGCGATCGGTGGCGAACAGCGACCGGCCCCTGCGCCGGTCTCGGCAGAGAACGCCGCGTAACCGCATTGTCCTCGACGACCAGGCGCCGCGCCGTCGTCGCCTCGCAGCACCGTGATCGAGGGCGTCTCGTCGGACCTTGCGGGCCAGCGCGCGGATGATGTCGCGGCCGGTGCGCATCGCCGCCGGCATGGACGATCCGGCGGCGCGAATGCGCGGCCTCGAGACCAAGCAGCGATGTTGCCGCCGGCGTCGCGATCGAACGCGACGCCAAGCCGCACCAACTGCTCGATCGCCGCCGGCGCCGCGGCGAGAATGGCCGCCGCGACGGCCTCGTCGCACAGCCCGTCGCCGGCGGCGAGCGTATCCTCGAGATGCAGCGACAGCGTCGTCGTCGACGCCGAGACTGGCGGCGATGCCGCCTTGCGCGAGCGCGCTCGACGCCTCCAAGCCGAGCGGCGCCCTCGTCAGCAGCATGACCGGTTGCGGCGCCAGCGCCAGCGCGGTCATCAATCCGGCGAGGCCGCCGCCGATGATGACGGGCGCGCCGTCGGTATCGTGCGATCGCGGTCATTTTACCGCCAGCATCCGCTCGACCGCGAGGCGCGCGCGCGCCGCGATGCCGTCGTCGATCGTGACCTGGTGCTGCATCGTCTCCAGCGCGTGGCGGATATTGCCGAGCGTGATCCGCTTCATGTGCGGGCAGAGATTGCAGGGCCGGATGAATTCGAGATCCGGATACTGGATCGCGACGTTGTCGCTCATCGAACATTCCGTCAGCAGCACCACGCGCGGCGGCCGCTGCGTGGCGACGTAGGTGGACATCGCCGCCGTCGAGCCGGAGAAATCGGCCTCCGCCAGCACCTCCGGCGGACATTCCGGATGCGCCAGCACGACGATGCCGGGATGATTCTCGCGCAATTGCCGCACTTCCTCGGCGCTGAAGCGCTCATGCACCTCGCAATGGCCGGTCCAGGTGATCACCTTGACCTTGGTCTCGGCGGCGATGTTGCTGGCGAGATATTCGTCCGGCAGCATGATCACGCGCTCGACGCCGAGCGACTCGATCACGGCCTTGGCGTTGCCCGAGGTGCAGCAGATGTCGGATTCGGCCTTCACCGCGGCCGAGGTGTTCACGTAAGTCACGATCGGAACGCCGGGATGGCTCTGCCGCAACAGCCTGACGTCTTCAGGCGTGATCGAATCCGCCAGCGAACAGCCGGCGCCGCGATCCGGGAATCAGCACCGTCTTGGACGGATTGAGCAGTTTGGCGGTCTCGGCCATGAAGTGAACGCCGGCGAGCACGATGACGTCGGCCTCCACCTGCATCGCCTCGCGCGCCAGCGCGAGGCTGTCGCCGACGATGTCGGCGACGCAGTGGAAGATTTCCGGCGTCTGGTAATTGTGCGCGAGGATGACCGCGTTGCGGTCCCGTCTTCAGCGCGAGGATCGCGTCGATATCGCCGGCGAAGGTCGGCCATTCGATGGCGGGTATCGCCTGGCGTACTTTTGCGTAGAGTTGTGTCCGAGCTGACGCAGTTCCAGTGTCGACATCATAATTATACTCCCATTGAGTATATGCCTTATGACTGGTATTGAGTATAAGCCTTGTCAAGTGCGCGAAATCGGCAAGTTTGCTCCCGGTGATGGCGCGTTCGGCGAATACCGCGCGGCGGAACCGGAACAATTTTGCCGGCCGCCCGCCGGTGTCGTGGCTCGTCTCGCCAGTTTCCTCGACCAGTTCCTGCTGTTCGATCAAGCGGCGAAAATTCTGCTTGTGGACGCAGCCGTCCGGCCAGCGCCTCGACGCAGCGCTGCAATTGCAGCAGCGTGAACGTCTCCGGCATCAATTCGAACACCACCGGGTGGTATTTGATCTTGGCCCGCAGCCGTGCAATGCCGGTGGCCAGGATACGGCGGTGATCGAGGATCATGGCGTGGCCGGGCGCGGCGACAGCCGCCTTGTCCGCGACCGGCGCGGCATGGCCGCGCACGGCCTCCGGAATCAGTCCCGCCTCGTACAAGAGTTCGTAACGCTGCAGGACGAGATCCTCGTTCCAGGCGTGGTCGTCGAAACCGAACAGCATTGCGGCGCGCTGCCGGCGCACCTGTCGTGCGGCCTTGTCCGGCGTCGCCGAGACCCAGGCCATGCAGGCCTCGCCGCAGCGTCTTCTCGATCAGCGGCGGAACGGCCGCTGCGATGATCCTCCCAGGGGAAATACGCGTACCAGTTCTGCCAGCTTGCCTCGTATTCGCCGGTGGCCGGCTGCTCACGGGTGAGGCCGAGATAGCTGACGGAGATGACGTGCTTGGCGGTGACGCCGGCGCGATCGCGATCGGCGAAGGTGTAGAGCTGTTCGACATAGCCGAGCGGCAGCCGCGTCTGCCGTTCGACCCAGGCGCGCAAGCCGGACTGCAGCGAGCGATGGTCCAGTTCGAACGGGCCGGAAGGCAGCGCGGATTGGTCCTGAATCGTCAGCACCCGCGGTTCGCCCGAGGTCACGGCCACCAGCACGGCGACCAGCTCGGCCGCAATGCCATGTTCGGATGGAGCTGTCGCGCGAATCATTTCCGCCCTGGATGTGGTGCGGTTCCGATGATCCATGGTCCCGCCGTCGGCGGCAAGGGCGCGGATCGCCGCGCGCGATGCCGGTTCGGTCAGGCAGCGCGCGGGCGGTCGCTTTAGTTCGTGATACGTGCCGTGTTCACCGCGTGCTTGAACATAACGTTCAAGGCAGCCGTGATGTCGGCCGGCGTGTTGGCCGTGTAGAAGTAACCGGGCGACGCGCAGTCGGTAAGACTGCCCGGAATATTCACGATGTTGTTGTTGGCAGCATCGTCTTCGTCATTCGCAAATGACGGGTTTGGATTCTGGATCTTGATGTAGGGAATATAGAGCACGGAAACGATGATACCGCGGTCCCTGAGCGGCTTGCAGGGAGACGAAGAACCGGTAGCGATCGTGGTGGCATGGTTGCTTCCAGACCAACCGCCGCCGGGAACCCCCTTGATCTGGGGATCCTGTGCGCCGTCGGTGATGACGAAGACATAGGGCAGCGTGTTGCTGGATGTGCTGCCGTCGCCGACGCTGGTGATCAGGGTGTTCATGTTCGAAAACGCCGTATCAATATGCGTGCCGCCGGAGCCGAGATTTGCATTCGCATTGGTATCGAGCTGCGAGGCAAGGTTTGCGGCCGCGTAGTTGATGGTCGAGGAATTGAGGGGATCGCCGTTGATGCTGCTCGTCAGCGCGAAATAGGCGTAGAGCTTCTGGACGAAGGGGTAGAGGCCGATCCGGAATTGATTGGGCACCTTCTGGACCGAGGGATCGACCGCAGTTTTGAACAACTGGTTCACGGCATAGCCGACCGCGTCGGCGCGCAACTGGATGCAGTTAGCGGTGCCGTCGGTCGAGCAGGATGCAACCCCCGACAGGCTGTTCGGGTCGCCGGTCAGCAGCGAATTCGGCAGCCCGGAAATCATCGAATTCGGCAAGCCAGGAACCGGCTTCGACACTTTGGCGGTCCCCGCCGCGTTCCACGCGGTCGGGCTGGCGACGAGGGCCGCGTACGCGGTCGGGCTGGCCCGTGAGATCCAATAGCCCAGACATTCGTTGTTCGTGGGGTATTTCTGACTACCGTTCCCGCACGAGTTTGCGACCGTGAAGTGGCAGGCCAGGGTGCAGCCGCCGGGATATTGCGCATGCATGTCCGGATTGATCGCGGCAAGCCGGGTCTGTTCGGCGTCGGTCGACGGCAGGCCCATCGATTCCGAAACGTCCAGCATCAGATAAAAATCGAGATAGGGCGGCAGCGAGGCGCTCGATGCCGAGGTCCCGGTCACCGTCACTTTTTGAATGCCCACCACCTTCATGAAGATAGACGGCACGTCGGCACTGAACGTGACGCTGGAGGCGAGCTTGATGCCGGTTTTTGTGACCGTGCTGGTGCGATTCAAATTCGTGTAACCGCTGATCGTGCCCACGTTGCCGTCGAAGATATTGTTGGCCTCGGTGACGCCGGCCGTAACCGTGCCATTGCCCGACATTGCCGCGGCTGCGAGATACCCGGCCGAATTCACCGAAAGCGAGGCAACGCTGGCGGCGTCGGCCGCGGATTGCAGCTTCGCCCTCATTCTGGTTGCCATCGAGTAGTCGACGGCACAACCCATCGCCGATATCAGCGGTATGGCCGCGACGCCAAAAATCATCGCGACGTTGCCGCGTTTATCGCTGCGGAAACGGCCAATCAGGCGAAAAAGACTGCGCATGTGAGATGCCTATCCGGTTCAAAATCCGGCAATTTTTACCGCCAAAGAATTAAGCCTGGCTTATCGCGATCGGCGAAAGACGGCTTATCGCCGAAGGAAATGGCACACTATGTCTTTGGGTGGGCGCCATCCCCGATCCGCCAGTCTTTTCGCCATGCACACAAACAGCCGCCGAGGAGAACTGCGGAGCTCTGTCATATGCGTCCTGCGGCCGGTTCGTATGGACAGAGGCTGCTCGAAGGTTAACGAAATCTGAATCTGCATCGCTTCGCAGCAGCCGACGGATGACTCCGTTACGGCGGCGAATGATTTGCATAAATGCCGGCAGAAAACCGCACCGCCCCTGATCGCAGCGCGCCGGCATCCTTGCCGTGATGGCGAACGGGATCGCCGGGATGCCTGCGCCCAAAAATCTCGGCGCCTTTGCCCACCCTGCGCGGCCCTTATCGTCCCCAGCGGTCCTGCCAGATCTTTTCGCCGATCAGGCAACTGACGCGCGGCTCCGTCGCGGCGGTCGGCACCACCGGGCGTTCCGGCTTGCGGCCCGCGACTTCGAGCAGCAGTTTGGTGCGGATCGCTTCCTTGAACTTTTCGCGGTCCTTGATCGTCACCACGAAGGAACCGGGGCCGCCGATGACGCAGTCCTCGTAATAGAAATCGAGGTTGTCGATATCCATGGTCGAATAGGACGGCTCCTTCACCATGATCGGCAGACCGTTGATGACGATGCCCTTCTCCAGCGCCGCATCGCGCGCCTGCACCACCGGTCCGCCGTTGTTGTTGGGACCGTCGCCGGAAATATCGATCACGCGCCTGCATGCCGCGATACGGGTTCTCGTCGAACAACGGCATGGCGAAATTGATCGCGCCCGAGATCGAGGTGCGCGACGCCCGGCGGATCGGGGTTTTCATGATCTCGTTGGCGACGGCGTCCGCGGTTTCGGGACCGTCGATCACCCGCCACGGGATGATGATCTTCTGGTCGCTGGAGGCCGCCCACTCGAAATAGGTCACCGCGATCTTGCCGTTCGGACCGGTCTTGAGCGCCTGCAAAAATTCCTTGGAGACGATGCGCCTGCGCGTAACCTTCGCGCTGGATCGCCAGTTCGTCCATGTCCATCGAATAGGAGACGTCGACGGCGAGGATCAGTTCGACATCGACCGACGGTGTGGCTTCCTTGTCGGCCAGTTGATGGCCCGGCTGAGCTGCCGGGTTCGGCGCGGCGATACCGGCGACATCGCCGCCAGCCAGCACGCCCGCGACAAGCACAGCTCCGATCGAGACACACCAGCGCATAGCGGCCCTCCCGTCGTCTGACGGCGATGGTGACACGCAAATCGCGCCGCGCAAAGCGGCGAACATCATTTGTCCTTCACATTCAGGTTAGCCGCGCATTCAGGTTAGCTTGCACATTCAGGTCAGGCCGCCACTCGGCTGGCCGGCCACGTTGCTTTGCGGCACGGCATCGGCTCGTGCGATACATCGCCCTGGACAGTGGGGGAACATCATGCTTCGGATCGGAATCGCGGCTTGCGCATTGTGCTTGGCCGCCTCAAACGGCGCCAAAGGCGCGAAACGCCGGCCGAGCGCGGCGATTATCTCGTCAACACCATCATGGCCTGCGGCAATTGCCACACGCCGCGCGATGCCGACGGCAAGCCGATCGCCGACAAGGCGTTGTCCGGCGGCCTGACCTTCAAGACGCCGGCCTTCGTCGCCACCGCGCCGAACATCACGCCCGACGTCGAGACCGGAATCGGAAGCTGGAGCGATGCCGAGATCAGGCGCGCGCTGGTCGAGGGCATGCGCCCGGACCATGGCCATCTCGCCGGCGTGCCGCTGGCGGCGATCATGCCGGCCAATTTCTACAAGGCGCTGCTGCCGGACGATCTCGACGCCGTCGTCGCCTATCTGCGCACGGTCAAGCCGATCCGGAACGCAGGTCCCCGATCCCGTCTACAAGGCGCCCGGTGCGCCGCGATCCCTATCCCGACGCCGAGGCCGGATTCAGCAAGTCCATGTTCGCCGATCCGGTGAAGCGCGGCGCCTATCTCGTCACCATCGGCCATTGCATGGAATGCCACTCGGCATGGTCGCGCGGCGTCTCCGATTTCAAGACCGGCCTCGGCCGCGGCGGCAGGATTTTCCCGCCGCGCGAGGGATCGCCGGACGGAGCGCCGCAACCAGCATCGCCGCCAACATCACGTCGCATCCGGCCGCCGGGATCGGCGCCTGGACCGACGCCGAAATCGTCCGCGCCGTCACCCATGGCATCGCACGCGACGGACGGCCGCTGAAGCCGCCGATGGCCTATGGCTTTTACGCGGCGCTCAAGGACGCCGATCTGGCCGATATCGTCGCCTATTTGCGCACCGTGCCGCCGCTGCAATGACGGCACTGCAAAACAGCCGGTTCCACCGCCGGCAGGAAGGCGATATTCTCATCGGTCAAACGTGAGGCGCCAGGAGGTGCCGGGAATGCCCGAGACCGTCATCAAACCGAAAACCAGGGTCAAGACCAAGACCGAGCGACCGCGCCTGCACAAGGTCATCCTCGTCAACGACGATTTCACGCCGCGCGAATTCGTCGTCACCGTGTTGAAGGCGGAATTCCGCATGACCGAGGACCAGGCCCACAAGGTCATGATCACCGCGCACCGGCGCGGCGTCTGCGTGGTGGCGGTCTTCACCAGGGACGTCGCCGAGACCAAGGCGACGCGCGCCACCGACGCCGGCCGCGCCAAGGGCTATCCGCTGCTGTTCACGACCGAACCGGAGGAATAGACCGGCCGCCGCCGGCCTCAGTTCGCCGGCGTTTCGTCGACCAGGCCGTAGACGCGCTCGGCCTTCGAAAAGCCCGCGATCGGAAACTCGCCGAGCTCGCTCCATCCTCCGCGGCAGATCCCGGCAAAACCTTCGGACGCCACCACCGTGCGGCCGAGGCGGCCGGCGATCTTTTCCAGCCGTGCCGCGAGATTGACAGCGGGGCCGATGCAGGTGAAGTCGAGCCGATTGCCGCCGCCGATATTGCCGTAGAGCACGTTTCCGACGTGGAGGGCGACGCCGAAGCGAAAACGCTCGATCGCCTCGCCATTGGGGTAATGCAGCGCCTCGACGTTGGCACGGGATTCGCGCGCAGCTTCGAGCACGCGGCCGCAGACTTGCTGGGTATCACCGACATATTCGTCGATCGGAAACACCGCGAGCAACCCGTCGCCCATGTATTTCAGCACCTCGCCGCCATGCGTGCGGATCGCCGCGACCTGGCAGTCGAAATAGTGATTGAGAATATCCACCACGGTCTCGGCCGGCAGCCGGTCCGACAGCGCCGTAAAACCGCGTAGATCCGACAGCCAGATCGCGGCATTCATCGTCTCGGTATGGCCGCGGCGGATCTGGCCGCCCCAAATCCGCTCGCCGGCGCGGTTGCCGACATAGGTATCGAGCAGGCTCGCGGCGGTACGCGTCAGGCTGAGAATTTCGATCACGCGCGCCAGCGGCGTCACGACCCGCCGCAGCGCCGCCAATTGTTCGTCGGTAAATCCACCCGGCTGCTTGGTGGTCCAGCTCGACGCATTGACCGTTCCATTGATGAATGGCAGCGGCATCGCAATGTAATCGGTGACACCCTCGGCACGCAGTTCTTCGATGATCGGGAAACGCTTGCTTGCGGGGTCATCGACCCGGGCGCGAACTTCCAGCCCATGCTGAAACACGATAATCAGCGGACTGGTGTGAAAATCCGGCGACTCCAAAATCTTGTAATCGACCGTGCCGAGTTCGACCTCGGCACCCGGTTTCCAGATGAAATTGCGCCCGTAAATATCTGGATGCAGGGTGCGAACGAAGACGCCGACACGCCACAGCGGCAAGCCCGCCGCAACCATCCGCTCGCAGGTTTCCGCCATGAAATTGGTCGGGCTGGCCGCGGATCTCCCGCCGTCGATCAGCCAGTCGGTCAGCTTTTGCAGTTCCGATGCGTTCATAACGCCGGTATTTGCCGCGCAAGTGTGGCGCGCGTCAAGGCGACCGGAACGCTTGACGTTGCGGGCAATGCAGCCCGTTAGCCGACCTGGCCGCGATGCCGCAGCAGATGATCCGCCAGCACGCAGGCCATCATGGCCTCCCCGACCGGCACCGCGCGGATGCCGACGCAGGGGTCGTGACGACCTTTGGTCATGATATCGGTGTCGTGGCCGCTGCGATCCACGGTCTGGCGCGGCGACAGGATCGACGAGGTCGGCTTGACCGCAAAGCGCACCACCACCGGCTGGCCGGTGGAGATGCCGCCCAGAACGCCGCCGGCATTGTTGGACAGAAACCGCGTGCCGTTGTTGCCGGTCCGCATCTCGTCGGCATTCTCTTCGCCGGATAATTCGGCGGCGCCGAATCCAGCCCCGATCTCGACGCCCTTGACGGCGTTGATGCTCATCATGGCGGCTGCGAGTTCGCCGTCGAGCTTGGCGTAGATCGGCGCACCGAGGCCGGGCGGCACGCCTTCGGCGACCACTTCGATCACGGCGCCGATCGACGAGCCGCTCTTGCGGATGCCGTCGAGATAGCTTTCGAAGAAGGCGGCCTTGTCCTTGTCCGGGCAATTGAACGGATTGCGCGCGATCTCGTCCCAGTCCCATTTGTCGCGGTCGATTTTGTGCGGACCCATCTGCACCAGCGCGCCGCGCACTTTGACGTCGGGCAAGACTTTCCGCGCGATGGCGCCGGCCGCGACCCGGGTCGCGGTCTCGCGCGCCGACGAACGCCCGCCGCCGCGATAATCGCGCAGGCCGTATTTGGCTTCATAGGTGAGGTCGGCGTGGCCGGGCCGGAACTTGTCCTTGATCTCGGAATAGTCCTTCGAGCGCTGATCGGTGTTCTCGATCAATAGCGCAATCGGCGTTCCCGTCGTCACCTGTACGCCGGTCTCGGGATGCGCCATCACGCCCGACAGGATCTTGACCGCATCCGGCTCCTGGCGCTGGGTGGTGAAGCGCGACTGGCCGGGACGGCGGCGATCGAGATCGCGCTGGATGTCCTCGTTCGTCAGCGGGATCAGCGGCGGACAGCCATCGACCACGCAGCCGATCGCGATCCCGTGGCTCTCGCCAAAGGTCGTGACCCGGAACATGTGGCCGAAGGTGTTGAAGGACATTTTGAGCTCGATATCGCCGGATTGGGCTGTGTGGTAACGCGCGCGCCCCCGGCGGTCAAATTCGTTCGGCGCTTAACTATACTTCTGCAGGCCGCCGTCGCGGAAGACGTAGACCGCGCCCTGCTCGATGGTCAGGTCGGCGGCGCTGAGCGGCGTTTCGATGCCGAGCGCCACCATCAGCGCCCTCGCGGTGCCGCCATGCGCGACCGCGACGGTGTCGGCCGCCAGCGAGGCATACCAATCCTGCATCCTGGCCTGCACCGCGACATAGCTCTCGCCGCCCGGCGGCGCCACCGTCCATTTCTCGGTCTGGCGCCTGGCGAAAAGATTGGGGTCGGCGACCTGCATCTCCGGCAGCGTCGAGCCTTCCCACTGGCCGTAGCCGATTTCCCGCAGGCGGTCGTCGAGCGTGTAATCGGCGTACGCCAGTTTCAGTTCGCCGCGCACCAATTCCATCGTCGCGCGGGCCCGGATCAGCGGACTGGCGACGAACGACAGCGCGGATTTGCTGCGTCCATCGCGCGCAAACAGACCGGCGAGGATGTTGCCGGCTTCCGCGGCCTGCTTGCGGCCGAGATCGTTCAGCGGAATGTCCTGCACGCCCTGCAGCCTGCCTTCCGCATTCCATGACGTCTCGCCATGGCGAATGTAATAGATGACAGGCGCGGGCATCGACTAATCCAGGTCTCTAATCCCAAAGAGCTCGCGGCCGACCAAACAGGTCTCAGAGGAAATCATTTACTTCTCGTTTTGCAGCTCGAGTCGCTGGCCCAATTTCCTGTGGCAGAACGCTTTGCGCCATCCGGTTTCCGGTCCAGCTCGAACTCAAGGCTTGGAGGTTCAAGGCTTGGAGGTAGGTTCAAGGGTTGGAGGTGGAGGTACACCAGCACTCCAGCGGGGGAAAGCCCGATCCGCCCCAGTTAACGCTGTTTTCCGCGGGCCGCAATCACAGGAATAGACGCGCCGTTTGGGTGTTATGTTGGGTAAGGCGTTCGCGCCGGAGAAAGCAGAATATCTGGTGCCAATGACCGCGTTTCGTCAAAGTGTCGAAGCCATGATCCCGGCGCTTCGCCGGTACGCGCGTGCGCTCGCGCGCGATGCCGATATCGCCGACGACCTGGTGCAGGATACGCTGGTGCGCGCGCTGCGCTCGGAACGGCTGTTTCTCGGCGGTGATGTCAGGAGCTGGCTCTACACCATCCTGACCAACCTCAACAAGAACCGGCGGCGGTCGCTGGCGCGGCGGCCGCAATTCATGCCGCTGCTCGACAACAACCCGGACGCCAGCGGCACCGAGGCCGAAGGACGCGACATCGCCCGCGCACTGGCGACGCTGGTGGAAGAACAGCGCTCGGTGCTGCTGCTCGTGATGCTGGAAGGATTGAGCTACCGCGAGGTCGCCGACATTCAGGGCGTGCCGATCGGCACCGTAATGTCCCGGCTTGCCCGGGCGCGGGCTCATGTGAAAGCCTCGCTCGAGGGCGAGCGCACCGCGCTGCGGCGGGTGAAATGATGGAGCGTAGTGGCAGGTGTTACGCACGGCAGACACTGGATTTAGACACGTCGGATTTAGGGAACGTTCGATTAAAGCGCGTTAGATTTTTGCAATTTTCGATCAGCACTGGACAGAGACGACAATGACCGATCCCAACATTCCCGTCACCGAAGACGAGCTGCATGCTTACGTCGACAACGAGTTGCCGGCCGAACGGCGCGGCGATGTCGAGGCGTGGCTTACGACGCATCCCGACGATGCCGGGCGGGTGCAGTCGTGGCGCGCGATGGCCGAAGCGCTGCATGCGCGTTACGATTTCGTAGCCGACGAGGCGGTGCCGAAGCGGCTCGAGATCGAGCAGCTGGTGCGCCAGCCGCGCCGATGGGTGTACGGCGCGATCGCGGCAACGCTTGTCGCATTCATCGCCGGCGGCGGCGTTGGCTGGACGGCGCACGGCGTCGCGGCGGCGCCCTCCACGTTCCAGAGTTTCACGGTGGATGCGCTCGATGCGCACCGGCTCTATGTGGTCGAGGTCCGTCATCCGGTCGAGGTGCCCGGCAGTGAGCTCACGCATTTGCAGCAATGGCTGACCAAGCGCTGCGGCTGGGACGTGCGCGCGCCTGAACTGGCCGCCGCGGGATTGAAGCTGGTCGGCGGCCGGCTGTTGCCGGGTCCCACCGGGCCGGCATCGTTCCTGATGTATGAGAGTGCGTCGGGCGAACGCTTCACGATCTACACCGCGAAGGCGGACTCCGAGGCGGCACAGATGCGATATTCGTCGCAAGGCAACGACGGCGCGCTGTTCTGGGCCGATCGCGGCGTGGCCTATGTGGTGAGCGGCGTCAGCGACCGCGGCCGGCTGACCCAGATCGCCCAATCCGTGTACGACCAGATGGAGAAGGCCGGGGGTTGATTTCCTCATCGCCCCCGTCCCAATTCTGACATCGAAAATCTGGAATCAGGACATCGACGCGTCTCATTATCGCACCGGGTGATCACGCGAAAATGAGTAGCGCTCGATCCGCCGATCGGCGCAAGCGGCCTCGATTGGGGTTTGGTACCGCGCTGGTCCCCCTTTCGAGGCCGCCCTTTTTTAAACAGTCTTTTTGCTCAGCCAAGATCACTGCGGGGATTGTAGGGGTGTCCGTCGCGCCATTTCTGCATCAATGCCTCAAGCTCGGCATCGTTCCCGTCGGGCAGGATAATGCGGGTCGTGACATAGAGATCGCCCGTTGCACCCGCCTTCGGCAGGCCCTTGCCCTTGAGGCGGAAGGTACGGCCGCTGGAGGTGTTTTTCGGAATCGACAGTTCCACCGCGCTGCCAAGCGTCGGCACGCGAACCTTGCCGCCGAGCACGGCTTCATAGAGCGTGATCGGCAGATCGACGCGCAGATCGCTGCCATCGACCTTGAAGAACGGATGCGTTGCGATGCTGACCGCGATCAGCAGATCGCCGGGCGGATGGCCCGCGGCCGTCTCGCCCTGGCCCTTGAGCCGGATCTGCTGACCGGCGACGACGCCGGCCGGGATTTTGACATTGAGTTCCTTGCCGTTCGGCAAGCGGACGCGCTTATCCGCGCCGTTGACCGCTTCCTCCAGCGACACCGTCATGGCGACGCTGAGATCGAGGTCGAGCCCGATCCCGCCGGTATCGAACTCAAACGGACTGCTTCGCCCGGGCCGCGCCCCGCCCCGGGCGGCCCCTCCGCCGAACATGCTGTTGAGGATGTCCTCGAATCCCGCGCCGCCCATGCCGCCGGGACCGCCCCCGGTGCGGAAAGTATGGGTTTCAAACCCGCCGGCGCCACCGGCGCGACCGCGCGGATCGCCGCCAGGAAAGCCCTGAAAGCGCGGCTTGCCCTCGGCGTCGATTTCGCCGCGGTCGAACTGCTTGCGCTTGGCCTCGTCGCCGATGATCTCGTTGGCTGAGTTGAGCTCGGAAAAACGCTCCGCAGCCTTCGGATCGTTCGTGTTGCTGTCGGGGTGATGCTTCTTGGCGAGCTTGCGATAGGCGCTCTTGATCGCCGCAGCGCTGGCGCCCCGCGGCACCCCCAAGACCTCATAGGGGTCGCGCATCCGTCAGGTCTCCTTCACGGGAAATCGGTTCTCGAATTTCGGGCTATCCGCCCGCTTTGGCTTCATCTGGGGTTTCAGTGGCATTTTTGCAACTGCCGCCGGCGTGTTCAACCCTGCTTCCACGGCTTTAGCGTATGAATTTCCCAACGGCCATGGCTGGATTTGCAGGCAGCGCCCTGCAGCCAGCTTTCGGCGCGGCCGTTGACGTAGCTCGCCAGGAAATCCCGGCAGGTGCGGCCGTCTTCCGCGGAATAGGCCTGCGCCAGCGGCGTCACCGAACCGCGCGCGCCCGTTTCGGGGTTTTCCCAGGGCTGGCTGGAATCCTTGTCGCCCTTGGTCAGGACGTCGGAGGCGGCATTGCGGGCAAAGGCAAGATCGGTCTCGGTCGGCGCCGGTGCGCTGGCCGGCGCGGCGAGCGAACCGGTGACCTCGTTGTCTTCCATCTTGGCGAAAGCGGCATCGTTTCGCGACAGGCTACAGCCGCCGGCGCCCATGCCGACCAAAATCAGCGCCACCACCGCACCCGCCGGCCGGATCGCCGATAGGCCAATGCGTCCCCATGTCCTATATAGGGCGAGCCTATACCGGGGCTGTAACGCGCTCTGGGACGCGAACGGACGCAACTCTGGACTCCTGAAATGACCGACACAACCTCCATCAAACACCCGACACCGTTAACATCGGGTGATTTTACCGCTGCCGAGGAACCGTTTGCGCTGTTTGGCGAGTGGTTTGCCGAGGCCGTGAAGTCCGAACCCAGCGATCCCAACGCGATGTCGCTGGCGACCGTCGACGCCGACGGACTGCCTGACGTCCGCATGGTGCTGATGAAGGGCTATGACGCGGATGGTTTCGTGTTCTACAGCCACATCGCGAGCCAAAAGGGCCGCGAACTCGCCGCAAATCCTAAGGCGGCTTTACTATTTCACTGGAAATCGCTGCGCCGTCAGGTCCGCATCCGCGGCAACGTGTCGCCGGTGACCGACGCCGAAGCCGACGCCTATTTCGCCACCAGGCCGAAACAGGCGCAGATTGGCGCCTGGGCCAGCAAGCAGTCGCAGCCGCTGGAAAGCCGGTTTGCGTTCGAACAGGCGATCGCAAAGGTCGCCGCCAAGCATGTAATCAGCGAAGTGCCGCGCCCGCCCGGATGGAGCGGCTGGCGCATTGCGCCGGCCCGCTTCGAGTTCTGGCACGACCGTCCGTTCCGCCTGCACGACCGCATTGAATTCCGCCGCGACGCGCCGGCGCAGGGCTGGACCAAAGTCCGGCTCTATCCCTGATCTCGAAAGACAGAAGCCTCCATGCCGAGTTCATCCAACGCGCCCCGACGCACGCTGCTCCTGACCGGAGCCAGCCGCGGCATCGGCCACGCGACCGCCATCCGGTTCTCCAGTGCCGGCTGGCGTGTCGTCACCTGCTCGCGGCACGCCTTTCCGGAAGTATGCCCGTGGGGCGCCGGTCCGGAGGATCACATCCAGGTCGACCTTGCCGACCACGCCGACACCACGCGGGCGATTTCCGAAATCCGCCAGCGGATCGGCACCGGCGAACTGCATGCGCTGGTCAACAACGCCGCGATTTCGCCGAAGGCGGCGGGCGGCGGCCGGCTTGGCACCATGGATACCGACATCGAGACATGGAGCCACGTTTTCCGCGTCAATTTCTTTGCGCCAATTATGATGGCGCGCGGGCTGATGGAGGAACTGAAGGCCGCCAAAGGCTCGGTGGTGAACGTCACCTCGATCGCGGGCTCGCGCGTTCACCCCTTTGCCGGAGTGGCCTACGCGACCTCGAAAGCGGCGCTGGCGTCACTGACGCGCGAAATGGCGTCCGACTTCGGCCGGATCGGCGTCCGCGTCAATTCGATCGCGCCGGGCGAGATCGACACCTCGATCCTGTCGCCTGGCACCGAGAAGATCGTGGAACAGCAGATCCCGATGCACCGCCTTGGCACACCGGACGAAGTGGCGAAGATCATCTATGTGCTGTGCACGGAAACCAGCTCATACGTGAATGGCGCCGAGATCCACATCAACGGCGGGCAGCACGTGTAGACGCTAGCCGCGTAGGGTGGGCAAAGCGAAGCGTGCCCACCATTCTGGATGCGGGTAGGTGATAGATGGTGGGCACGGCGCGAAGAGCGCCTTTGCCCACCCTTCTGTAACGGGCCTCCAAAGGTCAATCCCTTTTGCGTTATCCGCTCGCCGGGGTCTCGCTTCTGTACGGGGTCGGCGCAGGGCCGCCACCTGATGGGGTTGGAAGAGGATAGGTCGACCAATCTACGTTCGCGTGCTCACGAAGCTACCTGGTGGGCAACGGCCTGACCTGATCCATCGTCCCGGCGAAGGGACTTCGCTTCGAGAAGGCCTGGTGTCGTGACCCGCCCGAAAACTGTTGCGCCTCTCCCTGTTAGACTGTTGCTGCAGCGTTGAACGATGTTCCGTCGGCAAGCATGCGGTGCATGATCACCGCAAGCCTGCGCGCCAGCGCCACCTTGGCTTTGCTCATGCCGGCGCGCCTGGCGATCCGCATCGCCCAGCTCTTCAATTGCGAGCAGCCCTTGAGCGGCTTCGTCAGCATGACGTGGGCCGCCTCGTAGAGCGCGGTGCGTACCGAGCTGTCGCCGATCTTGCTGATCCGGCCGGTGTAGTCGGTCTCACCGGATTGATGCTTCTTCGGGGTTAGCCCGTAATGGGCTCCTGCCTGCTTCGACGATTTGAACCGGCCCGGGTCGTCGATCGCGCTGGCATAGGTCAGCGCCACGATCGGGCCGACCGCCGGCGTCGACATCAGCAGCCGTGCCCGCGTGTCGGAGCGCGCCATCTTGCGCACCTGCTTCTCGAAAGCTGCAAACTCCTTCCGCAGCACCGCACGAACCGCCAACAGCGCATTGGCGATCACCTGGAGGTGCGGATGGCCCACCACAAGTTCCTCGATCCGTCCCGCGAACTCACGCTCCGTCGTCTTGCCAACCTTCAGCCCAAAGCCACGCAGTATCCCGCGCAGGCTGTTCTCGACATCGTGAAGCTTCGATTGCACCAGCTTCCGCGCCGTTAGCAGCGTTCGGGTCTCTTGCGCACTGATCGATTTGCAGTGTACCGGCCGGAACCAGCCCAGCCGCATCAGTTGCGCAATCCCGCGCGCATCGTTGCGGTCAGACTTCACTGGCATCGCCTCGAACGCCTTCCGTACATGCCGCGTCTCCAGCAGTTCGACCGCCAGCCCCGCTTCCCGCATCGCCGCAAAAAGCCACTGCGACAACGGCCCGGCTTCCAGCCCGATCCGCTCAAGGCCGAAGCCGAGCGAAGCGAACCAGGCGATCAGCGCCTCGGGATCACTTGCCACCTTCGCTTCCCGCACAATCTTACCGCTCGCATCCACAACGCACACACTCGAGCATTCCAATGACACGTCGATTCCGGCATAATGGTCCATGGTCGTCTCTCCTCGATGCTTGGAGCGAGGCTCATCCCTCGACTCCGTCACACCATCAATGTGAGGGACGACCGCCCGCCCTCCAAGCAAGCCGCGCGCAGCGCGCCATCAATAGCGCCGTAGCAAGCGCGGCCTGCTTGGAGGGCAGACCGGGGCCCGTTACCCCATCTACGGTGCGTGACGACGCCGTTTGCGGCTCGACAATTCAATCCGCGTAAAATTTCCGCGTTATCCCGCGCGGACGCGACGCCTCGATGTTGAACGCGCTCGAACACTCGTCTTCGTTCTCGCCGTCCAAAAGCGCAGCACCGCAATGCCGGCAAAGCCGGGCCGCGATCGCCTGTGCCTTGCCGGCGGCGCGGTCCTGTTGATAGCGCGCAAACTCAATGACGTTGCGTCCTGACATTATGACTTTCTCAACCATTGTGTCCTCGCGACTTGAGGCGTGCGTTATCGCAGACAAGTTTGGCTCAATCGTTCAGCGCAATGCTCAAATTTTAGCAGAGGAATTGGGGCAGGTTCCATTTCCCTAACCGCAGCTTTACGGCGCTGCATATTCGGAATGAAGATCGCTTAACGCGTCAACATTGCTGCTGCTTCCATGCCGCTTTACAGCCACTTTTTCCACTTGAAGATCCAATACGGCACCACGGCCGCGGCCACCATCAGCACCAGCGCATAGGGGTAACCATGCGCCCATTCGAGTTCCGGCATGATCTTGAAGTTCATGCCGTAGATCGAGGCGATCAGGGTCGGTGGCATCAGCACCACCGCCATCACCGAGAACAGCTTGATGATGTTGTTCTGCTCGAGATTGACGACGCCGAGCATGGCGTCGAGCACAAAGGTGATCTTGTTGGAGAGATAGGAGGCGTGATCGGTCAGCGAGGACACGTCGCGCTGCATGGTCTTGAGCTGCTCGCGCATGTCCTTGGACCATTTCATGCCTTCCATCACCGCCGACAGGAAGGTGACGACGCGCCCGATCGAGACCAGGCTCTCGCGGACTTTCGAGGTCAAATTGCCCTGGCGGCCGATCGCGATCAGGATCTGCGAATATTGCTTGGCGTGGCCGTGGCGCTCGCTTTCGGGTTCGAAGATGTCGTGGGAGACCTGATCGACGTCGGCGCCGGCGCGTTCCAGAATGTCGGCGCAGCGGTCGATCACCGCGTCGAGCAATTCGACCATCACCATTTCGCCGCTGATGCCGGGCACGCAGGAGCGCGCCAGCTTGTTCTCGACCAGCGCGAACGGCTTTGGCGCGTCGTAGCGCACGGTCACCAGGCGATGGCCCGCGAGGATGAAGGTGACCGCCGTGGTCCGGGGCATGTCGGTGTCGGACTGGCACATCAGCGTCGCGGTCATGTAGCGCGCGCCGTTCTCGATATAGAGGCGGCTGGAAATCTCGATCTCCTGCATGTCCTCCCGGGTCGGCACCGCGATCCCGGCCAGCCTCTCCACCGCGTGATCCTCCTCGGCGGTTGGCTTGACCAGGTCGATCCAGACCGCATTTTCCGGTAACGCGGCGGGATCCGCCGAAGCGACTTTCTTGAGCGAAAACTCGGAGGGGACGTACACTGAGAGCATTGGCAACTCCGAAAACGGGGTAGGTAAGGGCACCCAGCAGGACTAAACGCGATTCTGGCAAGCGCCTGATGACCGGCGCATTAACCGCCGGCCGTTATTTGTGGCGGCCGGGTGGCGACAGCGTGGCCGGGATTCGGCGGCAGCGCCATCCCTGCCCAAAAATCAACCCTAAACCGCAAAACTTGCGGCAAAAAAGCCACAGCTGGGGTCTCGCAGCGCCGAACAAGTGTCTAAGCACTGGAATTACGGCCAGTTTCAACGATAATGGGATTAATGGAATCGTCGCGTTTGTGGCGCAGGATTGCCGCCGCGAGCGCCTGACTTTCGATTGGAAGTAAACATGTCGTCGCTGAAAGCTACATTGGGTGTCCTGGCCGCCGGCCTGATGCTATCCGGCTGCATCCAGGGTGCGACCTATGAGGCGACCAACACCAACAATTTCAAACCGCGCGACAAGGAACTGCTGGCGAAGGTCTCCTATGTGAAGACCCCGGTGCCGGAAGCTTTCCGCCGCGCCATCGTCGACTATCACCGCAAGGAAGCCCCCGGCTCGATCGTGGTCGATTCCGACAACCACTATCTCTACCTCGTGCAGGATGGCGGCAAGGCGATCCGTTACGGCATCACCGTCGGCGAGGAAGCCATGGCCTGGTCCGGCATTGCCAAGATCGGCAGCATGACCGAATGGCCGCCCTGGCATCCGACCAAGGGCGAAATCGAGCGGCTCGGCGTTCCCACCTTCGTGGCGCCAGGACCGGACAATCCGATGGGCTCGCGCGCGCTCTATCTCTATTCGGGCGGCAAGGACACCTTGTTCCGGATTCACGGCACCAACCAGCCGGAATATATCGGCGCGTCGATTTCCTCCGGCTGTATCCGCATGACCAACGAGGACGTGATCGACCTCTATGGCCGGGTGAAGATGGGTACCATCGTGGTGGTGCTTGAACCGAAGCACGGCGATTCACCGTTCAACTCGCAAGTGGCGCTGCAGGGCGGCGGCAACGTGCAGGCCCAAGTCCAATAGTCGCTTCGTCGGCGACGAATTTCAAAAGCGCCGGTTTTGCCGGCGCTTTTTTGCTGCCGGCTTGGGCTCCGGCTCGGCCGCATCCGGTTTCGCGGCATCGGGCTTGGCCGCTTCGGGTTTGGCCGCATCGGATTTTGCCGCGACCTCGCGCGGCGGCGCTTCCTCGGGGCGTTCGGCCGGCAACAAGGGCGCTGTCTGCGGCAGCGGGTCATACACATTCCACTGGCAGATCCGGTAGTTGTTTCGCCGCTCCATCAGATCGAGATGGATGTGGTCCTCGTGATACCAGTCCGACCCCGGGCCCAGCACGGTCGAGAACCGCGCGCAGGCCGAATGCAACACGGTCTCGCGCAAGTCCCGCGGCACGGTGCGATCGGTCAGCGAAATCGAATGGCCGTTGGCGAGCTTGAAGGCGCGCACGTCGAGCGCATTGGCGCGGCCATGTTCGGAAAGCGGCGCGCCGACGACGCGGTTGCGGCCGCGGCATTCGAACGAGTCGAAATTGTCGAGAACGTTGATCGTTGAGCCGAGGCCTTGCGCCAGCGGCGCGATGTCGGTCCGGATCCAGTCGGCAATCGCGGTCGCCATCTTGCAACGCAGGATCGCCGCGGGCTTCACCGAAACTTGCCGCTTGTCCGGCAGCACGATCGCCTCCAGCCGCACCAGATCGTCGCCGCCGCAGCCGCCGGCGCCGTGGATATCAGGGATGCTGGGGGCGATCGCGACGTCCTCCGACAGCGCCAGCCGGCAGGCCGAAGGCGATGGCGCGGCGGGGCCGGCTTGCTCGGCCGGTTCGGGCGGCGCGGCGGATGCCGGCTTCTCAGCCGCAGGCCTGCCGGACCCGGCCGTGTCAGGCTCCGCCTTGGGCGCCTCCGCCGGGCGCTGACGCGGCAGCGGGATCGCCGCGCGCCGGCGGACGGTGCCGCGCAGCCTCAAAGGGCCCCCGAACAGGTCTCCCCAGGGCGTGGCCACCGACCTGCGCGCCGCCGCAGGCTCCGCTTGTATGCCAAGCACCAGCACGACAGCGGCAACGGTAACCATTGCCGCCGTGCTGCGGCGAAAGGCGCCATTAGGCCATTTTCGGCTTGCTTTCTCCGCGCTAGAGTTCATGTCAGTTCCATGATCAGGCGTCCGGCCGCTGGCACGGCCGCCGGTCATGCACGAGGAAATAAAAGCGGGAGGGATTATGCTTGGTTTGATGCAAGACTGGCCTTTGCTGTGCCACCGGATTATCGAGCACGCCGCGAAATATCACGGCACGCAAGAAGTCGTCACGCGGTCGGTCGAAGGCCCCATTCATCGCACCAATTACGCCGAAATTCATGCGCGGGCCCTGAAAGTCTCGCAGCGGCTGGAACGCGACGGCATCAAGCTCGGCGACCGCGTCGCCACCATCGCCTGGAACACCTGGCGCCACCTCGAATGCTGGTACGGCATCATGGGCATCGGCGCCATCTGCCATACCGTCAATCCGCGGCTGTTCCCGGAACAGATCGCCTGGATCATCAACCACGCCGGGGATCGCGTGGTGATGGTCGATATCACCTTCGTGCCGGTGCTGGAAAAGATCGCCGGCAGCCTGCCCAGCGTCGAACGCTACATCGTGCTGACCGACAAGGCGCACATGCCGCAGACCACGCTGAAAAACGCGGTCGCCTATGAGGACTGGATCGGCGAAGTCGACGGCAAGTTCGAGTGGAAGAATTTTGACGAAAACACCGCGGCCGCAATGTGCTACACCTCCGGCACCACCGGCGATCCCAAGGGCGTGCTGTATTCGCACCGTTCCAACGTGCTGCACTCCTTCATGGCCAACTCGAAGGATGCGCTGGGCACGTCCGCAGCCGACACCATGCTGCCGGTGGTCCCGCTGTTCCACGCCAACAGCTGGGGCATTGCGTTCTCGGCGCCGACGATGGGCACCAAGCTCGTGATGCCCGGCCCGAAGCTCGACGGCGCCTCGGTCTATGAGCTATTGGAAACCGAAAAGGTGACCTTCACCGCAGGCGTGCCGACGGTGTGGCTGATGCTGCTCAACCACATGGCCGCCGGCAATCTGAAACTGCCGCACCTCAAGATGGTGGTATGCGGCGGTTCGGCGATGCCACGCTCGATGATCAAGTCGTTCGTCGACATGGGCGTGACGGTCCGCCACGCCTGGGGCATGACCGAGATGAGCCCGCTCGGGACGCTGGCGACGCTGAAACCTCCGTTCGACAAACTCACCGGCGAAGACCAGCTGGATATCCTGCAAACCCAGGGCTACCCGCCCTACGGCGTCCAGATGAAGATTACCGACGATGCCGGCAAGGAACTGCCATGGGACGGCAAGACCTTTGGCCGGCTCAAGGTGAGCGGCCCGGCCGTCGCGAAGGCTTATTTCCGCGTCGATGCCAACATCCTCGACGAGGAGGGCTATTTCGACACCGGCGACGTCGCGACCATCGACCAACACGGCTATATGCGGATCACCGACCGCTCCAAGGACGTGATCAAGTCCGGCGGCGAATGGATTTCGTCGATCGACCTGGAAAACCTCGCGGTCGGCCATCCCGCGGTGGCTGAGGCTGCCGTGATCGGCATCTATCATCCCAAATGGGACGAGCGGCCGCTTTTGATCGTCCAGCTCAAGCAAGGCCAGAACGTGAGCCGCGAGGAGATCCTGAAGTTCATGGATGGCAAGATCGCCAAATGGTGGATGCCCGACGACGTCGTCTTCGTCGACGGCATTCCGCACACCGCGACCGGCAAGATCCTGAAGACCGCATTGCGCGACCAGTTCAAGAGCTACCGCTTTCCGAACGCGGCGGCGTGATGACGAATGGGAGCGAATAGCGAATGGGGAGTAGCGAATAGGGGGAGAATGGGCAGGTAGCGCATTTCTTCACCCCATTTGCCATTCGCCACTCGCTATTCGCCCACTTCGTCTCTTGAAATCGCCGCAGGTCCGTGGTCTCACACGGGCCTTAAGCCCGGCTTTTTTGGCCCCGGCTCGGCTCCAACCAGCAGTTTTTTGACCGATGGCCCGCAGGTTTTCCGCTCCCTACCAGTCGGAGCCCGTGTCCAGCCTTGCCACATGGGCGCGCAACCTTGCGATCTTCTCGCTGGTGGCCGTCGTGGTCTCGATCGTCATCGTCCGTTTCGGCTTCCTCGAAATGAAGCCGGCGCTGGCGACCTTCTTTGGCGGGCTGGCCTGCGCCGGGCTCTCCATCCTGGTCGGGCTCGGCGCCTTTGCCGCGATCTGGCAGAACGGCTCGCGCGGCATGAGCAGGATCGTGCTGGCGCTCCTGATCGACGCCGTCATCCTGGCTTACCCCGCCTATCTCGGCCTGCAATATCGCAAGCTGCCGCCGATCCACGACATCACCACCGATCCGATCGATCCGCCGCGCTTCGAGGCGCTGGCGCGGCTGCGCAACGGCGACGGTACCAATTCCGCTGTTTATGCCGGGCTCTATTCGGCCGAGCAGCAGCGCCAGGCCTATCCCGACATCGAGACCGTGGAACTCGAGGTGCCGGTGCAGCGGGCCTATGACGTCGCGCTGCAACTGGTCACCAAGCGCAAATGGCTCGTCATCGACGAGCGGGCGCCGCAGCCGCCGCGCCGCATCGGCCGCATCGAGGCGGTGGCGCGGACGCCGATCATGGGATTCCGCGAGGACGTCTCGATCCGCGTCACCCCCGACGGCGAGGATTCGCGGGTCGATATCCGCTCGGCCTCGCGCTATTTCGACAGCGACCTCGGCAGCAACGCCGCGCGGGTCACAAGGCTGATCGATGACATCAACAACGCGGTCGACAACGCCAAGCCGGTGGTGCCGAAGAAGCCGCAGGCGCCGGCAAAGACGCTGCCGAAGACGGTGAAGAAGTGAGAGGGCGAATGGCGAGTGGCGAATAGCGAGTGGAAAAGCGGAACGGCCCTATTCGCTACTCGCCATTTGCCCCCTAAGCCATCCGATAATTCCCGCCGATCACCGGATCGCCGTCGGTCGCCACGATGCCGCGCGCGACCAGGTCTTCCAGATGCGCCAGCACCGAATAGCCGGCGGCCCCCGACAGCCGCGGGTCGAGGCCGATATAGATCGCGCGCACCATGGTCGGAATATCGGTTTCGCCCTTGGTGAGGCGATGCAGGATCGAGGCTTCGCGGGCCCTGCGGTGCCGGGTCAGGAAGCGGACGAAGCGCGGGCCTTGCGGAATTTCCGGCCCGTGGCCGGAGAAATACAAATCCTCCGGCCGGTTCTCCAGCGTTGCCAGCGACGCCATATAGTCGATCATCGAACCGTCCGGCGGCGCCACGATCGAGGTCGACCAGCCCATCACGTGGTCGCCGACGAAACTGATCTTTCGTTCGGGCCAGGCGAACGCCAGATGATTGGCGGTGTGCCCCGGGGTTGCCACCGCTTCCAGCGCAAAGCCCGTGCCTTCGATCACATCGCCGTGCTTCACCTCGACATCCGGCCTGAAGTCGCGGTCGGCGCCGGATTCCGGATTGTGCTTCTCGCTCTCGAAACGCGGCCGCGAGGCGCGATGCGGCCCCTCGGCATAGACGGTGGCGCCGGTCGCGGCCTTGATCCTCGCCGTGTTCGGCGAATGGTCGCGATGGGTATGGGTGACCAGAATATGGGTCACGGTCTCACCGCGGACCGCATCGAGCAGCGCCTTCGCATGCGCCTCGTCATCCGGGCCGGGATCGATGATCGCGACCTTGCCCTTGCCCACGATGTAACTGACCGTGCCGGTGAAGGTGAACGGGCTCGGATTATTGCAGAGAACGCGCCGCACGCCGGGGCGGGCCTCCTCGGTCACGCCGGGCTTGAGCGGAAAATCGCGGTTGAACGGGATGTCGTCGTTATCGGCCATGGGATCATACTCAGTTTCGAGTGCCCGTCATCCCGGCGCAACGGCTTCGCCGTTGTCGCTGGAGGTGCGAGCTCTTGCGAGCCTCGAAGGATGGCGGGCACCACCCTCTCGTCATCCTTCGAGGCGCGCCGAAGAGGCGCGCACCTCAGGATGACGTGCTCGGAGAGTTACGAAAACGCCTGAATACCCGTGATCGCGCGGCCGAGAATCAGCGCGTGGACGTCGTGGGTGCCCTCATAGGTGTTCACGGTCTCCAAATTCGCGGTGTGGCGCATCACGTGATATTCGATCTGGATGCCGTTGCCGCCATGCATGTCGCGGGATACACGGGCGATATCGAGCGCCTTGCCGCAATTGTTGCGCTTGACGATCGAGATCATTTCCGGCGCCATCTTGCCTTCGTCCATCAGCCGGCCGACGCGCAACGAGGCCTGCAGGCCCAGCGCGATCTCGGTCTCCATGTCGGCGAGCTTCTTCTGCACCAATTGTGTTGCCGCCAGTGGCCGGTTGAACTGCTTGCGGTCGAGCGTGTATTGCCGGGCGCGGTGCATGCAATCTTCGGCGGCGCCCATCGCGCCCCAGGAAATGCCGTAGCGGGCGCGGTTGAGGCAGCCGAACGGCCCCTTCAGGCCGGAGACGTTGGGCAATAGCGCATCTTCCGGCACCACCACGCCATCCATCACGATCTCTCCGGTGATCGAGGCGCGCAACGACAGCTTGCCGCCGATCTTCGGCGCCGACAGGCCTTTCATGCCCTTCTCGAGAATGAAGCCGCGGATCTGGTTGTCATGCGCGGCCGATTTCGCCCATACCACGAACACGTCGGCGATCGGGGCGTTGGAGATCCACATCTTGCTGCCGGTCAGCTTGTAGCCGTCGGACACTTTCTCGACGCGGGTTTTCATGCCGCCGGGATCGGAGCCGGCATCCGGCTCGGTCAGGCCGAAGCAGCCGACCCATTCGCCGGTCGCGAGCTTGGGCAGGTATTTCTTGCGCTGGTTGTCGTCGCCATAGGCGTAGATCGGATACATCACCAGCGAGGACTGCACCGAATTCATCGAGCGGTAGCCGGAATCGACCCGCTCGATCTCGCGCGCGACCAGGCCATAGGCGACGTAGCTGGCATTGGCGCAGCCATATTCTTCCGGCAGCGTGATGCCGATCAGGCCGAGTTCGCCCATCTCGTTGAAGATCTCGCGATCGGTCTTTTCTTCCAGATAGGCCTTTGTGATGCGCGGCAGCAGCTTGTCCTGCGCGTAAGCGCGCGCGGTGTCGCGGATCATGCGCTCGTCTTCGGTGAGCTGATCGTCGAGCAGGAACGGATCGTCCCACTGAAAGCTCGCGGCAGTCGGCTTGTCCTTGGTCTGAGGGCGCACGCTCATAAAAATCCCTTTCGCATCACTGTCCTCATGGAATTGCCGGCCAAATTAATGCGCTATCGGCGGAAGCGCAATTGAATTGGACTCTCCAACGTCATCCCGGGGGCGCACGCAACGCGAACCAGGAACGACACCATTCAACCTTCGAGCCGCTCGTTGGAGACGATCTCGATCCCGAAACCGGACAGTCCCTTGTAGTCGTGCACCGACGACGTCAGATGCCGGATCGAGGTAATGCCGAGGTCGCGCAGGATTTGCGCGCCGACGCCGACTTCGCGCCACTGCCGGTTGCGATCGGCTTCCGCGGATTTCTGTTCGCCGACCGGCTCGACCGGAACCCCGGCGGCACCATCGCGCAGATACACCAGCACGCCGCGGCCGGCATCCTTGAAGTGCTGCAGCACGATCTGCATCCGCGCCTGGCCGGTGAAGAGGTCCTTTACGATATTGGGCTTGTGCAGCCGCGTCAGCACGTTCTTCCCGTCGCCGATGCCGTTATAGACGAACGCAACGTGCGCGATCTCGTCGAACGGGGAGCGATAGGCATAGCCCTGCAAGGGCCCGATCGGGCTTTCCGTCGTGAAAGTCGCGACCCGCTCGATCAGCTTTTCGCGCGCCTGGCGATAGGCGATCATGTCAGCGATCGTGACGTGCCTGAGCCGGTGGGTGGCGGCGAAGCGGGAGACCTGCTCGCCCTTCATCACGGTGCCGTCGTCATTCATCAATTCGGAGATGACGCCGACTGGCGGCAGACCGCTTAGCTTGCAGAGATCGACCGCCGCCTCGGTATGGCCGGAGCGCAGCAGCACGCCGCCGTCGCGGGCGATCAGCGGGAAGATGTGGCCGGGCCGGGCGAAATCATTGGCGCCGGCATTGGGATTGGCGAGCGCGCGGCAGCAGGAGGCGCGTTCGTCGGCGGAAATGCCGGTGCCGCCATCGGGCTTGTAGTCGATCGAGACCGTGAACGCCGTGGTGTGATTGAACTCGTTATGCGCCACCATCGGATCGAGCCGCAGCCGGCGCGCGTCTTCGGTGGTGATCGGCGCGCAGACGATGCCCGAGGTATGGCGAATGATGAACGCCATCTTTTCAGCGGTGCACAGCGAGGCTGCGACGATCAAATCGCCCTCGCCTTCCCGGTCGTCATCATCGGTGACGACGACGAGTTCGCCGCGGGCAAAGGCTTGCAGAACTTCCTGGATCGTATCGGCCATTTTGTTCGGATCTCTCCCTTTTCAGGAAGTGCATTAGCCGGACTCCGAACCCCGCGCCAGCGTCAATACGCAGGGCAGAACGTCGCTGACGGGCCTAAGGAACGCCATGCTACGGGCGGGCCGGGACGGGAAAAATCATTGACGAGGTCCGGTTACAATCGCCATGGTCGCATGCCATAAAAAGCAGGAAGCGGGCGCCGGAAACAGACCGCATGCGTTTTTCACGGAATTTCCACCTGTCGAGCGGGCATGCGAGGGCCAAACCAGCGATGTTTCACAGCCGCATAACAGGCGTTTTTCTAGCGATTCTGGTCAGTCTGCCGATTCTGCATTCGTCCCGTGCCGCGGCGCAGACATCGGGCAAGATCGAGCAAAATTTCGCCAACTCGCTGACCGCCGTCCCCACCGAGAACCTCGCCGTATCCGGCGCGTTCTACGTGCCGGTCTATTCCAGCGTCTCGATGAGCCAGGGCAGGCTGCGGGCGGATTTTTCGGTCACGCTCAGCGTCCACAACGCCTCGGAGACCCGGCCGCTGGTGCTAAAGCGGATCGCCTATTTCGATACATCCGGCAAGATGGTGGAAAGCTACCTCAAATCGCCGATCGCGCTAAAACCGTTCGCGACCATTGAAGTCTTCGTCCCGGTCACCGACGTGCGCGGCGGCACCGGAGCCAATTTTGCGGTCGACTGGGCCGCCACCGCCGAAATCGCGGAACCGGCCGTGGAAGCGCTGATGGTCGGCAGCGTCGGCGCCGGGCATTATGCTTTCACCAGCCAGGGCCGGCCGGTCAAGATCGTGGGAAAGAACTAACATAGCGTTTTCGCGTGGAGAAACGCGTCAAAACAAAAGAGCCTTCAAGAGAGCGGCGCTAGCCGCTTTCTCAACGAAAAATAAAACGGGAGTGAATGTCCATGTCGACCGCAGCACGTTTCGATTTCGCGCCCCTGCTCCCGGCCGGCCTGCCCGCGCCCGCGGCGCGATGGACGGGACTGGCAAAGTACAGCTTCGTCGGCGGCAACAACGACCCCGATCAGGTGCCGGTCGACGGCCTGGTCAATGCGATCACGGCCGTACTCCAGCGCGAAGGCAGGGCGCTCGCCACCTATAACCTCGCGCACGGCCCACAGGGCTATCGCCCCCTGCGCGAATTCCTCTCCACAAAACTCAAGCGTGATGCCGGCATCGACTGCGCCGCCGACGACATTCTGATCGTCTCCGGCTCGCTGCAGGCGCTCGATCTCGTCAACCAGACGCTGCTGGCGCGCGGCGATACCGTGCTGATCGAGCAGGAGACCTACCAGGGGTCGCTGAACCGGCTGACGCGGCTCGGCGTCAACACGGTCGGCATTCCCCTCGACGATCAGGGCATGCGGATGGACGCGCTGGCGGCGGCACTCGCCGATCACAAGAGCCGCGGCATCACGCCTAAATACATCTACACCATCCCGACGGTGCAGAACCCGACCGGCAGCATCATGCCGGAGACGCGGCGGGCGGAAATGCTGAAACTGTCGCAGCAATATGGCGTGCCGATCTTCGAGGACGATTGCTATGCCGACCTGATCTGGAGCGGCCAGCGCCCACCCGCGATCTATGCCATGGCCAAAAATAACAGCGTGATCCATATCGGCTCATTTTCAAAGTCGATCGCGCCGGCACTGCGGGTCGGCTTCATCGTGGCGCCCTGGGAGATGATGTCGCGCATGCTGGCGCTGAAGACCGATGCCGGCTCGGGCGCGCTGGAGCAGATGGTGCTGGCGGAATATTGCGCACCGCATTTTTCGACACATGTCCCGAAACTGACGCGCGGCCTGCGCGCCAAACTCGACACGCTGATGGAAGCCCTCAACGAGCAGTTCGGCACCGCGGCCGAGTTTGAGGCGCCTGCGGGCGGCATCTTCCTGTGGGTGAAACTGCCTGACAATGTCGATACGCTAAAGCTCTATCAGGCGGCGCTGGCCGCCGGAGTCGCGATCAATCCCGGACCGGAATGGTCGACCAACAAAGCCTATTCCGGCAGCCGGCTACGGCTGTGTTTTGCCAGCCCCTCGCATCGAGCAGATCCGCGAAGGCGTCGCGGTGCTGGCCGAAGTGTGCCGCAAGGAATTCGGCGTGCCGGCGCGGAGCGCGAATGTGGAAAAGCAGGTTCGCGCCTGAGTTTTCAGATAGCTTCGTCGGACCGGTGTCCTGTGCCGCGGGGCAGTGTTCACAGGATATCCTCGATGACGGAAACCGCTTCGCAACGCCGCACGGGCATCATCCTCGTCGTCACCGCGGCCGTGGCGTGGAGCACGGCGCCGTTCTTCACCAAACTGCTTCCGCTCGATTCCTGGACCATCCTGTTCTGGCGGGGTCTGTTCGCCGGCGGCGTGATCGCGGGCCTGCTGGTCCTGACGCAGGGCCGCGCCGGCCTGATGGACCTGCTGCGGATGGGAACGAGCGGCTGGCTGGTCGCCTCGCTGTCGACGCTGGGCATGGTGTGTTTCATTCCCGCCCTGCAGCTCACCAGCGTATCGAATGTCGCGATCATTATCGCAACGGGCCCCTTCGTCGCCGCGGCTTTCGCCTGGATATTGTTGCGCGAGGCCGCGCGCTGGCAGACCATGCTGGCCAGCCTGGTCGCGCTCTGCGGCGTTGCGATCATCGTCGGCAACACGCGCGCCAGCGCTGATTTCCTCGGCATCGCGCTGGCCTGCCTCATGACCGCTGCGATCGCAGCGATGACCGTCACCATCCGGACGCACAAGCACACGCCGATGGTGGCTGCGGCCGCGTTGTCGAACTTCCTCGGCAGCGTCGTCAGCATTCCCTTCGCCCATTCCATCACCGGCGTGACCGGAAACAACCTGTTCGTGCTGGCGATGTTCGGATGCTTTCAGGTCGCGCTGGGGCTGACGCTGTTTATCCAGGGCTCACGCCGGCTGCCGTCCGGACAGGCGACATTGATCGGCACGCTCGAAACGCCACTGATGCCGTTTTGGGTCTGGCTGGCGTTTGCCGAGGTTCCCGCGCCCCGCGTTTTCATCGGCGGCGCCCTGGTCATGGGCGCCGTCGTTTTTGACATCGTCGGCGAAATCCGCGCGCAGCAGCGCATCGCCGGCGTGTCAAATCATCCGCCGACCTGAAACTCGACGTTGACCTGGCCGCTGCCGCTGGACGGAAAATACTCACAAAGCTGGTCGGCAGCGCCGTCGAAATCGGACCAGCCGAGGGCCGCGAACAGCATGATGGTGTCGGCCATGCCGCCCTCGCCGTTGCACTTGATGGCGTAGTCCGGCAGCATGTCGATGAATTCGCGGTACCGTCGCGCCTGCCACAGTTCGAGCACGCGCAGATCGACCTGGCGGTTGAATTCGCTCGCGATCGACGTCCAGGCATCCGGGCCGAGCTTCCTGTTGGGCCAAAGCCGGTGCGACAGCGATCCCGAGGCAAGGATCGCCACGCGTTCACCGGACCGGTCGACCGCCCGCCGCGTTGCCTCCCCCAGAATGCGGCTCTCCTCCAGTGAGGTGAATAGCGGTGAGGCGATCGAAACCACCCTGGCCCAACCATCGGGATTCATGAAGTGCATCGGCACGATCGTGCCGTATTCAAGCCCGAGGCTCGAGACCTTGTGCGCGTGGACGGTGAGCCCTGCGTTGCCGGCCTCATCGGCAATCGCCTCGGCGAGGGCGGTGTCTCCGGGTAGATCGTAATGCAGATCCTGGATCATCTGCGGGGCTTCGTGGCTGGTGAAGGACCCTTGATGATGCGGATTGGCATTGATGTGGTAGCCGAAATTGGAAAGCCAGTGTGTGTCGTACACAACGAAGGTCGAGACCCGGCGCTCCCGGGCGCGACGTCCAAGCTCGCGTAGCGCGCGCACCGCATTTTCCCGCGCCGTCTTAAGCGGGCTTCCCGCGGCCTCCGACAGCATCAGCGACGGGACGTGGCTGACCTTGGCGGCAAGAACAAGCTGTCCCATCGAAGCCTTTCCTATCCGCAGCGAAACACGAGTGCGATCCGCAGCAGCCGCACGATCGAGACATTGCCCTTGCCCGCCTCGATCTGGGCTACATAGCGTTCGGACAGGCCGGACCTCTGCGCCAGTTCCCGGCGCGACATGCTGCGCAACGCGCGCATTTCGCGCACGCGCCCGCCGAGCTGGTTCAGGAATTCGGTTTCGTACGTCAGGAGCCCGTCAAGCCCATGCGGAATCGCCCGGACAGGACGGTCCGGCGGCGCCTCGGCCCGGGATCGGCTTTCGCTGCTTGCCACGCGCAACCCTTTCGCTTTGGCCATCGTCGCCATGCGCGCGGGTCGCCGCATTGATCCGGATCAAATGACGCGGTCGGCCGGCGAAAGTTTCGCAGGCACCGCCGATATGAAGCTGCCGCGCTACCGCGAGAAGCTGACGATCTCGACCCAGTTCGGGTTCTTGCCCATCGGATATTCTTTCAGCTTCGTCAGCTTGCCGGTCGCCTTGTCGATTGCATAGCTCGTCATGCTATTGGACAATTGGCCAACCGACAGCAGGTAGCGGCCGGCCGGATCGATGTTGAAGCTGCGCGGCTGCTTTTCGGTCGGATAGGAATTGATCGATGTCAGCATTCCGGTTTTGGGATCGACGCTGAAGGCCGCGAGCGTGCTGGTGGTGCGTTCGGAGGCGTAGAGAAATTTGCCGTCCGGCGTCAGATGAATGTCCGCCGCCCACGGCTTGCCGTCAAAGCCTTTCGGCAACGCCGTCGTGACCTGGACTTCCTTCTTCAAGGTGCCGGTCTTGGCGTCCCATGGGAAAACATAGATCGACGCGTCGAGTTCATCGACCAGATAGACGAACTTCCCGTTCGGCGAAAACATCAGATGCCGCGCGCCCGATTTGGCCTTGATGCTGACACTCGGCGGATCGTTGGGCGTGAGCTTGCCGGTCCTGGCGTCGAATTTTTCCTGATACACGAGGTCGCCGCCGAGGCTGGTGTGCAGCACGTAATGGTTCGAGGGATCGGCCATGATGCAATGCGCATTCGGCTGCGTCGGCATCACCTGCAGCGCCGGCTGCACCACGCCATCCGCCCCGATCGGATTGACCGCGACCTTGTTGCCGCCATAGGAGGCGCTGAACAGAAACTTGCCGCTGCGGTCAGTCGAGAGATACGCCATGGAATCCGCCAGCGGACCCGGGCCTACCACCGTGAGCTTGCCGGTCTTGCCGTCGATCGCGAAAGTCACCACCGAATAGGGCTCGTTGCGCAGGCCGGCATACAGACGCTTCTTGTCGGGGCTGATCGCCAGCGGCAGCGAGCTGCCGGGTTTGGCCGGGCCCGGCACCGCTGCCGTTTCGACCGGCGTCAGGTCGCCGTTCGATTTGAGTTCGAGCACGCCGATATCCTGACTATCGGCGTTGCCGACATACACAAACGTCGCAGCACTCGCAGCTGACATGAACAGTCCTGCCCCCAATAAAGCCGCCATGCCAAAGACCGGCTTCCAATTCACGCGCGTTCGCATGGTGTCTCCCAATTTGATGCTGGTCGAATATTGATTACCGGCGTGACGGGCGTCCGTCTACCGCACCGCGAACGGCGCCTGATAGGGCCGGCCGAACGGCACGCCGTTGATCACGGTCTGCACCGGTTTCAGACAGGGCCTTGCCGTCGCGCTTGTTGTTGCGGGTATCGACGAACGTGACCGGACCCTCGACCAGATCCATGATCGCGACGTCGGCGGGCGCGCCGATCTGCAGGGTGCCGATCTTCGGCGCGCGGTTGATGATTTTGGCCGGTGCGGTGGTCGTCATCGTCACCACCTGCTCCAGCGTAAAACCCATCGCCATGAACTTGCTCATGACGTTCGGCAGATAGGGCATGCCGGGCGAATTGCCGGAGAACACGTGGATGTCGGACGAGATGGTGTCCGGCGTGCAGCCGCCGGGGATCGCGACCTCGGCCACCGTGAAGTCGAAGCTGCCGCCGCCATGGCCGACATCGAAGATCACGCCGCGCTGCTTGGCGGCAAGCGCGGCCGGCAACAACTTGCCGTCCTGCACGATGTTGGTGAAGGCGCCGGCGATGTTGGGCGCGCCCGAATAGGCGATGGGTCAGCACGTCGCCCGGCCGCAGCAGATTGAGGATATCGCGACATCAGCTCCTTGGTCTCGACGCCGCCGATATGCACCATCATCCTGGCCGGCCAGCCGCACATCTCGCAGGCCTGGATGCCGCGCTTCAGCGGCTCGAGCCCGTGCTTGAAGATCACGTTCTCCGACATCCGCACCTTGACGCCGATCAGGAAGTCCTGGTTTTCGGCCAGCGCCATCGCGCAGGCTTCGACCTGCGCATTGTCGATGTTGTAGAGCTCGGCCACCGGGAACGCCGACAGGCCGTTATTGGCGATATGGAGGAAAGCGTACATCCGCGCCCGCGTCTGCGCGACGATGTAGCGGCGCAGCGCCGCCAGATTGTTGACGCCGGCATCGCCCGCCGAAACCACGGTCGTGGTGCCCTGGAACTGCACCAGCTCGTCGGCGGGAATGCCGATCGCCGAGCCGTAGGGATAGACGTGGCAATGCAGGTCGATCAGGCCCGGCGTCACCAGCTTGCCCGAGGCGTCGATGGTCTTCGAGGCACGCGCCGGCCGGGATTTCCGGTCTCGATCGCCTCGATCACGCCCCAGCGAATGCCGATATCGCGTTTTCCGCGCAGCGACTGGCTGGGATCGAGCACGTCGCCGCCCTTGATGACGAGATCGAACTTGTCGTTCGGACCCATCGCGGCGTTGGCCCCTCCGGTAAGTGCTATGGCTGCGGCCGATCCTGTCAGGCTCAGAAAATGGCGGCGAGAAAACCCGGTCATGGCAGCGCTCCCCCCTGATATGATTTTTATCGCGCGATGATGATGCGCCGGGTGCCGGGTTTGCGCAAGCTGGCGCGCGTTACTGAACACCTGTTCAGAATTCTCTTCCAGTTCCCGAGGAACGTTCGCATCGCTGCGAAGTTTAATCCCAGCTCAACCGAGGAGGACATCATGAAGAAGCTTGGATACGTTTTAGCTGCGCTTGGCGCGATTGCCATTGCGGCGCCGTCGATTGCAAGCGCCGAGACCGTTGTGGTCAGGCATGGCGGCTATCATCACGGCTACGGCGCGCGGGCCGAATACCGCGAGCATCGCGATTACGGCTGGCATCGCGGATGGCATCATGATCACGACCGGGTCACGATCGTGAACAAGCATCGCTACTGAGACCGGCACGCCTGAACGGAAAATGGCCCCTCGCGGAGCCATTTTCTTTGCGAACAACTAAAGCGTCTTAGCTGTAGATCTCGAACAGGCCTGCGCCGCCCTGGCCGCCGCCGATGCACATGGTGACGACGCCCCACTTGGCCTTGCGCCGACGGCCCTCTTGCAGGATGTGGCCGGTCAGCCGCGCGCCGGTCATGCCGAAGGGATGGCCGATCGCGATCGAACCGCCGTTGACGTTGTACTTGTCGGGATCGATGCCGAGCTGGTCACGCGAATACAGGCACTGGCTGGCGAAGGCTTCATTGAGCTCCCAAAGATCGATATCGCCGATCTTCAGGCCATGACGCTTCAACAGCTTCGGCACGGCGTAGATCGGGCCGATGCCCATCTCGTCCGGCTCGCAGCCCGCCGCCGCCCAGGCGACGAAACGGCCGAGCGGCTGCAGACCGCGCTTTTCCGCGTCCTTGGCTTCCATCAGCACGACGGCGGCCGCACCGTCCGACAGCTGGCTGGCATTGCCGGCGGTGACGAATTTGCCGGGGCCCTTCACCGGCTCGAGCTTGGCGAGACCTTCGATGGTGGTTTCCGGCCGGTTGCACTCGTCCTTGTCGACGACATAGTCGACGATGCTTTCCGCCTTCGTCGCCTTGTCGACCACTTTCATCTTGGTCTTCATCGGGACGATTTCGTCCTTGAACTTGTTGGCCTGCTGGGCGGCCGCCATGCGGCGCTGTGATTCCAGCGAGTACTCGTCCTGGTATTCGCGGCTGAGCTTGTAACGCTCGGCGACGATGTCGGCGGTGTCGATCATCGCCATGAAGATATCGGGCGCGGTCTTGAGCAGCTCCGGATCGACCGCTTCCTTCGGCAAGGGGCCGCCGGGGACCGAGATGCTTTCGACGCCGCCGGCCACGATGCACTCGGCACCGTCCGAGCGGATCGAGTTGGCGGCCATCGCGATGGTCTGCAGGCCCGAGGAACAGAAACGGTTGACCGAAACGCCGGCGGTGGATTTCGGCATGCCGGCGAGCAGCGCGGCCTGACGGCCGATATTGGGCGCGCCGTGCGCGCAATTGCCGAGATAGCAGTCCTCGACATATTCCTTGTCGACGCCGGCGCGCGCGACGGCGTGCTTGATGGCGTGCGCCGCCATCGACATCGGCGCGGTGATATTGAACCCACCGCGGCCGGACTTCGCCAGCCCGGTACGTGCATAGGAAACGATAACGGCTTCACGCATTTCTTGACCTCCCTAGGATATGGCCCAGTATGGACGGAACCACAGCCGGTGTGTAGCTAAAACCTGAATTTCGGCGGGCGGAAAAAGCAGGAATCAACCCTCAATCCCACGCCGGCGCGAAGCCCGGATTTACACAGCGCATGTCCTTCGGCAACCCCGCAATCGCCTTGCGATCCGCGTCGTCGAGTTTCAGCTTCAGCGCGTCGAGATTGGCCTGCTGGCTCTCGGGACGCGACGCCTTGGGGATAGCGGCGATGCCGTCCTGGTCGAGCAGCCATTTCAGCGCCACCTGGGCGGCGCTGGCATCATGCTTGCGCGCCGATCGCGGCCAGCGTTTCATCCGAGGCCACGCGGCCCTGCGCCAGCGGGCAATAGGCCACCAGCGGGATCGATTTGGCGGCGAGATATTTCCGCAGCGGCGTCTGGTCCAGCATCACGTGATATTCGACCTGGTTGCAGGCGATCGGCGCCTTGATCTCCTCGACCACGGTCTTCAGCAGCGCGATGTTGAAATTGGCGACGCCGATGGCGCGGGTGCGGCCCTCCTGCTTCAGCTTCATCAGGGTTTCGAAAATCGCCGGCAGGTTCATGTTCTTCGCCGGCCAATGCACCAGATAAAGATCGACCTGATCGAGCCGCAGCTTTTTCAAGGAAGCGTCGAACGCTCTGCGGATCGCATCGGGCGCCAGATTCTCGTTCCAGACTTTTGTGGTGACATGCAGATCCTTGCGGGCAACCTTTGAAGTTGCGATCGCAGCGCCGATCGCCTCCTCATTGGCATACATTTCCGCGGTGTCGATATGGCGATAGCCCAGCCCCAGCGCGCTCTCGACCGCGGCGCGGCAGGCATCGCCCTGCATGCGAAAGGTGCCGAGCCCGAGCCTCGGCAGGCTGATGCCCTGGGTTTGCAGATGTTCCATGGGATACTCCTGAAGACGTCAAAACCAACCGCATCCGCAGCGAAAGCCGCGTGGACGGGTATTTCATTGAGGGGGACAAGCCGCTATTGGATAGACTGCCGGCAGGGCGGCGTGCAAATCAAGATCAGGTCAGCATAGCGATGGTCAGGGCGTTGCGACAGTGGCTGCAAGCCCATGAATTGCCCGCGATCATCCTCGGCGTGCTCGGCGCGCTGCTGGCGCTGTCCACGCTGCTGGTCGTCGGCGGCTATTGGCTGGTGACGCCCTGAACCGAAACGCCAAGCGGAAAGCGCCGCTCAGATATGCTGCGCCACCATCTGACCGGGCCGAGCGTCCGGCCGCGGCTCGATATCGACCGACCAGAGATCGCGGTTGTCGACATCCTTCAGCGTCACCGTCATGACCTCGGTCTCGCCGTCGATATCGACGCGGCCGAAGAACTGCAGCCCGAAACAGGGCGCGAGATTTTCGCCCTGCTCCGCGCTGCAGCCCTTCTGGAACATCGCCTTCGGGCCAAACGTGTTGTCGAGTTCGCCCGGCGCCCAGGTCCCGGCATGCAGCGGACCCGAGACGAACTCCCAGAACGGCTCGAAATCCTGGAACACCGCGCGGTTCGGATCGTAATAATGCGCGGCCGTGTAGTGCATGTCGGCGGTCAGCCAGACCGTGTTGCGGACGCCGGCGCGCTTGATGAACGACAGCAGATCGGCGATCTCGCATTCGCGCCGTTGCGGCGGGCCGTCGCCGAGCGCGACGGCGTCCTCGCTGATCAGGCCGATCGGCAGATCGGCGGCGATCACCTTCCAGGTCGCGTCGGACGCCGCGAGTTCGCGCTTCAGCCAGGCCAGTTGGCTCGGCCCGAGAATATAGGTGTCGCTGTTGTCGTCGCGCTTGTTCCAGGTGGAATCGCGATAGCTGCGCATGTCGATCAGGAACACGTCGAGCAGCGGACCGTAGGCGATCTTGCGATAGACCCGGCCGTCGCCGCTCGGGCATGGCGCGCATCGGCATGAACTCGTGGAACGCGCGGCGGGCCCGCGCCACCAGGTTCGAGGTGCCGTCCTCGGCATAGCCGGTCTCGTCGGCGCTGCCGACCGGCGACCAGTCGTTGGTCACCTCGTGATCGTCCCATTGCGCGAACATCGGCACCTCGGCGTGGAAGGCGCGCAAATTGTCGTCGAGCCAGTTGTATTTGTAGTTGCCGCGAAACTGCGCGAGGCTGTGGGCGACGACGGACTTTTCCTCGGTGACGATGTTGCGCCAGACCTCGCCGTTCGGCAGCTTCAGTTTCGACGGCACCGGACAATCGGCATAGATGTGATCGCCGGAATGGATGAAGAAGTCCGGGCGGTTGTCGAGCATGGTCGCGGTAGGTGCGCATGCCGCCGCGCGAGCGATCGATGCCCCAGCCCTGGCCCGCGGTATCGCCGGACCAGACGAACGAGACCGAACGTTGCTCCGTGCGGCGCGGTGCGGAAATGCCCGATCTGGGTCTCGCCGGCGATGCCGCTCGCGTCGATGTCTCGAACCGCACGCGATAGAAAATATCCTGCCCGGCCGGCAGTCCATCGAGCAGCAATTTCGCGGTGAAGTCGCTGTTCGGGCAACGCGTCGGTCGAAGCCGAGCGAATAATGCTCTTGAAGCTTTCGATGGTCGAGCATTCCACCTGCATCCGCGCCGGCTCGGTCGGCCCGCGCCCAGATCACCGCCGAGTCCGCCGCGACGTCGCCGGATTGAATGCCGCAGGCGATGCGCGGGCGATCCGCGGCGCGGCTGAGATAAGGTTTTGCGATGCTGCCCAATCCCGCCAGCGCGGCCGTCGATGCCGAGCGGACCAGGAACTGACGCCGGGTCAGTCCGCGCCCGGCGCGTATTGCAATCGTCATCGGAGCCGCCCTCGTCGAATCACGACGGAGGGTGCCCGCTCAACTTGACTCCTGATCGAAGGTTTCTTGACTCCAAGCCGACGGTTTTGCGACAGGCGGATGAACTCGAGCGATGGCCGAACGCCCGGCCGCTATCGCTGCCAGTTGCAGATGCCGCCGGACTTGCACGGCCAGGTCTGGATCCGCGTGTCGCGCGCCTGCGCATCGAGCGGATTGCTGTGGCGTTTCGCGAGCTTGACGCGCGCTGCGCCGGGTCGGTGCTCAACATGTGCCGCGCCGCGCGGATGCTCAGCCTGCGCAACCGTCACCCTGCGGGTCCGGACCGCGATCTTGCGATCGGCGCCCTGTTCCGCGCGCGCTTGCGCGCCGTCGCGGCGGTCGGCCTTGGCTTCGACCGGAACCGGCGCGAATTCGGTATCGGGGCCGAGACGCTTTGGCGACAATACCGCCTTGGAAAGGTCGAGCCCGAGGAACTCATCGGGACGGTAGTCATCCGCCATCGCCGGGCCGCTCAACGCCAAAAGCCCGGTGAAAACTGCGACGGCAAAAGCACTTTTCAGGACCATATGAGGCCTCCTGAAATGACTAAAAATCCAACAGACATCATGTAGGAAGCCGGCCGGGCAATTCCAGCCGATCCTGCCGGCAAGGTTACCGGTGAACTATGTCATCGGCGGAAAGTTCCCGCGGCCGGTGAAGTCAGCCCTATTCGGCGGCTTCCGCGGCGGCGGGCTGCCCGAGGGCGCTTTCGAGCCGCGCGCATTCCTGGCGATAGCGCGCGACATTGGCTTCCTTGATGTGGCCATAGCCGCGAACCTGTTCCACCGCTTTCGCCAACGTCACCAGTCGCAGCCAATCGATCGGCTTCTTGCCGTCGAGATGCCCAAGGATCATTGCCGAATATTCACCCGGCAGCGCCCGCTCCATGCGTCGCTCGGCGGTGTAACCGAATATGTCGAACGCCGTGCCGCGCAGCGACTTGAACCGCGCCAGCAATTTGAACGCGCTGAATACCCACGGACCGAACTCGCGTTTGCGCAGATGTCCGGTGGTCTTGTCGCGCTGCGCCAACAGCGGCGGCGCCAGGCTGACCTTGACGCTGGCGTCGCCGTCGAACTGTTCCTTCAGTGCTTTTGCAAACTCGCCGTCGGTATAAAGCCGGGCGACCTCGTATTCGTCCTTGTAGGCCATCAGCTTGAACAGGCCTTTTGCGAACGCCTCGGTCAGTTCGAACGATCCCGGCGCGCCCAACAATTCGGCGGCGCGGACGCGCTCGACCTGCGCGAGGTAGCGCGCCGAATAGGCCTCGTCCTGGTAATCGGTCAGGAATTTTGCCCGGAACGCGATCGCCTCATCGAGGGTCCGCTTGACCGGCGCTGCCCCTGAGTTCTTGAAACGCGCGGCGCTGACGACGCGTTGCAGATCGTGGGCGGCGAGCCGGCCCCACGACAACGCCAGCTTGTTCATCTCGATCGCGGCGCCATTGAGCTCGATCGCCTTCATGATCGCCTCCAGCGACAGCGGGATGGTGCCGCGCTGGAACGCAAAGCCGAGCATGAAGGAATTGGTCGCGATGCTGTCGCCCATCAGCGCGGTGGCAAGGCCGGTCGCGTCGAGGATGTCGAGATCGGACGGGCTGACGGCCTCATTGAGCGAGTTACGCATCGCTCCGGCTTCGAAATCGATGTCCGGATTCATCACAAAGCTGGCGGTTGGGAGCAAATCGGCATTGACTATCGCCCGCGTGACGCCGCGCTCGGCCCGGCTCAGCGCCGGAATGCTGGTGGCGACGACGATGTCGCAGCCGAGAATGAGATTGGCGCCACCCGGCGCGATGCGGACGGTTGCGAGATCGTCCGGCGACGGTGCGATGCGGACATGGCTCATGACCGCGCCGTTCTTCTGCGACAACCCGGTGAAGTCGAGCGTCGAGCAGGCCAGGCCTTCGACATGGGCGGCCATGCCGAGCAGCGCACCGATGGTGATGACGCCGGTGCCGCCGATACCCGTGACCAGGATATTGAAAGGCCCCTCCAGCGCCGGCACCTGCGGCATCGGCAGGTCGGCGAACAAAGCCTTCGGATCGGCCGCGGTGCGGTCGGCCTTGCGCAGCTTGCCGCCATGCACAGTGACGAAGCTCGGGCAAAAACCCTCGATGCAGGAAAAATCCTTGTTGCAATTCGACTGGTCGATCCGCCGCTTGCGGCCGAGTTCGGTCTCCAGCGGCTGCACCGAGACGCAGTTGGAGGCCTGCGAGCAGTCGCCGCAACCCTCGCAGACCCGCTCATTGATGAACACGCGCTTTTGCGGATCCGGATAGAGCCCGCGCTTCCGCCTGCGTCGCTTTTCGGCCGCACAGGTCTGGTCGTAGATCAGGACCGAGAGACCTTTGACGTCGCGCAGTTCCTTCTGCACCGCGTCAAGCGTGCGGCGGTGATGCACGGTGGCTCCAGCCGGGAAATAATTCGCCGGGTATTTTTCGGGCTCGTCGGAGACGACGGCCAGGCGCTTCGCGCCTTCGGCGGAAACTTGATGCGCGATCTGCGACACCGTCAAGCCGCCCTCGGCGGGCTGGCCGCCGGTCATCGCCACCGCGTCGTTGTAGAGGATCTTGTAGGTGATGTTGACGCCGGCTGCCGCAGCGGCGCGCAGCGCCAGGAGACCGGAATGGGTGTAGGTACCGTCGCCAAGATTCTGGAACACGTGTTGCTCGGTCGTGAACGGCGCCTGCCCGATCCAGGTGACGCCCTCCGCGCCCATATGCGAGATCGTCGCAGTGCGGCGGCTCGGCACCGACAGCGCCATGCCGTGACAGCCGATGCCGGCCATCGCGCGGCTGCCCTCGGGCACCTTGGTCGATGTGTTGTGCGGACAGCCCGAGCAGAAATACGGCGTGCGCTGCAGCTTTGCCGCACCGATGGCATCGGCGGGCCGGTCGAACGCTTCGAGTTTGGCGAGGCGCTGTTCCAGCGCGGGGCTGCGATGCCCGAGTTTTCGTAACCGCGCGACGACGGCGGCGGCGACCATGGTCGGCGTCAATTCACCCTCGCTCGGCAACAGCGGCGCGCCGCTCTCGTCGCGCTTGCCGACCACCGACGGCCGCTTCGACGCATCGACGTTGTAGAGAATGCGCAGCAGCTGATCCTCGATAAAGCCGCGCTTCTCCTCGACCACCAGCACGTCCTGCAAGCCTTCGGCAAACGCACGCGCGCCGGCCTGCTCCAGCGGCCAGGTCAGCGCGACCTTGTAGATACGCAGTCCGAGCGCCTGCGCTTCGGCGTCGGAGATGCCGAGATCGGCCAGCGCCTGCCTGAGATCGAGATAGGCCTTGCCGGTCGCCATGATGCCGAGCCGCGCCGGCTTGCTGTCGAGCACGATCCGGTCGAACCGGTTGACGCGGGTGAAGGCCGCGACCGCGTCCATCTTCGGGCCGTGCAGCCGCCGCTCCTGATCGAGCGGCGCATCCGGCCAGCGGATGCTGAGCCCGCCCGGCGGCATCTCGAAATCGTCGGGCAGGATGATCTTGATGCGATCGGGGTCGCTGACGATCGAGGCCGAGCTTTCGACCGTCTCGGAGATCGCCTTGAAGCCGACCCAGCAACTGGAATAACGCGACAGCGCAAAGCCGAGGATGCCGAGATCGAGATAATCCTGCAGCGTTGCGGGATTGACCACCGGCATCAGCGCCGCGGCAAATACCTGCTCGCTCTGATGCGCCAGCGTCGAGGACTGGCAACCATGGTCGTCGCCGGCGAGCGCAATCACGCCGCCGTAAGGCGAGGTGCCGGCCGAGTTGGCGTGCTTGAGCGCATCGACGGAACGGTCGACGCCGGGCCCCTTGCCATACCAGATGCCAAACACGCCATCGACTTTGGCGCCGGGAAACATCCCGACCTGCTGGCTGCCCCACACCGCGGTCGCCGCCAGATCCTCATTGAGGCCCGGCGCGAACTCGATGTCGTGCTCTTTGAGGAAGGATTTTGCCCGCCACAGCGCGTGGTCGTACATGCCGAGCGGCGAGCCGCGATAGCCGGAGATGAAGCCTGCGGTGTTCAGCCCCTGCGCGCGATCGCGTTCGCGCTGCAACATCGGTAACCGGACCAGCGCCTGCGTACCGGAGAGAAAAATTCGCTTCGCATCCAGCCGGTACTTGTCGTCCAGCCCAACATCCATCAACGCCATCGCCAGTTCCCCGTCCGTATCGGCTGTGCCGGTTGTTCGAACCGGTCTCGTTCGCAATAGCATGCACCGGTTCTGCCATGCATGCACAGCCCAAATCCATGGCCGCACGGCATATCTGGCGCGCGCGCACCGTCCGCCGATGGCCCTTGCCGAAACCACGCTTCTTTGAAACGCTGGCGGCAAAGGGAGAAACTCAGGGATGACGATAGCGGCGTTCAACACCGAGATAACGGAGCGCAACAATGCGCTGTTCGGGCCGTGGCGGCGGCCGGCGCAGATGCTCCACGCCCAGGTCTACGACTCCCACGCGTCGATCCATGACGATGCCACCGCGCAAAAACTGGGCTTTCAGGGCGGCACCATCGAGGGCCCGACCCATTTCAGCCAGTTCGCACCGCTGTGCGAGAAAATCTGGCGCAAGGCCTGGTTCGAAACCGGCTGCCTGTCCGCGCATTATCGCAACCCCGCCTTCGAGGGCGAGGAAGTTCAGGCGAGCATCGCGACGCCGAAGCCGGGCGAAAGATCCTGCGTGATCGGGATGACCAAGCGCGATGGCACCGAGATCTTGCGCGGCACCGCATCCGTCGGCCAGGACGGCACGGAAACGGCGCTGCACCAGCGGCTCGGCGAATTGAAGCCGCTCGCCGATGCCGTGATCTTGCATGATCTCAAGGTCGGCATGAAGACCGGCCGCCAGAGCGCGAAGATGGATCTCGACCAGAACATGGGCGATCTCTATCCGTTCTCGCTGCGCGAGAAGTTGAAGGTCATCACCGAGCCGTCGCCCTATTACGCGGAAGCCAACAATCCCTGGGGCCGGCCGATCGTTCCCTTTGAAATGCTGAGCGTGCTGTTTCAATATCGCGCACGCGAGGACCGCTTGCCTATCCGCGGACCGGCGGTCGGACTGTTCGCCGACCAGGAAATCCGCCTGCTGCGCGGCCCGATCTTCGTCGGCGAGGGCTACACCACCGAGCGGGAGGTGGTTGCGCTAAGCGGCAGCCGCCGCACCGAGAGCATGTGGGTGCGCACCACGGTGTTCGCTGCCGACGACAAACCGGTCGCGACCATGCTGCTCAATCTCGCGAGCATCAAGGATTCCTACGCCAACTACCAGCGCGAACACAGCGCGCTCTATCCCAGCCCATAAATTCGAGCCTCGCCGCGCCAAACAAGGACAACAAACAACATGGCCCGCCTGCCCTATCTCGAAGCCGACGAGGTCGCCCCCGAATATCGCGACATGCTCAAGCGCAACACCAATCTGCACAAGCTGTTGGTGAACTCGCCCGACATGGCGCGCGCCTTCTCCGGCCTCGGTGGCTATATCCGCCACAAGAGCAAGCTCGACCCGCGCTTGCGCGAACTTGCGATCCTGCAAGTCGGCTGGATCGAAAAATCCGAATATGAGTTCACCCACCACGTGAAGATCGGCAAGGAGTTCGGCGTCACCGACGAAGATATTTTGGCCATGATGGCCGAGACCGAGGGCAAGCCCTCAAAGCTCGAACCGCTGGCGAAGGCGATCCTGCGAGGCGCGCGCGAAATGGTGCGCGAGCTCGCGATGTCGGACGCAACCTTTGCCGAAATCAAGCAACAACTCTCCGACGAACACATGACCGACCTCGTGGTCACCATCGCGTTCTACTGCGCCGTGGTTCGCGTACTCGCGACCATGAAGATGGACAACGAACCCTATTACAAAGAAGTACTGCAACAGTACCCGATCCCGGGAGTGGAATAAGATGCGCCTTAGAGATCGTGTCGCCATCGTCGTCGGCGCCGGCCAGAGCCCCGGCGAGGGCATCGGCAACGGCCGCGCCACCGCGCTGACTTTTGCGCGCGAAGGCGCCAAAGTGCTATGCGTCGATCACCATCTCGAATCCGCGCAGGAAACCGTCGATATGATCGCGGCCAAAGGCGGCACCGCGGTCGCCTTCAAGGCCGACGTCACCCAAAATGCCGAGATCAGGGCGATGGTGGCCGATGCGCACCAGCGCTGGGGCAGCATCGACATCCTGCACAACAATGTCGGCGTCAGCCTGTCCGGCGGCGACGCCGAACTGCTCGACATCACCGAAGAGGCGTTCGACCGCTGCGTCGCGATCAACCTCAAGAGCTGCATCCTCGCCGCCAAGCACGTGATCCCGATCATGCGCGCGCAACGCAGCGGCGCCATCATCAACATCTCCTCGATGGCCGTGATCACGACCTATCCCTACGTCGCCTACAAGGCGACCAAGTCGGCGATGGTCGCCTTCACCGAACAGCTCGCCTACCAGAACGCGCAATACGGCATCCGCGCCAACGTCATCCTGCCCGGCCTGATGAACACGCCGATGGCGGTCGACACCCGCGCCCGCGAGTTCAAGAAGAGCCGTGCCGAAGTCGAGGCCGAGCGCGACTCGAAGGTGCCGCTGCGCCAGAAGATGGGCACCGGCTGGGACGTCGCCAATGCCGCACTGTTTCTGGCTTCCGACGAAGCGAGCTTTATTACCGGCGTGACGTTGCCGGTCGACGGCGGTGCTAGCGTGCGGCGCGGCTAGCGCAAAATCTCCCTCGCTCCATGTTGCGGCGCGACGCGAAACAGATCACACGCCTGATTCGAAACAAATCGAAACGTTCCAACACGATGATGTGACGGCGCGGCCACGCAAATCGAAATCCTGACCAGTTGTGGTCGCAAGAAATTCATCTGCGCCCGGTATCACCCGCCACATGAAGTCCGGGAGTTCCGACACGCCATGAACGACGAATTCGATTACGAACTAACGCCCGATCAGTGGGAACTGTTGAAATCGCTGCGTGCACCTGCAGCAAATCCTTCGAGAATAAGAAGGTTTGCGGTTGAAAGGCTGACCGTGCTTGGGCTCATCGCCATGCGCGGCGATTTGTTCGTCATCACGCCGCACGGACGCAAGGTCCTGATCCGGGGCTCGTCGCAATTATTGCTCGACGTCGCGGCATGATGTCGCTGACGTCCCGTCACCACATCGTCTGCCGCGCCCGCTCCGGCCATTCGCGGTCGTATTGTTCGCCGCCGACCCTGTTCTCGCTCATCCCGGCGAGGATCTGGCCCGGCGTCGGCAAGGTTTTGGGATCGACCCTTTTATCGGGATTCCAGAGATCCGAGCGCACGATGGCGCGCGCGCACTGAAAATAGATCTCGTCGACCGTCATGACGATGACCGTGCGCGGCGCCTTACCCTCCATCCTGAACGACGCCAGCAGATCGGGATCTGCCGAGACGTGAGCCCGGCCGTTGATACGCAGCGTGGTGCCGGAGCCGGGAATCAGGAACATCAGCGCCACGCGCGGATCGCGCACGATGTTGCGCAAGGAATCGCAGCGGTTGTTGCCGCGGCGATCCGGCATCATCAGCGTCTTTTCATCGTGAATGCGGACGAAGCCGGGCAGATCGCCGCGCGGCGAGCAATCCAGCCCCTCCGGCCCGCAGGTCGCCAGCGCCGCGAACGGCGATTTGTCGATCAGCACACGATAGGCCGGCGTAACCCGGTCCGCGACCTTCACCGTCGAGGCATCGTTGGGGTGACCGTAGATCGCCTCGAGTTGCTCGATGGTCGCGATGATAGACATGGTCGTCTCCCGATTTCCCGGGTCTGATATCGCGTCACGCGGCCAACGGCAATTGCCGGGAGCAGCCCCACCCGGCCGGCGGTTGAACCCGGCCGCAAAAAACCCCAAATAGAGGCCGTCGAGCGAACAGGGAGAACCGAGATGACCGAGAAGACCGAGCGGGCCGTCCTTGCCGGAGGCTGCTTTTGGGGCATGCAGGACCTGATCCGGAAAATGACCGGCGTGCTTTCCACCCGCGTCGGCTATTCCGGCGGCGATGTCGCCAACGCCACCTACGAAAACCACGGCACCCATGCCGAAGCGATCGAGATCATCTTCGATCCGCGGCTGCTCAGTTTTCGGCAGCTGCTCGAGTTCTTTTTCCAGATCCACGATCCCTCGACGCGCAACCGCCAGGGCAACGACCTCGGCACGAGCTACCGCTCGGCGATTTTCTACACCAGCCCCGAGCAGGAGCGCGTCGCCCGCGACACCATCGCCGATGTCGATGCCTCCGGCATCTGGCCCGGAAAGGCCACGACCGAAGTCGCAGCTGCGCGCGAATTCTGGGAAGCTGAGCCCGAACATCAGGATTATCTCGAACGCTTTCCCGCCGGCTACACCTGCCATTTCGTTCGCCCGGGCTGGCGGCTGCCGCAACGCAAGGCTGGTTAGAGACCCGCTGGGGTGCGGCCTCCGGGCCGTACCCCGTCACCTCCTCCGCCGCCGGGGGTCTGCCATCCCCTGACGGCCATTGTGCATCGCAGCAAAAGCGATACATTCCCGCCCTGGAGCGAGGTCGCTAAGTGTCTGAAATCAATGCCGATGCCTGGGTGTCATCTCCGGGCCACCGCCCGATGGGCTTTCCCGAATTCGTTGTCGCCATCGCCTCCATCATGGCGCTGAACCCGCTGGCGATGGACATGATGCTGCCGGCGCTGCCGGACATCGCGTCCGCGTTCCACATCACGGTCGCCAACCGCACGCAGATGGTGCTCTCCACCTTCCTGATCGGTTTTGGCGTCGGGCAGTTCGTGATCGGGCCGTTGTCCGACCGCTTTGGCCGCCGGCCGGTGTTGCTTGGCGGCATGACCCTTTATTGCATCGCCAGCGTGCTGGCGATCGCCGCGCCCTCGTTCGAGACCTTGCTGCTAGCGCGCGCGCTGCAGGGCCTTGGCACATCCGCCACCCGCGTCATCGCCACCTCGATCGTGCGCGACTGCTACGCCGGCCGGCGCATGGCTAGCGTGATGTCGCTGGCGATGATGGTCTTCATCGCCGTTCCCGTGGTCGCGCCCTCTTTCGGCCAGGCGGTGCTGCTGCTGACGCAGTGGCGCGGCATCTTCATCGTGCTGATGGTCTATGGCGCGGCAGCCCTGGTCTGGAGCGCACTACGCATGCCGGAGACGCTGCCGGTGTCGCAGCGCCGCTCGCTCGCGGTCGGCGAGGTGCTCGGCGCCTTCCGCCAGACCGTGACCAACCGCCAGACGCTCGGCTACGCGCTCGCCGCCGGCGGCGTCATGGGCTCGCTGTTCGCCTACGTCTTCACCTCGCAGCAGGTGTTCACCGAAATCTATCACCTCGGGCATTATTTCCCGATCGCGTTCGCGGCGATCGCCATCGGCACTGCGATCGCCGGCTTTCTCAACTCGAGATTCGTCGGCCGTCTTGGCATGCGCGTGATCTCGCATGGCGCGCTGATCACGTTCGCGGCCGTGGCGGGAACCATGCTGGCGGCGGAAAAATTGCACATGCTGCCGTTGCCGCTGTTCATGGCGCTGTCGGCGCTGATGATGTTTTCGTTCGGGCTGATGATCGCGAATTTCACGGCATTGGCGATGGAGCCGCAGGGCCATATCGCCGGCACCGCCTCGTCGCTGTACGGATCGATCACGACCCTGCTCGGCATCGGCATCGGCGTCACCATCGGCCAGAACTACGACGGCACGCTGCTGCCGTTCGCGACCGGCTTCTTCCTCTGCACGCTGGCGGCGTTGGCGGTCGTGCTGGTGGTGGAAAAGGGAAAGCTGTTCCGACCGCATCGGTGGAAGGTGTAGCGGCGCCCGTAGCCCGCATGCGCGACATTTGCCGAATGTCCGGTTGAGCGCATGTTCGCTGTTGCGCTATCATGCCGGCAGCGATGGGAGCTGGCGATGACCAGCGCGAATACATCCTTATCGGCTGAGGACGCTGATCGCTTCCGTGCCTTTGAACGGCAGCGGCACGATCGTTTGGCGACGACCTATCACGACTTCTTCACGCCGGTAACCACGCTCGCCATAGGACCTCTGCTGGACGCGGCGCGGGTTCGGCCTGGCGCCCATCTTTTGGATGTGGCCACCGGACCCGGGTCTCTCGCGGCGGCTACAAACAGGTCCGGCATCCATTGTACCGGCGTCGATCTCTCCCCGGGGATGATCGAGCTGGCGAAAAACGCCCATCCCGGCATCGCGTTCCAAGTTGCCGACGTTGAACATTTGCCATTCGCCGACGCGTCGTTTGACGCGGTCGTGTGCAATTTTGGTCTTGGACACTTCCCCTGTCCCGAAGCATCGGTCGCCGAATGCGTTCGAACACTCAAGCCAGGCGGCCGCATCGCGCTATCCTGGTGGGATGACCTCAGCAAGCAGCGCATTCAAGGCCTGTTTCGCGAAGCCATTGCGGAAATTGGAGCCACGACGCCACCTGACCTGCCGCAAGGCTATTCGGTCCTCCGATTCGCCGACACCAACGAATTCCGCCGTCTGCTTGAAGGCGCCGCCCTGACCGATGTCAGGGTTGAGGATCATCAGACGACTTACCTGATACCTGATGCGGATACTTTGTGGCGTGGCGGTCTTGGCAGCTTTGCCGTGGCCGGATCGGCCATCGTTTACCAGAACGCGGCAACTCAGGCAGCCATTCGCGCGGCGTTAGAGCGAAGAGCGGAAGCGTACCGGACGTCAGCAGGTCTCAACCTGCCGATCGCCTTCAAAATCGGCGCGGGTCAAAAGCCACAACGATAGCGAGCCGATGCACTACAGCAGCCTACCACGCTACTTCTGTTCGAGAAACCTCCTGATGAGCGCGACCACCTCATCCGGCTTGTCATGCTGCAGCCAGTGGCCCGCGCCCTTTATCTTCGCGAGTTCGGCGTTGCCAAAGTGCTGCATCACGCCGGCCTTCTCGGGATCGGGCAGAAAACTCTCGCTGGCGCTGACCAGCAGCGTCGGACACGTAATGCGTGACCACAGCCCGATATGGTCGTCGAGCGACAGCCGATAGGGCGCGCGGGCGCGCAGATAAGGATCGAACTTCCAGCTATAGCTGCCGTCGGCATTCGGCTTGAGGCCGTGGGTCGAAAGATGCATCGCCTGCGCGCGCGTCAGCCGCGGGTTACGGTGCAGGATCCGCTCGGCCCCATCGGCCACCGACGCATAGCGGTGGATTTTCCGCTGCGCGAACTTGTCGAGATCGCCGGCCCAATCGGCGATCCTGACGTCGGCGGGCTTGACTCGCCTCGCCGGAAAATTGGTCACACCGTCGAGCACGACCAGCCGGGATACTTTTTCCGGAAAGGCGCCGGCATAGGTCAGGCTCACCATGCCGCCCATCGAGTGGCCGACCAGCACGACCGTCTCAAAGCCCGAGGATTTCACCAGGCATGTCAGATCGTAGACGTGATCGGCCAGGCTGTAGCTGGAGCCGGTCGCCCAGCCGGAATCGCCGTGGCCGCGAAGGTCGGGCGCCACGACATGAAAATCCGCCCGCAACGCCTGCGCCAGGTGATCCCAGCTGCGGGAATGATCGAGACCGCCGTGAACCAGGATCAGCGGCGGCGCCGATGCGTTACCCCAATCGGTGAAGTGAAGCCGAAGCCCCTGCGACTGAAAATAGCGCGATTCCGGCGCGTTCAATGCTGCATCCATGGCGCTTACTTAAAGGCTGCCGTCCCGCAGGTCCAGCGCCGCGCTGCGCGGCAATATTTCTACAATCACCGAAAACGGCCTATATCTGTCGCGGCTGAGCACAGGACGACGCAGGACAGGTCACACGTCCGCGTGCGCTATGCGCAACGACGCCGGGAGGAAGCGCGATGGAATTGCGGGTTTTTGGGCGCACCGGAATGCAGCTCTCGGTGCTGGGCTTCGGCTGCGGCGCGGTGGGCGGATTTATGGTGCGCGGCGATCCGGCCGAACAGGAGCGCACCGTCGCACGCGCGATCGACGCCGGCGTGAACTATTTCGACACCGCCGTGCAGTACGGCAATGGCGAATCGGAAAAGAACCTCGGCCGCGTCTTGCAAAAGCTGAAGCCGGCCAACATCGTCGTCGGCACCAAGGTCCGCTTGCCGCCCGGCGATTTCGGCCGCATCGCCGACGCCATCACGACATCGCTCGAAGGCAGTCTGGCGCGACTGGGTCTCGACCGGGTCGACATCTTTCACCTGCACAATTCGATTACCGAGACCGGCGGCGGACCGGCGCTGAGCGTCCGGCAGGTGCTCGACGAGGTGGTGCCGGCGTTCGAGCGGCTGCGTCAGCAGGGCAAGATTCGTTTCCTCGGGATGACGGCGCGTCGGCGACACGGCGGCGCTGCATCAGGTGATCGATGCACGCGCCTTCGACAGCGCGCAGATCGTCTACAACATGCTCAATCCATCCGCCGCCGAGGCATTGCCGGCGAACTATCCGGCGCAGGATTATGGACGATTGTTCGATCACACCACGGCGGCCGGCGTTGGCGTCGTCGGCATCCGCGTGCTGGCCGGCGGCGCGCTGTCGGGCTCGGCCGAGCGTCATCCGATCGCGGGTCCGGCGCCCGAGCCGATCGGTTCGGCCATGAGCTACGATGCCGATGTCGATCGCGCGCGTCGCCTGATCCCGCTGGTCAAGGAGGGCTTCGCCGCCAGCCTGACCGAAGCCGCCACGCGGTTTGCGCTGTCGCACCCGGCGATGGGCACGATCCTGGTCGGCCTGGCGACGCCGCAACAATTCGAGGACGCCCTCGCCGCGGTCCAGAAAGGCCCGCTGCCGCCGGCCGCGCTCGACCGGCTGTCGTCCCTGCGGCAGGCATTCTCCGGCGAACCACGATGACCACGCGAGCTTCTGCCACTTTTCGGCCGCCAGCGTTGCGGTGAGCGTCTGCTCCGCGCCTCGAAGAAAGTTCTGCAAAATCGGCGCTCCCGATAATCGGTCATCAACGTGAAATGTAGGGCTGCGACATTCGCCGTCCCGCTAACGAAGATTCCGGAGACAATAATCATGACTTTCAGGGGAACGACCCTCGGCCTGCTCGCCGGGCTGGCCTTTGGCGCGACCGCACAGGCGGCCGATATCGATCACGTGCTGCTGATCAGCGTGGACGGATCTGCATGCCCTCGACATCGCGCGCTACATCGAGAGCCATCCGAACTCGGCGCTCGCCGAACTGTCGAGCCATGGCATCACCTACAGCAATGCCCGCACACCTGCGAATTCCGACTCGTTCCCCGGACTGCTGGCGCTGGTGACCGGCGGCTCGCCCATCAGCCACGGCCTGTTCTACGACGTCAGCTATGACCGCACGCTGTACGACCCCAGCAACGTGACCTGCCAGGGCGGCGCCGGCAATACGATCGTGTTCGATGAAAGCATCGACAAATACAACAGCAACAACGTCTCGCTGAACGTCATCGATCCGAGCAAGCTGCCGCGCGGACGAAACCAGTACGGTCAGTGCGTTGCGGTCTATCCGCATGACGCGATCAGGACCAATACGATCTTCGAAGTCGTCAAGGGCAAGGGCGGCCGCACCGCGTGGGCCGACAAGCACCCGGCCTACGATCTGGTCAACGGTCCGTCGGGCAAGGGCGTGGATGATCTGTACACCCCTGAGATCACCAATGTGGGCGGCTTCGACAGTACCGTCAGCGTCGATTGCACGGTTGCGAACGACCAGTTGAAGGTCGCCGCCATCATCAAGCAGATCAATGGCTTCAACCATGACGGCATCGCCCGCGGGCGGCGCACCCGTGGTGTTCGGAATGAATTTCCAGGCGGTGAGCGTCGGACAAAAGTTGAGCAAGGACGCCGGCGGTTGCCCGACGGCCAGCCACGTCGGCCAGCCCGGCGGTTACGTCGACGGCGCTGGAACGCCGACGGCGGTGCTCGCCTACGGCCTGCAGAAGACCGACGAAGCGCTTGGCAGCATGATCCAGGCGCTCAAGAATCGCGGGCTCTATCAGTCCACGCTGTTCATCGTCAGCGCCAAGCATGGCCAGTCGCCGATCAACCCGGCCAAGGTCAACAAGCCCGGCCATTTCGCCGATCTCGTTGCCGCGCTGCCGGACGCCGGAACCAATCCGGGCGCCCAGGCCATCGCCAGCGCCAATGCCTGCTCCACCGGTCCGTGCGGTTTCGTCCAGGACGACGACATCGCGCTGATCTGGCTGCAGGATCAGACCAAGACCCAGGCGGCGATCGACTATCTGAACGCCAATGCCAAGGCCTTGTTCATCGACGAAGTGATGGGCGGCGATGAGCTGAAGCTGAAGTTCAACGATCCGGCGCATGACAGCCGCACCCCCGATATCCTGGTGCAGCCGATCTATGGCACCGTCTATACGACGTCGACCAAGAAGAACGCCGAGCACGGCGGCTTCAGCTTCGGCGACACCAACGTCGGGCTGATCGTTTCCAATCCGCACCTGCCCAGCGTCACGCTGAAGACCCCGGTGGCGACCTCGCAGGTCGCGCCGACGATCCTGCAGGCGCTCCACATCGAACCCGAAGCGCTCAATTCCGTGCGCGTCGAGCACACCGCGGTGCTGCCCGGCATCTGGAACAATCGCGGTGACGATGACCACCGCGGTCATTGGGATCGCTGAGCGTCAACATAAGCATTGCGACTGACAGCGAGGGGCTCCGTTACGACGGAGCCCCTCGCAACTTTTTGGCGACCACAAAAAACGCGCTAGTGACTGGATCGTTCCCGCCGCGGTGCCGATGCCGCCGACAGCAACACACCGGCGTTCGAAGGCGGCAGACGGACGTCGCTGGCCGGCGCGCTGGCGCCGGGTTCCGGCAAAGCGAGGATCACGGCATCCTGATCCCTTTCCAGCGTAGCTGCGCGGCCCTGTAACGCTCGCAGCGTCCAGCCCTGGTAATCGTCGCCCATCCGCAGCCGAAGCGAGGCCTTGGTCGATTGATCGACAAAAATCCCGAACTTCTCGTCGCCGCTGGCGACGGTGCCGACCAAAGCAAGCTTTGGACGTTCGGGCTCCCTAGGTTTTGGCGCGACGGCAACCGGTTTCACCACCGGGGCCAAAGCGATCGCCGGCGGCGGGCGACGCGACGATGAGAAGATCGGCCGTTCGCGCGTGCCTGACAGTGCAGCGAGCGGGATGGCCCATAACGGATTATTGGCGCTGCGCGCGCCTCCTCGCATTGGCGCGCTCGGGACCTCAATGGCTTGCGCCGGTGCGGTAGGCGTTTCGGCGGATTCAGCCGGGATTGCAACGCGGGACAGGTCATCGGCGGCATCGACGTTGAACGCCGGATCGATGTTCAGCGCCGCGACGGCCTGCGACGACAGGGCCAGAATCGCGATGCCGATCGTCAACCTCAGCATCGCTCTGCCTCCGGCCATTGCCGGGACGATTCCGGCCGTATCCGCCGTTTGCCCATTGCGTGAACCGGAGCGTGTGGATGAGGCCGGAACGGCGAACTGATCGACGAACAACACGCTATTCCAGCCTTGAGATCGTGGAGCACGCCGGTTGCGACGCTGCGACAGCGGCGCGGAGCGCTCGTTATTGACCCGAATTATGACACTTGTACGAAACCGCCAAGCGGTGCGGTTGTCTCTTGAAGTTGTGCCCGCACTTCTTGTTTGAGCAGCCGGGTGCGTGGCGTTTACTTCGGCAACATCACCGCGATTTCAACGCCGTCACCGCGCCGGCCTTGCCATCCTTGACCGCAATCACAGCGCGGTCCGACAACTTGAAAACGTGAGCAGGCTGGCCCTGCTGCCCTCGCTGTTGGCCGCCCATTATCGCCCCGCCGTCATCCCGCAAGCCCCCGCCGCACATAATTTTGTCGTGATTCGCCATATTTTGTGACAGAACTAATACAATCGAATGTCAGTTCGGTAACACGCGGAGCGGTCGATGAGCTTGGAATGGCGTGCGCGGTCAGTTTCCCGATCGAATTCCCTGGCCTGGTCAAATCCCCTGGCTTGGTGGTGGAGTCTGCTGACGCTGGTCAGCAGCGTCAATATCGCGGTCTGGTTCCTGCTGTACCGCCAGCTCCAGCCGGCCAGCAATCCCGGCAGCACATCCAGCATCGGGCTCATGCTGCTGCTCTCGGCAGCCTATGTTTTTGGCTGCGCCTTCAGGTCGTTCCTGCCGCGCGCGGATGTGCAGCGGATCTGCTTGTTCGACCATTGGCTGTCGAGCGTCGTCGTCGGCCGGTCGGTGGCCACTGTTGCCGAGGTCGCCTTCGCGGCGCAGTGGGCGATTATCCTGCACCAACTCGGCACGATGACGGGAGCGGACACCACCTTGAACGCCGCATGGGTGATCGTGCCGCTGATCCTGATCGCGGAATGCTTCTCATGGCATGCGGTGCTGACCACCCACTATTTGCACAACGCCATCGAAAATTCGCTGTGGGCCGTCGCCTTCTTCATCGTCGGAATCGGTCTTTGCCGGCTGCTGCCGGAGTTCGATGGTCCGGTTCGCGCGATCATCGCGATCACGCTGATCGGGATTGCAGGTTATCTGGCGTTTCTCATCAGGATCGACGTCCCGATGTATCTGAGCCGGTGGCGGGCCGGCATTGCCGATGGCAGCAAGCGCCTCGGACCGCTCGAGGGTCTCCGTGATGTGTGCACGCGCTGGGTCGTGACGCACGATCTTGCCGAGTGGAAGGACGAGATTGCCTGGATGTCGCTTTATTTCAGCCTGGCGGTCTGGGCCAGCCTCGGGCTGTGCGTTTGCTACTCGCTCGGCGATCATCTGGTGAGCTAACGTACCGAAGCAAGCCTCGCTAGACGCGTTGGCCCTCGTCAGCCGGCGGCCAGCGATCCTTGCCGATTTTCGATAACGATTGACGGGCTGTATCGCGTGTTTGGGCCTGGCGGCTCGAAAAAAGCAAAATCCACGTTAACCGGGTTGGCCGGACAATCCCCATCGACGGAATAATCTGGACCGCCGAATGACGGGCCCGAAGATTCATTTGAGCTTTTTCATAAATCGGAATGCCTGACTCGGGATCGGTCATCGCGAGTTGCTTCGGCCAGACGTTGAGCGTTCCAGGATCCTGCGATGTCCCATCTCAAGGAACTGAATGACGTAATTTCCCGGGGATCACCCGAAAGCCGTTTGAAGGCGCTGTGGCATGCAACCGATATGCTGATAGCCGGCCGCTATTCCGAAGACCAGATCTGGATCTTTGGGGAAGTGATTGGGCGGCTCTCGGAGGAAATTGAATTGGCCGCCCGCTCGGAGCTTGCGAAGCGGCTGGCGCGTTGCGACCATGCGCCGGTCTACATGATTAACAAGCTTGCCTTTGACGATTCGATAGACGTCGCCAGTCCCGTTCTTCGTTATTCCGAGCGGCTTGAAGTACCGGCCTTGGTAGCGAACGCTCGATCAAAAAGCCAAGGCCATCTGCTTGCAATCTCGCTGCGAAAGTCGATCGCTGAGCCGGTCACCGATGTGCTTGTTGCGAGAGGCAATTCGGAGGTAGTGAATTCGGTCACTGCCAACGCCGGCGCGCGTTTCTCGGAGTCCGGTTTCCTTCGTTTGATAAGACGGGCGGAGAACGATTCCATTATCGCCGAGCATCTTGGGCAGCGTCGGGATATCCCGAGGCATCTTTTTCAGCAAATGATCGCGAAGGCCTCCGCCGATGTGAGACGGAAACTTAAGGGCGAGCGAGCTGAGGCAGAAAGCCAAATTCAAGGTGCAGTAACCGATGTAACCGGGGCCTTGCATTCGATGTTCGGACCGGCGTCAAAGAGCTACTTCAACGCCAAGCGGACCGTGGGAGCGAAACACCATCTCGGTGAATTGAATGAAGTTCACATTCTTGAATACGCCGAGACCCGTAAGCTCGATGAAGCTATCGTCGCGCTGTCATTATTATGTGCCTTGCCGGTCGACGTGGTGGAACGTGCGCTGCTCGCCGCGGGCAAGGAGGAACTGCTGATTTTGGCGAAAGCTATCGATCTGTCGTGGAAAACGACCATGGCGCTGGCGTTCCTGGGCGCCGCGGAACATCGAATCCCCGCGAAAAACCTCTCCGAAATGGAGAAAGCGTTCGCCCAGTTGGACGTTGCAACGTCCAAGAAGGTCTTGAAGACCTATCACTCGCGGAAGGAATTAGTCGACTCCGGCTTCCGCGGCCTTCCCCAGCTTCATGCCGTCTGAACGTCTGGAAAACCGACCCGGGCGTGTCACGCCGCGGGGACGCGGTCGTTTGGCCCATATCCGTGCCGGTTTGGTCGGTCTATTCGGCGGTTGACTTGAGAACCGCCAGCAATCAGAAAAAGCCTGAAAAATGAATGGTCGGAGTGGCAGGATTTGAACCTGCGACCCCTGCGTCCCGAACGCGTCGTTTCACTTAATGCTCCTTGAATAATTGGTGTTTTTCGTACGTCATTCATTGTCACTTGTGCCGTTTTGTTCACGGCGTTTCTGTCCCGTTTCTGTCCCGACATTCGAGCAGCGACGTCGCTCTGGAAGTCCGGATGATGGTGACCGTACACGCGCTCTAAAAGCTCCGGGCTCATGCCGAGGAAGCCGGCCGCCTCCCAAATATCGGAGCCCAGCTGCATCGCCCAGGTCGCCGCCGTGTGACGGCAGATGTGCGGCGTGATGTGGCGATCGATGCCGGCCGCGCGCACCGCCGACGCGAACGACTTCCGGACCGACGCCACCGGCTTGCCGTTCCACTCGACGACCGCGTGGCGAGCAATACCAAGCCGTTTCCAGCGCCGCAGGTGGGCCAAGCAACCCTGGCGGCAACTTCACCGGCGGCTGACGCTTTTTCGTCTGGCGGGAGCCCTGCCTGCGCCTGTATAACACGCCGCTGTCCGTATCGACGTAACCGCGGCCAACCGCCGGCGTGAGCGCGGCCGAGCAAATCGCGCCGTGCCGGGTGCCGGTGTAGACCCCGACGAGCATGAAGCGCGCGACGTGCCGACCGACATCACGGTCGGTGATGCCCTCGCCCATCTTCTGACGAGCACGCCAAGCCGCCCAGATAAGACGGGCCGCCTCTGAACGGGTAAGCCAATCCTCGCGGGATCGCTCTTCTCCGGCAGCGCGACACCTACGACTTCAGAGCAAAGCCCTTCGGTCCGATGGTGGTTGATGGCCGATCGGAGATCCTCAAGCTCACGCCGTGCACCTGCCGCCGTCACCATGCGAGCAGGGTTGCCGGTCACGTCCGGCTTCGCCGCCTTGCGCGGCTGCGCTGTCCTATAGGCTACGTATTCCCGGCAGGTAGTGCCGTTAACCTGGGCCAAGCGTCTTATCGCCCCACCAGCCGGCCAACGTCATGACGCGGGCCTTGGTGATGGTCGGATCGGAATGCTTGGGCGCCTTGTCGATCAAGTAAATGTTCAGCACGTCCAGCACTAGGATTTGAGAAGGATGACGTCCGCGGTCTCGCGGGACGGTGTATTTCTTGGCGATGTATTCAGCGAGGGCTTGCTCAGCGCCCTCGCGGTCTGTTCGAGCGCAGCCAGTGCGGATTTTGTTCTTTCCGTCCCTGAATGACCCATGCAGCTTGCCTGACGAGCTTTCCCTCCGTGTTACGCTCTTCGGGTTCGAGCCAAAGTCTGGCACTTTTTGCTGATGCGCGGCATCGTTTCCTCATCTCGCTAATAGCATTGAGGGTCACAAAATCCTTGTTGGCGTAGCGCTCGAGAACAAGATTTCCCCTTACAGCCTCGCGCCGCAAACCAGATACGGTCATGCCCCCAAACGGAAAGGCAATCTTAACCGCATCCTTCAACCGCAGCGGGTCGTCTGGCCCCGGCTTGGAAAGCAATTGGTGCGCGGTTTGCTCGCTGAAAGACATCAGGCGGCCTGGGTCTGGCGGGCGGCATCCATAGCCAGATCCAGCTCAACCCGGTCGTACACGCTGCGGCCGAGACGAGGCAGCTTTAGCGGGGGCGGCACAATGCCCAGCCCGACAAGCTTCTTGGACGTGCCGGGAGACATGTCCCAATAGGCGGCTGCCTGACGTATACTCAAGCCACGAGCTGGGATATTGGTATGTGAACGCGCTCTAGTTATATGCAGGTCCTCAGCGTTTGGAAAACAGAACCACTCCTTTGGTCCTGACTCCCTTGCTGCCTGCGTGTCTTGAATTTCGCCAAGATCAACGAGCGCGGTGTTAATGTGGTGCAGTTTGTGATTCATTGTCAATCTCTGACGAGGTGTGCTTCCACGTATATCGGCATTTTGGGGATGAAATCGTCCTATACCTTCTCGCCGAGGCGAAAGTGCTCGATGATCGGCATCAGTCCTGCGACGTGCCAACGCCCCTTGATGCGTTCGGCCGGGATCGATCCGTCCAGCACCGCGCTGTAGACTTGGCGATAACTAGGGGTGGTGGCTGACTTATCCTTGACTAACCCACGGATCGCGGTTGGCACGTCGCTGATCGGCACAGGTTGGCAATCAATCATGTTCTGCATCCTCTTTGTTGACTGGCAATTTTTAAAATCGAGCGGCGATTTAGTGAGAGAGAGAGTTGGCCACATAGGATTGAGGTGCAAGAGACCATGCTGTGGATAGTCGGGAGAACAAATCGTGACGGGGAGAACGAATTGTGACGTGCGTGCTCCGGAGGTGTTTCACTGCGGTGATCCAGTGAGAGTGCTCGCGCCAAGCCAAAGCCACGCAATGCAATCGTTTGGACCTCGTTAAAAACCTACCGAGTCAGCCACGGATCATATCAAACGATCCACGCATACCGCGTCACCGCCCTTGCCCCCGTTGGTGCCAACGACCGCTTTGCCTGGGGCGTATTTTTACTATGACGCACATGCGCGCGTACTGGTCTCGAAACTAGGCGTCAGCAAAGAGCACGCGCAAAATTGGCTAAGCAAAGTCTTTCGGGCCAAGAGACGAAGTGGGACATCTCAAAAGCAGTGGAACAGCAAGTGGGACAGTGGAACGTGAGACACGTTTGCGAGAAAGCGCGCGGTTTTGGCCAGGTCGATGCGATCGGCCTTCCGAAAGTGCCCATTCTGACAAACGCTCGATATCGAAGAGATCGACGCGGCGTCAGAAAAGACTGCCTTTGAACGCGAAAGACTATTTTGAGGCGCCCCCGCACCGGCGGGTCTGATATCGCCTATGGCAGCCATTCGCAAGCATGCCGGCTTCCGCTGGAGTTATTGGCACCCGGCCCGACGACGGCATAAGGCAGCGACTGTGCTTTCCCCTCGCCTGGGTCCCAGCAGGCAACCAGGATGATCCGCTTGGAGCTCTTTTCGAGGCCCACCGAGTCAGCCAAAAATTAGTGAAACAGTGAATGGGACAGTGAGACGTGAGACAGTGAGGACAGCGGCGTCTTCGCCTAATTCGGCCGCCGACTTGCTTCTTCAACCACTTTGCCACCCAAGTGGGATGACCGTCGGCAGGCGTCACAAGTCAGCCAACGAAACAGTGGAATATCCAGTGGGACAAGGTCGCCTCCCATCCCTGCTTGGGCCAGCCTCTTGTGTTCCTCGCGCAATGGAGAACCAGTTGCCCACCAGAACAGGAGCTTTGATGGGCATATGGCCCGGCCAACTCTGGTCGACAGCCAGACATCCTCAGAGCCGGTTGGCACGTCGGTCCGTGCCAGACTGCGATTTCGGCGGTCCACTTTTACGCCATCGCGATTCTCGCCCGCCCCCTGATGTGAACGCTTGAATCCTCGCGTACTGTTTCCTAGGTATTCGATCCGGTCCACCATAGGTGACCGCCCGACCGATATGTCATTTTTATCAGTAGTTGAATAATTTGGAGCCGCAACATGTCTGACGTCGAACGCACCTCGGCCGGACTACAGATGGTTATCCCTGGATGTGAGCGGCGGACATTGCCAAAGTCCACGAGCCGCGTCGACGGGGTCGGTCAGGGCCTACTTCACTTCTACAAGCCGCCGAGCTTGCGAGAGATGCTTGAGACTCGCGCAGATGCACCTTTGCGGCCGAGCAAAGGTCAAAAGGCATTGCCGAGGAGTGGTTTGTTCAGCTCCTAAATTGCTCCAATCGAGCACAGCAACTCCGGCAAAGCCTTTGTCTGGCGACACGGTGTGGTGTGAAACCTGAACCCCGATAAATTCTCCTCGTCGGAACGGTCAGGGGGACCAAGCTCTGGGCGGGCGATTGCACGACGTCCGAGTTGCGAACGACTTCGCGAAGATGCGCTCCAAAGCCGCAGCCTGATCAAGCGGCGCGAGCTATTACTAAAGGCCAGCAAGAGTGAAACACAGTCAGCGGTGGAGCGTTCCGAACCACTTCCGAACCACTTCCCCCGCGGTAGGGAACATTTCCGAACCATTTTTTCAGCGGGAGGAGCGCAATTGACCTGGGTGTCGACGGTTCACTATCCCACCCACCGTTCCACTGTTTCGCGGGGTCTCACTGTGGCTGCCGGCTGACATCTAATCAAACGTGGCAACTGCTGATGATGTTGAGGGATTGCGACGCCGGGAGCTGGCACGTCACCGAGCGCGGCCGGATCGCCTCTGCGCTGCTGCGCGCGAAGGAGCCGCGGCTGTGGGAGAAGGTCGCGTGACGCTGCTGGGCACCATACGTTGAGCTGGGGAAATGTGTTGCGTACCCCAGCCCTAACAGCCCTCCCCCAGCGTTACACCAGCGCTACCGGAGCCCCCCAGCCGTACCGGGTTGGAAGGCATACGCGGCGCAGATGGCACCGGTGTAGATGGGCTTCATGCCTTGCCGCCAATCTTGCTGACCCTACCACCGCCGTTGACCGGCCGGCCGAACGAAGCATTGTCACCGGCAGCGCGACCGGCCTTGAACGCGCCACCGTCGGCGGCGCGGGTCTTGCTCCTGCCGGCGCTCCGCAGTTTCACGTCGAGCTTGGCGAACTCGCGGGTGACGATCGCGTTCTTGACCACCACCAGACTGCGGCCGTCGCCGGAGCCGTCGCGGCTCTTTTGCCGTTCGGCCGCGAGCTGGATCAGGCGTTCGCTGATGCGGACGCAGGCGCCGAGCACGAACGCCTTTTCGGCTTCCCATCTCGGCCGCGCTTCCATGCGCGGCTGGCCTGCGATATAGGCCAGTGCGCCGTTGCCGACGAACGCCGCCAGCGACTGGATCAGCCAACCGGCGAACTCGGCGTCGCTCTTGAGGCCGAAGAAGTGGCACTCGTCGCTGCTCTTGGTGAGCCATACCTTGCTGTCGCAGAACTGCGCGACCGCGTACGCGATACGGTCCTTCACGGCCAGCGTCTTGTAGTGCCCGCGCTTGATCGAGACCTTGAACGTGCCTTCCTTCTCCAGGCCGGCGGAACCGGCTTCGATCTGGTAGCGGTCCATCAGCTCGCGGGCCTTCTCGGCCGCGGCCATTGCTTCGGCTTCGCTCGCGCCGTTCGCGGTGGTCTTGTTGAGCAGCGCTTGAATGATGTTCGCTGCCTTCTCACGCCTCGTCTTCATCTGCTTTCTCTCTTTGGTAGGAATGGGTTAGTGGAGAAACCTTAAGTGACGGTGAAACCCAGTCCGCTTCAAAGTGCGGCACTATGTGTCGAAGATCGGCGCGATGCGTTACGATGTTTCCGGTGGCGGAGGGACGGTCCCGCTAAGACAGCCGCACCCCTCCGCGACTTCGGTTTCCTTTGTCCCAGCTCGGAACAAAGCGGTCCCCTCGACATAGACTCCAGATGGACGAGTTGGACGATGCCATGGGTGAAAGCAAAACGGTCTTACCGGTTGTGCAACTTCGCGTCGCAGAACCGAAAGGTGTTTCGGAAACGCCGCTTCAGAAAGAACGGCCAGCGTCAATTGGTCACGCGATTCCGGTGACCGAGACCGTCGGCGTCGTTGAACCCGAGGAGACTGAGACGCCGCCTATTGGGCAACAGCCCATTACCGAGCATAGCATCTCGAAAAACGAGCCACCGCCCGCACCACCAGTTCAAGAGCAACAAACGGCTTCACTGATCAATCAGACGCTATCGATGGTGGCCGTCGCTATCTGCGAATCCACGGTACCCCTAGCACCACCGCCCTATTTTTATCAGCCCGTCGCAAAACCAATCTCCAAAGACATCGTGCTCAAAAAGCTACTGGTCCAAAAGGAACAAGCGGCTTCTCTGATTGCTGAGGCGCTGTCGATGGTTAAAAGTGTCTCCGCCGAAGCCAAACCTGCTGAAGTGGGGGCGCCATCTTTCCAGCAGCCTACTAAGCCGGTTGAAGCAGACCCATCTTCGTCGCAAAAGCCTTTCGCGAAAGAACTTACAGTGGAAGAGCGACTGGCTATGGAACGAGACCGCATGCGGAAACGGGTTGAAACCTTCAAGGCGAATCAACAGCGTTTTCAACGAGAGCGCGAGGAATACTACGAGGCCACCATGGCCAAGGTCCGGGCCTCTGGCCCCCGTCAGTGATGCGAGCGGAATAATATACTTGACGCTAACGGTGATTAAGGGCTTTCCCCTCGCCCTGACAGCCGAGCCCGTTATGCGCACCAAAGCGGACGCCCGAGTTCACACCCTATTTGTGGTGACGGATGGCATGGAACGGATAAGATCTTCGGGCCTGGTTGAGTTGAAGCCAACGGGTCCGAACCATGTGGGCGGCATTGGCCACCAGTCTTCGTGATGCCCTCCAAACTTCCATCGATTCGACCACGTCCATCATGTCTCGCCAGTAGCCATAGCCCCAAGCGAAAGCTGGGATCGACAGGAGCTTCTTTCGATTTAGCTGAAACAACTGTTCGACCAACGTGAGCTTCAAAACTTCCGCCGTGATAAAGGTGACTGCGCCAAAGAAGAAATGACCGGTTCCCAACAAATATCCCGCGAACGGCTTTGCCGGCTCTAGGATGATTACCGGTACGGCAAAAAGCGCGAGTGAAGGATAAGGGCGCAAAGAAGTTATCCAAAGTCGTGCTCGCTCGAGTAACTTCTTTCTCGCAAGCCATACCGTTATGGGCCGCGTGACGTGAGAAAAAACGCCATCGACGACGAAATACACTGTGGCAATGATGAATACGGGTGTGTTCCAGATGCGGGTCATTAACCCTCCGCTGACTCAAGATACGGCGCGTCAATCGGTTCCCGGTTCCGCCGGGGCAAAGTAGTGACGTGTTTGGTCACGTCGCTAACCCGTCTTATTCGCCAGCGGGGGCCTGAGAGGCTGGCGAGCGTAGTGTAAAGCGCTGATGCGTCGTAGGATTCCGTTGCGAAGCCAACCCCATCACCTTCCATCGCGAACGCCACGCCCGCCATGACCGATGATACGATTTTGCCCTTCTCGTTTCCAGCCGTTCACGCCAAGAAAGTCACAGCTGCCTTCGATGGCGGTCGCCTGACCTCGAACGGGGGCGTGATGCTTCTCCGGGGCCGTGTGGCTCTGGATAACCAGGGTGCGGCCTCGGTATCCAGCCCGGCCCGACCATAGGCGCGCTGCCTGCCGCCGTCGTGGTGATGGCGCGGTTGCGGTGACCGCCACAAGCCCTTGGGCAGCATTCACAAGTTAGACCGTGAATATCGCGGATAGCGGCGAACAAACCCCATCCCGCCAACGAAAATGGCGTTAGGGTTTTCTGGTGCTGCTCCATCCCTCGCAGTGTGTGGAGCACAGCGAGGATGGCGCGGAGGTTGCCGGTAAATGTGGGTTGTGTGACTAACCGGACAAAGCACATCGAACGCTATAAAATGGAGGAAGAGCAAATGACCCCTAATGGCAGAAAGTTCTTGGACATCCCGACGGCGAAGGGCCTCTGGATTGCTTTCGTCGTCATCGTCGGCTTCATGGCACTGGGAGGCGGTCTGTACTCTCTCGCTAACAAGGGCCTCAACGATTACTTCGCTAAAGTCGGAGACTGCTTTATCCAAGGCGCGATAATCAGTATCCTCTTTGCAATTCTGAAGACGGTTATTGACAATGCCAAGTTGAGGTCTTGATGCCCTTTTGCGCCGTCGTCCCGGCGCGCTGTACGGCCTTCGTTGACTGAGGCCGTCGCCCCGTTTTTCCCGGTGCGCCGTCGACCGCAATCTGTAGCGGCTTGCCTGTCCCGCGCGGCCCGGCGCATCCTCTCGCGCATGGGCACCAAATCACGCGAGACGATCTACGGCGCATCGGTCCGGGCGGCGGCAGAGCGGGCGACGGAAGCCCGCAAGGCAGCCGACCGGCTCGCCGTCGAGGCGTGGAACAAGCGCATGCTTGGCTTCCAAGGTCCGGCGCAGCCATCGCCTGCGCTCGGCGACGCGATCAACGCCGGGTTATCGCTATCTCGAAGTGAAATGCCTTGGCTGCAACACGCATCAGACCGTTGCCCTCGACATCGTGCGGCGACCGAAGACGACGCCGGTCCATGAACTGGAGCGCTACATGCGGTGCAAGGACTGCTCGCAGGTTCGTGGCTATCCGTACAAGCGGAGCCATCTGGTCGCGCTGCGGACCACCAAGATCACGGCGAGCGATCCGCCCTCGACATGGTGGCCGGGGGAACGATAGTTCGCATCGTCATGGACTGGCAATCACTCGAAACATTTTCATTTGGCGACCATCCGGCACTGGCCGACCAACTCGTCGGGCTGGTGTCTGAAGGTAAAAAGCGCGCTACGTGTTGGGCGGTTAGCGAGGGGCTGAAAGGAGCCGCTGTAGGAAAGCCCATGGTGGCGCTCGATGGCAAGAATAGGCCACGTGTCGTGCTGAAAACGATCGAGCTAACCCAGCGCCAGTTCGATCAAGTCGATGAGGCGTTTGCCTATGACGAAGGTGAAGGCGACCGGTCACTCGCGTATTGGCGAGAAGCACACAAGCGCTATTTCACCCGGGCTGCTCTATTTGAGCCGCAGATGATGCTTTGGTGCGAGCGCTTCCGAGTGGAGCAAGTGATCGAGCGGTACTGACGAATGTGCAATCTCTACAGCATCACCACCAACCAAGCCGCGATCATCGCGCTGTTCCGCGTCGTCAACCGCTATGTCGGCAACCTCGCGCCGATGCCGGGCGTGTTTCCAGATTATCCGGCTCCGGTGATCCGCAACACCGACACCGGGCGCGAGTTGAGCATGATGCGCTGGGGCATGCCGCCGCCACCGCGCACAGGCGGGCCGCCGGTCACCAACATCCGCAACACGTCATCGCCGCACTGGCGCGGCTGGCTGAAGCCGGAGAACCGCTGCCTGGTCCCGGCCAACAGCTTCGCCGAGTACGCGCCGGAGCCGAACCCGGAGACGAAGAAAAAGGACGTGGTGTGGTTCGCGCTCAACGATGACCGGCCGCTGTTCGCCTTCGCGGGCATCTGGACGACGTTCAACGGTGATCGCGGCACGAAGTCGAAGCCGGTGCCGGGACCGCATCAGGTCTACGGTTTTCTGACGACATCGCCGAACGCGGTGGTCGAGCCGATCCATCCGAAGGCGATGCCGGTGATCCTGACGACCGACGAAGAGCGCGACGTGTGGATGCGCGCGCCGTGGGATGAGGCGAAGGCGCTGCAGCGACCGCTGCCGGACGATGCGCTCAGGATCGTCATGCGCGGGGCCGACAAAGAGGATCGCGCGGCGGCATGATGCCGTGATCGGCTGCATGGTACTAAAGGTCGTTGTCCTACAGAACAATTACATCGGTTAATTATCCGCAGTAGCAAATGGCCGTGGGCGTAACCTAAAGGAGCGTCACGTGCCTATCAGCCAAGAACGCGAACTAGAAATTGAGCGGGAACTCGCGGTCATTATGCGCGAGCTTGATCGCCATCTGCCGGTGGAAAAACCGGGACCTAACAAGTCTGAACCAGCGGTTCAGTCTCCGTGGGCACCGCCGCTCCTACTTGACCTTGGCGAGTAGGCCCGCGCGCCGCGGGTAGCGAGGCCCGGTCCTTCTGATCTACTGGTCATCAAACTGGTATTAGCTGATGACTGATCGTCGCTGGCGGATGTGCCCGGCGGCATCACGGCCCCCCGGCAATTATGCCGGGGTTTTTCGTTTGAATGCTTGCAGTCTATAGGCCGACCCTAACCGCGTCGTTGGTTGTTAATAGGAACCTTTTCCAAGTTTCACGCTTAAATTGTAAGGTTTATCGCAGGGGAACTGACTTGTGGATGCCCCCCAAGCAGCAACGATCCTCAGCGCGTATGAGGAGGCCCGCTCTCTACTAATCGGGAAATCCGTGGCTCTCACCAATGGTAAGGCCGGAACGGTGGAAAACGTTTGGCTTGACGAACTCCACGGCTTACGAATTTCGATCAGGGACCACGATGGAAGGTGGCCTGTTTCAACCATTCGGTTCCCCGAGACGTAAATTATTTTACTTGCCTGACGACAGCACCGAACGCGGTGGTCGAGCCGATCCACTCCAAGGCGACGCCGATGATCCCGTCGAACGACGAGGAGCGCGATGTCTGGATGCGCGCGCCGTGGGATGAAGCGAAGGCATTGCAACGACCGTTTCCGGATGATGCGCTAAAGATTGTGGCACGCGGAGCCGACAAGGAAGATCAGGTCGCAGCGGCGCGCTAACGTTCACCACTGCCAAAATCAAATTAGGCCACACAGGAACGCCGCTCCCAGAGCGCTGTTGATCGTCAGTGTTGGAACCGAATAGGGAGCGCGAAATGATCGGCAGCTCAATCGTTGGTGCGATGGAAACGTTGCTCCTTGGCATACAGGCGACAAGGGTCATGGTCATGCCCGTACTGGCATTAGTCGAAAGCGGAAAGGCAGCGCGGCTCGAGTTTTTCACCTGCGACGAGCTTCGTACAATTATTCGAGAGGTGCCAAAATGCGCCTGCGCCCGCGTGACCGGTGAAGCCGCCAACTGAGGCGGCCTTACTTCCGTTTTTCTTCTTGTGCTAAATCTAACAAAAAATCCGACAGCGCTCGCTTCCCCGCAAATTGCGCTGCCGTGTCGGACTGGTATCCGTCTCGGGTCATTTTGATGCCCAGAGGTGTGCTCTTGCGGCGTATCTCCCAGCTCCAGCGATCAGGGTACGCACCGCGTCGAGAGGTAACGACGTAATAATCGTTGATGGGGTGAGTGGCCATAGCGCACACCAGACCGATCTGCTGCACCGCAGCAGATCGTAGTGCAAAATACTGCGAAATTCAAATTAGGGTCAAAACAAGCCGCCTTCAGACTGCGCCGACCGGGCGGCGTGCTTTCTTAGCGAGGGTTAGGTTCAACCAATGGGCCTTCAACTTCACTGAGGCGCGCGTGCGTCCCAGCGATTTCGCGATAGTGTCGACGCCGACATTTGCATCAGCGAAGAGGCGCAAGCGGCGGACATCTTCGTCGGTCCATCGCAAGCGGGTTTTTTTGACAGTCATTTGCTTTTCAGCACCTATCCATCAATCCACCGTCGGCAACCGTCGCACAGCAAATTCGATCTGACCGTCGGGGAGCTGCCGCCAATTTTCGATGATGGTCGCATAGCCATCGGCCGGACTTTTGCTGAGGAATTGCCGGGCCTTACTCCGAGCCTCTTGCAGAGGCAGTCTGAAATTTTCACGTGAAGCGGTCATCGTTGCGCCTGCTCGCGAAGTCCGCGCGACCTATCCGCGATGCTGTTCGGTCGTCTCATTGCGTCAATCTCAATGTTCGGGGAAACAGTCGTTCCGATCGTCGGAAAACGGGCTTCTATAACTCAAATGTAAATATTTTCAATCGGCGTACTGCACTGATTTCGGTTGTAATTAACCAACCCGGTTCCGGGTGTGGTGACTATGTGACAACTCCGGTAAAGATTGAAGTTATCAAACTTGCCCAGCCCCTACGCGAAACCCGCCCAAACCTCGTTAGCCAGCATTACTCGATTTCGGTAACGAACGAAAAAGGAGCCGGGATCTGCGTCATCCCGCTAGATTAGTTAGAAACCTGCATCTATAAGCCGACAATCATCGACCACCTGACACCATTTGTTCGAGGGGGTTATTCGCGCCTGCTCATAATTGGAGTTGCTAATGTTTTTTTCCCTGCTCCAGTTAGCAGTTGAATTGAATGCTGTGATCGGGCTTCGAATGGCTAAGTTTTTGTTTGGGGACCGCGACGCCTGTTACGAAGGCCGATTGATGATCGCCGAGAAAGTTGATGCAACCTTCGAGACTGTTTCAAACTTGATCGCGGGAGCATCCGCTTACACTATTATCGACCGGTATCGGCAACACGTCGCAGCGAATGCCGAAAGGCTCAGTAGACGATCGGCCTAAAATCACCGCTCCAACGTCTGGCACCAGTCGCATGGAGCCGCAGATATCAGCGGCCGGAAAATGCAAATTTCTAAGCGAACAGGTCGGCGCCCGCCTGCGTGAATTTCACGTAAGTCCCGCTCTCGTGCAGCTCCAGCCAACCGCGGGTGATCGCCAGGTCGAGGCCGGCCTTGTATTCGGCCGGCGTGCCTTTCTCCTTGAACAAAAACGGGCCGTTGATCTTCTCGATATGGATGCGGCCGTCCTGCACGGCCTCGGTGCTGTTGGCAATCTCCAGGATCTTTCCCGTCCAAGCGATGCTGGCGCCCTATAACAAATAATTGGCGGACTGGAACAGGCGCATTTCAGACTGTCCTGCTACATGAATTTGCCTCTAGCTCATCGAAGTGCAGAGTCGTGCTGCGGCATTTGCAGCGGCTCCATTTGCGCGTTCTCGGTGTTTGCAGTGCACTCACACAATGCCATTTAGGATCTTGACCTTTGATAGACTGCAACACCGAATGGACGTCGACCGAATTGAGAATTGCGAGAGCTTACGTCAGGCTCTGCTCGGATAGTCCGGAAGCATCGGTTTCGCTCGCATCGATTGGCAGCCACGAGATCCGGATGCTGGCGGGTCTGGCGATCGGTCTTGATAGCGCGCCACTGTTTTGGCTGGAACTGTTCGATCACAGCGCAAAAACGTCTGTCGACAGCTGCTGTTGTTACAGTCTCAAAGACGCTCTGCCTGTGGTCCGCGATTTCTTCGCGCAAGTGGATGATTTGAACAACACCGGTGAGCCTTGCTGATGAAAGACTACCAGAGACAACTGGAAACCTTACGTAATTCGCGAAGCTCGCAGCCCATTTAAACACGTTAGCGACCGAGGTAGAGCGTGCAACGCCTGCCGCAAACGAACCATCGGATGGCAACACGCGCCCCTAATCCCGTTTCCGCCGTTTAACCCCGCATCAGGCGCGACCTTATGTCGACTTCACTGGACAACTTCGATCCTCTCGCCGTCGTGGTAGACTAGCTTGATGCGTGCCGTTTGGGAGAACTCGATGCATTGCTCGACCTCTACGATGAGTGCGCGACGTTGGAATGCAACTGCGAGCAAGTGAGCTTGACCGGTCGTGAAGCGATCGCGGCTTACTGGGCGCCAAAGCTGGAGAGAAGGATACATCAACCTTCACTCTCCACGATATGATTCTGACCGACTGCGGGGTGCTGGTCGATTACCGAGGCTACGACGGCAAAGCGATCCGAATTCACTTCCACTTCAGTCCCTCGGGCAAGATACTTCACACAAGCTGCAAGCATCGCGCGGCCTAGAAACGCGGCCGCGCCTTGTCCCGCTGCGCCCGCACCAATGCCCTGGCCAGTTCCAGCGCCTCGGCGCCAGTCACAACCCTCGTCGACCAGCTTGACGAGGCCCAGTGTAGAAGACTGCTGGTCAAGCTGTTGCACCACCGGCCACCAAGGCGGATCGACGTCGCGGATCGAAACGGAGCGGCGACAGAAAGCCCAAGAGCAACGGTGCCGATGAGGCGTGGCGTTCAGCGGCCAAGCAGGCTCACGTGATACCGGCACGAGTCGCGGACTAGCCGAAAGGAACCGCCAACACCGCGAGCCCAAAGGCGGCCAAAGGCGGCAACGAACAGCACCGCATCGAAATTCGTTAGGAACAGCCACATGCGGAAATACTCCCCGCAATACAATTTGCCGCCCCGTGGCCCCACGGACAACCGAGCCAATATGGTTACGAAAAACGGTTAATAACGGATTAACTCAGACGGATTAAGTCGGCGTCGTCGCTTCGGTGCCACGACGTGCCTGATGATGCGGATGCGGTCGGTCATCGCTTCTTCTTCGCGCTCTCGAGGCCCATGTCCACCAGCCTGCGGATCGCCTCCGACAGGTTCGGCAAGTCGGGTTCCTTCCGCCGCCAATCGTCGACCTTCCTCGCCCATGAGGCGGGTACCACCATGTTTAGCCGCTGAATCTCGTCGTCCAGTTTGTGCATTTTTGCTCTCCGATTTCTGTTGCGTATTTCGACTATCATATGTATAATGCAGTTCATAACACAATACGTAAAACCGAGCAAGGGCTTGGGAACAGGAAGGAGGTATCGATGACCCCGTTTAGCCTTAACGCCGCGCTCGGTGCCCCCGCGGATGCCGTCGCACGGATGCTCGCCGACAAGGCCGAGTCGTTCGCGGAATATTACCTGCACGGCGCGGCGCCAGCCCGGTCAATCGATCCGGACCCGCGTGACTTCATCCGCAAGATGGCGGACGACGCGCGCGATATTGCAGAGGCGCTGAGCAAACCGGTCGGTTTCGTTGCGCTGTCCATGGCCGCCAAGCGTTTCGCCAAGCACTGTTTGGCACTCGGCGACGTCAAGATGCATGGCGAAATGGCTGCTCTGGCAAGCAGCCTCGTCGCACGAGCGGCGTAGGCGGCGAACCCTTATCCCGTGCGGCCTCTGGCCTACCGGGGTTGAGGTGTCAGGAAAACCTGACAACGGAGAAGGACATGTCAAACGCAAACGAGCGCTATGAGGACTGCGCTGAAGATCGGGTCGCAGTAATCAAGGCGCGCATTCGCTGGCTGAATGAAATGCTCAAGCAACTGCAATTTAAAGCACCAGCGAAGAAGACCAAACACTAATCGACCTTCCCCGGCGGCTCCGGCCTACCGGGGATGAGGTGTCAGGGAATGGCCCCGATAACGGAGAAAGCAAGTGAGGATTGGTAACAAGGAAATCAAAAGTAGGCAGGGCGTCTGGCTGGTGGACGTCATTTGGGACGACGGTCGCAAGGCTACGCTGCCGACCGCCCACCGCCGCTTCTTCGACAGCGCGACCAAGCGCTACCAGCACAACAACGCCGATATGTTGAAGTACCCCGGCAAGTTGAAAGCTTGGAAAGAGGCAATCGTCAAGCACGGCGCAGTCGTGATGACCGACGACGACTGGACCGGGCGTACTCCGAAACGGAACGGATATTCCGACGTGTTCGCCATTACCGATCTGCGACTGAACGACGATGGTTCTGATCACAGCTTCACGGTTACCCGGTGGCTGTAAAAGCAGGCGGTGACCTTACCCCCGGCAGCTTCGGCCTACCGGGGTTGAGGTGTCAGGAAAACCTGACAACGGAGCACGAAAATGACGCGCAATATCTCACTGAACCTGTTGGCCCTGTCGGGCCTGCTGGTCACGCTGCTCGTTATTACCGTGATGCCGGGATCGTCCATAATGGATTTGGATATCGACGTCGGCGCGAAGGTTCTCGCGGTCTACGTCGCATACATGGTTTGGGCGCTCCTAAGCGCCATCCTATTGGGGAACGTCTTCACTGCCCTGTGGGGTTCTCGCGGGCAAGTTAGAGCCTGAGCCCTCAACGCCCGGCGGCCGCAAGCCTACCGGGGGCGGTCGTATGATGATCATCGAGAGGTTCCGGCGTGGCTCCTCACCGCGCTACCGTCCCGCGACTTCCATCGCCGTGATCAGGATCGACACATCATGATCAAGATCGCTGCGCGGCAAAATTATAAGACTAGCCGTCTGCTTCGCCGCTCTCGACCAGCAATGATCATGCCCGCCCTCGCGCTACCATCGATAGCCGTCGTGTCGTTCGACTACCGCTGCACCACTCCGATTCCGCATGTAGGCCTGTCCGCTAATGAGAACGCACGCGCGCTGATATCCATGATGGCCCGGAGCACTACACACTCCAATCAGAGGCCGGATACATTGATGCAAGACCGCCACCGCCAATAATCTTCTTGCAACGCACGGCCGGACCATACATTCGGGTCAATCCCGACCAAATTGGGCTGTGCGCGCCATGTCCGGTTTAGCCCCGTTAGCGACGGAATAGCGGACATCGCTGGAGGTCCGGTTCGTGCCAGATTCGGAAGTTCCCGACTTTGTGACACTGTTGCTCTCCACTCGCGAAAGCTGCCTAGGAGCCGAGGTTACCTCTCTTCGGCTCGGGTCAGACACGACGACAAAACCTACTAAAGAGCGCTGGCAATTGCCGAAATCACCGCTCAGAGTAAACTTGATCGATATCCGACGAATACCGACGGCTTTGCGCGGGGGATGATGCGATGGCGTCCAGCGGTGCAGATTTTTCGACGATACTAAACCGCATTCTTGATACGGCGGCCGACAATCTCAGGATCGCAAAGATTCTGGTTCAAATGGGTCTCGATCCCAACAACATCACCTACGATGCCCTACTCAACCGGCTGCTAGAAATTGTGCTGGCCAACATCACGCTTGCCAATATGTTCGCTGTGATTGGCGCCGCCTTTCTTGTAGCTACCTTGCTGATGCATACAATGGTGCCGCTGCGCATCGCGAACATGGCCGGCTGTACATTCTTCGTCGTCTTTGGCGCGCTCTCCGGAAGCGTCGGGACTTTTATCCTGTATCTGCTTTTCCTGCCGATCAATGCAATTCGCCTCCGCCAAATGCTCAAACTGATCAAGAGGGCACGCATAGCGACAGAGGGCGATACCTCAAGGGAATGGCTCAAGCCGTTCATGACCGAGCGCAAATATCGCAAAGGAGATGTTCTGTTCAGGAAGGGCGACAAGGCTGACGAAATGCTATTAACCGTCACGGGTAAGTTTCTGGTCAAGGAAATCGGCGTCGAGCATCCGCCAGGACGCATCATGGGCGAACATGGCTTCCTTACGCCGAACAACCGACGAACCATGACGATCGAGTGCATAGAAGACGGACAAGTCCTGACCATGACTTACGAAAGGCTGCTTGAAATCTACTTTCAAAATCCGCAATTCGGCTATTATTTCCTCGTCCTGACCAGCCAGCGCCTCCTGGAAAACAACGAGCGCCTCCAGGAAAACATCTCGCGGCTGGAAGCAACTCTCGCACAAAGAGAAAGCGGCGCGACAGACGGCAGCCGCGCATTGAAACCTTGACCTTGACTGCTCCACCATTGGTGGCACGACTGTCCCGACGCGGTGCGGGTCTCGCGAGGCAGGGATGCCCGGGATGGGTCCAAAGGCGACCTGACGGCTCCGAGATCTGACATCTGCTCTACCCCCGAAAGCAAGCCAGACATCACGCCACGTCCGAGATGCGGCGCCCGGCTCAACACCGGACATCACTTTCATTCAAAAGTCGCCAAGGCCCGTCTGTCGGAAAGCGCAATATGCCA
>CAVTYA010000009.1:0-7533 GCA_963738765.1 uncultured Alphaproteobacteria bacterium | reverse complement strand
GCCGTCTTGACGCCGCCCGACGTGCTCAGCCAGTCCTCGCTCGCGATTCCCCTGTTGCTCCTGTACGAGGGCTCGATCATCGCCGTGCGCATGGTGGAGAAGAAGGCCGCCGCGGCTGCCGCCGCCACAACGCCGCCATCCGCAACCCCGCCGCCGCCCGAAGCCAATCCGGCGGAGTAGGGCCACTGTCCTCGGGTTTTCGCCTATCATTCGCGGCACAACTGCCTACGATTCGTCATGCCCGGGCTTGACCCGGGCATCCACGACTTGATCTAAGGCAGCGAAGACGTGGATGGCCGGGATTTTGGGTGAAGACGCGCTTCGCGCTCTTGCCCGGCCGTGACGCAGGAATTTCTGTCATGCACGACATCAAATCGATCCGCGACAACCCACAGGCCTTCGACGCCGGACTGAAACGGCGAGGGCTCGCGCCGATGTCGGCGTCGCTGCTCGCGATCGATGAAAGGCGCCGTGCCGCGATCCTGAAGTCGGAGCAGGCGCAGGCCCGGCGCAATGCGGCGTCAAAGGAGATCGGCGACGCCAAGAAGGCCAGGGATGACGCGCGCGCCGCCGCGCTGATGACCGAGGTCGCCGAGCTCAAGACCACGATGCCGCAGCTCGAAGCTGGCGGCGAAGGCGGCGGACGAGGAGCTTGCCAGGGAGTTGGCGGCGATTCCGAACCTGCCGCTGGATGAAGTGCCCGACGGCGTCGACGAGCACGGCAATGTGGTGCGCAGTCATTTCGGCGCGGTGCGCAACTATGCCTTCACGCCGAAGCCGCATGACGATCTCGGCGGCGCGCTCGGCTTCATGGATTTCGAGAGCGCGCGGCGAAACTGAGCGGCGCGCGTTTTGTGGTGCTGAAGAAGGGCCTCGCGCGGCTGGAGCGCGCGATCGGGCAGTTCATGCTCGATCTGCACACGAACGAGCACGGCTATACCGAGATCAATCCGCCGCTGCTGGTGCGTGACGCCGTGATGTTCGGCACCGGCCAGCTGCCGAAGTTCGAGGACGACCAGTTCTGGGCCGTCAAAGGCGAATTGCTCACCGCGACCGATGAGAGCGCCGTCGCGGAGTTGGATCGCCTTGAAGCGCAAATGCGTATTGCAGGGCGCGTTCGCCAATCTGAGAAGCGACGTCTCGGCCTCATCCCCACCGCCGAAGTGCCGCTGACCAATCTCGTGCGCGAGTCCATCCTCGACGAGAAGGAATTGCCGATGCGGCTGACCGCGCTGACGCCGTGCTTTCGCGCCGAAGCAGGTGCCGCCGGGCGCGACACCCGCGGCATGATCCGCCAGCATCAATTCACAAAGGTCGAACTGGTCTCGATCACCACGCCGGAGACCAGCAAGGACGAGCACGAGCGCATGCTGGCCTGCGCCGAGGAGGTGCTGCGGCAGCTCGATCTGCATTACCGCGTGATGACGCTGTGCGCCGGCGACATGGGCTTTTCCGCGCAGAAGACCTACGACATCGAGGTCTGGATGCCGGGCCAGGGCGAGGGCGGGGCGTTCCGGGAAATCTCGAGCTGCTCGGTGTGCGGCGATTTCCAGGCCCGGCGCATGGATGCGCGCTATCGCGGAGGCGACGGCAAGCCGCGCTTCGTGCACACGCTGAACGGCTCCGGCACCGCGGTCGGCCGCGCGCTGATCGCTGTGATGGAGACCTACCAGCAGGAAGACGGCTCGATCGCCGTCCCCGACGTGCTGCAGCCCTATATGGGCGGGCTGAAGGTGATCACTGCCGATAAATAATCCTGGCGCATTTTGTCCGAAGGCGCCCGCCTTCGATGTTGCGAAGCCGGTCCACGGCGGTATCTTCGTCGTCTGCCTGCGGCGACGGCCGCGTTCGGAAACGGGACCCATGGCCCTGCATCGCGACATCTTCTGGGTGGGCAGACAATGGGCCGTCACCGGCTACGGCATCCAGGCGTGCAATCAGAAGCAGAAGGGCCAATTCGACATCGAGGGCTCGCGCTTATGGGAGGACGGCGTGCAGGAAAGCCTCCGCGCCGAGGCGTGGCTCAATATCGAGGATTTCGAGAAGGCGATCGAGGTCGCCCGCAAATATTATCCCGAGCCGCCGCGAAAGGCCGCGGCCGGTTGAGCCCGAAATTCCAGATCTGAAGAAGGCAGACTCGAAGGCAGTTCCCGACCAGGAAAGTCGCGTCGAACCGCCGAAGCATATCGCGGCGCAAGAATTCGAACTGCACATCGATAGCTGGCCCGCGAAATTCGTGCGAGAGTGGCGCATCCGCACTCAGCGTTGACCGCGTTGGTCGCCGTCGCGAAGCACAGATCGCCGGTATTTGAATCGCAGTATCAGGCGCGGCGCGCGGGTTCGTTCACCCTTCGCAGATGAAATTTTTCGATTTGAGCATTTTTGACCACGGCCGCTGACGCCAAAAAGCCCATGGTGCAATCTGAGATGTCGGCTCTTTTGGCCGCAAGAATCCAGATCAGCGCAATGCATCATGCCCGAATTTAAACCGGCATCGCCACTGCACGTCTCGGCGATCGAACGGCCCGGCTGCCCGAACTGCCGGCAGCAACGCATGCTGTTGTCGAGCCTCGGGTCGCGGCCTTGCGGCTCGGCCATCCGGACCTTCGAGTGCCAGAGGTGCGGCCACACCAGTACTACCGTCATACCGAGCGACCCCATGAATTCGAACGCGCTGGGCTGGCTCGCCAGTGAACTGAGGCCGCCGACCTAGGTTTCAGCTCCGGCCTTCGGCATTTCCCACCCGAATCCCTTTTGATCCCTTTTTGGCTCGTCGGAACTCAGTCGGTGAGGTTGGGCCGTCGGAGCTTGATTTGAGTCGCCTTGCCGACATTGGAGGATTATCATGGCTGACTTCCGGTTTGGCCGAAGGCCATATCGGCAACTGAGAGTGTTGTGCTCCCGGCGGGATGACGGACCGACATCATGCCCAATCGCGGTGCCACTTCAGGTAGAGACAAGCGTTCGATCCCCGGACTTTTCTGGGCCGGGTCGGGGCTGGAAAGACGGTCGAGCGCTACGCCAGGAACCAGCGGATATACGGCCAGGGCGACGTCGCCGAGGAGATATTCTTCATCCAGAAAGGCAGGGTGAAGATCACGGTGCTGTCCGAGCACGGCAAGGAAGCGGTGGTCGGAATCCTGGAGGAGGGCCAGTTCTTCGGCGAAGCATGCCTCGAAGGCGCGGAACGACGCAGCGCAACCAGCCTGGCCCTGGAAGACTGCGTGATCACCTCGATCACACGACCGGCGATGCTTGCGGCGCTCGAAGCGGAACCGGGCTTTTCCGCGTTCTTCACCGCTTATCTGTTGTCCCGCAACAGCCGGATGGAAGACGATCTGATCGACCATCTGTTCAATTGCAGCGAGAAACGGCTCGCGCGCCTGCTGCTGCGTCTGGCGAATTCAGGCGCGGAAGGCAGCGGGCCGTCAATTCCGATCACGCTTAGCCAGGAGACGCTGGCGGAAATGATCGGCACGACCCGATCCCGCGTGAGTTTTTTCATGAACAGGTTCAGGAAACTCGGATACGTCGATTACAACGGAAAGATCGAGGTCCGCCAATCGCTGCAGGATGTCATGCTGCGCGAGAGGCCTCAAACGGATGATGACGAGTTCGCGGCCCGGTTTGAGCCGTCGCCGGCGCTGCAATCAATCCAAAAGAACCGCTGCGGCTGAAAAGCGATCCGCATCGAAAATCAACATGGCCGGAACTGCGGCGGCCTCACTATGCACACGGCGGTCGAACGACCCGAAGACGACGGGATTTTCGTTGAATTTGCCGGGTTTGCCTCGGCGGCGCGAGCGGGCTAAGAGGACGTTGACGATCCCGGAACCGTTCGAACGAGGGCATTTAGGTAGGATGCGAATTCTCTGCACCAATGACGACGGCATCCATGCTCCCGGCCTGAAGGTCGTCGAGGAGATCGCCCGCGCGCTGTCCGACGATGTCTGGGTGGTGGCGCCGGAGCTCGACCAGTCCGGCGTCTCGCATTCGCTGTCGCTGAACGATCCGTTGCGGCTGCGCGAAGTCGGCCCGCGGCATTTCGCGGTGCGGGGCACGCCGACCGACTGCGTCATCATGGGCGCGCGCCACATCCTCGGCGAGACCATGCCGGATCTCGTACTGTCCGGCGTCAACAAGGGCCGCAACGTCGCCGAGGACGTGGTCTATTCCGGCACCATCGCCGGCGCGCTGGAAGGCACCATTCTGGGAATTCCGTCGTTCGCGCTGTCGCAGGAATTCAGCATGGAGACCCGCAACGCGCCGTTGTGGGAGACGGCGCTGAAATTCGGCCCGCCGATCCTGCGCAAGGTGATCGACGCCGGCGTGCCGAAGAACACCGTGATCAATGTCAACTTTCCGGCCTGCGCGCCGGACGACGTCGCGGGCGTGCGCGTGACGCGGCAGGGCAAGCGCAATCTCGGTTTTCTGAAGGTCGACCAGCGCCGCGACGGCCGCGGCAATCCCTATTTCTGGATCGGGTTCGAACGGCTCGCGCAGGCCGACGTGCCGGCGGAGGGCACCGATCTCGCGGCGCTGGCGGCGCGCTATGTCTCGGTGACGCCGCTGCGGCTCGACCGCACCGACGACGAGTTTTCGCAGGCGCTGACGGCGACGCTGAAATAGGATCTTCTCGCGCAAGCGGAAAGACGCCGGTCGTGTGTGCGCTAAACCGTCGCGCCCTTGAGCGTGCTGTCGATCATCCGCGCCAGGGTTTCGAGCTGGAAGGGCTTTTGCAGCGCGGGGCGGTCGCGGTATTCTTCCGGCAGACCCGACGAGCCGTAGCCGGTCGCGAAGATGAAGGGACGGTTGCGCGCCTTGATCAGTTCGGCGACCGGCGAAATCACCTTGCCGTTGACGTTGACGTCGAGAATGGCGAGGTCGAACTCGGCGGATTGCGCCAGCCGTGATCGCCTCGTTGATCTCGCCGGCCTCGGCCGCGACACGGATAGCCCAGCTCTTCGAGCATGTCGGCGACCATCATCCTGATCATGACCTCGTCCTCGACGAGGAACACAGAAGCCGCCCGGCGGCCGCGTTGCAGTCATGGATGATGTCCTTGCCCGTCCAGGATTCAGGATCGCAAATAACGCCGCAGCGGCGCAATGTCAACGCAGCAGGACGGCATCCCGCTCCGCTGCGGGCCTGGAGCGGGAGATGATTGCCCGTTGCCTTAACGCCTGGGTACACGCCCGGTTCCCGGGCGGGAACATCGATTTCCCGAGGTTTCCGAGCACTGCAGCGTGTTCGGCGTCAACCTGTTCGAGACTGCCGCGCGCAGGGGCGTTTGAAGCGAGATCGCCATGACAATGCCGACGCCAGAATCCGCCGGAAAAGATGATGTTTCAGCTCACCCTGCGGCGGCGCGGGATCAGCGATCAGGCGGTGCTGCGCGCCATGGAAGAGATGCCGCGCGAGGTCTTCGTCGAGGCGGCCGATCGCGCCGATGCCTACCGCGACAGCGCGCTCGGCATCGCCTGCGGACAGACCATCAGCCAGCCCTTCGTGGTGGCCTACATGACCGAGCAGTTGCAGCTGCAGAAGCAGCACCGCGTGCTCGAGATCGGCACCGGCTCGGGCTACCAGGCCGCCATCCTGTCGCGGCTTTGCGGGCAGGTGCTGACGATCGAGCGCTACCGGACGCTGGCCGACAGCGCCCGGGCGCGGCTCGAGAAGCTCGGCTGCGACAATGTCGAGGTGATGCTGGGGGACGGTTTCGACATTCCCGGCGAGCGCCGGCAATTTCGACCGCATCATCGTCACCGCGGCGATGGAGCAGATTCCCGAGGCGCTGACGGCAGCGGCTCGAGCCCGGCGGCATCCTGATCGCGCCGGTCGGGCCGCATCACGGTACCCAGACCCTGGTCCGCGTCATCAGGACGCGAGGCCGGTTTCGATCGCAAGGAGCTGGTCGACGTGCGGTTCGTGCCGGCGCTGCCGGGCATTGCCCGCGAACTGTAGGCCATCCAGACGAGCTGCGAGCTGCCGACCGCCAAGCTCTTATTCCGCAGGGTTAAGCGGTTGTTTACTGGCGGCGTGTTTACTCAAAATCGTAGTTTGTTGCGTACGAGTGAGTAACCATGTCCCGTGTCGTCGAGTTGCTTTGCTCGCGCCGCGTGCCGCATGTCGCGGTGCTGGCGCTGATGTCGTTCGGTTTTGCCGGCTGCAGCGCCGACATGTCGACGCGGCTTTCGCAAAATCCTTCTCCAATCCCTTCGCCTCGCAGCCGGAAGCGACCGGCTCGGTGCCGGCGCCCCGCGGTCGAGCGCCGCGAACTGCCGCAATATGCCCGCCCGCAGACGCAGTCCCAGGCGGCGGCCTTGCCGCCGCCGATCGCTGCACCGCAGTCTTATCCGACGGCCGGCGCCGGAGTGTCCGGGGGAGGGCGCGGACTGGCCTCGTATACGCCGCCGGCGCATCCGATCGAGACCACCGGCACCGTTGCGCCGCGTTCGGTCGCGGCGGTCCATGGCCCGGGACAGAGCGGCACCACGATCATCGTCGGCACCAGCGACACGCTCGATGGGTCTGGCGCACCGCTACAATGTCACGCCCGCCGCGATCCTGCAGGCCAACGGCTACAAGGGGCCCGCGCGCGCTGTCGCCGGGCCAGCAACTGATCATTCCGCACCCCGCGCGCGGCCCCGGCGCTGCGCTGCCCCGCGCTCGCCGCGCCGGCGACCAAGCCGGTTGCCGCGGCGGCGCCCGCCGAGCGCTCCATGTCGTCAATCCCGGCGATACGCTGCTGAGCATCGCGCACCGCAACCACATGTCGGTGGCCGAACTCGCCAGGGCCAACAGCATCGATGCTGCGGCAAAGCTCAAACTCGGCACCAAGCTGACCGTGCCCGGCGCAAGACCGCCGCTGCGCGCCTGCTGCGCAGCCGGCAGCCGTCGCCGCGCGCAGCCTGCTGCGGCGCGGCGCCGCCCGCCACCAAGATGGCCGCGGCGCCGGCGTCCCGCAAAGTGCGCGGCTGGCTCAGGCCACCCGCATCCGAGGAACCCTCCGCCGAGAGCACCGGTCAAGGCCGCCGAGGCCACCGGCGCGCTGCCGACCTTCCGCTGGCCGGTGCGCGGCAAGGTCATCACCAGCTACGGCGCCAAGACCAACGGCAAGTCCAATGACGGCATCAATCTGGCGGTGCCCGAGGGCACGCCGGTGAAGGCGGCCGAGGACGGCGTCGTCGCCTATTCCGGAAACGAACTCAAGGGTTACGGCAATCTGGTTCTGGTTCGGCACTCCAACGGTTACGTCACCGCATATGCCCATGCGAGTGAACTGATGGTGAAGCGCGGCGATACCATCAAGCGCGGCCAGGTCATTGCCAAGTCGGGTCAGATCGGGCGAGGTGGGGTCGCCGCAGCTCCACTTCGAGATCCGCAAGGGATCGTCGCCGGTTGACCCGCTTCAATTCCTCAACGGGGCGTGAGCAGTCGCACCCGCAACTGTCATCGCCCGGCTTGACCGGGCGACCCAGTATTCCAGAGACGGATCATTGAACCGCGTACCGGATCCTCCGCTTTTCGCGG
>CAVTYA010000008.1:0-25892 GCA_963738765.1 uncultured Alphaproteobacteria bacterium | reverse complement strand
CCGCACTGCTCGGCGGCCTCGATGACATTGGCGCGCATCCGCTCGCCATTGACCCGCGAAACCTGGGTGAAGCGGGTCAAAACCGGCTGCAGCGACGAGGCGCCCATCTCGACGGCCTTCTGCACCATGTAGTCGAGCCGGGCATGTTTGAGCGGCGCAAAGACGTAAGCGAGATCGGGCAGGCGGTCCTGCGGCCGGGTCTGCGCCATGATCGTGAGACTGTCCGGCCGCTTGCGGCCCGCGATCGAAGCCTGCCATTCGCCGTCGCGGCCGTTGAACACCAGGATCGTATCGCCTGCGGCCAGCCGCAGCACATTGCCGAGATAATTGCTCTGGTCGCGCTCGAGCGCGATGGTCTCGCCCGCCGCCAGCGCGGCATCGACGAACAGCCGGGGCTGGCGAAAATCGTGTTGAGGCATGCTCGATGGGTCCCGTTTCGGCGGTCTTTTAGCCCAAAGGAGGAGGGTTAACGCAGAAAATTGGGATCCCGGCGCGGCCCAACGCCGCGCTCTTGACAAATTCGACGGGTTGTTAAGAAGCGGCAGGAATCGTAAAAGCCTCATCGGAAGTCGCTCTTCTATCGGGAAGACGTTGGGGAACCACTGGACCTTGCCGGAGAAACAACCTTGATGCATCCGCCGCTTGATCGTGCCGCTCGCCGCGGCCATCGTGATAGCCCATGCCGGCCACGCCCTGGCGCAAAGTGCGTTTCCGGCGCCGCTGCCCAATGGAGGCGTCATCAAGAACGATCCGGCGTTTCCGCCGCCGCCGGGCCAGGCGATCCAGAGGAACGATCCGGCGTTTCCGCCGGTCAATGGCGCAGCCCCTTCCGGTTCGTTTCCAGTCAACGGCGCGGCCCCGGTTGCCGGGACGCAGTTCGAACGGGCACCGGCCGGCCCGTCGCAGGCGGGTGCCGGCGACGAATGCATGAAGGGATTCATGCCGCTGCGCGAAGAGGCCGAGAAGCGCGGCAAGATGATCAAGGCCGCCAGCGACCGCCATGCGCCGCCTGAGGAGGCCTGCAAGCTGATCGGGAATTTCGGCCAGGCCGAACTCAAGATGATCAAATATGTCGAGACCTACTCGGCCAAATGCGGAATTCCGCCGCAGGTCGCGGATCAGCTGAAGAACGGCCACAAGAATACCGAGAAGATGCAGAAGCAGGTCTGCGACGTGGCGCAGCAGGCACAAACGAGAGGCCCGGCCGGTCCGAGCCTGAGCGAAGTGCTGGGCTCCTCGGCGGCGCTTCCGGAGGCCACGCCTTCGAAGAAGGGCGGCAGCACTTTCGATACGCTGAACGGCAACGTCCTTACCCGATGATCGCGATCACATGAGCGACGCGGCGGCCCGCGTCGCCGACGCCACCGGCAACTGGGTCGATACCCATGCGCCGCAATGGTCGCGGCCCTATCTGCGGCTCTCCCGCCTCGACCGGCCGATCGGCTCGTGGCTGTTGCTGATGCCGTGCTGGTGGTCGGCGGCGCTCGCCGCCGGTGTCGCTCACAATATCGGCCGGCTACCCCTCGTCATTGCGCTGTTCTTCGTCGGCGCCTTTGTCATGCGCGGCGCCGGCTGCACCTGGAACGACATCACCGATCGCGATCTCGACGCAAAGGTCGAGCGGACGCGGTCGCGCCCGATCCCGGCGGGGCAGGTGAGCGTGCCGCAGGCGCTCGTCTTCCTCGTCGTTCAGGCGCTGGTCGGACTGGCGGTGCTGCTGCAGTTCAACCGCTTCGCGATCATGACCGGCATCGCCTCGCTGGTCATCGTCGCGGTCTATCCGTTCATGAAGCGCATCACCTGGTGGCCGCAGATCGTGCTCGGGCTTGCGTTCTCCTGGGGCGCGCTGATGGGATTTGCGGTGATGCTCGGCCGGATCGACGCGGCGGCGGTCGCTCTCTATGCCGGCTCGATCGCCTGGGTGATCGGCTACGACACCATCTATGCGCATCAGGATGCCGAGGACGACGCGCTGATCGGCGTCAAGTCGACCGCGCTTCTGTTCGGCGCGCGCACGCAATCCGCGCTGATGGTGTTCTACGCGCTGGCGGTGGTGTTGATCGGCGCGGCGCTGGCGCTCGCCGGGACCGGATGGCCGGCATGGGTCGGACTGGCCGCCTTTGCGGCGCATCTCGTCTGGCAGATCAGGCGCCTTGAGATCGGCGACCCCGCGCTGTGCCTGCGTCTCTTCAAATCCAACCGCGATGCGGGGCTGCTGCTGTTTGCGGGATTGCTTGCCGACGCGGTGATGCGGGCGGCCTAGTTTCGTTCGCGCGGCATCAGTCCCGCGCGATGATCTCGCGCTCGTCCTGATGGACATTGGCCGGATTGAGCAGATCGCCGCCGCGGCGGCGCACCAGGAATTTCGGACGCCGCGCGCGAATCGCGTTGTGACGGCGGCGCCGCGCCGCCGGTTCGCGCGCTTTGGCTTCCGGCAACTGCGGAAGCGCGAAGATGTCGCTCCACATCTGCCAGGCGGTGGCGATCTCGTCGCGGTCGGAGCTGACGCAAAGCGGGATCGTCAGTGACGGATCGCGATGAACCAGCACCAGCATCTGGGCATCGTCGATGCCGCGCAGCGCGACGCCGAGAAAATCGCAGACGCGAACGTTGACCGCCATCCGCATGCCGTGCAGGGCACGGCGCAGCACGACGCGTTCGCGATGAAGTTCGATCTGCCGCACGCCGCCGTCGGCGCGGGTATCGTGCGCATCGAAGCTGACGGGCAGAGAAAGAGGGTCGAGCCGCAATGCGCGGCTCGACCCGGCGGGATTGATCCCGCTTGTTGCTGTTTGACGCCTCACGGCTTTGATCTCCCCGCCGGGATTATGTTCCCGGTCGATGTGCGAGAGCATGCCAGAGGCGCTTTGCGAATTCGCTTAAAAAGGCTGGTTAATCGGGCGTCACCTGGCGTGCATTCATCGGCATGATTGACAAGAGCTTGGCTGACATGATTGACGAGACCTTGCGCGGAAAGCGAAAATCTTTGGCTTTTGGCGCAGGAAAATGCTTGAAATCCCCGTGAATCGGGCACATCTGAACTGTTCCCTGATTGGCTGCGGCTCCCGCGCCTTTCCTCCCTCAATCCTCGGGATTTTGTTCGTGAACTCTTCACCATCAGCCGCATCGCCGCTTTCATCCAATGCTGCGAATTCCGACCTGTTCGATCAATCCGCGCTGAGCTCGCTGGCGCAGCGGCTGGTCGAGGCGGCGAGGCGCGCCGGCGCGGACGCCGCCGACGCGGTGGCGGTGCGCGGCGTCTCGCAAGGCGTCGAGGTGCGCGACGGACGCGTCGAGGAATCCGAGCGCTCGGAAGGCGACGATGTCGGACTGCGCGTGCTGGTGGGACAGCGCCAGGCGGTGGTCTCGACCAACGACGTCAGCGGCGACGGCGTCGCCAAACTGGCCGAGCGCGCGGTCGCGATGGCGCGCGTCGCGCCCGACGACAAATATGTCGGTCTCGCCGATCCGGCGTTGCTGGCGCGCGATTTTCCCGATCTCGATCTGCTCGATCCCAAGACCCCGTCGACGGCGGAACTCGAACGCCGCGCCTGCGAAGCCGAAGCGGCCGCGCTCGCGGTCAAGGGCGTCACCAAATCCGGCGGCGCGTCGGCCTCGTCCGGAATTGGCGGCATGGTGCTGGTGACCTCCACCGGCTTCCACGGCTCTTATCTGCGCTCGAGCCAGGGCATCTCGATGACCGCGATATCGGGCGACGGCACCGGCATGGAGCGCGACTACGACTACACCTCCGCGCCGCATGCTTCCGATCTGGCCTCGCCCGAAAGCGTCGGCCGCAACGCGGGCGAGCGCACGGTGGCGCGCGCCAATCCGCGCAAGGTCGAGACCTGCAAGGTGCCGGTGGTGTTCGACCCCCGGGTTTCCGGCTCGCTGGTCGGCCATCTCGTCGGCGCGGTGAACGGCGCCTCGATCGCGCGCAAGACCAGCTTCCTCAAGGACCGTCTCGGCCAGCAGCTGTTCGCGAAGAACATCCGCATCATCGACGATCCCTTGCGCGTGCGCGGCCTGCGCTCGCAGACCTTCGACGCCGAGGGCGTCAAGGTCAAGAAGCTCGCCATCGTCGATCAGGGCGTGCTGACGACGTGGCTGCTCGACTGCGCCACCGCGCGCGAACTCGGACTGGTCACCACCGGCCACGCCCATCGCGGCGTATCGTCCTCGCCGTCGCCGGGACCGTATAATCTCCATCTCGAAGCCGGCGAGCCGACGCCGGCCGAGCTGATCTCCGACATCAAGCAGGGCTTCTACGTCACCGACCTGATCGGCTCCGGCGTCAACGGCGTGACCGGCGACTACAGCCGCGGCGCCTCCGGCTTCTGGATCGAGAACGGCGAGATCACCTATCCGGTGAGCGAGGTGACGATCGCGGGCCATCTGTTCGAGATCTTCAAGTCGATGGTGCCGGCCAACGATCTGGAATTCCGCTATGGCGTCAATGCGCCGACGGTGCGCATCGAGGGATTGACGCTTGGCGGACGCTAGCGCCGGCCTCAGGCGGGACGATCTCATGGACCGCGACGCCGCGCTGCTGCGGCAGACCGTGCAGGAGGCGGGCCGGCTGGCGCTCTCGCTGTTCCGCACCGAGCTGAAGAACTGGACCAAGGGCGCGTCGTCGCCGGTGTCCGAGGCCGACATCGCGGTCAACGACCTGCTCGAGCAGCGGCTGCGTTCCGCGACGCCGGACTATGGCTGGCTGTCGGAAGAAAGCGTCGACGACGACGCGCGGCTCGGCAAGCGCCTGGTCTGGATCGTCGATCCGATCGACGGCACCCGCGGCTATCTCGCCGGCCGCGAAGACTGGTGCGTCAGCGTGGCGCTGGTCGAGGACGCGTCGCCGGTGCTCGCGGCGGTATTCGCGCCGGCCAGCGACGAATTCTTCTTTGCCGTGCGCGGGCAGGGCGCCGCGCTCAACGATGTGCCGGTTCAGGCGACGTCCCGGCGCCGAGCTCGATTTTTCGCGCGTGGCCGGGCCGAAGCCGCTGGTCGAGCGACTGAATCCTTCTTCCGAGGAAATTACGCTGCATCCGCGAATCGGATCGCTGGCGCTTCGGCTGTGCCGGGTCGCGCAGGGCAGCCTGGACGCCGCTTTTGCCGGCGGCCAGAGCCGCGACTGGGACCTTGCCGCGGCCAATTTGATCGTGCAGGAAGCGAATGGTAACATGACCGCGCTCTCGGGGGATCCGATCCTCTACAATCGCCGGGACGTGGCGCACGGGGTGCTGGTGGCAGCGGGACGCGATCGTCATGCACGCATTGTCGAGCATTTTCGAAACCGTCCGTTGCCCTGAGCGCCGCGGGACGCGCGTCTGTAATCTCGTCGTCTTTGATCTCGTCTGCCGGGTACCGCATAGGAACAGGAATCATGCCAGATAGTGCCCAGCAACTGCTTCATCTCGTCATCGGAGGCGAACTGACCGATCTCACGAGCACGACGTTCAAGGATCTCGATAAGGTGGAGATCGTCGGCGTATACCCCAATTACGCCACCGCCTACACGGCCTGGAAAGCGAAGGCGCAGCAGACCGTCGACAACGCCCACATGCGCTATTTCATCGTCCACCTCCACCGGCTGCTCGATCCAGGTCAAGACGCGAAGCCGGCCCGTTGAAAAAGCTGCTTCGCAATGTGCTGCGCGGCAGCTGGGTCCAGCGCGCGGTCGGGTTTCTCGCGGCCGAATATCTGCGGCTGGTCTGGCTGACCAACAAGTTCAGCTTCGATCCGGCAAACGTCTATGAAATCGTCGAGCCGCAGCAGCCGGCGATCTTCGCGTTCTGGCACGGCCAGCATTTCCTCACGCCCTTCATCAAGACCAAGGAGAGCCACCGCGCCAAGGTGCTGATCTCGCGGCACCGCGACGGCGAGTTCAACGCCATCGCGGCCGAACGGCTCGGTATCGGCACCATCCGCGGCTCCGGCGATCATGGCGGCGCGTTTCATCGCAAGGGCGGGGTCGGCGCGTTCAGGGAGATGGTGCAGGCGCTCGAGGAGGGCTATAACGTCGCCTCGACCGCCGACGTACCGAAGCGCGCGCGCGTCGCGGGGATGGGCATCATCATGCTGGCGCGCGAATCGGGACGGCCGATCATGGCCTTCGCCATGGCAACCAACCGTTTCATCCGGTTGAACAATTGGGACAGCACCACCATCAATCTGCCGTTCGGGCGGGGCGCATTGGTGGGCGGTAGCGCACCGATCGTGGTGCCGCCGGACGCCGATGCCGAGACCATGGAAAGACTGCGCCTGCAGCTGGAGGCCTATTTGAACGAGGCGACCCGCCGCGCCTACGAGCAGGTCGGGCGTCCGGAGGCAAGCCTTCCGGCGAAAGGCCTTCCGCCAGAGACCAGCCTTCCGGTAGCGAGCCTTCCGGAAAAAAGCCTGCCGGAGAAAAGTCTCCCGGAGAAGAGCCTCTCGGAGAAGGGTCTTGGCTAACTCCCTGCCGATGACGCTGCGCGTCTATCAGAGGCTGTCGTCCGCGGTGGTGCCGCTGGCGCCGGCGCTGATCAAGCGGCGGCTCAAGCAGGGCAAGGAGGATCCGCTGCGGATCGGCGAGCGCCGCGGCGTGAGCCGGGACATCCGGCCGCATGGGCCGCTGGTGTGGATTCACGGCGCCAGCGTCGGCGAAGTGCTGGCCGCGGCGGCGCTGATCGAAAGGCTGCGCGCGCTCAACATCCGCATCCTCCTGACGTCGGGCACGGTGACCTCGGCGGCGATCGTCGCCAAGCGTTTTCCCGCCGACATCATCCATCAATACGTGCCCTACGATTCGCCGCGCTATGTCGGTCGCTTCCTCGATCACTGGCGGCCTTCGCTGGCGCTGTTCATCGAATCCGATCTGTGGCCCAATCTGATCCTGTCGAGCGCGGCGCGGCGGCTGCCGATGGTGCTGATCAACGGCCGGATGTCACCGCGCTCGTTCCCGCGCTGGCGCCGGGTTGCCGGCACGATCTCCGCGCTGCTCGGCCGGTTCGACGTCTGCCTCGCGCAATCGCGGGTCGATGCCGAGCGCTTCGCAGCGCTCGGCAGCCGCAACGTCGTCACCACAGGCAATTTGAAGCTGGACGTGCCGGCGCCGCCGGCCGATCCCGCCAGGCTGGAGCGGCTGACGGCGCTGACGCGCGGCCGCCCGATCATCGTAGCGGCCTCGACCCATCCCGGCGAGGAGGAGATTCTGCTCGAAGCCCACCGGGCGCTTGCGGGATTTTTCCCGCAGCTCCTGACCGTGATCGTGCCGCGGCATCCCAATCGCGGCGACGCGATCGCCCGCGCCGTGGCGGCGTCCGGCCTGCAGGTGGCGTTGCGCTCGCGCGAGGAATTGCCGACGGCCAATACCGAGATCTATGTCGCGGACACCATGGGCGAACTGGGATTGTTCTACCGGCTGGCGCCGATCGTGTTCATGGGCGGATCGCTGGTCGAGCATGGCGGGCAGAATCCGATCGAGGCGGTCAAGCTCGGCGCCGCGATCGTGCACGGCCCCCACGTCTTCAATTTCGCCGACGTGTACGAGGCGCTCGACAGCGCCGGCGGCGCGCGGCGGGCCGATTCGCTGGAAGCGCTGGTGAAGCAGCTCGGCCAGTTGCTGGCGGATCCTGCGGCGCGCGAAGCCGCGTTGGCCGCTTCGGAGCGGGTGGTCGGGGAACTCGGCGGCGCGCTCGATCGCACGCTGGTCGCGCTGGAACCCTATCTCCTGCAATTGCGGCTCGAGATGGGGGCGGCGAATGCGTGAGCCGGCCTTCTGGTACCGGCCGCCGTCGCTGACCTCGTTGCTGCTGACCCCGCTCGGCGCCCTCTATGGCCTGGTCACGGGACAGCGCATGCAGGGCGAAGGCCTTGACGTCGGCATCCCCGTGATCTGCGTCGGCAATTATCACGTCGGCGGCGCCGGCAAGACGCCTGCGGTGCTGGCGCTGACGAAACTGCTGCGCGAACTCGGCGAGACGCCGGTCGTGCTCAGCCGCGGCTATGGCGGGCGGTTGCGCGGCCCGGTCATGGTCGATCCCGCGCGGCACCAGGCCGAAGATGTCGGCGACGAGCCGCTGATGCTGGCCCGCACGGTGCCGGTCGCGGTCGCGCGCGACCGCCTCAATGGCGTCGCCCTGGCGAAGTCGCAGGCCGCGACCGTGATCCTGATGGACGACGGTTTTCAGAATCCCGCGATCGCCAAGGATGCCTCGCTGATCGTGATCGATGGCGACCGCGGCCTCGGCAATGGCGGCGTGTTCCCGGCCGGTCCGTTGCGCGCGCCGCTGCGGGTGCAGCTCGAACGCACCGATGCGCTGGTCGTGATCGGCGATGGATCGGGGGCCGCTTCCGTTGCCGCCGCCGTCGCCGCGCGGGCTAAGCCGGTGCTGTCGGCGCGGCTTCGCCCCGATGCGGCGACGGTGAAGTCGCTCAGTGGCAAGCGCGTGCTGGCCTTTGCCGGGATCGGCGACCCCAACCGGTTCTTCCGGACGTTGCGCGGTTGCGGGTTGGAGGTGGTCCGGGAACGCGCTTTCCCCGATCATCATCCGTTTTCGGAAGATGAGATCGCAGAGCTGATCGCCGAAGCCGGACGCGATGGGCTGACGCTGGTGACGACGGAGAAGGATCTGGTCCGGCTGGGCAAGGCCGAGGGGGCGAAAGCCATCGTGCCGTTTCCGGTGACGCTCGAATTCGCCGACGTCGCGTCGTTTCGCAAATTTGTCTCCGGCCGGCTGTTTCAGGCCCGCGAGAACAAGTTCAGGGCGAGCAATTAGCTGGTCAAACTCGGCAACGTTACGCCTTCAGCGCGCCCGGAAAATGCCGCTGCAGCACCGCGCTCGGGATCGCGTAGGCCTCCTGCAGATCGACGCTCCAGTATTTCAGCTCGTCGAGCGGTATCCGCGCATCGGTCACGGCGCAGCGCACATAGGTTCCCGGCGAGATCACCCGGAAATCGCCGTCCAGATATTGCAGCTGCGCTTCGCCATGGCCCGAGGGGCCGAATTTATTGAGCACGGTCGACGTCTCCGATCGGTCGCCCGGCCGCCTGGGCCGGGCTGATTATTTTTCGCAAAACGCGATCTATCATAAATAGTTCATGCTGTCCGCCCGTCAAACCCACCGATTTGTGATGAAATTTCGCAAATATCGCATGCTAGCCTTGCGGCAATGGAACGCTTTTAATAAGCACCATCACGATCCGGCACCCAAGATGCGTCTTCTGTCAGCAATCGCATTCCTGACACTATTTGCCGTGGCTTTTTCCGCGGCTGCGGCGCCATTGGCTGCCCCGCATCAGGTCGATATCCCCTCCGGCAATGCCATCTTGCACGCGCAGCTCTACAAGCCCGCGGGGGAGGGCCCGTTTCCGGTCGTGATCGCGCTGCACGGCTGCGGCGGGCTGGGCGGCCGGTCCGAGCCGGTACAGCCGCGCTATCGCGATTGGGCCGAGCAATTGCTCAAAGGCGGCAAGGCGGTCCTGCTGCCGGACAGCTATGGTTCGCGCGAGCTCGGCCCGCAATGCCGGGCCAAGGAGCACAAGATTCGCGCCCGCCGCGAGCGGGTCGCGGACATCATGGCGTCCCGGCAATGGCTGGTGGAGCAGCCCTGGGCGGCGCACGACCGCATCAGCCTGCTGGGATGGGCCAACGGCGCCAGCGCGCTGTTATGGGCGGTGCGTCCGCAATTGTCGTCGCGCAGCGTCGAGCCGGACTTCCGCTCGGCGGTTGCGTTCTATCCGGACTGCCGGATATCGGCGGGCCTCGGATGGAGCGCGCGGGTGCCGACGCTGCTGTTGATCGGCGCCAAGGACGACATCTCCTCGCCGCCCGCCTGCCGCCAGATGATCGACGGCGCCCGCGGCCGCAGCGCGCTGACGCGGATCGTGGTCTATCCCGGCGCCTATCACGATTTCGACCGCGTGAATTTTCCGCTGCATGCGACCGCCGGCACGTCGGATGCTGCGACCCCGGAACGCGGCCATCTCGGTACCGATCCCGAAGCCCGCGCCGATTCGCAAAAGCGCGTCGCCGAATGGCTTTCGCGGTAGCGAACGTCGTTGTTGGTTCGTCATGGCCGGGCTTGTCCCGGCCATCCACGTCGTGTGTCCCGCCTGGAAAGAAAGACGTGGATGCCCGGGACAAGCCCGGGCATGACGGAATGCAATATGCTCAGAACAAGCTGCCCTGATCGACCGGTTTGCCGACGCGCTTCGGCGTAGCCGCCTTCGGCTCGCTGGCAGCCGGCTTCGCCGGGCTCGGCGCCGGCGGGCGGTCCGCATCCGCGGTGGCGGCGACGCGGCCGTCGGAAAATTCCAGATCGAGCCGCGCCCCCGGACCGATGCCGGCAGCGGCGCGCACCGCGTGGCCCTGCTCGTCGCGCACCAGCGCAAAGCCGCGCGCCAGCACGCTGCGATAGGACAACGCCCCGAGCAGCTGGCCGCTATGGGCGACCCGCGCCTGCAGACGCTGCGTGGCGGTTCGCCAGCGCGCGCCGCGCCCGCTCGGCGAGGCGCGCCACGCGCTCGCGGTCGCGCGCGATGCGCCTGACGCTGCGCCTGCGCGTTGGCGAGCTTTGAGGCCTTCAGCCGGACCTCGAGCCCGGCGAAGCGATCGCGGCGGTTCGCGCAACAGCGTCCGCGCCGAATGCGTCATGCGTTCGCCGACACGGTCAGGCGATGGCGGGCCTGGGTGAGCTGCCCGCGCAGCACCCGCACCGTCAGCCGCGCGCTGACGCCGGCGAAGTGGCGGAAATGCAGGTGGGTGTTGGCCTTCAACGCGCGCGGCAGCGATGCGCTGGCGCCATCCAGCCGCTGCCGCGGGATCGCGAGCAATTCGCCTGCGGCGGGCAGCGCGCGGGCGGCGGCGCGCAACTCGTTGCGGCGGGCTTCCTGCGCGCGCTGCCAGCACAGCATCGCCCGCCGCGCCAGCGCGGTGACCTCGACGAACAGTTCGCTGCGCACCGGGACCGCCATTTCGGCCGCCGCCGTCGGCGTCGGCGCGCGCTTGTCGGCGGCGAAATCGATCAGCGTGATGTCGGTCTCGTGGCCGACCGCCGAGATCAGCGGGATCATGCTTTCGGCCGCGGCGCGGACCACGATCTCCTCGTTGAACGACCACAGATCCTCCAGCGAGCCGCCGCCGCGCGCGACGATCAATAGATCGGGACGCGGAATTTTGCCGCCTTCCGGCAGCGCGTTGAAGCCGCGGATGGCGGCGGCGACCTGTTCGGCCGAGCCGTCGCCCTGCACCTTGACCGGCCACACCAGCACGCGGCGCGGAAAGCGGTCCTCGAGGCGATGCAGGATGTCGCGGATCACGGCGCCGGTCGGCGAGGTGACGACGCCGATCACCTCCGGCAGCCACGGCAGAAGCTGCTTGCGCGCCTCGTCGAACAGGCCCTCGGCGGCGAGCTTCCGCTTGCGCTCCTCCATCAGCGCCATCAGCGCGCCGATCCCGGCGGGCTCGAGCGCCTCGATCACGATCTGGTATTTCGACGAGCCCGGGATAGGTCGTGAGCTTGCCGGTGGCGATGACCTCCAGCCCCTCCTGCGGCTTGAAGCGCATCCGCGCGTGGGCGAACTTCCAGATCACCGCCTCGATCTTGGCGCTCTCGTCCTTCAGCGCGAAATAGCAGTGACCGGAGGAATGCGGCCCGCGAAAGCCGGAGATTTCGCCGCGCACCCGGACATGGCCGAACGTGTCCTCCACCGTCCGCTTCAGCGCGGAGGACAGTTCGGACACCGTGAATTCCGGCGCGTTGATCAGGGCTTCAATGGCGGCCATCTCGGACAATCGATTCGCGGTTTTCGGGACAGGTCCACAAGGTAGGGATTTTGGCGGCACCCGCAAATCGGCAGCTTGTGGTCTAGATAACTCTGTAGTACAGAGTACTCTGAAATTGTAGCTTGACCCCTCGGTTGGAGCGAGCCGGCTCATACCGAAAACGCCGGTACCGCCGGTCTGCTTGCCGGCGGCGGCAAGGCATGGAGAATCCGATGAGGAACCTGCTCGAAGCCGGAAGGATGCTGCTCCTCGACATGGCGGCGACGCTGTTTTTTCTCGCGCTCTATCTGCTGACGCACAACGTCGCCTTGTCGGTGGTGCTCGGCATGGCGCTGGGCACGGCCCAGATCGGGTGGCAGCTCGCGCGCGGGAAGCCGATCGACACCATGCAGTGGATGAGCCTGTTTCTGGTGCTGGGCGCGGGCACCGTCACGCTGATCACCAACGACCCGCGATTCGTGATGATCAAACCGACCGTGATCTACCTCATCGTCGGCATCGTGATGCTGAAGCGGGGATGGATGAACCGCTATCTGCCTCCGATCGCGATCGAGCTGGTGCCTGATATCGCCGTCATTTTCGGGTACATCTGGTCGGGCCTGATGTTTTTCTCCGCGGCCCTGAACCTGATCGTGGCCCTCAACTTCAGCGTGGTGACTTGGTCGGCGACGATGTCGATCTGGGGCATCGTCAGCAAGGCTGGGCTGTTCCTGATCGGATACGCGATCATGCGCACCGTTGCCGTCGCGCGCTATCGCCGTCGAGAACCGCAAAGCGGCGCCGGCAACAGTCTCATCGATGCCGCGCCGATGCAGGGTTGATGCCTGCGGAACGCCGACAAGGCGTCGTGGGCAGTCGGAAAATTGAAAGTAATAAGGAGCATCTCCTGGTGGCGTCCCTGATACGCTCGAGTCTTCGGGTTTCGACTTTTGCGCTAAGCGCGGTCGGTCTCGCGGCGCTGATACTTGCCGCGATGATCGCGACGCCCTTGGTCGCTCCGCCCGAGCTTCGCTCCATCTCGGCGGCACGCGGCACCGTCGATATGAGCACCTTGCCCGGCATCGAGCGGTTCCAGGCCCGCGACGGCACCCTTTTGGGATTCCGGCACTACGCCGCGATCGGTCGCTCGACCGGACGCGCCGCCCTCGTGGTCCATGGTTCGTCAGGCTCCAGCGCCAACAACATCCACGCGCTGTCCTGGGCATTCTCGCAGCATGGCGTGGAAACCTGGGCGGTGGATATCCGCGGCCACGGCGTGTCCGGAACCCGCGGCGACATCGCCTATGTCGGGCAGCTCGAGGACGACATGGCTGACTTCGTGGCCGAGATCCGCAAAACCAACCCTGACGTACCGCTGACTCTGGTTGGTCACTCCGCCGGCGGCGGATTTGCCCTTCGCGTGGCCGGCTCGAACATCCAGAACCTGTTCACGCGCACCGTGCTGCTCGCGCCCTATCTCGGCCCCAGGGCCCCGACCAACCGGCCGGATTCGGGCGGCTGGGCCAGTCCCGACGTCCCGCGTATCCTGGCTCTGACGGTGCTTCGCAGGATCGGGATCGACTGCTGCGATGCGCTGCCCGCGGTGGCCTTCGCGGTGCCACCGAATTCCGCGAAGAGTCTGGTGCCGGTCTACACCGAACGGCTGCGAAGCAATTTCGGGGTCCATCTCGACTACCGGACTGACCTCGCCGCAGCCACCAAGCCTGTCACGATCTATTCCGGCGCTGACGACGAACTGATGCTTGCGGACAAATATGCCGAGGCGGTGCGCGGGGTGGGGCCGAGGGTCAACGTCAAGCTGATCGAGGGTATCAACCACATGGGCATCGTCAGCGCGCCCAAGGCGGTGTCCGTCATCGCGGACGACGTCGCGTCGGCAGGCCCGAACTCATGACGAATATCGACCGAACCATGATCCCGTCGGCGGACTTGGAGCGTCATCGTCAGCGGCAGAGCGGATTTTCGATCATGCGCAATGACGGCATCAATACGCGACGTCGGTTTCTCCAGCGTACCGTCGGAGCCATCGGGCTGCTTGCATGCTTCCCGCCTCTATCGGTCGGTTCAGCGGCGGCCCAGCAGAAGGAAGCCGCGATGTCCTATCCGCTCGTGCCGCTCTCCACCGTGGTCGATTCCTGGGACCATCACTGGTTTCTGTGGCTCCCGCATCACCCGCGTTATGAGTCAGTTGAAGTCGCCTCCCGCGAGGCGGATCGTGACGGCAGCGTCGCTGTCTGGGTCTGGTTCACCGAGCGCGCCGGTTCGAAGCGCCAGATCCACTACCGTAACGATGCTCGATTGGCGGCCTTCGTTGGCGGCAACTACCGCCCCATCGCCTGTGAGATATCCGGAGAGGACGGACGACCGCGCAGCGTGCACGTGCGCTTTGACGACATCGAGAACATCGCGGTGGAGATCGAAGTCCGATGCGACCCGGACCAGATATTGACCCGGCAGGGCGCGGGACTGACCGACCAGAGCGGCCATATGAGCGATCGCGCTTTTCTCGTCTTCCATCGCGAAACCAATGTGCTCGCAAGAGAGGGACGCGCCCTGATCGGGCCCACGAACTACACCTTCGGCGGCGAAGACAGCCAAGGTGCGTTTCGTTTCAAATGGGCATACAGCCGCCGGATTTTCATCGGCCTCATTCGCTACGATTCATTCGCGGCCACATTCGGCCCGAGCGGATTTACGTCCCCGCCCGGGGCCGCTGGTTTGCATGTGCTGAATAGGGCAGGTGGTGGCAGCGTCTCGCTGCTGTCTGATCCGGCCGGACAACTCAGGGAATACGTCGATCGCGCCGCCAATGGCGATTTTCTTCGTGTCGTGTTCGATCCGCCGCTACCCAATTGCGGTCCCGGCAACAAACCGCAATCCTCGTCATTCTCGATTTCGATCGGCGCGGCCGCGGATCTGATCAAGGGGAGCGTGGAGACCCGGTGCGGCGATCCTCTGCACGTACTCGATTGGCATCCGAGCGAGCCGGTTTGGGCGAGCCGGCAGCCGTTCCGGTCCGAAATCTCAAGACCGGACGCGCGTTCTGTTTTGGTCGCGGTCAGACCTGCCGTGTGAGCGAACGTCCGGACACAGCGATGCGCGGTCCCGGTTCATTCGGCTTTCGATGTTTCGAAACGTTTTTTCTGTCTGGAGGCAGTCAATGGTTGCAATGATCGTTTCGGGCGGCTTCAGGATCCTCCTCTGGGGCCTTGCCGTCGTGGGTTTCGCCGGACTGCTGCTGACGGCGATGATTGCGACGCCGATCCGGCGGCCGCCGGAACTGGCCTCGATTTCGGCGACGGCAGGTGCTGTGGATCGCAGCAATATGCCCGGCCTCGAGCGTTTTCCGGCCCGCGACGGCACCGAGCTGGCCTACCGGCATTATCCGCCCGCGCGCCCGCGAGCGGGCAGATCGCCGTCGTCATCCACGGCTCTTCGGGGTCGAGCGTCGCCGTCCACGCGCTGGCCAAGGGGCTCGCTGCGCGTGGCGTTGAAACCTTTGCGCCCGACATTCGCGGCCATGGCGCCTCCGGCACGCGCGGCGATATCGGCTATCTCGGCGAACTCGAGGACGACATGGCGGATTTCGTCGCCGAGATCCGCAAGGCCAACCCTGTCGCGCCCCTGACGCTGCTCGGTCATTCCTCCGGCGGCGGCTTTGCGCTGCGGGTTGCCGGCTCGCCGATCCAGAACCTGTTCGCGCGCACCGTGCTGCTGTCGCCCTATCTCGGCTACGACGCACCGAGCAGCCGGAAGGATGCGGGCGGCTGGGCCAGTCCTGACATTCCGCGCTTCATCGGGCTTTCGGTGCTGCGCCGCCTCGGCATCCTCTGCTGTGAATCGCTGCCGACGATCGCCTTCGCGGTGGCCCCGAATTCAAGCGCGATCCTGGCGTCGACCTATTCCTATCGTCTGATGCGCAATTTCGGTACGACGCACGATTATCGCGCCGATTTGGCCGCCGCCGGCAAGCCGGTCGTGCTATTCGCAGGCGCGGCCGACGAGTTGATGTTTCCCGATAAATACAGCGATGCGGTTGGCCCGCGGGTTCCCGTCAGGCTGATCGACGGCGTCAATCACATGGGGATCGTCAGCGATCCGGCCGCGGTATCCGTTATCGCCGACGACGTGGCGAGAGCAGGGAGCGGATCGTGATGGACATCGATTCCAGGGAGGCCGCCTCGGCGCTGTCGGACATCTCCGATATCGTCGCGCCGCGTGCGCCAATCGACGATCTACCAGCTCTCCAGCCTGATGCTGATCATGTGGGGCGCGCTGACATTTGCGGGCTATCTGGTGAGCTATCTGTCGCCGCGCCACGCCGGCTATGGCTGGATCGCGGTCTATGTCGCCGGGATCGTCGGGACGATCGCCATCAGCGCCGTTCAACCGGGCGCGGTCCGGCATCCGCACGCTTCGATATCAGGATGTTCGCGGCATTCCTGCTGTTCATCGCGTTCGGAATCTTCTCGCAGCGTCTGGCTCGGCCATTTCACGCCGCGGCAAATGGGCACGTTCTGGCCGATCTATTTCATGATGGTCTACACCATCGTCGGGCTGTGGGTCGGATCGGCATTCGTGGCGATCGGCCTTTCCATCATCGCGCTGACGCTGATCGGCTATTTCTTCGTCGGCGATGCGTTCGACCTGTGGATGGCGTTCGTCAATGGCGGCGGGCTCATCCTGGGCGGCCTCTGGATGCGCCGGAGCTGACGCGATGGCCGAGCTCGACGATATCATCCACCAGCCGCTGCGGCTGAAGATCATGGCGGCGCTGAACGCGCTGCCCGGCCGCTGCCCCGGGGCTCGAATTCTCCCGGCTGAAAAAGCTGACCGGGGCGACCGACGGCAATCTCGGCGCCCATATCGAGACGCTGGCGAAGGCCGGCTATGTCGCGGTCGACAAGGCCTTTGTCGGCAAGAAGCCGCAGACCACGGTCACCGCCACCGCCGCCGGGCGCGGCGCCTTCGCCCGCCATGTCGCGACGCTGCAGGAGATCATCGCGGCCTCGGCGCGGCAGCCGTAACCTACCCCCTTGCAGCGAGGGGCGGACTCGTGCGACCGACACCGTACAAAACCGCTCATCTGGCTCTATCTCATGCATATTCTCCTGCTCGGTTCCGGCGGCCGCGAACACGCGCTGGCGTGGAAGATCGCGGCCTCGCCTCTGGTGACGAAGCTCTGGTGCGCGCCCGGCAATGCCGGCATCGCCCGCGAAGCCGAATGCGTCGGCGCTCGACATCGCCGACCATGAAGCGGTGATCGATTTCTGCAAGCGCGAGCGCGGTCGATTTCGTCGTGGTCGGCCCGGAAACGCCGCTCGCGGCCGGGATCGTCGACGACCTCGCCAAGGCCGGCATCAAGGCGTTCGGCCCGAGCAAGCAGGCCTCGCAGCTCGAAGGCTCCAAGGGATTTACCAAGGCGCTCTGCACCGAATTCGGCATTCCGACCGGCGCCTATGGCCGCTTTACCAGCGCCGCCGATGCGCTCGCCTATGTCCGCAAGCAGGGTGCGCCGATCGTGGTCAAGGCCGACGGGCTCGCGGCGGGCAAGGGCGTGGTGGTGGCGATGACGCTGGCGCGAGGCGGAAGCCGCCATCGCCATGATGTTCGACGGCGCGTTCGGCGCGGCCGGCGCCGAAGTCGTGATCGAGGAATTCTTGTCCGGCCGCGAGATCAGCTTCTTTGCGTTGTCCGACGGCGATACCGCGATCGCGCTGGCGTCGGCACAGGACCACAAGCGCGTGTTCGATCACGACCAGGGGCCGAACACCGGCGGCATGGGCGCCTATTCGCCGACGCCGTTCGTGACGGACGAAATCCACGCCCAGATCATGTCGCGGATCATTCTGCCCACCGTCGCCGGCATGAAGGCGCGCGGCACGCCGTTTCGCGGCGTGCTCTATGCCGGCGTGATGCTGACGGCCGAGGGTCCAAAGCTGTTCGAATACAATGTCCGCTTCGGCGATCCGGAATGCCAGGTCCTGATGCTGCGGATGATGTCGGACCTCGTGCCGGCGATGCTGGCCTCCTGCGACGGCCAGCTCAGGAATTTCGACCTGCGCTGGTTCCCCGAACCCGCGCTGACGGTGGTGATGGCGGCGAAGGGCTATCCCGGCGACTACCAGAAGGGCACGCGCGATCGAGGGTCTCGATGACGCCGCGAAAATCGAGGGCGTCGAGATCTTCCACGCCGGCACGGTCGCGAAGGACGGGCACATCCTCGCCAATGGCGGCCGCGTGCTGAACGTCTGCGCGACCGGCAAGACGGTGGCGGAAGCGCAGCAGCGCGCCTATGCGGCGGTCGACCGCATCCGCTGGCCGGAAGGCTTCTGCCGCCGCGACATCGGCTGGCAGGCGGTGGAACGGGAGAAGCAATAGAGGCGGCCGAATCCGGCGGGATAGGCCGGAATTGCTGGCTTGGCCGGTTGATCCTGATTGCCAGGAAGTCCGAAGATGCCCGCCAACCGGACATCGACAGACATGCCAGGATTTGACGCGAATGACCCAAAGCGGCCACTTTCAATTAAAGACCAATTGGTCTATAAATCAGCAATGAGCCGCCAAACCCCCGTGCAGTTGCCCCGTGGCCGCCCCCGAAGTTTCGACACGGAAGCCGCTGTCGAACGTGCGATGGGTGTGTTCTGGTCGCGCGGCTATCACGCCACGGCGCTACCGGACCTTCTTCGTGCGACGAAGCTCTCGCGTGGCAGCCTTTACGCCGCTTTCGGTGACAAGCACTCGCTCTTCTTGCGTGCGCTTGATCGCTACATTGCCGATGCCCTGACACGGATGGATGTCGAACTCGACCCGCGCAGAGAGCCGGTCGACGGCCTGCGGGCCTACCTTGCCGGCTACGTTGACCGCACGAGCGGTGCCAATGGTCGGCGCGGATGCCTGCTGGTGGCCACAGCCATGGAACTGGCTGGCCATGATGCTGAAGTTGACCGTCGCATCGCGAGCTTTTTCAAAGCCATGGAGGCCAGGGTGGCTGATGCACTTTCCCGTGCGAAGACGGCGGGCAAGTTGGCCGATGGTGTTGAGCCTTCAAGTGCCGCCCGAATTCTCGTCTGTTTCGTCGAGGGGCTGCGAGTGGTCGGTAAGACGGCACCGGCACGGATTACGTCGCAAGCCACCGTTGACGCTCTTCTCGACCGCTTCATCAGGTAGACAACCCATGGACGCTTCCGCTGTTCGCGCGCCTATATCTGGACCGAACGGTCTTGAAAGGAAGGATGCCATGTCCGCCATCCAGATCGTCTGCGCGGTGGCCGTTCCCTTGCTCTGGGGCTATCAGTTCGTGGCCATCAAAGTGGGCGTTATGGAGTTTCCGCCTCTCTTCTTCCTCGCACTGCGCTTCCTGGCCATCGCGCTGCTGCTGATTCCGTTCGTCAAAAGACCCACGCGTCAACAGTTCGGCCCTATCGCAGCCATTTCGGTTTTCTTTGGTGGGCTGAACTTCGGGCTCTTCTATGTTGGCCTTGGGCTCGGCTCGGGAAGCATGTCGGCCGTCACATATCAACTCGCCACGCCCTTCACCGTCCTGTTGGCCTGGCCGCTGCTCGCGGAGAGGCCGTCTTTGACCACGTCCGCCGGAGTGGTGCTTGCATTCGTCGGCGTGGTCGTGTTGGCAGCGGGGCCTGGCCTGTCGGCAAACGCGCTTCCGCTTCTGCTTGTCGCCGGGGCAGCCTTCGCGTTCGCGGTGTCCAACGTCCTGACGAAACGCTACGGCCCTTTTGACCCTTTGATGTTGATGGGGTGGTCGTCGCTGCTCACGGTGCCGCAGGTCATGTTGATGTCGTTGCTCCTTGAACATGGACAACTGGCAAGCCTTGTCACGGCGGATGAACGTGGTTGGCTGGCACTCGCCTACACGATTTTCATCGGAGGAATTGTCGGGTTTGGCCTTTGGTTCTGGCTGATCGCCCGTTGCTCCATGGGCCGCGTCGCACCGTTCGGCCTGCTGCTTCCGGTGTTCGCCTTGATTTCGAGCGTGTTGTTCCTTGGCGACCGTATGACCCCAAAGTTGATTGTCGGTGGGCTGCTCGCGATCTCCGGCGTCGCCATTACACAAGTAAGACCGACCGCTCGACCAAAAGGCTTCTGCCGCCGCGACATCGGCTGGCAGGCGGTGGAGCGGCAGAAGCAATAGAGGCGGAAGAACCCGGCGGGATGGGCCGGGTTACCGGCTTGGCCGCTTGATCCAGATTGCCGGGAAGTCCGAAGATTCACGCTAACCGGACATCGAGGGACATGCCAGGACTTCGACGCGAATGACCCAACTCGGACATGGCGGCCTATCCCAATAGCAACCAACGTGCTTTGATGATCATTCCAAAAGCATCGCGACTTATTGAATTGAAGAAGTGTGCTGCGATGGGCCGGTTACTTTGCCCACAAGGGGCAATCTATGTCCGACAATCCTGTAGCCGAAAGCATGTCCGGGTCTCGTGTCCGGCGGCCTTGAGGGGGAGCGAAGTTGAAGCAGATCGGTCTTTTCGAAATGCGCCGATTGGAGGCGTTGAGCAACACCATCTTCGGCGTTGCGATGACGCTGCTCGCCTATGATCTGCCGAAGGCCAGCAGGTTCGCGAACGCGCCGGCCTGGATAGACCTTGTCCATGCCTACGCACAACCTGTCATCGCACTGACGATCAGCTTTATCGTCGCCGGCGTGTTTTGGCTCAGCCATCATCGGCGACTCACCTTCGCGCCGGAAGGCAGCCGCGGCGAAGTCTTCCTCAATCTGATCTTCCTGCTGTCGATCGTCATGCTTCCGGTGACGAATGGACTTTACGGCGTGTATCGGCTCGATAGCGTCGTCGCAGTAAGCTATGGCTTCCATCTGACTGTCATTGCCGGCCTGAATGCGCTGCTATGGATTCTGGCGCTGCGAGGTCACCGCAATCCCGAGTTGCTGGCAACCGCGATCTTTCCGGTCTTCGCACTCGTGTTCGGAACGGTGACGGCCGTCGTCGCGCCGTTCGTTGCGCAATTCACATGGTGCCTGGCATTTGGCGCGCCTCTGGCGGGCTGGCTGGCGGCCCGGCGTCGACCGCTGAGAACGAATTAGCCGGCTCGATCCCTCCAAGCGTCCTCGTGTGCAATGACCAGCGGGCCTTGCGATGGGTCTCGTAATGCCGCAAAATTGTGCTGATGCGGATCTGAGATGCGCCAAGAAGCGGACATCGCCTGTCCGCAGATGCACTAACCGATGAGAATCTCGACCGCTCGCATGTCCGCCTCTCGTAGCGTCTCACCCGCCGCCAGGCCTCGTCCAAGGTACCCCGGTCAAGGGGCGTGCGTGCGACACAACAACCCGTCGGGCAAATCACTTGCGTGTTTTCGCACATCGCGTGTCCAGCCCCTTGTGAAAAAATATTCTGATTTTCAGAAATCGCAAATCAGTCCATATATCCGCCGTCTCGTGCCCACAAGAGGGGCGCTTCGCGGTCGTCACGGACGTTGGGTGCGGGATGCGGTGGACGTGGAAGTGCCCCTGACGAACGGCACCGACGCGGACGGCGAAGTCGTGTGGTCCTGACGCCTCGACGCTGGCGTCAAGTTTGCGGAAGCAATCCGCAAGCGACGGTGACAAAAAAGCCCGATCACCGGGGAGAGCTCGAAGTAAGCCGTAAACCACTGCGCAGGGAAGGCCGGACTGCTTCCGCTGAACCTGTATGCTCGTGTGCGCATTTCCTGTGCTTTTTGCACGCGAGACCGCGGGTGCAGCGCGCACCCGGTCTTCCCTGCGCCCTCTGACTACCGGGGGCGGAACGTTTCCTCTCAAAACTCGCGCGAAATTCGCGGCGAGACCGCGAAGCCGTGTTTTTCGCCTACCCCGCGCGTGCGGGTATCCAGCACGCCGCAGCGCCTGTTGTCGACGGAGATGTTAGTGTTTACTGGATCATTCGCGGACGATGACGTGAGAGTGTGAACATGCCCGATCTCGCCGACCTCTACCCCGGTTTTTCTCCGAATGGATCAACACCCGATCGGGCCGCATCTTCGCGCGCGTCGGCGGCAAGGGGCCGCCGCTGTTGCTGCTGCACGGCTTTTCCGAGACCCATGTGATGTGGCACCGCGTCGCGCCGCAGCTGGGCGACAAGTTCACGCTGATCATCGCCGATCTGCCGGGCTATGGCTGGTCGGACATGCCCGAGAGCGACAAGGATCACATTCCCTACACCAAGCGCGCGATGGCGCAGACCATGATCGATGCGATGGAGCAGCTCGGCCATGTGCAGTTTGCGCTCGCCGGGCACGATCGCGGCGGCCGCGTCGCCTATCGGCTGGCGCTCGATCATCCCGGCCGGCTGTCGCGGCTCGCGGTGCTCGATATCCTGCCGACCTATGATTACTGGGAGCGCATGAACCGGCTCTATGCGCTGAAGATCTATCACTGGACGTTTCTGGCGCAGCCCGCGCCGCTACCGGAAACCCTGATCGGCGGCAATCCGGATTTCTTCCTCAGGCAGAAGATGGCGAGCCAGACCAAGTCGAAAACGCTCGACGCGATCGACAGGCGCGCGCTGGAGCATTATCTCGCCGCGTTCCGCGATCCCTCGCGCGTGCACGCGATGTGCGAGGATTATCGCGCCGGCGCCTATGCCGACTATGAGATCGACAAGACAGGATCACGACGCCGGCAACAAGATCACGATTCCCGATGCTGGCGCTGTGGGGCGACGCCGGCATCGCCGCGATCAGCGGCGACGCCGCTCGACACCTGGAAGAATTGGGCGACCAACGTCTCGGGCGCGCCGATCGATTCCGGGCATTTTCTCACGGAGGAAAATCCGGACGCGACCGCCAAGGCGCTGAAGGCGTTTTTTACGCAATGACGGGGGAGCAGGATTGCTACCTTCGCACCCTGAAAAACTCCTTCAGCAGCGCCGCCGCCTCGCTCTCGCCGACCCCCGAATACACGTCCGGCACATGATGGCAGGTCGGCGAGGTGAAGAACCGCACGCCGGACTCGACCGCGCCGCCCTTCGGATCGGCGGCGCCGAAATACAGCCGCCTGATCCTTGCAAACGAGATCGCGCCGGCGCACATGGTGCAGGGCTCCAGCGTGACGTAGAGATCGCAATCGACCAGCCGCTCGGTCCCGATCGCCTCGGCGGCCTGGCGGATTGCCAGGATTTCGGCATGCGCGGTCGGATCGCGGTCGGTCAGGGTCCGGTTGCCGGCCGTGGCGATGACCTCGTAATCCCTGACAATGACGCATCCGATCGGCACTTCGCCGGCTTTTCCGGCGTTTTTCGCCGTTTTCAGCGCCAAATCCATGAAAGAAGGGGCGGTCATCCCTCGTATCATCGGAAGAAACCTGCTACTGGAGGGCCATTCAGCAAAAGTGGATACCGGTTTTGCGTGAGACTGCGCCTTGAGCCAAGAGCGCGCGCGTTATCGCTATGACAGCCCATCCACATCCGCCTGATCGCCATTTCATCTGCCAACGAGAGACTATTCATGCCCCGCGATAACGACAAAAACAACGATTCCCGCGGCCGGCGTGACCGGCCGGGAGGCGGCAAAGGCCGCTCCGGCGCCGCGCGCGGACCCGAGAAGAAGTTCGCCAAGCGCGGCTTTGCCGGCCAAGGGCGAGGGCGAGAAGCGCCCCTATGCCGGCAAGTCCGAGGGCGGCCGATCGTACGACAAGAAGCCGTATGCGGGCGGCGGCAAGCCTTACGCCGGCAAACGCGACGGTGCACCGCCCCGCCGTGACCGGGATGACGCGCCGCGCACGCCGCGCTTCAACCGCGACGACCGCCCCCGCGGCGAGGACCGTGGCGAAAAGCGCGCCTATGCCCCGCGCGGCGATCGCCCGAATTTCAACCGTGATGACCGCGCGCCGCGCGGCGACCGCGGCGATGCCCGCCCGGCCGCGCGTTTCCAGGACCGGAAATTCGGCGACAAGAAGCCCTACACGCCGCGCGAAGGCGGCGGAGAGAAGCGGCCCTATACCCCGCGCGGCGAGGGTTTTCGCAAGGACGGCGACCGCCCGCGAGCAGATCGCCCGTATTCGGCGCGTCCGCCGCGCGATGGCGACCGTCCGCGCGGTGATCGGCCCGAGCGGAAATTCGGCGGCGACAAGAAGTTTTCCGCCGCGCGGTGCGCCGGACCGCGGTCCGCGCAAGGATTTCGGCAGCCGGGATCGCAAGAGCGGCCCGGGGGATCGCGGCGAGTTGAAGCCGTGGCAGAAGCGCGATGCTTCCTCGCCCGATCATGTCGGGCGCAACGCCCGTCCGTCCCGCAGTTACGACAAGCCGCGCTTCGACAAGCCGCGCGAGGATCGCGGCGGCGAGGAGCGTCCGCGATTTTCGCGTCCGCGCGAGGATCGCCCGCAAGGCGACCGCCCGTTTCGCGAGCGGCCGAAATTCGATCGTCCGCGCGAAGGCCGCGAGGACCGGTCCGAAATTCGAGCGTCCGCGCGAGGGCAGCTCCTGGCAGGAACATCCGCGCAGCGATGCGACCGGCCGCGCCGCGACAACGAGGACGACAGCAAGGTTTTCGTCAAGCGTCCCGCGTTCGGTGGCCGCGGCGCCTATCGCGAGCGCAAGCCGGATTTCGAGAAGCGCGCCGCCGCGGCCGCCGCGCGAGAAGAAATCCGGCGAGCGCATTGCGAAAGTGCTGTCGCGGGCGGGGCTGGCCTCGCGCCGCGACGCCGAGGAATGGATCGTGCAGGGCCGCGTCACCGTCAACGGCCGCGTCATCAATTCGCCGGCGCTCGACGTCACCGCCAACGACGCCATCACCGTCGACGGCAAGCCGTTGCCGCCGCGCGAGCGCACGCGGCTGTTCCTGTATCACAAGCCGCGCGGGCTGATGACCACCCATGCCGACCCCGAGGGGCGGCCGACGGTGTTCGACAATCTGCCGGAGGGTCTGCCGCGGCTGATCTCGATCGGCCGGCTCGATTTCAACACCGAGGGCCTGTTGCTGCTGACCAATGACGGCGGGCTGGCGCGCGCGCTGGAATTGCCGGATACCGGCTGGCTGCGGCGCTATCGCGTCCGCGCCCATGGCGAGGTGACGCAGGGCGCAACTCGACGAGCTGAAGAAGGGCGTCGAGGTCGAGGGCGTCAAATACGGCCCGATCGATGCGACCCTGGAGCGCGACCAGGGCGCCAATGTCTGGCTGGTGTTTGCGATCCGCGAAGGCAAGAACCGCGAAGTGCGCAACGTGCTGGCGCATCTCGGCCTCGAGGTGAACCGGCTGATCTGGGTGTCCTACGGTCCGTTCCAACTCGCCGAACTCGCGGAGGGCCAGGTCGAAGAGGTCAAGACGCGGGTGCTGCGCGAGCAGCTCGGCGAAAAGATCGCCGCGCTCGCAGGCGCGGATTTCAACCGGCCGATGCCGGGTGAGGCGGAGGCGGAGACCGAAGAGACGGCACCGCGCGGCAAGAAGCCGTTCAAGCCGGCCGGCAAGAGCGCGCTGATCGCCGACCGCAAGGGCCGCCGCGTGCTGGTGCAGCGCACCGGCAGCGAGGAGGCCGCGCCGCGCCCGAACGAGGCCGAGGCCAATGGCTACGGGCCGCCGCGCCGTCCGCAGCGCGGCTATCACGGCAAGCGCGACCTGAAGCCGCGGGACGAGTAAGGACGGAATGCGGGTCGTCGGTGGTCGATTGAAGGGCCGCAACCTCGCGTCGCCGTCGTCGCGCGACATCCGCCCGACCGCGGACCGGTTGCGCGAGTTGCTGTTCAATATCCTCGTGCACGCCTATGAAGACCCGATTGAGGCGCGCGCGTGCTCGACCTGTTCGCCGGCACCGGCGCGCTCGGCATCGAGGCGGTCTCGCGCGGGGCGGCGTTCGCGCTGTTCGTCGACAACGGCGCCGAGGCGAGGGCGCTGTTGCGCAACAATGTCGAGGCCCTCGGTCTCGGCGGCGTGACGAAAGTGTACCGCCGCGACGCCACTATCTCGGCCCGGCGCATCCGATGGAGCCGTTCTCGCTGGTGTTCCTCGATCCGCCCTACCGCATGAAGCTCGCCGAGAAAGCGCTCGCCTCGCTGCGCGATGGCGGCTGGCTGACGCCGGATGCATTGCTCGGTGGTGGAAGAAGCCAAGGCGGCGGAATTCGCAGCGCCGGATAGGTTTCAAGGAACTGGAGCGGCGGGCGTACG
>CAVTYA010000007.1:0-9608 GCA_963738765.1 uncultured Alphaproteobacteria bacterium | reverse complement strand
TGTCGCCGGGATCGTGGGGACGATCGTCATCAGCCCCCTCAACCGGGCGCGGTCCGGCATCCGCACCTTCGATATCAGGATGCTTGCGGCATTCCTGCTCTTCATCGCGGTCGGGATGTTCTCGAGCGTCTGGCTCGGCCATTTCACCCCGCGGCAACTGGGCACGTTCTGGCCGATCTATTTCATGATGGTCTACACCATCGCCGGGCTGTGGGTCGGCCGGGCCTTCGTGGCGATCGGTCTTTCCATCATCGCGCTGACGCTGATCGGCTATTTCTTCGTCGGCGATGCGTTCGACCTGTGGATGGCGTTCGTCAATGGCGGCGGGCTCATCCTGGGCGGCCTCTGGATGCGCCGGAGCTAGCGCGATGGCCGAGCTCGACGATATCATCCACCAGCCGCTGCGGCTGAAGATCATGGCGGCGCTGAACGCGCTGCCGGCCGCGTACCCGGGGCTGGAATTCTCCCGGCTGAAAAAGCTGACCGGGGCGACCGACGGCAACCTCGGCGCCCATATCGAGACGCTGGCGAAGGCCGGCTATGTCGCGGTCGACAAGGCCTTTGTCGGCAAGAGGCCGCAGACCACGGTCACCGCCACCGCCGCCGGGCGCGGCGCCTTCGCCCGCCATGTCGCGACGCTGCAGGAGATCATCGCGGCCTCGGCGCGGCAGCCATAACTTCACCCCCTTGCCGCGAGGGGCGGACTCGTGCGACCGACACCGTACAAAACCGCTGATCTGGCTCCATATCATGCATATTCTCCTGCTCGGTTCCGGCGGCCGCGAACACGCCCTGGCGTGGAAGATCGCGGCTTCGCCTTTGGTGACGAAGCTCTGGTGCGCGCCCGGCAATGCCGGCATCGCCCGCGAAGCCGAATGTATCGCCATCGACATCGCCGACCATGAGGCGGTGATCGATTTCTGCAAACGCAAGACGATAGATTTCGTCGTGGTCGGCCCGGAAACGCCGCTCGCGGCCGGGATCGTCGACGACCTCGCCAAGGCCGGCATCAAGGCGTTCGGCCCGAGCAAGCAGGCTTCGCAGCTCGAAGGCTCCAAGGGATTCACCAAAGCACTCTGCACCGAATTCGGCATTCCGACCGGCGCCTATGGCCGCTTTACCAGCGCCGCCGATGCGCTCGCCTATGTCCGCAAGCAGGGTGCGCCGATCGTGGTCAAGGCCGACGGGCTCGCGGCCGGCAAGGGCGTGGTGGTGGCGATGACCCTGGCGCGAAGCGGAAGCCGCCATTGCCATGATGTTCGACGGCGCATTCGGCGCGGCCGGCGCCGAGGTCGTGATCGAGGAATTCTTGTCCGGCCGCGAGATCAGCTTCTTTGCGTTGTCCGATGGCGATACGGCAATCGCGTTGGCGTCGGCACAAGACCACAAGCGCGTGTTCGATCACGACCAGGGGCCGAACACCGGCGGCATGGGTGCCTATTCACCGACGCCGTTCGTGACGGACGAAATTCACGCCCAGATCATGAACCGCATCATTCTCCCCACCGTCGCCGGCATGAAGTCGCGCGGCACGCCGTTTCGCGGCGTGCTCTATGCCGGCGTGATGCTGACGGCCGACGGTCCAAAGCTGTTCGAATACAATGTCCGCTTCGGCGATCCGGAATGCCAGGTCTTGATGCTGCGGATGATGTCGGACCTCGTGCCGGCGATGCTGGCCTCCTGCGACGGCCAGCTCAGGAATTTCGACCTGCGCTGGTTCCCCGAACCCGCGCTGACGGTAGTGATGGCGGCGAAGGGCTATCCCGGCGACTACCAGAAGGGCACGCCGATCGAGGGTCTCGATGACGCCGCAAAAATCGAGGGCGTGGAGATTTTCCATGCCGGCACGGTCGCGAAGGACGGGCACATCCTCGCCAATGGCGGCCGCGTCCTGAACGTCTGCGCGACCGGCAAGACGGTGGCGGAAGCGCAGCAGCGCGCCTATGCGGCGGTCGACCGCATCCGCTGGCCGGAAGGCTTCTGCCGCCGCGACATCGGCTGGCAGGCGATAGAACGGGCGAAGCAATAGAGGCGGCCGAATCCGGCGGGATAGGCCGGAATTGCTGGCTTGGCCGGTTGATCCTGATTGCCAGGAAGTCCGAAGATGCCCGCCAACCGGACATTGAAAGACATGCCAAGATTTGACGCGAATGACCCAAAGCGGCCACTTTCAATTAAAGACCAATTGGTCTATATATCGGCAATGAGCCGCCAAACCCCCGTGCGATTGCCCCGTGGCCGCCCCCGAAGCTTCGACACGGAAGCCGCTGTCGAACGCGCGATGGGTGTGTTCTGGTCGCGCGGCTATCACGCCACGGCGCTGCCGGACCTTCTTCGTGCGACGAAGCTCTCGCGTGGCAGCCTTTACGCCGCTTTCGGTGACAAGCACTCGCTCTTCTTGCGTGCGCTTGATCGCTACGTTGCCGATGCCCTGACACGGATGGATGTCGAACTCGACCCGCGCAGAGATCCGGTCGACGGCCTGCGGGCCTACCTTGCCGGCTACGTTGAGCGCACGAGCGGCGCCAATGGTCGGCGCGGATGCCTGCTGGTGGCCACAGCCATGGAACTGGCTGGCCATGACGCTGAAGTTGATCGTCGCATCGCCGGCTTTTTCAAAGCCATGGAGGCCAGGGTGGCTGATGCACTTTCCCGTGCGAAGGCGGCGGGCAAGTTGGCCGATGGTGTTGAGCCTTCAAGTGCCGCCCGAATTCTCGTCTGTTTCGTCGAGGGGCTGCGAGTGGTCGGTAAAACGGCACCGACACGGATCAGGTCGCAGGCCACCGTTGACGCTCTTCTCGACCGCTTCATCAGGTAGACCGCCCATGGACGCCTCCGCTGTTCGCGCGTCTATATCTAGACCTAACGGTCTTGAAAGGAAGGATGCGATGTCGGCCATCCAGATCGTCTGCGCGGTGGCCGTCCCCTTGCTCTGGGGCTATCAGTTCGTGGCCATCAAGGTGGGCGTTATGGAGTTTCCGCCTCTCTTCTTCCTCGCCCTGCGCTTCCTGGTCATCGCGCTGCTGCTTATTCCGTTCGTCAAAAGACCGACACGTCAACAGTTCGGCCCTGTCGCAGCTATTTCGGTTTTCCTCGGCGGACTGAACTTCGGCCTGTTCTACGTTGGCCTTGGGCTCGGCTCGGGAAGCATGTCGGCCGTCGCATATCAACTCGCCACGCCCTTCACCGTCCTGTTGGCCTGGCCGCTGCTCGCGGAGAGGCCCTCTCTGACCACGTCCGCCGGAGTGGTGCTTGCATTCGTCGGCGTGGTCGTGTTGGCCGCGGGGCCTGGTTTGTCGGCAAACGCGCTTCCGCTGCTGCTTGTGGTCGGGGCAGCCTTCGCGTTCGCGGTGTCCAACGTCTTGACGAAGCGCTACGGCCCTTTTGACCCTTTGATGTTGATGGGGTGGTCCTCGCTGCTCACGGTGCCGCAGGTCATGTTGATGTCGTCGCTCCTTGAACGTGGCCAACTGGCGAGCCTTGTCACGGCGGATGAACGTGGTTGGCTGGCACTCGCCTACACGATTTTCATCGGAGGAATTGTCGGGTTTGGCCTTTGGTTCTGGCTGATCGCCCGTTGCTCCATGGGTCGCGTCGCACCATTCGGCCTGCTGCTTCCGGTGTTCGCCTTGCTTTCGAGCGTGTTGTTCCTTGGCGACCGTATGACCCCAAAGTTGATCGTCGGTGGGCTGCTCGCGATCTCCGGCGTCGCCATTACACAAGTAAGACCGACCGCTCGACCAATTTGAACTGAGAAGTCACGTCGTGGCGACTTCCGAAAAGCCCGATCACCGGGGAGAGCTCGAAGCAAGCCGTAAACCACTGCGCAGGGAAGGCCGGACTGCTTCCGCTGAACCTGTATGCTCGTGTGCGCATTTCCCGTGCTTTTTGCACGCGAGACCGCGGGTGCAGCGCGCACCCGGTCTTCCCTGCGCCCTCTGACTACCGGGGGCGGAACATTTCCTCTCAAAACTCGCGCGAAATTCGCGGCGAGACCGCGAAGCCGTGTTTTGTTAGTGTTTACTGGATCATCCGCTTTCCGACGATGACATGAGAGTGTGAACATGCCCGATCTCGCCGACCTCTATCCCGGTTTTTCTTCCGAATGGATCAACACCCGATCCGGCCGCATCTTCGCGCGCGTCGGCGGCAAGGGGCCGCCGCTGTTGCTGCTGCACGGCTTTTCCGAAACCCATGTGATGTGGCACCGCGTCGCGCCGCAGCTTGCGACAAGTTCACGCTGATCATCGCCGACCTGCCGGGCTATGGCTGGTCGGACATGCCCGACAGCGACAAGGATCATACGCCCTACACCAAGCGCGCGATGGCGCAGACCATGATCGATGCGATGGAGCAGCTCGGCCATGTGCATTTTGCGCTTGCCGGGCATGATCGCGGTGGCCGCGTCGCCTATCGGCTGGCGCTCGATCATCCCGGCCGGCTGTCGCGGCTCGCCGTGCTCGATATCCTGCCGACCTATAATTACTGGGAGCGCATGAACCGGCTCTATGCGCTGAAGATCTATCACTGGACATTTCTGGCGCAGCCCGCGCCGCTGCCGGAAACCCTGATCGGCGGCAATCCGGACTTCTTCCTCAAGCAAAAGATGGCGAGCCAGACCAAGTCGAAAACGCTCGACGCGATCGACAAGCGGGCGCTGGAGCATTATCTCGCCGCGTTCCGCGATCCCTCGCGCGTGCATGCGATGTGCGAGGACTACCGCGCCGGCGCCTATGCCGACTATGAGATCGACAAGCAGGATCACGACGCCGGCAACAAGATCACGATCCCGATGCTGGCGCTGTGGGGCGACGCCGGCATCGCCAGCGCCGCGGCGACGCCGCTCGACACCTGGAAGAATTGGGCGACCAACGTCTCGGGCGCGCCTGTCGATTCCGGGCATTTTCTCACGGAAGAAAACCCGGACGCGACCGCGAAGGCGCTGAAGGCGTTTTTTACGCAATGACAGGGGAGCAGGATCGCTACCTTCTCACCCTGAAAAACTCCTTCAGCAGCGCCGCCGCCTCGGTTTCGCCGACCGCCGAATAGACGTCCGGCACATGATGGCAGGTCGGTGAAGCGAAGAACCGCACGCCGGAATCGACCGCGCCGCCCTTCGGATCGGCGGCGCCGTAATACAGCCGCCTGATCCTTGCAAACGAGATCGCGCCGGCGCACATGGTGCAGGGCTCCAGCGTGACGTAGAGATCGCAATCGACCAGCCGCTCGGTCCCGATCGCCTCGGCGGCCTGCCGGATCGCCAGGATTTCGGCATGCGCGGTCGGATCGCGGTCGGTCAGGGTACGGTTGCCGGCCGTGGCGATGACCTCGTAATCCCTGACAATGACGCATCCGATCGGGACTTCGCCGGCTTTTCCGGCGTTTTTGGCCGTTTTCAGCGCCAAATCCATGAAAGAAGGGGCGGTCATCCCTCGTATCATCGGAAGAAACCTGCTACTGGAGGGTCATTCAGCAAAAGTGGATACCGGTTTTGCGTGAGATTGCGCCTTGAGCCAAGAGCGCGCGCGTTATCGCTATGACAGCCCATCCACATCCGCCTGATCGCCATTTCATCTGCCAACGAGAGACTATTCATGCCCCGCGATAACGACAAAAACAACGATTCCCGCGGCCGGCGTGACCGGCCGGGAGGCGGCAAGGGCCGTTCCGGCGCGGCAAGGGGCCCTGAGAAGAAGTTCGCCAAGCGCGCCGGCAAGGAATTTCAAGGCAAGGGCGAAGGCGAGAAGCGCCCCTATGCCGCGAAGTCCTATGCCGCTAAACCCGAAGGCGGCCGATCCTACGACAAGAAGCCCTATGCGGGCGCCGGCAAGCCTTACGCCGGCAAGCGGGAGGGCGCTTCCCCGCGTCGTGACCGCGATGATGCTCCGCGCACGCCCCGCTTCCACCGCGACGACCGTCCCCGCGGCGAGGACCGCGGCGGCGAAAAGCGCACCTACACCCCGCGCGGCGATCGACCGAATTTCAAGCGCGACGACCGCGCAGCGCGTGGCGATCGCGGCGATGCCCGCCCGGCCGCGCGTTTTCAGGACCGGAAATTCGGCGACAAGAAGCCCTACACGCCGCGGGAAGGCGGCGGCGAGAAGCGGCCCTATACCCCGCGCGGCGAGGGTTTTCGCAAGGACGGCGACCGCCCGCGGGGAGATCGCCCCTATTCGGCGCGGCCGCCGCGCGATGGCGACCGTCCCCGCGGTGACCGGCCCGAGCGGAAATTCGGCGGCGACAAGAAGTTCTCGCCGCGCGGCGCGCCGGACCGCGGTCCGCGCAAGGATTTCGCCAGCCGGGATCGCAAGAGCGGCCCGGGGGATCGCGGCGAGTCGAAGCCGTGGCAGAAGCGCGATGCTTCTTCGCCCGATCACGTCGGGCGCAACGCCCGTCCGTCGCCGCAGTTTCGACAAGCCACGCTTCGATAAGCCGCGTGAGGACCGCGGCGGCGAGGAGCGTCCGCGATTTTCGCGTCCGCGCGAGGATCGCCCGCAAGGCGATCGCCCATTTCGCGAGCGGCCGAAATTCGACCGTCCGCGAGAAGGCCGCGAGGACCGTCCGAAATTCGAACGTCCGCGTCGTGATCGCGGCGACGGTGCTGGCGAAGGCCGCACCGGCTGGCAGGAGCATCCGCGCAGCGATGCCGACCGGCCGCGCCGCGACAACGAGGACGACAGCAAGATTTTCGCAAAGCGTCCGGCGTTCGGCGGCCGTGGCGCCTATCGCGAGCGCGCGCCCGAGGAGCGGCGCGACCGCGCGTCCGCCGCGCGAGAAGAAATCCGGCGAGCGTATCGCCAAGGTGGTGTCGCGGGCAGGGCTGGCCTCGCGCCGCGACGCCGAGGAATGGATCGTGCAGGGCCGCGTCACCGTCAACGGCCGCGTCATCAATTCGCCGGCGCTCGACGTCACCGCCAACGACGTCATCACCGTCGACGGCAAGCCGTTGCCGCCGCGCGAGCGCACCCGGCTGTTCCTGTATCACAAGCCGCGCGGGCTGATGACGACCCATGCCGATCCCGAAGGGCGGCCGACGGTGTTCGACAATCTGCCGGAGGGGCTGCCGCGGCTGATCTCGATCGGCCGGCTCGATTTCAACACCGAGGGCCTGTTGCTGCTGACCAATGACGGCGGGCTGGCGCGCGCGCTGGAACTGCCCGACACCGGCTGGCTGCGGCGCTATCGCGTCCGCGCCCATGGCGAGGTGACGCAGGCGCAGCTCGACGAGCTGAAGAAGGGCGTCGAGGTCGACGGCGTCAAATACGGCCCGATCGATGCGACGCTGGAGCGCGACCAGGGCGCCAATGTCTGGCTGGTGTTCGCGATCCGCGAGGGCAAGAACCGCGAGGTGCGCAACGTGCTGGCGCATCTCGGCCTCGAGGTGAACCGGCTGATCCGGGTGTCCTATGGTCCGTTCCAGCTCGGCCGAACTCGCCGAAGGCGAGGTCGAGGAGGTCAAGACGCGCGTGCTGCGCGAGCAGCTCGGCGAAAAGATCGCCGCGCTCGCCGGCGCGGATTTCAACCGGCCGATGCCGGGCGAGCCGGCAGCGGCCGAGCGCCGACGAGCCGCCGCGCCGCGCGGCAAGAAGCCGTTCAAGCCGGCCGGCAAGAGCGGCGCTGATCGCCGACCGCAAGGGCCGCCGCGTGCTGGTGCAGCGCACCGGCAGCGAGGAGGCGCGCGCGCGCAACGAAGCCGAGGCCAATGGCTACGGCCCGCCGCGCCGTCCGCAGCGCGGCTATCACGGCAAGCGCGATCTGAAGCCGCGGGACGAGTAGCTTCATGAGTTGCAGCTCCCGTCATGCCCCGGAAGGTCGTCGCCCGGCTGGTGCGGGGTCGATCCACGATCCGTGGCTACCCCTCCCTCCCAGCAAGAGGGAGGGCCGCGACAAGCCCGGCCATGCAGATCTCTGATGCGCGTCGTCGGCGGACGACTGAAGGGCCGCAATCTGCGTCGCCGTCGTCGCGCGACATCCGCCCGACCGCGGACCGCCTGCGCGAGTCGCTGTTCAACATCCTGATCCATGCCTACGACGATCCGATTGACGGCGCGCGCGTGCTCGACCTGTTCGCCGGCACCGGCGCGCTCGGCATCGAGGCGATCTCGCGCGGCGCGGCTTCGCGCTGTTCGTCGACAACGGCGCCGAGGCGCGCGCGCTGCTGCGCAACAATGTCGAGGCGCTGGGCCTGGGCGGCGTGACCAAGGTCTATCGCCGCGACGCCACCGATCTCGGCCCGGCGCATCCGGTCGAGCCGTTCTCGCTGGTGTTTCTCGATCCGCCCTATGGCATGGGGCTGGCGCGAGAAGGCGCTGGCCTCGCTGCGCGACGGCGGCTGGCTGACGCCGGGTGCGCTGCTGGTGGTCGAGGAGGCCAAGGCGGCGGAGTTCGCCGCGCCGGAAGGTTTCGAGGAGCTGGAGCGGCGGGCCTACGACGACACGGAGTTTGTGTTCTTGCGGGCGAAGTGCGCTAGCATGGGCTCGTCATGCCCGCGAGGCGGCATCGAGTATCCCAGAGCCGCTGGTCTGATCACGATGGCGCGGCGTACGCTGCGTCGCCCGTCAAGCCGGGCGATGCGCCGTTGACGCTCAGCAACCTGCCTCACCTTCGCCCGAACAGCTTCTCGATATCGACAAGCTTCAGTTCCACATAGGTCGGCCGGCCGTGATTGCACTGGCCGGAATTGGGCGTGTCTTCCATCTCGCGCAGCAGCGCGTTCATCTCCTCCGGCTTGAGCCGGCGGCCGGCGCGCACCGAGCCGTGGCAGGCCATGGTGGCCGCGACATGCATCAGCCGCCGCTCCAGCGGCAGCGCCTCGTCCCATTCCGCCATGTGCTCGGCGAGATCGCGCAGCAGCGCCGCCGGCGTCGGTCTTGCCGAGCAGCGACGGCGTCTCGCGCACCGCGACCGCGCCGGGGCCGAAGGATTCGATCGCCAGCCCGAACGACGCAAGTTCCTCGGCGCGGTCGAGCAGCTGCTCCACCGTGGCCTCGTCGAGTTCGACGATCTCGGGGATCAGAAGGATCTGCCGCTGCACGCCGTTCCTCGCCAGCGAGGCCTTGAGTTTCTCATAGACGATGCGCTCATGGGCGGCGTGCTGGTCCACCACGATGAGGCCGTCGCGGGTCTGCGACACGATATAGGTCTCGTGAATTTGCGTGCGCGCCGCACCGAGCGGGCGGTCGAGCAGATCGGCGGCCGGCGCTTCCTGCGAAGCGCACGTCGGCGGTCGGCGTGCCGACGTCGAACGCCGCCTGGCCGGGTTCGGCGAAGGCGGTCGCCGCCGATTCCTCGAAGACGGCATGGTCCGACCGGGTAGGCCGGCGAACGCCGCCAGTCCCAATTGGCGGCGCGGCGCGAACGCCGGGCGGAACGCCGAGATCGCCGCACCGTCGCTGTTGGCCGCGGTGCGCTTGCCTTCGCGCGCAAGGCCTTCCTTCAGCGCGTGCACGATCGGCCAGGCCGTTGCGGAATCGGACTTCGGTCTTGGCCGGATGCACATTGGCATCGACCTCGCGGCATCGAGCGTCACGAACAGCGCCACCACCGGATGGCGGTCGCGCGGCAGATAATCCGAATAGGCCGCGCGCACCGCGCCGAGGATCAGCTTG
>CAVTYA010000006.1:0-7458 GCA_963738765.1 uncultured Alphaproteobacteria bacterium | reverse complement strand
GTGCAGCCCTTCGACGAGTACGTGTGCACCGGCACGGCGTGGTGCCGCAGACCTGCACATGGGCCTTCTTGCCGACTGGCCGCAGCTGAAACATGGTGTAGAAGGTCGCGATTTCGAGCACGCGGATATAGGGCATCTCGAGCAGGTCGGCGACGGCGCGGATTGCGGCTTCCGAAACCCAGCCCTCATGCTGCTCCTGGACCCGCCACAGGATCGCGATGGCGGCCGAGGCCTGGCGCCCGGCCGGGTATTTTTCGATCTGCGCTTTCGCCCACGCCAAATTCTCGTCCGAAAACGCAAAACTGGCGGGCTGCAATTCCTTCGGGGCAAGACGGCGGACGGACATCGTTCAGTCTCTCATTGCGCGCGGCGCGCGGTGTTGGCATTCAGCGCATTGATCCGGTCGAGCCAGAATGCGCTTGCGGTGCCGAACACGTTGTAGCCGATGTGGGTTGAAACCTTGATGCGGTCGAGGATGGAAAGTTCGGTCACGGTTTCAAGGCGATTGCTGCGCGGATCGAACACGATCAGCTTCAGCGGGGTATGTTCGAGGATATAGCGCGATACCGTATGCTGCGGGTCATTGCCGTGCTCTTCGCACAGGATGACGCTGTCGGCCTGCAACAGGCGCGTGCCGCCCTTGATAGCCTCGATCTCGACGCCTTCGACGTCGAGCTTGATCAGGAATTTTCCGCTCGATCCGACCTTGCCGTCGTCCAGCAGATTATCGAGCGCAATGACCGGCACTTCCTCACCATTGGCGTGGTCGCCGGCGATCGAGAACGCCTCGTGCTTGGTGCCCGACAGCCGCGCGGTGCCCCGCGCGGCCCCGATCGCGCATTTCATCAGCTCGAAGCGGCTGCGGTTGACCTTGGCGTTATTGGCCAGTTTCGGAAAATTCTGTGCCGACGGCTCGATCGCGATCGCCTTGTGCGCGCCGAACGGCTTGCTCGAGACCAGCACCGACCAGTAGCCGTAATTGGCGCCGCAATCGAGCAGCGTGTAATCGACGTCGGCGGAATCCCGAAACAGCAATTCCAGCTCATCCTCGTAATGGTACGAACGATTGAGCAGCTTGCTCCAGTAGCCGTCGCCGTAGGGAAATTCGAAGGTCGCATCTTCGTTGAGCTTGATCGCGATGTTGCGCTCGGGCAGCGTCTTGCGCAGCAGATTGGCGCAACCGATGTAGCCGCGATGCGAAAAATGCGACGAGATTTTCGAGCCGGTCGAAAGCGCCAATGCAGCCGTTCGCTCCCACAGGTTGGCTCCCTCGAGAGCCCCTGAAGCGCGATCGAACTGGATGGGCGCCTGCGCCATCACCGGTCGACCTCTCCGAACACGATGTCGAGCGAGCCGAGGATGGCCGAAACGTCGGCCAGCAGATGGCCCTTGCAGATGAAATCCATCGCCTGCAGATGGGCAAAGCCCGGCGCGCGGATCTTGCACTTGTAGGGCTTGTTGGTGCCGTCGGCGACCAGATAGACGCCGAACTCGCCCTTCGGCGCCTCGACCGCGGCATAGACCTCGCCGGCCGGGCACGTGGAAGCCTTCGGTGTAGAGCTTGAAGTGATGGATCAGCGCTTCCATCGAGCGCTTCATCTCGCCGCGGCGCGGCGGCACGATCTTGTTGTCCTCGACGACGACCGGGCCCTGGCCGTCCGGCGCGCGCAGCTTTGCGATGCACTGCTTCATGATGCGCACCGACTGGCGCATCTCTTCCATGCGGATGCAGTAGCGGTCGTAGCAGTCGCCGTTCTTGCCGATCGGAATGTCGAAATCCATCTCGGCGTAGCATTCGTAAGGCTGCGCCTTGCGCAAATCCCACGCAGCACCCGAGCCGCGCACCATCACGCCGGAAAAGCCCCATTCCCAGGCCTGCTTCAGCGAGACCACGCCGATGTCGACGTTGCGCTGCTTGAAGATGCGGTTGCCGGTGAGCAGCGTTTCGAGATCGGCGACCACCTGCAGGAACGGATCGCACCAGGCGTCGATATCGTCGATCAGTTTCGGCGGCAGGTCCTGATGCACGCCGCCGATCCGGAAATAGGCCGCATGCATCCGCGAGCCGGACGCGCGCTCGTAAAACACCATCAGCTTTTCGCGCTCTTCAAAGCCCCACAGCGGCGGGGTCAGCGCGCCGACGTCCATCGCCTGCGTGGTGACGTTGAGCAGATGCGACAGGATGCGGCCGATCTCGCAGTAGAGCACGCGGATCAACTGGCCGCGGCGCGGCACGGCGATGCCGAGCAGCTTTTCGGCGGCCAGACAGAACGCGTGCTCCTGATTCATCGGCGCGACGTAGTCGAGCCGGTCGAAATACGGGATCGCCTGCAGATAGGTCTTTTGCTCGATCAGCTTTTCGGTGCCGCGATGAAGCAGGCCGATATGCGGATCGACGCGCGCTACGACTTCGCCGTCGAGCTCCAGCACCAGGCGCAGCACGCCGTGCGCCGCCGGATGCTGCGGTCCGAAGTTGATGGTAAAGTTGCGAAGATTTTGTTCGTTCATGGTCAGGCCTTCGGCTCAGCCTTCTCGTCGCCCGGCAGCGGATAGTCCGCGCCTTCCCATGGCGAGAGGAAATCGAATTTGCGGAATTCCTGGTTGAGACGGACCGGCTCGTACAGCACACGCTTCTCCTGGTCGTCGTAGCGGACCTCGACGAAGCCGGTGAGCGGAAAGTCCTTGCGCAGCGGATGGCCGTCGAAGCCGTAATCGGTCAGCAGCCGGCGCATGTCCGGGTGGCCGGTGAAGATCACGCCATAGAGGTCATAGCACTCGCGCTCGAACCAGTCGGCGCCGGGAAACACGTCGATGATCGACGGCACCTGCGTGGTCTCGTCGGCCTCAGCGCGCACGCGGATGCGCGCATTCAGCGTCGGTGACAGGAAGTGGTAGATCACGTCGAAGCGCTTTTCGCGTCCCGGGATAATCTACCGCTGTCACGTCGATGATGCTGACGAAGCGGCAGGCGGGATCGTCGCGCAGAAATTTGACGACTTCGACGATCTTTTCAGCCTGCACGGTGACGGTGAGCTGATCAAACGCGACTGAATGACCACTTGCCGCGCCGGGAAGCGCGCTAACGATCGTCTGCCCCAGGGCGTCGAGCTTGCCGTCGTCCATGACCTAAAACCTTAGCGTTCGATGGTGCCGGTGCGCCGGATCTTCTTCTGCAACAGCAACACGCCGTAGAGCAGCGCTTCCGCCGTCGGCGGGCAGCCGGGCACGTAGATGTCGATCGGCACGATGCGGTCGCAGCCGCGCACCACCGAGTAGGAATAGTGATAGTAGCCGCCGCCATTGGCGCATGACCCCATCGAGATCACGTAGCGCGGCTCCGGCATCTGGTCGTAGACCTTGCGCAGCGCCGGCGCCATCTTGTTGGTCAGGGTGCCCGCGACGATCATGACGTCGGACTGCCGCGGCGAGGCGCGCGGCGCAAAGCCGAAGCGCTCGACGTCGTAGCGCGGCATCGACACCTGCATCATCTCGACCGCGCAGCAGGCGAGACCGAACGTCATCCACATCAGCGAACCGGTGCGCGCCCAGGTGATCAGATCGTCGGTGGCGGCGACGAAGAACCCCTTGTCGGAGAGTTCGTGATTGACCTCGAGGAAGTACGGGTCGTTGGCGCCGACCGGTTTGCCGGTCGAGGGATCGATAATGCCGGTCGCAGCCGGTGCGATCACCGGAGACGCTCTCTGCGAGGTGGCTGCGGGGCTCAATCCCATTCGAGCGCGCCTTTCTTCCATTCATAGGCAAAGCCGACGGTGAGGACGGCGAGGAACACCATCATCGACCAGAAACCGGTGGCGCCGAGCTTGCCGAACGCGACCGCCCACGGGAACAGGAACGCCACTTCGAGGTCGAAGATGATGAAGAGGATCGCAACCAGGTAGAAGCGGACGTCGAACTTCATGCGGGCGTCGTCAAAAGCGTTGAATCCGCATTCATAGGCGGAGAGCTTTTCCGGATCCGGCTGCTGGAACGCGACCAGGAACGGGGCGATCAGGAGCGCCACACCGATCAGGCTCGCCACCCCGATAAACACCACAAGTGGAAGGTAATTCTGCAGGATGCCGGTCATTCGGCGGTACCTTTTCCTGCGGTTTCGGACGGTCCGCAGATTTGCTGATTGGAATTATTCTTGAGGCTTAGCGCAGCGCAACAGAGGGCGCAAGACAAGCTATTTTGACGGTCTGCCGCCATTCCTGCATCGGGATAACCCGATAAAACGGCGCGTCACGGCCTCGACAAACCAACGCATGACCCGCCGTTCGGTGCCCGCATTTCAGGCGATGCCTCAGCCCAAATCTTTTTCGGCGGCGAGCATTTGGGCGGCGGTGTCGGTCAGGCGATCGATGTGCCCGAGCAGCACCTCCAGTTCTCCCTCGCCGAGCTGTTCCAGCAGGCGGCGATTGCGTTCCTGCGCGCCCGTCACAATCGCATCGTGCGCGGCAAGGCCGGCCCTGGTCAGGCAAACCAGGGTTTCCCGGTTGTCCCTCGGGTTGACCGCCTTGGCGACGAGTTTTCGCGAGACCAGTCCGGCCAGCGCCCGGCTGATCTGGCCCTTGTCCATGCCGACCGCTTCCGCGAGCCGGATCACGCTCATCGGCGGATGGCGCCCCAGCGAGGCCACCAGGCCGAATTCCACCGAGGAAAGCCCGGCGAGCCGCTTGTAGCGCAGGATCGCGCCGCGCTTCAGCAGGTTGGCCAGCACCATCAGCCGCGACGACATCATCGCGGTGATCGGCGCCAATTCCGTGTCGCCGGCGGCGCCCGGCTGAGGCGGGCCCGCCCTCTTCGGTTTCTGGCTCATGACAATGCTCTGCCAACAAAGCTCGCCCCTGCCAAGGTTTTAGCGAGATCGTTGACATTGTCATCGACCTGCGTTTCACTTTGTTGCGATATCAAACGACCGCGCAGCAAAGACCGCGGCGGGAGGAGACGGCATGAATATCACCCAGCGGGATCGCGATCTCGGCACCGCCTACGCCATGAAACCGTCCACGACGCGGACCGAGCTGACGTCGGTCGGCCGCGGCACGCCGATGGGCGAACTGCTCCGGCGCTACTGGCACCCCGTCGGCCTGATGAGCGATGCCACCGATATCCCCAGGAAAGTGCGCGTGCTAGGCGAGGATCTGATGCTGTTCCGCGACAAGCACGCCCGGGTAGGCCTGCTGCACGCCCGCTGCTGCCATCGCGGCACCACGCTCTATTACGGCAAGGTCGAGGAAGACGGCATCCGCTGCTGCTACCACGGCTGGAAATTCGACACCCAGGGCCATTGCCTCGAGCAGCCCTGCGAGCCCGATGGCGGCCAGTTCAAGGACAAGGTGCGCCAGCCCTGGTACCCCGTACAGGAGTGTACGGGCTGATCTTCGCCTATATGGGCCCGGCCGAGAAGAAGCCGGTGCTGCCGCGCTACGAGTGCCTGGAGAAGATGGACGACGGCGAGTTCGTCGAGGCCGACGATTCATCGATTGGCGGCGGCGGCCCTGATATCATTCCCTGTAACTGGCTGCAGCATTTCGAGAACGTGGTCGACCCCTACCACGTGCCGGTGCTGCACGGCTCGTTCAGCGGGCCGCAATTTACGAACATGATGGCTTCGATGCCCGAGGTGAAGTTCGAGATGTCGCCGCGCGGTGTCACCGTTCGCTCGATCCGCCATCAGGACGACGGCAAGGTGTTCTATCGGGTAACGGAAGCTGCCCTCCCCACGCTGCGCGTGGTGCCCAATCCGCGCGTGGCGCAATTCGCCCGCGTCGAATCGATCGGCTGGACCCTGCCGATCGACGACACCTCGTTCCGCATCTACGTCGCCGGCCGGGTCAAGAATTCGGGCGACATCGGGCGGATGCGCTCAAAATTCAACGGTAAATTCTGGTGGGACATGACCGAGCAGGAACACCAGCAATATCCCGGCGACTACGAGGCCCAGATCGGCCAGGGCGAAGTGACGCTGCATTCCGAAGAGCACTTTGGCCAGAGCGACCGCGGCATCCTGATGATCCGGCGGATGCTCTGCGACCAGCTCGGTGGCGATGGCCGCCGGGCGCGATCCGATCGGTGTCTCGTTCGAGCCGGACGCTGCACCGGTGGAATTCGAGGCGGGGAATTTCATTCGCGAGGCGTAAGACAACACGCCCATCACAAGAAAACAATTTCAGGGGGAAACCATGGTCGATCTCGCGCCGCAGGTGGCCGCGCAATCGGATGCCGTCGCAAAACCCTCGACCCGGCGATACTACGTGCTCGGCGTGCTCACGATCGTCTACGCGCTGAATTTCCTCGACCGCACATCTTCAACGTCCTGATCGAGCCGATCAAGAAAGAGTTCACGCTCAGCGACACCACGATGGGCCTGCTCGCGGGCTTCGGCTTCGTGCTGTTCTATTCGCTGCTCGGCATCCCGATCGCGCGCGTCGCCGACCGGCTCAACCGACGCAACATCGTAGCCATTGCGTTCGCGTTCTGGAGCGCAATGACATTCCTGTGCGGCATGGCCCAAACCGTGACCAGTTTGACGCTGGCTAGAATCGGCGTCGGCATCGGCGAATCCGCGGGCTCGCCGGCATCGCAATCGATGGTCGCCGATCTCTTCGACAAGAACGAACGGCCGCGCGCGCTCGGCATCTACGCCATCGGCACTTATCTCGGGGTTTTCCTCGGCTATTTCATCGGCGGCTATGTCAACCAGCACTACGGCTGGCGGATGGCGTTCTTCACCGCCGGCCTGCCCGGCATCGCGCTCGCCGCCGTGCTGTGGCTGACGATCTCGGAGCCGAAGCGCGGCGCGATGGCGGAGACGTTCACGCCGGAGCCGATCGGGCCGACGCTCGGCTTCCTCGCCTCGCAGCAAAGCTTCGTCATCGTGCTGATCGGCTTTTGCCTGACGACCTACACCAACTACGCGACCGCGGCCTGGATCCCGCCGTTCCTGGCGCGGGTGCATCATCTGTCCAGCGCCGAGATCGGCACCTATGCCGGCACCTTCAAGGGCCTCGCTCGGCATGGCGGGCACCCTGGTCGGCGGCCTCGTGGTGGCGCGGATCAGCCGCCGCGACGACCGCTGGAAATTATGGGCGCCGGCGATCACCTCGGGCCTCGCCGGGCCGGTGTTTGCGCTGTGCATGCTGACGCACGATTTCGCGACCATGGTCGCGGCGCTGGCGGCGACCTCGTTCCTGGTCGGCTTTCACCTCGGGCCGATCTTTGCGATCGCGCAGACCGTCGCGCGCCCCAGCATGCGCGCGCTGGCGTCCGCCATCATCGCGCTGACCGCGACCTGCTTCGGCCAGGGCGTCGGCCCGCTCGCGGTCGGCGTGATCAACGACGCCCTGAAGAACGACTACGGCGCCAACGCGGTGCGCTACTCGCTGCTGTCGGCGGCGGTCACGACCACGCTCGGCGCACTGCTGTTCGTATGGGCGGCGCGAACGATCCGCGGAG
>CAVTYA010000005.1:0-12061 GCA_963738765.1 uncultured Alphaproteobacteria bacterium | reverse complement strand
ATGTGACACCTGCTCGACGAGTACGTATTGCTGGTCGCGCTCGCGAAAGCGAAGTTGATAGTAGTACTCCTCGCGGAGCTGAAAAGGCGACAACCCGCGGCCGATGGGATGGCTGCTGGCCGCGACGGGGACGGCGCGGGTGGTGGCAGTGCGGATCTTCGAGTACCAGCCCCGCGGCTTGGGTCCGGACTCGTAATCGAAGTAGCCACCCACCCATTCGAGGATCTTGTCGCCGGCCTGCTTGCGCGGGACGAAGGTACACCAGTGGATCAGCACCAGCCCGCAGCCGCGTTTCATCTGTTTATCGATGACGGACAGGCGGTCGCCGATGAGGAAGGGATGGTCGACGGCACTTCGGTCGCTGCCGCTGGCGACGAGGACGATGGTATCGGCGTCGTCGAGCGTCCGCGGATCGTCGGGCCAGCCGCCGGTGTTGCGCCTCGACGACGATGCCCCTGGCGTCGGCGGAGTGGTCCAGGCAATGTTTGAGGAAGCGAACGGACTTCTCGTATTCGTGGGTGCCGGGCGGGTGGCCCTTGTCGAGGGGCCCGGCGATCAGAACGACCTTGCGCGGTGCCGCGACAAACCCGCGGATCGGTTCACTTTCGCCACGGCTGCCCCGGCGCCGCCCGCGAGAAGCAAACCAAGGACCAGGGCGGCCAGATTCGTCGGCTTCATCGGTTCTCTCCCTGGAGATCGCGGTTGATCTCTTCCCGCGCAACCCGTCCCTTCGTACCCTTCGGCACCGGTTCGCAACCGCGCGCCGCTTGCCGCTCCCCATCTATACCGGTTATGATAGCCATTGCGCGGCGGCATTCGAGGGCGTGCTCTTCGGCATTTCCATCCTTGCGACCTCGGTGGGCCGGCCGTTCCAGAGGGGCTACCTATCATGCCAGTCACCCTGACCTGCACCGGGTGCAAATCCACCCTCAAGGTGGCGCAGACGACCTTGCCGGCAAGAAAATCAAGTGCCCCAAGTCCGCGCCCTCGGTGCGTCTCCCAGCGGGGATGAAGAGGATTTCGCCCCCGTCGAGATCGAGCCCGACGAGAGCGGCGAGTCGCCGACGCCCGCTCGCAAGTCCCGCACCTCCCGCGATGATGACGACGACGACCGCGAACGCACGCGCAGCGCCGGCACTCGCACCGACCGCAAACACCGCGACGACGATGATGACGATGACGACGACCGTGGTCGGGCGCCGCCGCCGTAACCGCGACGACGACGATGACGACGATCGCATCGTCAAGAAGTCGAAATTCGAGCCCTGTCCGCGCTGTGAGGCCCCCAATCCGAAGAAGGTGAAGTGGACGGCGTGGGGCAGTTTCTACGGCCCCACCATGTTGGCAAGGCTTTGTCTCCGTCAAAATTGTCCGATTGGCGATCAGCCCAGCGCCTTCAGCCATACGCCGATTTCGCTGGCCGCGACATTGGCCTGCTTGCAGCAATTTGCCCATGGTGAAGAAGCCGTGGAACTGGCCGGGAAAATGCCGGTAGGTCACGGGCACGCCGGCTTCCTTCAGTCGCCGGCATATTCGTCGCCTTCGTCGCGCAAGGGATCGGCGCCGGCGGTCATGCACATAGGCCGGCGGCAATCCGGCCAGCGTTTTCGCGCGTGCGGGCGAGGCGCGCCAGTCGTGAATGTCGGCCGCCGCCGAGATAATGGTTGCAGAACCATTTGATGACGGAATGCGTCAGCAGGATGCTGGTCTCGGGCTCGCTGTGCGAGGGATGCGTTCATCGCAAAATCGGTGGCGGGATAGATCAGCACCTGGCCCGCGATCGTCGGTCCATCGCCGTCGCGCGCGGCGAGCGCGACCACCGCGGCGAGATTGCCGCCGGCGCTGTCGCCGCCGACCGTCAATCGGTCGGCATCGATGCCGAGCGTTTTCGCGTTGGCGGCGACCCATTTCGTGGCGGTGATGGCGTCGTCGACGGCGGCGGGGAATTTGTGCTCGGGCGCGAGGCGATAGTCGACGGAGATCACGATCAACTCGCCCTCATGCGCGAGCTTGCGGCAGACCACGTCGTGGGAGTCGAGATCGCCGATCACCCAGCCGCCGCCGTGGAAGAACACCAGGCAGGGCGCGAGGCCATCGGTCTTGCGCAACGTCTTCGGCGTGTAGATGCGCGCCGGGATCGTGCCGTGCGGTGCGGGGATCGAAAGCGGCTTGACGTCGGCGAGTTCGGGCGGCTCGGGATTGGTGACGAAGCGGGCGGTCAGATAATACTCGCGGGCTTCCGGCGGCGGTCAGCGTCTCATAGGCCGGTCGGCCGGCTTCCTGGAAGGCCTTGTAGACGGCGGCGGCATCGGGATCGAGACGTAACGGGCATTGTTGCGAAAACCTCTGGTGATCTGTCGTTACGTAACGGAAATCAGGCGGCGGTGCGGCCGCCATCGACGGTGTAGGCGGAGCCCGAGACGTAGCTTGCTTCATCGGACGCGAGGAAGGCGACGATCGAGGCGACCTCGGAGGCCTGTCCGAGCCGGCGCGCCGGAATTCGCTCGACGATCTTGTCGTTCGGCGGCGGCGCGTTGCCGCCGTTGCGGGCCTGCATGATCGCGCTCAGCATCCGGCTGTCGATCAGGCCCGGGCAGACGCAATTGACGCGCACGCCGGTGCCGGTGCATTCCCACGCCGCGCTCTTGGTCAGCCCGATCACCGCGTGCTTGCTGGCGCTGTAGACCGCGATCTGCGGCGATCCGATCAGGCCGGCGATCGAGGCGGTGTTGATGATGCTGCCCTTGTTCTGCTTCAGCATCACCGGCAGCACATGCTTCATGCCGAGGAAGACGCCGACCACATTGACGTCGAGCACGCGGCGAAAGCTCTCCAGCGAATATTCCGTGATCGGCTTGATCTCGCCCTCGATGCCGGCGTTGTTGTAGAACACGTCGATGGTGCCGAACTTGTCGACGCTGGCGCGGACATATTCGGCGACCTCGTCTTCCTGGGTGACGTCGGCGGCGACCGCCAGCGCCTCTGCCGAAGCCGGCAGGTCCGTGATGGCGGCCGTGAGGTCCTGCCTGCCTGCGGTCGACTGCGACGATACGCGCGCCGCGCTCGGCCAGCAGGCGCATGGTCGCGGTGCCGATGACGCCGGCAGCGCCGGTGACGACGGCGACCTTGCCGTCCAGACGAATTCGATCGGTCATATCAGGGGTTTCCTCTGGCTCTTCCGGTTATCCCGGATTCTTGCGGTTTGTCGCGCCGGGCAGCGCGAACGCTCGATACGGGCGACTATTTCATTTGTGACGCGGGCTGACCAGAGTTCGGTCTGAATCAGAGCCGAAGCTGGGTTCTTGTGTTGACGCGTTTTCTTAACGCAAACCGGTACCCACTTCGCTCGAAAACGCTTTTGGGCGGGGGCCGGGCGGCAAACCGCCCTTTCCCCGCCGTATTCGGCGTGTTAACCGGAGGGAACGCGAGCGGCGGATATGATCTGTACTGTCGCGAGCCCGATTCGCCTGTTAAAGCCGCGAGATGTTTCGAACCATTGCCCTGACTGGTTTTGCGGCGCTGATCGCCGCCACAACACTCTCGCTTGCGCCTCCGGCGCGGGCGCAGATCGGCAATATTTTTTCCGATCCGCCGCCGCGCCCGCCCGGTGCACATTCCTCGCGGCGGTCAGCAACAGCCGCCCCCCGACGACGACGAGGAAGTGCCGGAATTGCCGCGCGGCCGGCTGTCTGCCGACGCCGAACCGTCCGCTGCCGGGGCAGGGCGTGCCGCCGCCCGGAAGCGTCCAGTCGCAGCCGCTGGCGCCGCCGCCCGGTACCACCGTGATTCCGCAGAATACGCCGCCGGGCATCGCGGTCGCGCCGCCGCACGCCGGGCGGTCCGGCAGGCCCGGCGTCGCCAATGCGCCGCCCGGCCAATCCGCTGCCGCCCGGACAGCGCCAGCCCAAGAGCGTGCCGGGCAACGCCGGCGACCCTGCAGCCGGGCGACGAGGTGGTCACCGAGCCGCCGGCGCATCGAAGATCACCAACAAGAAGGCGAGCTTCTCGGGCCTCGACAAGATCACCGGCCGCATCATCAATTTCGACGAGGATATCGGCGAGACCGTGCAGTTCGGCGCGCTGCGGGTGAAGACCGACGCCTGCTACACCCGGCCGTCGACCGAAGCCGCCAACACCGACGCCTTTGTCGAGGTCGACGAGATCACGCTGCAGGGCGAGGTGAAGCGGATCTTCTCCGGCTGGATGTATGCCGCAAGCCCCGGCCTGCACGGCGTCGAGCATCCGATCTACGATATCTGGCTGACCGACTGCAAAGTCCCCGACCAGACCATCGTCACCGCGCAGCCCGATCCGCCGAAGGCCGTGGCTCCGCCGCCGCCGCCGGCCCAGAAGCGTCCGCCGGCGCCAAGGCAGGCCGCTCCGCGCCCCGCCGCCGCAGCCGCAATTCCAGCAGCAGCCGCCACCGCCGCCGCCTCCACCGGCGCAGCGACCCGGCGGGCTGTTCGGTGGACTGTTCGGGAATCTCAGCCGCGCTTTGCGATAATTGCGAGCGCGTCCGCGCCGGTGACCGTGGCGGGCAATTTCAAGAACTCCGCGCGCTCGCCCGTGATCGCCTTGTCGAGCAGGCTGCGGTAGCGGCGCCGCGAAATCTCTGTCGCGCCAAAACTGCGCAGATGCTCGGTGACATATTGGGTGTCGAGCAGTTCGAAGCCGCCCGCGATCAGGCGCGCGACCAGATGCACCAGCGCCACCTTCGAGGCGTCACGGGCGCGATGGAACATGCTCTCGCCGAAGAAGGCGCGCCCCAGGCTGACGCCGTATAACCCGCCGACCAGATCGCCGCTCTGCCAGACCTCCACGCTGTGGCAGTGTCCAAGCTGGAACAGCCCGACATAGAGGTCGCGGATGCGGCGTGTTGATCCAGGTGTCGTCGCGGCCCTCCTGCGGCGCGGCACAGCCGGCGATGACAGCCTTGAACGCGCATGTCGACCGTCACGGTGAAGGCATCGGAACGCACCGTGCGGGCGAGGCGCGAGGCGACGCGAAAACCGTCGAGCGGGATCACCCCGCGCATTTCCGGCTCGACCCAGAACAGCGTGGGGTCGTCGGCGCTTTCGGCCATCGGGAAGATGCCGCAGGCATAGGCGCGCAGCAGCACTTCGGGCGTGATTTCGGAAGAGGCGGAGTCGCGCGACGTCATGGACCCTAGAATAGCAGCATGCAGAGGGCCTATGCTACGGTCAGGAAAAAAAGGCGGCGCGGCCCGAACACCGGGCGTGCGAATAGCGCCTGTCGGGCGCAAGAGGGGATTTTGTGAAAATTAGCTGGAAGACCATCGCACCGAATCATCAGGCGGGGCCCATCCGAGATAGCGAATCGCAGCCCGGCTAAGTTCGTAGGTGGTCGCCTTGTCCGAGACCTCAAGCGGGCCGGGTCTGTTGATGATGGCGTTGTTGAGCGTGCCAAGGATCATCTGCATCGCGATGCGTACGTGCTTCTGCCATTCCTGATCTTGTTGAACGTCGGGAAAGCGGTCCAGAATCCTGATGGTGCCTTCGACAAGCTCGCGCCCCATATTCTGGAAGGGTTGCCATTCTTCCGGATGATCAAGAGCGCGGCGAATCTGAGCCCGCAGCAAACCCTGATTCTCGGTGAATTGCCCCACAATCCATTTTACGACGGCTTCGATGACCTGGCTGGGCGATGATCCGGTGGACTCGATCTCGGCCAAATGATTTGAAAGCTGCTGACGCGTGGCATCGACCTGACGCCGCATCACCTCGCTTACGAACCGCTCCTTGTTGCCGAAGCGAAAGTAGAGCGCGCCGACGGAGGATCCGGCGGCGGTGGCCACTTCATTCATGCTGCAATCGTCGATGCCGCGCTGTTCGATCAGGTGCCTGCCGATTTCAAGCAGCGCCTCGGTGCTTTCGCGGCTGCGCGATTGCGTGGGAAGGCGCAGCGCCAACGGTACGTTGCCTCGACGGGCACTGGTTTCCTGTTTTGCCATTGATGTGCCTATCCGACTGATTCCAGAACAAAATATGCCAGCAAACGAATTCATTTGCAATGGTAATAGAATTAGAATATTAATTCTATTACCAAAGGACTCATGGTCCGCATTTGGCTGACGCGACGCCGCCTTTCATCAACGACCAAAATCAAGACGCAGCAAAGCGCCGATCTGAAACACGCCAGTGAGGAAAACGCCGTGACCGAAGTCCGACCCGAAAAGGGCGCCTGGGCCATTGTTGCCCTGCTATTCCTGTTCATGCTGATCAACTTCGCCGACAAGGCCATCATCGGCTTGGCCGGCGTACCGATCATGACCGACCTCAATTTGACGCCGAAGCAGTTCGGCCTCGTTGGCTCCAGCTTTTTCTTGTTGTTCTCGATCTCTGCCGTCGTCACCGGCTTCGTCGTCAATCGCGTCAGGTCGAAATGGGTGTTGCTTGCGATGGGCCTGGTCTGGTCGCTCGTGCAATTCCCCATGCTCGGCACCGTTGGAATCGAGCTCCTGATTGCCTGTCGCATTGTTCTCGGTGCCGGGGAGGGGCCTGCCTATCCCGTCGCATTGCATGCAGCGTACAAATGGTTTCCCGACCAGAAGCGCGCCGTTCCCAGCGCCATCATCTCCCAGGGAGCTTCCATCGGAGTGGTCGTCACCATTCCCGCGCTGAACTGGATCATAACAACCTACAGCTGGCACTATGCCTTCGGCGCGCTGGGCTTCTTCGGACTGCTCTGGGTCATCGCGTTTGCGGTTCTCGGCAAGGAAGGCCGTATCGAACAGCCAGCGGCCGCTGAAGGTGCAGTCGCATACACCGCTCTTCCCTATCGTGACCTGCTTCTGAACCCGACCAACATCGCCTCGTGGTGCGCGTATTTTGCCGCCTATTTCGGCCTCGCGCTCGTGCTGTCCTGGTTCACGCCTTACCTCGTCAAAGGTCTGGGATTCGATCAGGCTGTTGCGGGTAAACTCACGGCGCTGCCGTTCGTCGTTGGCTTCTTCGTTGTCCTCGGCGGAAGCTGGTTGTCGCAACGCATGACGCGAACGGGCTCAAGCAGCCGGGTGGCGCGCGGAATCTTCTGCGGCATCGCGATTTGTTGCGGGGGACTTGCTCTGCTTGCCGCACCCTATGCGCCGAATGTGGCGATTACGATCGCCCTGATCGTTGCCGGAACCGCGCTTCCGTCGGTCGTGTACGTACTTTCGCCGGCCATCCTCAGCGAGATTACCCCTGCCTCTCAGCGTGGCGCGGTTCTCGCGATCAACAGCGCCGTCGGCACGTCCGCCGGCATCATCGCTCCTTACGTGATGGGCAGCGTGATCGAGGGCGCCGCTTCGGCTGCGCAAGGCTACAGCACTGGCTTTACCGTCTGCGGCGTCGTGACGCTCAGCGGTGGCCTGATCGCACTGTTCTTCCTGCGTCCGGAACAGCAGCGGGCCGCATTTGCGTCACGGGCGAACGCAAAGCCCGCCCTGGCGCTCGCATAAACATCCACTCAAAACCAGCCTGGTTTTGCATGTCGAAAGACTTCGCAACCAGGCGATCGACACAAAGGATTGACGATGCCGCGAGTTACCTACGTTGAGCAAAATGGAAGAAAGCATGACATCGAATTGTCCGACGGCACTTCGGTCATGCAGGGCGCAATCAGCAACAGCGTTCCCGGTATCGACGGCGATTGCGGCGGCGAATGTGCCTGCGGCACCTGCCACGTTTATGTCGACGATTCCTGGCTCGACAAGCTGGACGCGGTCGGCGACGCCGAAGCCAGCATGTTGAGCTTTGCCGATGCGGCGCAGCCGAATTCGCGGCTTGCCTGCCAGATCAAAATGTCCAGCCGGCTCGACGGCCTCGTCGTCGCCTTGCCCGAAGGCCAGCACTAACCCCGAAATCCGGAAAACATCCCATGACCATGAGTGCAATCGCCGCGGCGCGCCAGCGGGCTTATGAAATTCCGCTCGATCGGATCGACGTCAGCGACATCGAACTGTTTCGGCACGATACGATCTGGCCGTATTTCGAGCGCCTGCGCAAGGAAGACCCCATCCATTACTGCGCCGACAGCAAATATGGGCCGTTCTGGTCGATCACGAAATACAAGGACATCATGAACGTCGATACCAACCACACGGCGTTCTCGTCGGCGGAAGGCATCACGATTCAGATCCGTTCGGGCGGGCTTCCAACGCCCGGATTTATTGCGATGGACCCGCCGCGGCATGATGAGCAGCGCAGAACCGTCAGTCCGATCGTGGCGCCCGGCAATCTCGCGAAACTCGAACAGACCATTCGGACCAGGGTCTGCACGATTCTCGATTCGCTGCCGGTCGGGGAGACCTTCAACTGGGTCGATAAGGTCTCGATCGAACTCACCACCCAGATGCTGGCGACGCTGTTCGACTTTCCGTTCGAGGATCGTCATCTCCTGACCTATTGGTCGGATGTCGCGACCGCCGATGTCAACGCAGGAGGGCCGATCGACTCCAACGAAAAGAAGATGGCCGTACTCGGGGAGTGCCTGGCGTATTTCACGAGACTCTGGAACGAGCGTGTCAATGCCGAGCCGCGCAGCGATCTGATTTCGATGCTGGCGCATTCGCCTTCGACGCGCAACATGGATCCCAAGGAATTTCTGGGCAATCTCCTCCTGCTCATCGTCGGCGGTAACGATACCACGCGCAATTCGATCTCGGGCGGGGTCTGGTTCCTCAATCAGAACCCCGATCAGTACCGGAAGTTGCGGGAGAATCCGCAGTTGATTCCGAGCATGGTGTCGGAGGTCATCCGCTATCAGACGCCGCTCGCCCACATGCGGCGGACGGCGCTCGTCGACACGGAAATTGGCGGCAAGACTATCCGGAAGGGCGACAAGGTGGTCATGTGGTACGCATCCGGAAATCGCGATGAAGAATCCATAGAGACGCCGGACAGCTTCATCATCGATCGCGAACGTCCGCGCCAGCATATCTCCTTCGGCTTCGGCATCCACCGCTGTGTCGGCAACCGATTGGCCGAGATGCAGCTCAGGATACTCTGGGAAGAGATCCTGAAGCGGGGCCGGACCATCGAGGTCGTCGGTGAGCCGGAGCGCGTGCCGTCGAACTTCGTTCGCGGATATGCCTCGTTGCCGGTTCGCATCCGCGCCTGAGTGCAACAAAGAGAAAGCCGGGATCAGGGAGAACGCACGTGGAAGAGTTTGACTATATCGTCGTCGGCGGCGGGTCGGCAGGCTGCGTCGTGGCCAGCCGCCTCAGCGAGGATGCGAAAGTCAGCGTTTGCCTGCTGGAAGCGGGTGGCGCGGGCAATAATTGGGTCGTCAAGGCTCCGATCGGGATCGCGATCCAGGTGCCGTCCAAGACCAACAACTGGGCGTACGAGACGGTGCCCCAGCCGGGCCTGAACGGCCGCGTCGGCTACCAGCCCCGCGGCAAGGCACTGGGCGGTTCGAGCGCGATCAATGCCATGGTCTATATCCGCGGCCACCGCTCCGACTACGACGGCTGGGCGGCACTGGGAAATTCCGGCTGGGCGTATGATGACGTGCTGCCTTATTTCAAGAAATCCGAAAACAACGAGGCGATTGACGACGCGTTTCATGGCGCCGGTGGCCCGCTGAACGTTGCCGATCTGAGGACGGCCAATCCCTTTCAGGATTACTTCCTCGAGGCCGGCCGGCAATTGCAACTCCCCATGAACGACGACTTCAACGGTGCGCATCAACAGGGCCTGGGGATCTATCAAGTCACCCAGAAAAACGGCGAGCGCTGGAGCGCCGCGCGTGCCTATATCGAGCCGAATTTGTCGCGCCCTAACCTGAAAGTCGTCACCGGGGCGCAGGCCAGAAAAATCCGTTTCGAGGGAAAACGCGCGACCGGCGTCGAATTCAGCCGCGACGGCAAAATCGAGTTCGTGAGCGCCCGGCGAGAAATCATTCTGAGCAGCGGCGCGTTTCAGTCGCCGCAATTGCTGATGCTGTCAGGCATCGGCAACGCGGCCGATTTGAAGAATTTCGGCATCGACGTCGTGCACGATTCGCCCGGCGTCGGTCGAAACCTGCAGGATCATATCGACTTCGCGTTCAGTTACCGCTCAAAGAGTCTTGATAATTTCGGCGTATCGTTTGCCGGCTTTCGCCGGCTCTGGAAGGAAATCGGACGCTATCGGCGCGAAGGTCGGGGCATGATCACCTCGAATATCGCGGAGTGCGGCGGGTTTCTCAAGACCGATCCAAACCTTGAGGTACCCGACATCCAGCTCCACTTCAGCATGGGCATGGCCGACAATCACGGCCGCACGCGGCATCTCGGCCACGGCTTTGGCTGTCATATCTGCCTGCTTCGTCCCAAGAGCCATGGCAGCGTCACGCTGAACAGCGCCGATCCGCTGACGCCGCCGCGCATCGACCCTCGTTTCTACGATCATCCCGATGATCTCGAGGTCATGGTCAAAGGCTTCAAGATAACGCGGCGGATCATGGATGCGGAACCGCTGTCGAAATGGCGGACCGCCGAAATGTACAGCGAAAGTGTTCGCTCGGACGACGACATTCGCGGCATTCTGCGCAATCGCTCGGACACCGTCTACCATCCCGTCGGGACTGCTCGAATGGGCAGCGATGGTGGCGCCGTTGTCGATCCGAAACTGCGCGTGGTGGGTGTCGAGGGCTTGCGGGTGGCGGACGCGTCCATCATGCCGACCCTGATCGGCGGAAACACCAATGCGCCGTCGATCATGATCGGGGAGAAGGCCGCCGATATGATCCGCGCCGCTCACTGACGTCATCGGCGCGTACGGGGAAGACGATCCGTGAGATCGTCTACTTGCCGGCGGCCACGTTTGTGGGTTTCGGCACATTGGCGCGCTGGAATTGCAGCACAATCCGGGTGCCGCTGTGGGCGGGGTCGCGTTCGACGGTGGCCTCCAGTTTGGACGCCATCGCCGAGACGATGCGCTGGCCCATGCCGGTGGAGCGCGGATCGGCCTTGACGTTGAGGCCGACGCCATCGTCCGCGATCGCCAACCGGATATCGTCGCCTTGCGCCCGGAGGTCGACATGAATGGGACCGGCGCCGTCGGGATAAGCGTATTTCACCGCGTTCATCACCAGCTCGTTGACGATGATGCCGATCGCCACCGCGCGGTCCGGATCGATCTCGATCGTTTCGGCCTTCAGTGTCAGCCGTGACATCCGGTTGCCCTCGGCGGAGCGCCTGAGATCCTCCAGCAGGGCTTCGAGATATTGATTGAGCAACACGCTCTTCAGGTCGTGCGAGGTATAGAGCCGGCGGTGGACCTGGGCGACCGCGGCGACGCGCCCCATCGCGTTCGTCAGCGCCGCCTTGACGTCGTCCTGGGTGCTGGAACTCGCCTGCAGGTGCAACAGCGAGGCGATGATCTGCAAGGAGTTGCCGACGCGGTGGTTGACTTCGCGGAGCAGCACCTCGCGCTCGGCGGCGAGCGCGGCGTAGCGGTCGCGCGAGGCGTGGACCTCGGCCTCGGCTTCATCGCGGGCTTTCTGAATTTGCGCCTGCCTGAGCGCGCCGTTGACGGCGACCTGAAGCAGCGGAATGAAATCGCCCTGGGCATCCTTGACCAGATAGTCCGCCGCACCCGCCTTCAACGCGGTAACCGCGATTGCCGAATCCTGCGAGGCGGTGACGAACACCACCGGCGGCGCATCCGGAATTTTCAGGATCTGCTCGAGCGTCTCGAGGCCGTCGAGTCTGGGCATATACTGATCGAGCGCGATGACGTCGATGCCGCCCTGCGCCAGCCGATCGAGCCCCTCAAGGCCGTCCGCCGCATGGACGACCTTGAAGCCGAGCCGCGTCAGGCCGCGGTCGACCAGCCGGGCAAGCGCTGCGTCGTCGTCGATATACAGCAATGTCGGCGTTGCGTTGTTCATGTGGCGGCTGGTGGAACCTGAATGACGGAAAAAAACAGACCGAGCTGACGAATGGCGTTGGCGAAGCTTTCGTAATTCACCGGCTTGGTGATGTAGACGTTGCAGCCGAGTTCGTAGCAGCGCTTGATTTCCTGGGAATTGTCGGTCGTGGTCAGCACCACGACCGGCGTCGCCTTCAGATATT
>CAVTYA010000004.1:0-15800 GCA_963738765.1 uncultured Alphaproteobacteria bacterium | reverse complement strand
ACGATGGAATTCGCCAGCCGAGAAGCGGCGGCGCGTTCGCCGCTGGCCGAACGGCTGTTCGGCGTCGCCGGCGTCACCAGCGTGTTTTACGGTTCCGATTTCGTCACCGTGACCAAGGACGACAGCGACTGGCAGCATCTCAAGCCCGCGATCCTCGGCGCCATCATGGAACATTATATGTCCGGCGCGCCGCTGCTCGCCGACGGCAGCGCAGGCAATGACGAGGCGCTCGACGAGGAAGACGAATTCTTCAGCGAAGCCGATGCGGAGACGGTCGCGACCATCAAGGACCTGATCGAGACGCGGGTGCGTCCTGCCGTGGCCAATGACGGCGGCGACATCACCTTCCGCGGCTTCAAGGACGGTGTGGTCTATCTCAATATGAAGGGTTCCTGCGCCGGCTGCCCGTCATCGACGGCAACGCTGCAGCACGGCATCCAGAACCTGCTCAAGCATTTCGTGCCCGACGTGGTTGAAGTCCGGCCGATGTGAGGTCGCGCTCCACCCTTTAGTCGTCGTCCCGGCGAACGCCGGGACCCATATGTGGACGGCCCCCGTGCCGCAAGAGTTTTTGATGGTCTGATCGGATCGCTTGCATCCATATGTCCGGCCTGTTGATGCGGTCGGTTTGAACCGCTGGCCAAGATGGTTTTCCGCGACGCGAGTTCCAAACACTCCAGCGACCTTTTACGGCCAATGGGTCCCACGGATTGTCTCGCACCTCGGATCGATCGATCCTACCATCTGTCTCCTCTTGCAGCTCCGGCTCGGCCGGTTGGCGACTTCGCCGACCGGCCGATCTCTTAGGCGGCGAGCGCCGATGCGCCAGGCATCCGCGCGCCGTCGTAACTCTCGCCCGTCGTCATCAGCTTCCAGGCGATGCGGGCAATCTTGTTGGCGAGCGCCACCGCCGCGAGTTTCGGCGACTTGCGCTTCAGCAGCGCGAGCAGCCAGGGCGACGGACGGCCGCGGCCGTGCTTCGCCTGCTGGATCACGGCGGTCGCTCCCGCCACCAGCACGCTGCGCAACATCTCATCGCCGGCGCGGGTGATCTTGCCGAGCCGGGTCTTGCCGGCGGTGGAATGATCTTTCGGTGTCAGCCCGATCCAGGCCGCAAAATGCCGGCCGGAGGGGAACAGGCGCGGATCGGGCGTCTTCATCACCAGCGCCGTGGCGCCGATCGGCCCGACCCCGGGAATCTGCGCCAGCCGCCGGCTGTCGGCATTGGCGCGGTGCCAGGCCATCAGCCTGGCCTCGATCGCCTTCAGTTCCACCTGCAACCGCGCGTACTCGCGGCCCTGCATCGCAAACAGCTCGCGCGCCAGCGCCGGCACGCTCTCGTCTTGCGCGATCTCGCGCCAATAGCGGCTCGATCTTGTCGAGACCCTTGGCCGCCGTGATCAGACCGAACTCCGCCGCATAGCCGCGGATCGCGTTGCTCAGCTGGGTGCGCCGGGCGATCAGCTGCTCGCGAATGCCCGCCAGCATCAGCGCCGCCTGCTGCTCCTCGGTCTTCACCGGCACGAACTGCATCGTCGGCCGGCTCATCGCCTCGCACAGCCCCTCGGCGTCGCGCCCGTCGTTCTTGTTGCGCTTGACGTAGGCCTTCACGTGCTGCGGCGCGATCAGCTTCACCTCATGACCGAGCTTGCGCAACTCCCGCGCCCAGTAATGCGCCGCGCCGCAGGCCTCCATCCCGATCACCGTCGGCGGCAGCTTGGCAAAAAACGCCACCACCTCGATTGCGCCGCAGCTTCCTGCGCAGCACCGGCCGCTCGGCCGCATCAACCCCGTGCAGCTGAAAAATATGCTTCGACGTATCCATTCCAATGCGGATAATCTGGTTCACGGACGGCTCCCTTGTCTGAGATCTCAACAACCTCATTCTGGCACAACGGATGCCGTAGGGGGCCGTCCACACCATCAACCACCGATGTTGGTGGTGCACGGGATGTGGCTCCAGCGTAGTACAACATGAACATCGGTGGTTATGGGTCCCGGCTCGCGCTTCGCGTGGCCGGGACGACGCCGTAATTTCCGACGGCCTCTGCTACGCCGCCGTACCGATGCTGGCGGCTTCGGCGGCGGCGCGCTGCATGCTCGTTGGACATCTCGCTGGTAACCGTGCTCTGCTCCTCGACCGCGGCGGCCGTCGACGTCACATACTCGCTGACGTTCTGAATCGCCTTCTTGATCGAGGTCAGCGCCTCGACGACGTCGCCCGAAATACCGTTCAGGTTTCCGATCTCCTGATCGATCTTGTCGGTGGCCTGCTTGGCCTGATTGGCGAGATTCTTGACCTCGGAGGCGACCACCGCAAAGCCGCGGCCGGCCTCGCCGGCGCGCGCCGATTCGATGGTCGCGTTGAGCGCCAGCAGATTGATCTGACCGGTGATGTCGCCGATCAACTCCACGATGCCGCTCATCGACTGCGCGGCCTGGCTCAGACGCTGCGCCTGTTGATCCGCAGCCTCGACCCGGTCGACCGCCGTCATCGCGGTCTCCCTCGACTTGGACATCGCCTCCGAAATCTCGCGCACCGAGGCGTTCAATTCCTCGGCGCCGGCGGCGACCGACTCCATCATGCCGCGCACTTTTTCGCTCTTCATCCGCGCGACCACCTGCGCCGTGGTGTCGGTGGCGTATTTCACCACCTTGAACGGCTTGCCGTTGAGATCGAGGATCGGATTGTAGGACGCCTGGATCCAGATCTCCCGGCCGCCCTTGCCGATGCGCTTGTATTCACCGGACTGGAATTCGCCGCGGTTGAGCGCCGCCCAGAACTCGCGATAGGCGCTCGCCGCTCGCGCTCCGCTGGGCCGACGAACATGCTGTGATGCTTGCCCTGGATCTCGCCCAGCGAATAGCCGAGCGCGTTGCAGGAAGTTTTCGTTGGCGGTCAGGATCTTGCCGTCCATGTCGAACTCGATCACCGCCTGCGACTTGCCGATCGCCTCGATCTGGCCGGCGAAATTAGCGGCCTTGCAGCTTCTGCTCGCGTGACGTCGGTGGCGAACTTCACCACCTTGAACGGCTTGCCGGTCTCGTCGAGGATCGGATTGTAGGAGGCGAGAATCCAGACCTCCTTGCCGCCCTTGCCGAGCCGCTTGTATTCGGCGGACTGGAATTCGCCGCGATTGAGCTTGGCCCAGAACTCGCGATAGGCGCGCTGTCGCGCTCGGCGGGCGTCACGAACATGCTGTGATGCTTGCCCTGGATTTCAGCGAGCGAGTAGCCCAGCGCGGCCAGGAAATTGTCGTTGGCGGTGATGATGGTGCCGTCGAGATTGAACTCGATCACCGCCTGCGCGCGGTCGATGGCCGCGATCTTGCCGGCATCTTCCATGTTGCGGATCTTCTTCGCCGTGATGTCGGTGGCGAATTTGACGACCTTGAACGGCTTGCCCGCGCTATTCAGGATCGGATTATACGAGGCCTGGATCCAGACCTCGCGACCGCCCTTGCCGATGCGCTTGTATTCGCCCGACTGAAATTCGCCGCGGTTGAGATTGGCCCAGAACGCCCTGTATTCGGCGCTGTCGCGCTCCTGCGGGGTCACGAACATCGAGTGATGCTTGCCCTTGATTTCCTCGAGCCGGTAACCGAGCGCGTCGAGAAAATTCTGGTTGGCGGTGATGATCGTGCCGTCCATGTTGAATTCGATCACGGCCTGGGATTTGCTGATCGCAGCCGCCTGCGCCAGCGCGTTACGCGCAGCCGAATCGGTTCGCCAAAAGGACATTCGAAACCCCTATGAAAGACGGGAACTGAGCGGCACGACCCGCCGGAGAAAAATGCAATCCGCACGCAAACGGGGACGTAACCAGTCCTCCAAAATTCCATGGTCTGGCTAATTTTGTATTAATCCTCCATAAGTTCAAATACTTAGTAGACTATAGGTTGCGTCACGCTCATGGACACCGACAATCGGACTGCAGAACTTCGGCTCCCCTGCGCCGTGCCGAACAATGATAGGTTTGCGCCATGCTGATCCTGGCTATCGATACGGCGCTGGACGCCTGCTCCGCCGCCGTGCTCGACACCGAGGCGAGCAAACTCGTCGCGCAGGAATCGCAGCCGATGAAGCGCGGCCACGCCGAAGCCCTGATGCCGCTGATCGCGCGGGTGATGAAAGCATCCACCGTCGCCTTCACGGCGCTCGATCGCATCGCCGTCACCACCGGGCCCGGAAGCTTTACCGGATTGCGTGTCGGCCTCTCGGCCGCGCGCGGCATTGCGCTCGCAGCCGGCAAGCCGGTGGTGGGGCTGACCACGCTGAGCGCTTACGCCGCGCCGATCGTAGCCGACAACGGCGAACATCCGATCATCTCCGCGATCGATGCGCGGCACGATCACGTCTATTTCCAGTTGGTCGGCGGCGACGGCAGTTCATTGGTCCGGCCGCAGGTGGCGCCGATCGCCGAAGCGCTGGCGGCGTCGAAATTCGGCGCGGCGCATCTGGTCGGCAACGCCGCCAACATCCTGGCCGAGCGCTGGCCGGCAGAGGCGCCGCCACCATTCAGGGTCGATGCACAGCCAGCCCCCGATATCGCCTGGGTGGCGTGGCTGGGCGCCGCGGTCAGTCCGGAGATGGCGCCGGCCCGGCCGTTTTATCTGCGCGCGCCCGACGCCAAGCCGCCGAAGAAGGACCCGCTGACCACTCCCTCGCAGTTCGTTGCACCATGATGGCATGGTTTGCAGATTGGTGGGGCGGCGGTACTGCCGCGGTCGAACCTGCAAGCTTGCGCGATGCCGCAAGGCTGGCGCAGTTGCACGGCGCATCGTTCCACCGCGGCTGGGGCGAGGGCGAATTCGAGGCGATGCTGACCGAACGCAACACGCTGGTCCATCGCCTGAGATTGGGCCGCAAGGTGATCGGCTTTGCGGTGTCGCGGCTGGCGGCGGACGAGGCCGAAATCCTGTCGATTGCGATCGATGCCGGCCAACGCGGCCGGGGCCTGTCGCGCCACCTGTTGCTGACGCATCTTGGCCATCTCGCCGGCCGCGGCGTCCGCAAAATCTTCCTCGAGGTCGAGGAAAATAACCAGCCGGCGCGACGGCTGTATGAACGGGCCGGATTTGGCGTCGTCGGACGCCGCGAACGCTATTACCGGCAGCCCGGGGGGGAGCAATTGAATGCGCTTCTGATGCGGCGCGACTTGTCGTAATGTGCGCGCGGTGGCAAAACAGCCCTGCATCGCTCTCCAAGGCTCATGACATGACCGCCCTGAAATCCTCGTCCGCGCTCAAAAATACCGGTATCGAGGCGCGCTGCGCCGCCACCGGCATGCGCATGACCGAGCAGCGCCGCGTCATCGCCCGCGTGCTGGCGGATTCGGTCGACCATCCCGACGTCGAGGAACTTTACCGGCGCTGTGTCGCGGTCGACGACAAGATCTCGATCTCGACGGTGTACCGCACGGTAAAACTGTTCGAGGACGCCGGCATCATCGAGCGGCACGATTTTCGCGAGGGCCGCGCGCGCTACGAGCAGATGCCGGAGAGCCACCACGACCATCTGATCAATCTGCGCGACGGCAAGGTGATCGAATTCACCTCCGAAGAGATCGAGAAGCTGCAGGCCGAGATCGCGCGCAAGCTCGGCTACAAGCTGGTCGACCACCGGCTGGAACTGTATTGCGTGCCGCTGGACGACGACAAATCCTGAAGCGCGTGCAAATCTTGAACGCCAGTATCGATCTCATCATCTTCGATTGCGACGGCGTGCTGGTCGACAGCGAAGTCATTTCCTGCCGCGCGCATGCGGAAACCCTGACGCGTCACGGCTATCCGATCACGGCCGACCAGGTGTTCGATCGCTTCCTCGGCCGCTCGATGCGGCAAGCCACGACGGAAGTCGAAGCAGAAATGGGCCGCAGCCTGCCGGACGACTTCCAGACACAAGTCTATGCCGAGGTGTTCCGGCTGTTTGCCGAATCGCTGCAGGCGACGCCCCATGTCGACGCGGCGCTGGCCGCGATCGAGCTGCCCACATGCGTGGCATCGAGCGGTCCGCCGGAGAAGATCTCAGCCAGTCTCAACCGGGTCGGATTGTACGGCCGGTTCGCGCCGCATATCTTCTCCGCCGTGCAGGTGCGCCACGGCAAGCCGGCGCCCGATTTGTTTCTGTTCGCCGCCAGTCAGATGAACGTCCCGCCGGCGCGCTGTCTCGTGATCGAGGACAGCGTGGCCGGCGTCACCGCCGCACTGGCGGCCGGGATGGCCGTGCTCGGCTATCACGGCGGCAGCCATTGCCGCCCGGACACCGCCGCCACGCTGCGGGCCGCCGGCGCCGCCGTCACGTTCGACGATATGCGGCAATTGCCGGGTTTGGTCGCACAGATCGCCCAAAAGCGCGCTTCTGCCGCTGGATTTTCGGCCCTTTAAGCTATATTTGACCCCCAGCGCCGCATTGGCGCCGTTCCAGCCCAGCATTCAGGTTCCATGAAGCCGCCGCGCAAGCTGCATATCAAGTCCTATGGCTGCCAGATGAATGTCTACGATGCGCAACGCATGGTGGACACGCTGGCACCGGAAGGCTTTGTCGAAACCGCCAGCGCCGACGATGCGGATCTGGTGATCCTCAATACCTGCCATATCCGCGAAAAGGCCTCCGAGAAGGTCTACTCGGAACTCGGGCGGCTGCGCGTCATCAAGGACGACGCCGCGCGCTCCGGCCGTGAGATGAAGATCGCGGTGGCCGGCTGCGTCGCGCAGGCCGAGGGCGAAGAGATCATCCGCCGCGCGCCGACCGTCGATGTCGTGGTCGGCCCGCAGAGCTACCATCATCTGCCGCAGCTCCTGGCGCGCGCGCAGGCCCAGGGCCGGGCGCTGGAGACCGAATTTCCGGTCGAGGACAAATTTGGTTTCCTGGCCCCGCCGAAACCCAGCGCGATCCGCGCCCGCGGCATCTCGTCCTTCGTCACCGTGCAGGAAGGTTGCGACAAGTTCTGCACCTTCTGCGTGGTGCCGTACACGCGCGGTTCGGAAGTGTCGCGGCCGGTGGCAAAGATCATCGACGACGTGATGCGGCTCGCCGACAACGGGGTGCGCGAGATCACCTTGATCGGGCAGAACGTCAACGCCTATCACGGCGAAGGTCCGGACGGACGGGCCTGGCCGCTCGGCCGGCTGCTGCAGCGTTTGGCCGATATTCCGGGCATCGTGCGGCTGCGTTACTCGACCAGCCACCCCCGCGACGTCGATGATTCCCTGATCGAGGCCCATCGTGACCTGCCCGCGCTGATGCCGTTCGTCCACCTGCCCGTGCAATCCGGCTCCGACCGGATTCTTGGCGCCATGAACCGCAAGCATACCGCTCGTGATTATCGTGAAGTCATCGACCGATTTCGTGCCGCGCGGCAAGATATTGCTTTTTCATCGGATTTTATCGTCGGCTTCCCCGGAGAAACCGAGGAAGAATTCGCCGCCACCCTCGCGCTTGTCATGCAAATCGGGTACGCTGGCGCTTATTCGTTCAAATATTCGCCCCGGCCCGGCACGCCGGCGGCGGACATGCGGGAGACGGTGTCAGCGGCAGAGATGGACGAGCGATTGGTGCGGCTACAGGAATTGATCGACAGCCAGCAATCGGCCTTCAACAAGGCCATGATTGGCAATACCGTCGATGTGCTGTTCGAACGCGCCGCCCGCAACCCCGGCCAGATCGTGGGCCGTACCGCCTATCTGCAGCCCGCCCATGTAATGGCATCGACGGACATCATCGGACAGGTGCTGCCGGTCACCATCGAAAGCCTCGAACGCTACAGCCTGCTGGGCGAACTCGCATCGCCTGCCGCGCGGCCTCTGCCATCCACTTTTTCTCCAATGACAACGGGAGCCTGAACCCTTGCCCAAAAGCGCATCGGATTCACCTTCACTCGCTCCCAGCCGCAAATTTGACCGCGACATGCAAGTTCCACCCGAAACCCAGGTCGTCATCGACTTCGATGACAACCGTGCCGCATCGGCGCTGGTCGGACCTTACGGCCAGAATCTCGCGCTGATCGAGCGGCGGCTCGGCGTCGTCGTCGATTCGCGCGGCAACCACATCTCGATCGCCGGATCGCGCGACGGCTGCGACGCCGCGCGGCGCGTGCTGGAAGCGCTCTACGGCCAGGCCACCCAGGGCCACGAACTGGCGCAGGGCGACGTCGAAGGCGCGATCCGCGCCGTGATCGCGCAGGGCTCGCTGTTCGAATTCGACCCCAAGAACGCCAAAACCTCGTTCGAGACCATCAATCTGCGCAAGCGCCCGGTGCGGGCGCGCACCGCCGCCCAGGACTCCTATATCCGCGCCTTGAAGCGCCATGAGCTGGTGTTCGGCGTCGGTCCCGCCGGCACCGGCAAGACCTGGCTCGCAGTGGCGCACGCCGCGCAATTGTTCGAGCGCAAGGAAGTCGATCGCATCATCCTGTCGCGGCCGGCGGTCGAGGCCGGCGAACGGCTCGGCTTCCTGCCCGGCGATTTGCGCGAGAAGGTCGATCCTTATCTTCGCCCGATCTACGACGCGCTGTACGATCTGATGGATTCGCGGATCGTGGAACGGGCGCTGCAGACCGGCGAAATCGAAATCGCGCCGCTGGCGTTCATGCGCGGCCGCACGCTGACCAATGCCGTCATCATCCTGGACGAGGCGCAAAACACCACCTCGATGCAGATGAAGATGTTCCTGACCCGGCTCGGCGAAAACAGCCGCATGATCATCACCGGCGACCCTTCGCAGGTCGACCTGCCGCACGGCCAGACCTCGGGCCTGGCGGAAGCCGCAAAGCTGCTCGACGGCGTTGAAGGCATCTCGCAGGTGAAATTCACCGCCGAAGACGTGATCCGCCATGAACTGGTGGCGCGGATCGTCGCCGCCTATGAAGGATTGCCGCAAAAGCCGGCAAGCGGCCGATCTTGACAGCAAAATCTTCGGCCGCGGACCTGCGGCGCGCAGGTCCCGGCCGCAACCCGCTCGCTGCAACGCCAAACGCTGGATCGCAAACCTCTGGAACTATCGTGTCTTCCGTTCTCCCTATCACCGAAGTCCTCGTTGTCGCCGACTGCTGGCAGAGCGAGCCTGGCGCCGAAGCGGTGATCCATCGCGCCATCGGTGCTGCGGCCGAGATCGCCGATGCCGACGTCGGTGACGCCGAACTTGCGGTCATGCTGACCGATGATTCCGGCATCCGCACCCTGAACAGCAATTGGCGCGGCATCGACAAGCCGACCAACGTGTTGTCGTTTCCGGCGTTGCAGCCGACCGGCGGCGCGCCCGACGATGCGCCGCGCATGCTCGGCGATATCGCCATTGCCTTCGAGACGACGCGCAAGGAGGCCGATGACGAACAAAAGCCGTTCGATCATCATTTGAGCCATCTTGCGGTCCACGGTTTCCTGCATTTGATCGGTTACGATCACGAAAAGGACGACGACGCCGAAGCCATGGAAAGTCTCGAACAGGAGATTCTCGCGCAGCTCGGCATTCCCGATCCCTATGCGGACCGGGAGCGGGTGGACTGAAATGCCGGACTCCGATCCGATCCACGACAACCCGCGCAACACGCGCAATCTGCCGGCCGTGGTGCAGGAAGGCGAGGTGCTGCGTCCGACCGCCGAAAACTGGCTGACGCGGGCGATCCGCACGCTGTTCGGCTGGAAGCCGGGATCGGTGCGCGACGATCTGCAGGTCGTGCTCGATGCCTCGCAGCCCGACGAGGTCGGCTTTTCCGCGATCGAGCGCACCATGCTGCGCAATATCCTCGGCCTGCATGAACGGCGGATCGCCGACGTGATGGTGCATCGGGCCGATATCGTCGCGGTCAAGCGCGACATTCCGCTCGGCGAGTTGATGAGCCTGTTCGAGAGTGCGGCGCATTCGCGCCTGGTCGTCTACAACGAAACCCTCGACGATCCCGAAGGCATCGTTCACATCCGCGACCTGCTGGCGTTCATGACGGCGCGGGCACGGGTCGGCGATACCGGCAAGGCCAGGCGCAAAAAGCCGTTTCCGGCCGGGCTCGATCTACGCGCCGTCGATCTGGCGCTGCCGCTCACCGACGCCAACATCATCCGCAAGCTGCTCTATGTGCCGCCGTCGATGCGGGCGATCGATCTGTTGGCGCAGATGCAGGCGTCGCGGATCCATCTGGCGCTGGTGGTCGACGAATATGGCGGCACCGACGGGCTGGTCTCGATCGAGGACATCGTCGAACAGATCGTCGGCGAGATCGACGACGAGCATGACAGCGACGAGCCGCCGGCGATCGTGCGGCAGGCCGACAATTCCTTCATCGCGGATGCCCGCGCCAGCCTCGATGACGCCCGTTCGGTGATCGGCGAGGATTTCATCACCGGCGAGGCCGGCGAAGAAGTCGCCACCCTCGGCGGCTATCTGGTGTCCCAGGTCGGCCGCCTGCCGGTGCGCGGCGAGGTCATTTCGGGCCCGGGCCATTTCGAGATCGAAGTGCTCGATGCCGATCCGAGGCGGGTCAAGCGCCTGCGCATCGCCGTCCGCAAGGAACGTCCGGCGGCGCGCACGCCGCGCGAAAGAAGCCGCCGCGAGGCTTCGCCCGACGGCAACACCCCGCAGGCCAATGACAATGCGCCGCCGCCCGGCGATGGAGCCGGTTCGCAGTGATATCGGCCAACAAACTCCGCACCGCCGGTCTCGCAATCATCCTGGCCTGGGGATGGAAGCGCGCCGCGATTGCGCTGGCCGCCGGCGCACTGTCGGCGCTGGCGATGGCGCCGTTCAATGCGTGGCCGGTGCTGTTTCTGACCTTTCCGGTCGCGGTCTGGCTGATCGACGGTGCCGCGGCCGGGCGATGGCGCGGCGTGCCGGCGGCGGCGATGTCGGGCTTCTGGTTCGGGCTCGGCTATTTCGTGCCCGGGCTTTACTGGATCGGCTACGCCTTCCTGGTCGATGCGCCGACATTCGCCTGGCTGATGCCGTTCGCGGTGCTGGGCCTGCCGGCCTATCTGGCGCTGTTCACCGCGCTCGGCTTCGCGCTGGCGCGCCTGCTGTGGACCCGCGATGCATCGCGCGTGCTCGCGCTCGCAATCAGCCTCACGGCGGCTGAGTGGCTGCGCGGCCATGTGCTGACGGGATTTCCGTGGAATGCGTTCGGCTACGCGCTCTCGGAGCCGCTGGCGCTGGCCCAGACCGCCTCGCTGATCGGGCTGTGGGGCATGACATTCCTCAGCCGTTGCGATCTTCGCGAGCCCGGCCGTGCTGATCGACGGCAGTTCGCGCGGACGAAAACCCTGGATCGCGCCGGTGACGGCGCTGCTGCTGCTCGGCGCCATGGGCATCTTCGGCGTGATCCGCCTGACGCTGCTGCCGACCGCCATGACCAAGGTCAAGCTGCGCATCATGCAGCCCAATCTGCAGCAGGACGTCCGCTTCAATTACTCCGCCAAGGCGGAGGTGATGCAGAAATATCTGACGCTCTCCGATCGCGCGTCCGGGCCGCAATCCACCGGGGTCCGCGATGCGCAGATTCTGATCTGGCCGGAATCGGCCTTCCCGTTCTTCCTGACGCGCGAAGCCGATGCGATGGCGCAGATCGCCGATCTGCTGCCCAAGGGTACGGTGCTGATCACGGGCTCGGTCCGCGCCCCCGACGTGCCGCCGGGCGTCCGCATAACGCGGGCCTATAACTCGATATATGTTATCGACCATGACGGCAGCGTGCTGTCGGTTTACGACAAGCTGCATCTGGTACCGTTCGGCGAATATCTGCCGTTCCAGGACCTGATGGAAAAACTCGGCTTCGTGCAGCTCACGAAGGTTCAGGGTGGATTCATTCCCGGCACGCGCCGCCGCTCGCTGGAAATACCGGACGCGCCCCGCGTGCTGCCGCTGATCTGTTACGAAGCGATTTTTCCCGGCAATGTTTCGGCGCGCGACGATCGCCCCGGCTGGATCGTCAACCTGACCAATGACGGCTGGTTTGGAATTTCGACCGGCCCCTATCAGCATCTGCAGCAGGCGCGCCTGCGAGCAATCGAAGAAGGGTTGCCTGTTGTTCGTGCAGCCAACACCGGTATTTCAGCAGTGATCGATCCGGAAGGGCGCATCGTCGCACGGCTCGGTCTCGGCATCGAAGGCGTGCTGGATGCCAGCCTGCCAACCGCGATTCCGCCGACGGTTTATGCGCGGTTCGGCGATATTCCGGCTGCCGCAATTGTGTTCGCCACATTCTTGCTCGTCATCCGGCGCAGGATTTCGCGGCGAACCTCCTGACCTCAGCACATTGTGGATTGTTTCGAGCGTGTGGAAATTCCGGCATGCGCGAATCCACGGGTTGACAGACTGACCGTGTGCTTCGCATTCTACGGTTCCAATCAAGAACAAGAATCCCAGTCAGCTCATTGCTCAAATTGTCCGCATGCTTCCCGATCCTCCGAGCAGGATTTGACGATACTGGCGCCTGAGGCAGACTTCGCGTTGGTCATGCCTTATCCTCTGGGCGCCCCCTAGGAGTGTTGGAGATGTCGACCAAAGCGCCCAACCCTGTTGACAAATATGTCGGCAGCCGTGTCCGGATGCGACGCATCATGCTGGGCATGAGCCAGGAAAAGCTTGGCGAAGCGCTGGGCCTTACCTTCCAGCAGGTGCAGAAATACGAGAAGGGCACCAACCGGGTCGGCGCCAGCCGCCTGCAGCAGATTTCCGAAATATTGCAGGTGCCGGTTTCGTTTCTGTTCGATGGCGGCCCGAGCGGGTCGGCGAATGGCGATGGCTTCAGCGAAGGCACCTCGCCGGCCTATGTTTCCGATTTTCTCGCAACCTCCGAGGGACTGGCCCTGACGCGCGCCTTCACGCGCATCACCGACGCCAAGCTCCGGCGCAGCATTGTCGAACTGGTCGAGCAGATCGCCACCCGCGAAGGGCCCGACAAGCGCTGATCCCAGCCGTCATCGCCGGACGTAGCAATTGACGCGCCGGCGGACGCGGGCGCATGAATTCTTTTTAGGCAAGATGCACCGATGACAGCCACGTCAGATAATCCCTTCGATTCCGGATCGATCCTCGATGGCATCCGCCGCTGGGTCGAGATCGAGACGCCGACCGAAGCGCCCGAACAGGTCAACAAGCTCGCCGACCTCGTCGCGCAAGGCTATCGCGACCTGCCCGCGACCGTCGAACGGATCGCGGGCAAGAGCGGCTGCGGCGACCATCTCGTCGCGCGTTCGGCATGGGGCCAGGACACGCCGGGAATTCTGGTGTTGAGCCACCTCGATACCGTTCACCCGATGGGATTCATCGAGCGGCTGCCGTTCAGGATCGAGGGCGACGCAGCGTTCGGCCCCGGCATCTACGACATGAAGGGCGGCGCCTATCTGGCCTACCACGCGTTCCGGCAGATTTGCGCCGATGGCGTCCGCCCGCTGCTTGGCGTGACCCAGCTCTACGTCTCCGATGAGGAAATCGGCAGCCCGACCTCGCGCGCGCTGATCGAAGCCGAGGGACGAAAAGCAAAATATGTGCTGGTGACCGAACCCGCGCGCGATGGCGGAAAGATCGTCACCGGGCGCAAGGGCGTCGCGCGCTTCGAGGTCTTCATCAAGGGCGTGCCTTCCCACGCCGGCACCCGGCCCGAGGATGGCCGCAGCGCCATTCGCGAACTCGGTAATGTCATCCAGACGCTGGAGGCGATGAACGACCTCAAGCGCGGCGTCACCGTCAATGTCGGCGTGGTCCGCGGCGGCACCAAGCCGAACGTGATTGCGGAGGAGGCCTATGCCGAGGTCGACATGCGCGTGCCTTCGATCGCCGACGCCGACGAACTGGTGCCAAAAATCCTCGGCCTGAAATCACGCACCGATGGCGTCAGCGTCAAGGTGACGGCGAGCTGAACCGGCCGCCCTATGAGAAGGGCAACGCCGGTGCCGCGCTCTACGAGCACGCCAAAACGCTTGCCGCCGAAATCGGCTTCGATCTCGTGGATACGGCGACCGGCGGCGGCTCCGACGGCAATTTCACCGCACCGCATACCGCAACCCTCGACGGCCTCGGCGTCGACGGCAAGGGCGCGCACACCCATTACGAACAGATGTACATTTCGTCGATCGAGCCGCGGGTGCGGCTATTGCATCGGCTGTACCAGACGCTGCGATGAGCGTCGCCAGCCGCGATCCCTCCGGTCTCGACGCGCTGCCCGACGATGGCGCGACCGCGCACGGCCAGGGCTCGTTCTTCGGCCGCCGCAAGGGGCACAAGCTCCGCATCCACCAGGCCGATCTGATCGCGAACCTGCTCCCGCATCTGGCGCTCGACATCGGAACGCCGGCGCCGGACAGTCTTTGCGATCTCTTCGGTGACGGGATCGAGGATGTCAGGCTCGAAATCGGATTCGGCGGCGGCGAACATCTGATCGCCGAAGCGCAGGCGTTTCCCGCGATCGGATTCATCGGCTGCGAGCCTTACGTCAACGGCATGGCCAAGATCCTGACGCAGATCGAAGCCGTCAATGTCAGAAACATCCGGCTTTACGCCGGCGACGCCGCCGAACTGGTGGCGTGGGCGCCGCCGCGGTCGATGGCCCGGATCGACCTGATCCATCCCGATCCCTGGCCGAAGCGGCGGCACTGGAAGCGGCGCTTTGTGCAGGACGCGACGGTAAATGCCATGGCGCGCATTCTCAAGCCGCAAGCCGAATTTCGCTTCGTCAGCGACATCGATGATTACTGCGCCTGGACGCTGGCGCATTTGCTGCGCTCGCCGGATTTTCTCTGGCTAGCCGAGCGCGCCGCCGATTGGCACCTGCCCTGGCCCGGCTACACCATGACGCGCTACGGACGCAAAGCCGAGCGCGAGGGGCGGAAGGCCGCGTATCTGCGGTTTCGGAGAGTCGGATAAATCTTTCAGCCGTCATTGCGACGGTCGAACTCACCCCGCCGGGCGGAGCTTCCAGAAGCCGACGACGCGTTCGGCGGTGGAGGGCATCAGGCGCGCAAAGTTCACGCGCGAGCTTTCGATGTCGGCCGGCGAGGCCACCCGGCTCGGGCCGAGCCGAAGCAGGATCAAGGCGCGCACGGTCGCCCATTCGAGGCCGACCGCCTTGCCGGCAATCAGGATCGGATCGTAGCGGTCGCCGGATATCAGGCGATCGAGGGTTTCGATCTTCACGCCGCTCATCGCTGAAAGCGCGGCTATCGACTCCTCGTATTTGAAGGCCTTGGCAAAATTGAGCAGTGCGCCTTCGCCGAGCGCGCCGTCGCGGTGCAGCGCCAGCACCGTGCGCTGGGCCGGCGCGAAATCGCGCTGGCTCACGACGAGTTCGGTCAGGCCGGAGATTTCGCTCATCGCCTGCTTGATCGCCGACTGCCTGGCGGGCTTGACCACATCGAACAGACGGCGGCGGACGACGTCGATCGAACCGGACAGAAGATCCTTCAATTGTTCGGCCGACAGGTCGTCGCGCTGACCGACCGCAAGCGTCAGCACGCCGTCCTGGCCGGCGCGCTTGATCAGCGTCGAATAACCCGACGTCGAGAACCGCGCGCCCACATTGCCTGCGGCGCGCCGGACGACGTCGCGATCGCCGCGGCGCACGATGACGTCGGTAAGATCGGGTGAAAGCGCCGGACGCTCCGACATTGCCAGCAAATGGCCCTGGCCCTTGGCGGCCGCGATTTCGATCAGCACCTGCTCGTCGATGACGGGCGACCGGCGCAGCAGCGGGCCTGCGATCGCGATCTCGTCGTCATGCGCGAGTTGCCCAACCAGTCCGCGCGGCGCGTTGGCCAGCAGCGACAGCCGCTCGGCCAGATCGGCGCGCGCGGCGAATTCGGTGTGCGGGACCAGAC
>CAVTYA010000003.1:0-17984 GCA_963738765.1 uncultured Alphaproteobacteria bacterium | reverse complement strand
GAGCCTAAAACGGGCCATCGTCTCCTCTTTACTGTTAGCTGGTTTCAGCAAAGAGTATATCGAATTGGACCTTGCGTAATGTCCGAGTTGGGTCATGTGTGGACGACGCCCGCATTGCAAGGAGATTCTGACGTTCGGCTTGCGGTCGGGTGCAAGTCATGTGTCCGGCCTGTTTGCGCGGCACCATGACCGCTGGCCCTGATGTAGTTCGCGGATCGGGTCCCAATCAATCGCCCGGGCTTTGACGCCCATGACCCAGAAGCGGGTTGTCCCAATCGACGGCTCGACCGTTTCGCATCACGCCATCATCACCCTCGCAATTCGATTGTCTTGCTCCGCCGTCGCCTCAAGCTCCCATTGCCAAGCCTCTTCAGGTGGCTGCAGCAAGTTCCGGCGCTCGATAGTGTCCTCCCTTGGCCATGATAGCCCAAGCGATACGCGCCATCTTGTTGGCCACCGCAACGGCGACGAGCTTGGCTGGCTTCTTGGCCAGCAGCCTCATGATCCAGGGATGCTTTTGCGGATGCAGCCGGGCTTGTCGAACAACGGCTGTTGCACCGATGACGAGCAACCGTCGGAGATAGCGATCTCCCTGCTTGGAGATGCCGCCGAGCCGCTCCTTGCCACCTGTCGAGTGCTGCCGCGGCACAAGTCCGATCCAGGCTGCAAAATCTCGACCGGACTTGAAGCCACTCGGGTCTGTAACAGTGGAAGCGATGGCCGTGGCCCCGATCACGCCTATCCCGGGTACAGTTTCGAGGCGGCAACTCATGTCATTGGCACGATGATGGGCATGAATGGCGCGATCCAGGGCTCCGACCTGCAATTCCAAAGCAGCGAGTTGATCGACAATAGCCTGCAGTGCCTGTTTCATCGCAGATGGAAGAACTTCGTGATTACCCTCGTCCGTGATGATCGCGCCAAGCTGCGCGACTCCTTCGCGTCCCGTCTCCGCAACAAGGCCGAACTCGGCAAGGTGGGCGCGGAGCGCGTTGATCAGCTGCGTGCGCTGACGGATCAAAAGATCTCGCGTTCGATGCAACATGAGTAAGGCTTGCTGATCGGTCGACTTGATCGGCACGAACCGCATCGATGGGCGTGTCACGGCCTCACAAATGGCGGCCGCGTCGGCAGCATCGTTTTTCGACCGTTTGACATAGCCCTTCACATAGCTCGGCGGCATCAGGCGAACGGTGTGACCGAGCTTGGATATTTCACGTGCCCAATGGTGACCGGTTCCGCAGGCCTCCATACCGACCAGGCAACCGGGGAGCTTGCTAAAAAAGTCCAGGACCTGCTTGCGCCGCAACTGACGGGTGATGACAACCTTGCCCGTACTATCCACGCCGTGAACCTGGAATACGTTCTTGGCGAGATCAACGCCGATGGTGTTAACATGCATGTGGACGACCCCCTCCGGTGATTCGTTGTTCAACGATCACCCCTTTGGCACATTCGATGCCTGGAGCGGGCGTCGTCCACCACATCAATCGCGACGGGGTCGGGCCGCCAGCAAGCCTGGCCTTATCCGCGATGCCGCCGAAAGCGGAAAATGCGAAGTCGCAGCGGGTATGTGTTGCTTTCGGTCTGCCCCCGGGAGCGCACATTCGCTATCGTGGCCCGCCCGATACAGCTACTTCCTGCCAGAGCGGGCGTCTTTCGTGCCAATGCGGGCTTGGCATCTCCAGAATGACGGCCCGCCCATCCTGGTACGCGTCGCCACCTCGTTGATCTTCTTCTTCGAACGCGGGTCGGCTTTGAACCCGCAAGAAGCGCCCGGCGACACACCCCCAGCCGAGCCGGCGGCGTCGCCGCGGCGAACGTCTGGATGAACCGATGCCCCGATCGATCAAGGCCGTGTTTGGTTACGCTGCCGCCCTGGTCCTGCTGACGTTGAGCCTTGCAGCACCTGTGCTGGCAGGACCTCTGGAGGATGCCGTTGCAGCGGATGACAAGGGCGACTACGCGACGGCGCTACCCCTCCTTCGCCAGCTTGCCGATCAAGGCAACGCTGAAGCGCAATACAGACTGGCGAGCATGTACGATGAAGGTCGGGGTGTCGCCCACAGCGATGCCGAGGCGCTGAAGTGGTATCGGATGGCTGCCGAACAGGGTAACGTCGGTGCTGAATACGATCTCGCGTTGATGTATGCCGCCGGCCAGGGCGTCGCGCAGAATTTTGCCGAAGCGGCGAAGTGGTACGTCAAGGCCGCCAACCAGGGCGACGCCGACGCACAATATAATCTCGGCGTCATGTACGGCGAAGCGCAGGGTGTCGCGCAAGACTATCTCGAGGCCGCGAAATGGTTCGGCAAGGCCGCCGAACAAGGCAAGGCCGCCGCGCAGTATAATCTCGGCGTCATGTACTTCGTCGGCCAGGGCGTCACGCAGGACGCTGCGGAGGCGGCGAAGTGGTTTCGCAAGGCCGCCGAGCAGGGCGACCCCGTTGCCCGGTACAATCTCGCCATCATGCTCAACAAGGGACAGGGCGTGCCGCGGAACGAGGCTGAAGGGCTGCAATGGTGCATCAAGTCTGCCGAGCAGGATTATGCTCCCGCGCAAAACATTCTTGGGCTGGCTTACGAGGACGGCAACGGCGCGCCGCGAAATTATGATGCGGCGGCGAAGTGGTACCGCAAGGCGGCCGAACGAGGTTACGCCCTGGCCCAACTCAATTTCGCGCGACTGTACGACCACGGCTACGGCGTTCCGCAGGACCCGGCGGAGGCCGTCAACTGGATCCGCAAATCCGCCGAACAAGGGTTCGCCCTGGCCGAGAACACGCTCGGCGGCAGGTACATGAGCGGCAAGGGCGTGGCGCAGGACGCCGCCGAGGCGGTGAAGTGGTTTCGCAAGGCCGCCGAGCACGGCAACGCGGACGCCGAGAACACGCTCGGCACCATCTACGCCGAGGGTCAGGGCGTCCCGCGCGACTATGTCCGTGCCTATGCATGGTTCAGCCTGGCAATGCTGGCCGGTGATCAACGCGCGGAAGCCAACAGGGCCATTGCCGCACGGAATATGACCCCGGCCGAGATCGCCGCAGCCGAGCAGCTTGCGCAGGCGGCAAAGCCGGGCAAGTAGCCGCGCTAGAGACGGCGGCGGTTTAACCCCGAAGCTCATGGGCTTCCCGACAGCTACAGCAACCTGTCCTCCATTGAGCCAATTGATGGCCGCGGCCAGATTGATCGCAGCGGAGTTGGGCCGCCGGCACGCGCGGCTTTCGGCGTGTAAATGACTGTCGCGTGCTCGATGTTCCCAAAATGGTTCAGACAGGCACGGGCGCTTCGGCTGTTGCCTTGGCACTACCGAACGCCGCCTCCATCGCCTTGCGCGTCTTGATGGTGTCGTTGCTGGCGTCGACCTCGACGTCGCTCCAGCGCACCACCGCGCCATGGGCGACGTTGTTCTTCAGCTTGACGCGATGGGCAAGACCGATCGGCAGCGCGCCGGCGGCGAGGCTGGCGGAGCCGGCATCAGTTTGCCCCACACCGTGTAGCCGCCTTCGCCGTCGAGCATCTCGCCGGCGCGCAAGATCGCGTTTGGCGACCGCGGCGACGTCGCCGCGAAAGCCGTGCGGCTGGCCGGTCGGCTCGTTGCGCAGCGCTGCCGACAGAATCGAGATGTTCAGCTCCAGCCCGATCAGATGATAGGGCTTGTACATCGCCGCATAACGTCCCGATGCGTCGGTCTTCAGGCCGTATTGCCTGAAGCAATCGGCGGCATAGTCGTTCGGCGCTTCCAGCACGACGTAGACGCCCCAGCGCAGGTCGCGGAACACCGGCCGGCCGTCGCGCTCCAGCGACGACACCACTTCCACCACGCCGGATTTTTCCAAGACGCCGCCCTTGTCGCGCGGCCGCATCACATGCGGCAGATCGTCGACGCCGCAGGGCGGAAACAGCAAGCCGTCGGTGGGCACATCGAGCCCGGTGGCGTTGGCGATCGCCGCCATTTCGATCGCCGATTTGGTGCCGTCGAGAAACGAATTGAACATCTGCGGGTTCATGCCGGCCGATTGCGCCTCGCCCGCGGTCAGCCCGTAATGGCCCCAGACGCCTTCCGGCGTCACGTCGTGATAGGCCGGCAGGTATTTTGTGCCCTTGCCGGCGGCGACGACGCGAAAGCCCGTGGCGCGCGCCCAGTCCACCATCTCGGCCGTCAGCGCCGGCTGGTCGCCATAGGCCAGCGAATAGACCACGCCGGCTTTGCGCGCTTCCTCCGCCAGCAGCGGCCCCGCCAGCACGTCGGCCTCGACATTGACCATCACGACATGCTTGCCGGCCGCGATCGCCGCGCGCGCATGCCGGATGCCGACCGCGGGATTGCCGGTCGCTTCGACGACCACGTCCATCGCGCCGCCCGCGATCGCGCGCGCGCCGTCGTCGGTGAAGGCGGTCCGCGCGATCCGCGCCTGCGTCCCAGCCGACGGTGCGGCAGGCTTCGCGGGCGCGGTCGCGGTCGAGGTCGATGATGACAGGCACTTCGAGCCCCGGCGTGTGCGGCACCTGCGACAAAAACATCGAGCCGAATTTGCCGGCCCCGATCAGCGCGACGCGAACCGGCTTTCCGGATGCGCGGCGGGCATTGAGGAGATGGTGAAGGTTCATGGGGAATGATCCAAATGAGTATTGGAGCGTGTCCCGGACGCGGTGCAGCGTTCTTCACGCTGCGCCGCAGAGCCGGGACCCACGTTGGCGACTGAAAAGTATGGGCCCCGGCTCAGCAGCGCACCACTTCGTGCTGCGCCGCGTCCGGGGCACGATAGCTTCTACTCCGCCGCCTGGCGATGCGCCCGCGCCAGCCGCAGCAGCGCGTCGTCGTCGACGGTCTGGATCGGCGTGAAATCGCGATGCGCGATGTATTCCGGCCGCGTCGGGGTGCGGATGTAGTTCGAGACCGCATTCAGCGTCAGATACACGATCTTGCGCGGATAGGGCGTGATGTTGCCGGCCGAGCCGTGCACCAGATTGCCGTGGAACATCAGCATGCCGCCGGCCTTGCCGGTCGGTGCGACGATGCCGCCTTCCTTGACCAGCCGCGTCACGGTCTCCTCGTCCAGCGTCCACAGCGGATAGGAGGTGGTTTCCAGATCGTGCGCGGCCTTGAGATCGCCGGCGTGCTGGCTCTTCGGCACCAGCATCAGGGGGCCGTTGATCGGCATCACCTCGTCGAGGAAGATCGCGATGTTCATCGCGCGCGGCTCCGGCATGCCGTCGTCGCGCTTCCAGGTGCCGTAATCCTGATGCCACTGCCAGACGTCGCCGGTGAAGGCGGATTTGGCGTTGATCTTGTACTGGTGCATGTAGACCTTCTCGCCGAAGATCTGCTCGACCGGATCGATCATGCGCGGATGCGCGCCGAGCACGCCGAACGCCTCGTTGTAGAGATGGGCCGCAAAGGCGGTGCGCGGCGCGCCGCTCTTCTCGCGCCACACCTCGGGGCGGTTGGCGTCGTAGATGCCGATCGGCCTCGCGCGCGAGATAGTCGACTTCCTCCGGGCTGAACAGCTCGGGCAGAAACAGCCAGCCTTCGCGGTTGAAATCGTCGATCTGCTGCTGGGTCAGTTTCATGGCGTTTCCTCCTGTTTGTTATTCTGTCATTCCGGGGCGTGCGAAGCGCGAACTAAGTTGCGCAATTGCGCATCTGAGAATCTCGAGTTTCCGGGTTCGCGCTTCGCGTGCCCCGGAATGACGGCGCTTTGCTACGCCGCCTCGTCCGTCGCCCTCAGTCTCTCTTCCGTCATCCGTCCCGCGGTCTGCGCATGCGCCAGCGCTGCTGCTTCGGCTGCCTTGGCATTGCCGGCCAGAATCTGCGCGGCGATCGTCTCGTGTTCGGCCCAGGCGCTGTCGCGATAATCGAGCTCGGCCAGCACGGTCGCCATCGAGCGGCGCATATGCGGCCATTGCGGCGCGATCATTTCCTCGATCGCGGGATTGCCGGACGAGCCGATAGATCGCGCGGTGAAAATCGACGTCGAGCGCGATCAGCTTCGCCAGCGGCGTGTCGCTTGTCGATGGCGCGCCCGGCCTGCAGCGCCGCCTCGAGCCGCGCGCGCCCGGCGGCATCGGTCTTGACCCGTCCGGCGGCGAGCCGCGCCGCGAGCGCGTCGATGGCGCCGCGCACCTCGTAGAGCTGCCGGATGCGCTGCGGATCGAGCTGCGTGACCTCAAAGCCGCGGCGGCCGCTTTCGGCGACCAGGCCCTGCCGGTGCAGCAAATGCAGCGCGTGGGAAACCGGCTGGCGCGACACGCCGAGCTTTTCCGCCAGTTCGTTCTGCCGGATGCGCTGCCCCGGCGGCAGCGTGCGGTCGGTGATCGCCTCCAGGATCCGCGCATAGACCTGGTCGATCAGATTGGGGAGCGGGTCGAGCGGGATCATGCCGGCGGTCCGAATCGGAATACGGAATTCCGTATTCCAAAATTAGTACCGCCGGCCGGGAGGCCGGTCAAGGGCGCTTTTGATCGCCCTCATCCGGATGCGCAGCGCCTGCATCGCCTCACGCCCCCGCGAGGAAATCGAGCACGATCTCGCAATATTTCTGCGGCGCCTGTTCGAACATCGGATGCGTGGTGCCCGGGATCATCTCGGTGCGCGATCCTTTCACATGCGCCGCCAGCGTGCGCAGCACCTGCGGCAGCGCGCCCTTGGTGTTGGCGCCGCCGATGAACAGTGTCGGCGTCCTGATCGCTTCCGCGTCCGCTTGGAGAACGGCGGGCGCTGGTCGCGGGTCTGGCCGATCAGCGTGGTGGCGTTGTCGCGCAGCAATTGCTTCGGCGTCGCCGGCAGCCGCTTCCAGGCGCCGGGACCTTCCAGCGCGTCCATGAAAATCTGCAGCCCGCCGTCGATATCGCCCGCTGGCGATCACCTCGGCGGACGCGGCGATCCGCGCCGCCAGCGGCGAGGGCCCGGGCTTGAATTCCGGATCGAGCGTGGCGTCGAGTTCGCCGCCGGGCTCGGCCAGGATCAGCTTTCGCAACAGATCCGGCCGGCGCTGCGCGACGCGAAACGAGATGTGGCCGCCGCGGGAATGGCCCATCAGGTCGACCGGTCCTGTCTCCAGTTTTTCGATGAAGCCGATGACGTCGTCGACATGCTGGGCGATCGAATAGGTGTCGCTGAGGCCGTCCCAATGCTCGGGAAAAAATGCCGCAGGCTGACCGCGATCACGCGATGCTTTCCAGACAGCGGCCCCAGCACCGCCGACCAGATCCGAAAATCGCACAGCGAGCCATGCACGCACACCAGCGGCGGCCCCGCGCCGAGGTCGAGATAGGCCATGTCGTATCCGTTGACGTGAAGCGTTTGCATCGGGGACTCGTCGAGATGAGGCGAGGAGAGGAGAGCGTCGCCATTGAATGGCGCTGCGACGGCGCCAGATCATCGGAACTTGTTCATGCCGTCAAGTTCCCTCAGGTTTCGGGTGGATAGCAACAATTTCCAAGCCCAGATTGCAGCGAGATATCAAGCTCAAAACTGGAGCTATAACGATCTGGAGCCAGCCATGACCGGCCAGCATTTTGCGATCTTCGACACCCCGATCGGCCGCTGCGGCATCGTGTGGGGCGCGCGCGGCATCACCGGCGGTGCAGCTGCCGATGGGCAGCGAGGACAAGACCCGCACCCGCATCCGTCAGCGCGACGGCGAGCTCACGGAAGCGACGCCTACCGGCGGAGGTGCAGAGCGCGATCGACGGGATCGTCGAGTTGCTCGCGGGCAAGCCGAACGATCTTGCCGACGTCGTGCTCGACCTCGACGGCGTTCCCGAATTCAACCGCGGCGTCTACGACATCGCGCGCAACATTCCGCCGGGCAAGACCCTGACCTATGGCGATATCGCCAAACAACTCGGCGGCGTCGAGCTGTCGCGCGATGTCGGCCAGGCGCTCGGGACGCAATCCGTGCCCGATCGTGGTGCCCTGCCACCGCGTGCTGGCGGCCGGCGGCAAGCCCGGCGGCTTTTCCGCCAATGGCGGCGTGGTGACGAAACTGAAAATGCTGGCGATCGAAGGCGCGGTGGTGAACCACACGCCGAATCTGTTTGATTGAATTTCTGGTGCGCTAAATCGCCTCGCAGGAAAATCCGTTGCCGAGGCGCCGTATCTTCCCCGTCGACGGCGAAGGAAAATGCGCGGTGCAGCACAGCGTATCGGTGTCGCAATAGCGCTCCAGAAAGCTGCGCCGCGTCGCCGCCGCCTGCGGCTGATCGACGTCGAACTTCGCCGACATCTCGGGATAACGCGTCTGCAGCGGCGAATGCATCAGATCGCCGCCGAACACCGCGTCGGCCTTGCCGCGGCCGAAGGTGAAGGCGACATGGCCGGGCGTGTGGCCAGGCGTCGGCAGGATGCCGACATGGTCGCCGATCCGATGGTCGTTGCCGACCACCTCCTGCCGCCTGGCTTCGACGATCGGCAGCACGCTGTCGACGAAGGGCGGCACTTCCGCCTTGGCATTCTGCTCGGTCCAGTAGTCGAACTCGCCTCTGCCGAACACGTAGCGTGCGTTCGGAAAGGTCGGCACCCAGCGGCCGTTCTCCAGCCGCGTATTCCAGCCGACGTGATCGACATGCAGATGCGTGCACATCACGTAGTCGATATCGCCGACGGAGAAACCGGCGGCGTTCAATGCCCGCATATAGGTGTCGTCGGTCTTCATGTTCCATTTCGGACGAAGCGGCCGCGGTTTTTCGTTGCCGATGCAGCTGTCGATCAGAATGGTGTGGTGCGGCGTCTTCACAATGTAGGACTGGAAACACAGGATCAAGACGTCGCTGGCATCGAGCGCGCCGGCCTTTTGCATCCACGCCCGGTTCTCGGCCAAAACCTCCGGCGTCAGGCCGGGCAGCATTTCCAGAGCCGGCAGGAAGGTGGTTTCCTGCTCGATGATGCGATGGATGGTGAGATCGCCGACGGCAAATTTGAGGCTCATGGAGATTCCTCCTTACGCCGCCGGCGGCACCGAGATTTTCACCGAGGGGCGCTCCAGCATCTTCTGGTGGAATGCATCGAGCTTCGGAAACGCCTTGCGCCAGCCGCAATCGGCAAAGCGGAAATCGGCATAGCCGAGCACGCACGTTAGGCCGATCTGCACGATGTCGAGCGGCCGCGACAGCACGTCGGGCTTGTTCTCGAAGCGCGCCATGCCGCTCCAGGCCCGGTTCCAGTGGTCGTCGGACCAGGCCTGCCATTGCAGGCCCTGCGGCCGCACCATCTTCTCGTAGCGGCACAGCAGCATGGAATCGAGCATGCCCTGCAGCAGCGAATGATCGCTCTTGACCTTCCAGCGTGTCGCGCCCGGAGGCCGGGATCAGCTTGCCGCCGCCGGCGAGCTCGTCGAGATATTCAACGATGACATAGGAATCGAGGATGACATCGCCATTGTCGAGGATCAGCACCGGCAGCTTCTTCAGCGGCGTGATGCGCGAATAGTCCTCGTTGGCCTGGCCCGGCGCCACCGCTTGCGGGACGAATTCGATTTTGTCGATCAGCCCGGTCTCGATCGCGGCGATGCGGACTTTGCGGGCGAAGGGCGAGGCGGGGGAGAAGGTGAGTTTCATGGTGATGTCCTCGAAATGAAGTTCAACCGTCATTGCGAGGAGCGAAGCGACGAAGCAATCCATACTTGCCTTGTGGCGCGATGGATTGCTTCGCTTCGCTCGCAATGACGTGGTTGGCGCCGAAGCCCGACGCCAGGAGACTCTACGCCGCGACGATTTCCTGGCGCTGTTCGCCGAGGCCGTCGATGCCGAGCGTAACGACGTCGCCGACGTTGAGGAACTGCGGCGGCTTCATGCCGGTGCCGACGCCGGGCGGCGTGCCGGTCGTGATGATGTCGCCGGGCAGCAGCGTCATGAACTGCGAGACGTAGGAGATGCACTTCGCCATGGTGAAGATCATGGTCGAGGTCGATCCGGTCTGGCGGCGTTGGCCGTTGACGTCGAGCCACATCGACAGCTTCTGCACGTCCGCGATTTCGTCCTTGGTGACCAGCCACGGGCCGACCGGGCCGAACGTGTCGTGCGACTTGCCCTTGGTCCATTGACCGCCGCGCTCGATCTGGAAATTGCGCTCGGAGACGTCGTTGCAGACGCAGTAGCCGGCGACGTGGTTGAGCGCGTCGGCCTCGCTGACATATTTGGCGCGGGTGCCGATGATGGCGGCGATTTCGACTTCCCAGTCGAGCTTGGTCGAGCCGCGCGGCTTTTCGACCGCGTCGTTCGGGCCGGACAGCGCGGTGTTGGCCTTCAGGAAGAAGATCGGCTCCGGTCGGAATCGGGTTGCCGGTCTCCTTGGCATGGTCGACATAGTTCAGGCCGATGGCGACGAATTTCGAGATGCCGGTGACCGGGGCGCCGAAGCGCGGCTTGCCGTCGACGGCGGGGAGTTTTGAAGCGTCGAGCCCGGCGAGCTTGGCCAGGGAGGCCGGCGAATAGGCCTCGCCATCGAGGTCTTTCACATGCGCGGAAAGGTCGCGCAATTGGCCGGATTTATCGATCAGGCCGGGCTTTTCCGCACCCTTGGCGCCATAACGAACAAGCTTCATTTTTGATCACTCCCTACAGGGTTTCTTTGGGCCGTTACTGGAACGCTTCTTGGAACAGCGCGGCGGGAAATTCAATGGCAGACTGCGCGCTGCATTGCAGCCAAGCCTTAGGTCACGCCAGCGCGATGAACTTGAAGGCATCTCCCTCCCGCCGGATATGGCCGGCATTGAAGTGGCCGCCGATCACCAGGGTCGGCGTATCGGCAAAGCGCGAGAACAGCTCGCGCCGCGTCACTGCCGACTGCTTGGGATCGGAATCCGCGGTCGACGACCAGTCGAGATGGGCCATCTGGCAGGGATGATGGGCGACGTCGCCGGTGAGCAGGCCTTGCTCGCCGTCCGACTGGATGTGGATACTCATATGGCCGGGGCTGTGGCCGGGCGTCGGGATCAAGGTGATCTCGTCGGTCAGTTTGTGGTCGCTTGGCACGAGGTCGGCCTTGCCGGCGTCGGCGATCGGTTTTACGGAATCCGCGAACACGGCGACCTTGTCCGCCTCGTCAGTGTAATTGCGCCAGTATTCATATTCGGTCTGGCCGAAGACATATCGCGCCTTCGCGAATGTCGGCACCCAATTGCCGCCGACGAGCGTGGTGTTCCAGCCGACGTGATCGACATGCAGATGCGTGCACAGCACGGTGTCGATGCTGTCGGGCGCAAAGCCGGCCCTGGTCAAAGTCTCGAGGAATGGATCCTGCCGGTTGTTCCAGGTCGGCACCTTGCGGCCCTGCTTGTCGTTGCCAAGCCCGGTGTCGACCACGATCCGGCGCGTCGGTGTCTCCACCACCAGCGAGTGGATCGACATTTTCAGCTGGCCCTCGTCGTTGGCGAAATGCGGGATCAGCCAGGGCAGTTTCTGGATTTCCTCATTGGTGGCGAGCGGCAGGATAAACCGCGTGCTGCCGACCGTCTCCAGCTCGACGATTTTTGTGATTTTGACCTTGCCGACATTCCAATGCATCGCGTTTCCTTATCCGGGCAAATCCATCGCGCTAGCGCGCGCAGTCGACGATCACGGTGCCCATCTTGTCGCCCTTCTCCACGGCGAGATGCGCCTGCGCTGTTTCCGAAAGCGGATATTGCCCGGCGATGTTGTGGACGCGCGTTCCCGCGGCCAGCCATCGCGAGATGTCTTCCTGCGCCGCGGCCAGCAGCGGCGGCGGCAGCGCGAACAGCACCAGCGTGCGCAGCGCGATGCATTTTTCCATCAAATCGCGCATCGGAATCGTCGGCGTGCGATTGCCGTTGGTGGCGTAGACCGCGATGGTCGAATTGAGCGCCATGATCTTCAGCGTGGTCGCGATGTTGCCGCCGAAATCGACATCGACCACGCGGTCGACGCCGCGCTTGCCGGTGAATGCCATCACTTTTGCGACGACATCCTCGGTCCGGTAGTTGATGACGAGGTCGGCGCCGGCCAGCCGCGCCTCCATGTATTTGGCCGGCGAACTGACGGTCGCGATCACGGTAGCGCCGCCCCATTTGGCAAGCTGCACCGCGTAATGGCCGACCGCGCCGGCGCCGCCGGTGACCAGCACGGTCTGCCCCGTGATAGGCCCGTCGCAAAACAGGCTGCACCACGCGGTCATGCAGGGGATGCCGAGCGTGGCGCCTGCGGCAAAGGAAACGTCCTCGGGCAGCGGCGTCACCAGATAATCGGCGAGTGCGATATATTCCGCCGCGGTGCCGAAGGCGCGGCCGTTGCGCTGGCCGTTGAACAGCCAGACCCGGTCGCCGACGGCAACGCGCGTGACGCCGTCGCCGATCTGATCGACGATGCCGGCGCCGTCGCTGTTGGGGATCACGCGCGGAAATTCCATTCCGCGATAGGTGCCGCCGCGGCGGCCGACATCGGCCGGGTTGACGCCGGAGGCCTCCAGCCGGACCCGGACTTCGCCCGGCCCCGCCACGGGCGTCTCCATCTCGCCGACGGTCAGCACCGTCGGCGCAGCACCGGTTCGCTCGTACCAGACAGCCTTCACAGCGTGCCCGGGAACGCGCCGCCGTCGAGCAGGATGTTTTGCCCGGTGATGAAGCCGGCCTTGGCACCGCACAGGAAGGCGCAGGCCTGGCCGAATTCCTCAGGCTCGCCAAAACGTCCGGCGGGGTTGAGCTTGGCGCGCTCGGCCAGCAATTGATCGACGGTGATACCGCGTCTGTCCGCGTCCACCTTCGCCACCGGCCCGCGCAGGCGGTCGGTGTTGAACGGCCCGGGCAACAGGCCGTTGATGGTGACGTTGTTGATCACGGTTTTGCGGGCGATGCCGGCGACGAAACCGGTGAGGCCGGCGCGGGCGCCGTTGGACAATCCCAGCACCTCGATCGGCGCCTTCACCGCGGCCGAGGTGATGTTGACGATGCGGCCGAACTTTCGCGCCATCATGCCGTCGACCGTCGCCTTGATCAGCTCGATCGGCGTCAGCATGTTGGCATCGACCGCCTTGATCCAGTCGTCGCGGGTCCAGTTGCGGAAATCGCCGGGCGGCGGGCCGCCGGCATTGTTGATCAGAATATCCGGATCGGGACAGGCCTTCAGCGCGGCCTCGCGGCCTTCCGGCGTGGTGATATCGCCGACGATTTCGGTCACGGTGACCCCGGGATTGGCTTTTCGGATTTCATCGGCGGTCTTCTTCAGCGCCTCGGCGCCGCGCGCCGTCAGGGTGACGTGCACGCCTTCGTTGGCCAGCGCCATCGCGCAGGCGCGCCCGAGGCCCTTGCTCGATGCGCAAACGATGGCGCGGCGGCCTTTGATCCCAAGATCCACAGTTTCACTCCCGTCATGTCAGGTGATTTTTTGAAGTCCGAAGCGGCCACTGTAGCCAACATTGCCGGCTCTGATAAGAGAGCCAGCCTCATCAAAATGCATATCAGCAAGCGGCTGGCGCGGCTGTCGCCAATTGAGTCTGGCCCTAGATCCGCTGTTCGCGCTTGAGGCGATCGACGGTGGCCGCAACGTCGGGCGGCAGCGATCGAAAGCCCTTTTGTCCGGCCGCTGAAAACAGCGGCCGCAGCTGCGAGCCGGTCAAAAATGCCGGCTGGCGGTCGACCGGGACGAGCTGGTCGAAAATCAGCACCAGCGTGATCGCGACCAGGCCGACACGCACCGCGCCAAGTGCGGCGCCGCCGAGGCGGTCGGCGATGCCGGCTTCCGATCCGATCGTATCGTCGAGCGCCATGCGCGCGCATTTCCCGAGCACCATGCCGGCGACCAGGAAGGTTCCGAAGAACAATAGCGAATTCTGTGTCATCGGCGAGCCGAGCTTGCCGTCGAGCTGCGGCGCCAGCGCCGACGTCGCCCACACCGCGATCGGCATCGCGAACAGATAAGCGAGGATCGTGATCGCGCTGCGCAGCAGGCCGGTGTTGAAGCCGGTCACGACCGCAATGAGCAATCCGACGTAGACCAGGACGTCGAAACTGTTCATGGCTGAAAGCCTCCCGCCCGTTCCCGTCGCCTCGCGTTGGTCAATCAATCGGGTTTGCGATCGCTAAAATCGTCGCTATCGATCCGCCCGCTTCATCGCGGACCTCGTCATGTCGGATCTTTTCCGACGTCAGTAAAGAAATCATCCTCTTCACCGGCGTGAGCCGGGGCCCCGGCGGCAATTCGCCCTAGGCCTGGCAGAGATGGTTGGCGGGTTCTTGCTGAATAAAGGAAGTTTGTCGCAATTCATGGCGCGCGAAGCGCGCTCTTCCTTCTCCCACAAGGGGAGAATTTGCAAGTTCTGCGTAGCCTAGCCAGTCCTAGCCAGTGTTATTATCGCGGCGTAATGCTTTGGAATTGCGTAAGAAACTAGCTGATGCTATGCTGGCGCTCGCAGGCGCTATGCCTCCGCTGTTTTTTACACCGCCCGCACACCGTGACCCTTAGCACATGGCGAAGCCCCGCAAGCTCTCACTGGAAACACCCACCGCCCGCGCCAAACTCGAACCGCGCAAGGCATCCTATTTCGTTCGCGTCGCGCCGCACATCGCGCTCGGCTATCGCCGCAACGAAAGCGGTTTCGGAGCGTGGTCCGTCCGCTTCGCCGATGGCAGCGCGAGCGGCTGGCTGAAGAAGTTCGGCACCGCCGACGATCTCGAACCGGCCGACAATAAGCAAGTGTTCAGTTACGATCAGGCGTTGGTGCAGGCGCGCAAGCTGGCGCGCGGTGAGGCGAACGCCGACACCGCGACTGCGGCGACCGGCTTCGCGCCGATCACTCTCGGCGAGGCGCTCGACGCATACGAGGCCGATCTGAAAGCGCGCGGCGGCAGCGTCTACAACGCCAGCGGCCCGCGCGGCCATCTCAGCCCACAGTTGCTCGTCAAGCCGGTGGCGCTGCTTGACGCCAAGGAGCTGCGTAAGTGGCGCGACGGCCTGCTCGACAAGGGCCTGCAGCCGTCCAGCGTCGTCCGCTACTGCAAGAGCCTGCGCACCGCGCTCGCTCTCGCCGCCTCGCACGACAGGCGCATCCAGAACGCCGAGGCATGGGAAGCCGGGTTGGAGACGCTGCCTGATGCCAGCGTCGCCAACAACGTCATCCTCAACGATCGCGACGTGAGCCGGTTCGTGGCCGCGAGCTACGGCCACGATGCCAAGCTCGGCTTATACGTGGATGTGCTTGCGACGACCGGCGCGAGGCCCTCGCAAGCCGCCCGGCTCCTGGTCGAGGATTTGCACGGCGGCGCGAAGCCGCGGCTTACGATGCCGCGCAGTGCCAAGGGTGGCAGCAAGAACAGGGCCGCGCGCAAGCGCGAGCGCATCAGCGTGCCGATCACGCCGGCGTTAGCCGCGAAGCTGAAGTTGGCGGCCAAGGGACGCGTCTGCCGACGCGCCACTGCTATTGCAGAGCGACGGCCTGTTTTGGGGTGGCTCCGACGATTATCGCGAAGCCGTCCGTGAGGTTGTCGTGAGCATCAAGCTCGACCCCGACATGGTGACGATGTATGCGCTCAGGCATTCGTCGATCGTCAGGCAGCTTCTGCGCGGCGTGCCCATCAGGGTCATTGCCGCAACGCACGATACCAGCACCATCGAGATCGAAAGAACCTACAGCAAGCACATCACCGACCACTCGGATGACATCTCGCGCGCCGCGCTGCTGCATTACGAGCCGATCGCCGACAACGTTGTCGCGCTGGGGCGCTGATCGTGGCTGCGCGCAAGACAAAACAGCCGAAAGGGCGCAAGCAGCCAGCACCTCCGCTGGATCACCCTGGATGGGTATTGCTGAGGAAGGGGCATAACACCATCTCGGAACATGTTACCGGTGCACAGCTCGCGCCTATAGCGAGTGTCGATCTGGAAGTAGGTCTGAAGAACAAGAGCAAGAAGAAGAATGTGCGCTCCATGCGCCGAAGCCTGATGGATCCGAGCGTGCGCGAGCGGCTTTCTGTCTCCTACTGGACTGATCTTCGGATTGACGTTGACGTTGAGAACAATTCGCTACGGTTACTCCCAAGCCTTCCTATCCGGAGGCTCCGAGATTTTCGCGATATCAATGCCTGGAATCACTACGTCTGGGAGCCGGACATCTACAGGATGCTTGGCAAGTCGCCTCCCAAACAAAGGTCGCCGACCAAGAGGCGCGGAAACAAGCACGTTGATCCGGCGCGCCAAAGCCAGGGAAACCCCGCAATCCGATCAGGAGCAGCGGCCGCAGCCAAAGCAACCGGAGCAGCGCAGCCAGAGCAGCCAGAGCAGCCAGAGCCGGAGCAATTACCTAAACCAATTGTCGAGCGCAGGCGCGGCGGCACTCCGGCGCTTTCGACAGAGGAGATCGCCGCCTGCAAGGAATACTGCAACCAGAAGCTTGATGCGGACCCCGCTTGGATCGGCACCATGGGCGGCAAGCAGAAAGCCTGTCAGGATATCATAATCAACAAAATACCGAGGCCGCTTCGCGACCACGCGCAGAAGCATTGGCAATCCGTCTTGCGCAATATTCTCAATAAGGTGCTTGAGGAGCGTCGCTAAAAAATCAGATAATCAGATTCAATCTCGATCGCTTGATCGCGGATCTGATCGCGAATCCGTCTTTTTAAGTCAGAACGTGGTGCTACCTTAGCCGCAACGATCCAAAAGCGCAGCGGAAAGGAAAGCAACCACCATGGCAAGTCGCGCGGAGATCACCGGCCGGAAAACGCGCTCAACCGTTGCGCTGTTGGCGTTCTCGATCGAACAATTCTGCCAAGCGCACGGCATCAGCATCGATCTGTATTTTAAGATGCAGCGGCAGGGCTTAGGTCCAAAAACGATGAAGGTTGGGGCCCGCACCATTATCAGCGCGGAGTCCGCCGAAGCCTGGCGCCGCGAGCGCGAGGCTCACACGACCGCCGCCGACTAATCGGCGCGGGCCACAGTAAATTTGGATTTGAGTTTCGCCGAGGCAATCGCCGCTCGGCTGAGGCGAACTATTGCCTGAAAGGAGCGAGTTCGACGACCAGGTGCACTCGTATTGCAACCCGATGCACCTGGTCGTTCAAGCCAGGAGGGCAGCTTATGCCCAACTTTACTAACGTTAACCCCGCTATCGAGCGTTATGCGGTAGCGGCCCTCGAAGCGGTTGTCAACATCGAGGCGCAGTTAAAAGACATCTCCCAGCGCGCCGACGATATCAGCGACCGGCTCTTTACCGCCTGTAGTCTGGCGCAAGGCGAGCTCGAGCTGTTCGAGCCGTACGATCTCGCTGATGAGCTCAAAGATCGGTGCAAGTCGCTTGCGGATGATTTGCTTGAGATCGAGATCGCAGCGCATGACCTAGATGTGGTGGTCCACCTCATCAACAAGATCATTTCGTAAGAAAGCGGTCAGGGGTGCCGTCGTGAGATGGCACCCTCTTTTTACATTTCCCGCGCAAGCGGCGCCGACCGGGGCGTAGCCCGGCTTGATAACCGAAACAACATCGAACATGAGGAACGAAGATGAGTAACGAAATTGCGACCCCTCCGCCGGGTCCAGGCGGATTTGACGAAGACGGCTTCGCGTCCGGCTTAAGCTCCGGACGCGGGCATGACTTTCTTCGACTGGAATGCTGAGGATCGATGGATTGACCGCGATGGCTGCGAAGCGCCATCGCCGCTGCTGGCGGTGAAGGTCGACGAAATCCAGCTCGGTAACCACCGGCGCGCACATCGCGTTCGAGCAATTGCGGGAGAACGTGGCGACGATGCGGATGTTGCGCAATGCTCGCGTGATGCCGCTCGTCAAGCTCTCTAGCCGGCCGATGAAGACGAAGTACAAGATGAGCGAGCGGCCTCATTTTGAGATCATCGGCTGGCATGCTTCAGGCGGCGGGAACACGTTGTCACCGCCGACTGCGCCGCAGCTCCCAGGTCCTGCCGCGGCTGTGCCGCCGGCGACGGCCGAGGCGTTGCAGACGCAGCCGAGCGATCGGAAGGACGACCCAATCAGCAGCGGGCCGCAGCCTCAGCAGCAAGAGACGCATCCGATCAA
>CAVTYA010000002.1:0-17935 GCA_963738765.1 uncultured Alphaproteobacteria bacterium | reverse complement strand
GTCAGCGGGCGCTTCGCCGTGATCGAGAATGGACTCGGTTTTCAGCTTGTGCCTTGGCTACCAATGCTTGAGAGGCACATCGGCCGGCACATCGGCGGCCTTATGCGTGACGACGGGGGCATCGAGTGGACGTTGGGACGGAACAGGGGCCTCAGCCTGTAGCGCCGTGGTCACACCACACAGAAGCCAAGTTTGAATTGCGAAGTCGCCTCACGATGCTCAAGCCCACCAAGGGGATGGGTCATCCCTCTCCGCCGCCATCGCTCGCCAACGCTGCGCTCAGGCGAGCGAGCGACGGCGGCTCCGAGAGGATGGCTGAACGGTCCCCATATTCAATTTTGCAGCGCTCGGCCGGCAGAGCCATCATGTGCTGGCATCGGCGTGAGTGGGGAGCCCAATCGTTTTCGTGGTCGCACCTCTCACAACACATCGAAAAATTATTTGGCGCCGCTGATGTCCGAAACTAGCCGAATAATCGTCGACGCGCGCTGTCGTACGCTGTGGCCCTCGGATGTCCGCATTGACGCTGCTCATCGCAAAGACAAGTCTGGCCCTGTCGAGTTCTTTGCGAGCAGGAGAATCCATGAGGCGCAAACGACGAGAGAACGACGAAGTGGAAGAGTTGCAGATTACTTCATCCGCTCGCGAAGCCGTGAGGTCGCAGACGGTTCCATTCGTCCAGAAGCTCACCTGCACGATTAACGAAGCATGTGAGGTGACAGGCCTCGGGCGCACGAAGCTCTACGAACTGATAGGAGACGGACATCTTGCGACTACAACCGTCGGACGCCGGCGACTGGTGGTAGTACGTTCACTTCTGTCGCTCCTTGAGTCGAACGCCTCGGTGTGACGGTGTGCGACTCAGTGCGATTAATTCCGCTTTCCGCGTTCTCTTCGTCAGGCGCTCATTTTTATGACGCGACCGAGCTCTTTCATCCTATCGAGCTCATCCGCCCACCAGCGCATCATCCGCACGCGCTCCTGCCAGAATTCGGCGGCATGGGTGTAGGCGCCACGGATTTCATTCGCCTCCTGATGGGCAAGTTGACGTTCGATCGCATCCGCTTGCCATTTGCCGCTTTCGTTCAGGAGCGTTGACGCGGTGGATCGCAGACCGTGAATGGTCAATTCGGTCTTGTCGTATCCGAGACGGCGCAAAGCCGCGTTCAGCGTGTTGTCGCTGATCGGGCGATGCCAGGATCGCACCGACGGAAAGAGATATTTTGATCCACCCGTTATTTGCTGGAGGTCGCGAAGAATAGCGAGCGCTTGATGCGCCAGCGGCACCCGGTGCGGCCGTCTCATCTTCATCTTTTTGGCAGGTATGCGCCATTCCGCGCCAGTCAGGTCAAACTCGGCCCATTCGGCCTGGCGAAGCTCGCCAGGTCGCACAAAAACCAACGGTGCCAGCTTTAGGGCGTATCTCGTTACGGCATGCCCCTCAAAGCCATTAATTGCCCGCAACAGCGCACCGACAGCTTTGGGTTCGACAATCGTCGCCCGGTGAGTCACCGTTGGCGTGATCAGCGCGCCGCGCAGGTCTGCGGTTGGATCCCGCTCAGCGCGACCCGTTGCAATGGCGAAACGGAATACGGCACCAATAGTACCACGCGCGCGAGTGGCTGTTTCGTGCCGGCCGCGTTTCTCGATCTTCCGCAACGCATCAAGGATTTCAGGCGCCTTGATTTCCGCGATCGGCCGCTTGCCGAATTCCTTGTTGGCGAAATCAAGCAGCCACTGCTTCTTCTTCAGCGTTTTCGGGGCATCGCCCTCTGCCTCGGACTTGTCCATGAGTTCTTTGGCCACGGCTTCAAAAGTGTTGGCCCGCGCCATCCGCGCATTACGGCGCTCTTCCTTGCGATTAACGGAGGGATCGATCCCTCCTGCAAGCAGCTTTTTGGCATCGTCGCGCTTGATGCGCGCGTCTGCGAGAGAAGTGACAGGATATTGGCCCAGCGCGAGCAGCTTCTGCTTGGAGTCAAAGTTGTACGCGTAGCGCCAGAGCTTTGATCCGGTCTTGGTGACGAGCATGAAGAGGCCGCCACTGTCGGATCGCTTGTAGTCTTTTTCGCCAGCTTTCAGGTGTCGAAAATAGGTGTCGTTCTTGACCGGCATCGGTTCGATTCCACCCAAAAGTCGCGATACCATGACCTCAATGATCTACCATGGAAGATACCATGAAAGTCACCGGATACCATGAGATTTGGGCGAACGGCCGCGAAGCCGAAAATGCGACTTCTGCCTGTCGTTATTGAGGAAAGTGAACGTTGACGGATGAGGGCGGACGGTAGGATGGTGCCCCTGGCCGGAATCGAACCAGCACTCCTTGCGGAACTCGATTTTGAGTTCGAGCGCGTCTACCAGTTCCGCCACAGGGGCCTTCGGAGGCTCGGCCTTAGGGGCCGGCGTCGCGAAGCGGGCGGAATATAGCGGCAGGCTCTCCCGGGTCAACCCGCGCGGAAGTGATTGTCCCGTGCCTCGACAGGGTCGATTGTCGAAGGGATACGACGCCTTTCTGGGCAGGAGACCACCCGTGACGTCAGCCACCGCACATCCGTCGCATGCCGGCAATCCTGCCAATCCCGCGCTGACCGCGGCGCTGGCGATCGCGATCATTGCCGCGGCGACGCTGGCGGGCGCCTGGTTCTTCCAGCTGGTGCTGGATATCCGGCCCTGTCCGCTCTGCCTCGAACAGCGCTACGCCTATTATCTGGCGATCCCGCTCGGCGCGCTGGTGGCGTTCGCGGCCAGCAAGGGGCGCCGCGCGGCCGGTGCTGCTGGCGGGGCTCGCCATTCTGGCGCTCGCAGCGCTCGGCAATGCCTGGCTTGGCGCCTATCACGCCGGCGTCGAATGGGGGCTTCTGGCAGGGGCCGACCGATTGCACCGGTCCGGTCGGCAATCTCGGCAGCGCCGGCAATCTGCTGGAGCGGCTCGACACCGTCAAGGTGATCCGCTGCGACGAGGTGCAGTGGCGCTTCCTCGGCCTGTCGCTGGCCGGCTACAACGTGCTGATCTCGCTGTTGATGGCCGCGATCGCGGCGTGGGGCATCGTCAGGTCCACGCGACGCGCCTAATCGTCGACATCGTCCTGCGGCCGTCCGAACAGATGGACGATGCCGGGCGTCGCGATGGTGACGAACACGAAGCGCGACAGATGATGCGCGCCGACGAAGATCGGGTCGATGTGCAACGTCAGCGCCAGCGCCAGCATGGCGTCCATCGCGCCCGGCGCGAACGCGACGACGATGTCGGCGAAGCGCACATGGGTGGTCAGCGCGATCACCGCGACGAACAGCGCCGAGATGACGATGGCGATCGACGAACGAGCCCAGCGCCGCATTGACGTGGCTGAGCAGGGTCGAGGCCTTCATCCGCGCGAAGCGCGAGCCGATCAAGGCGCCGATGCCGACCAGCGCCACGCCGCGCACCCAGGGCGGCAGGCCGCCCTCGATCAGTCCGGTGCCGTGCAGCACGCTCGAGCCGATCATCGCGCCGAACATCCAGCTCGCGGGAAATTTCATCAGCCGCAGCAACAAGCGCGACCGCCACCGAGGCCGCGATCAGTTCGGCCAGTTCGAGCGGCGAGGCGATCGTCGTCAGCGCCAGCGGCGCCGAGGCAGGCGCCATTCCGGTCAGCGCCAGCAGCAGCGGCAACGCCGCGGTGAGAATGATCACGCGCACGGTCTGCACCACGGCGATCGCCGGCGACGTCGGCGCCCTTCTCGGCGGCGAGGATGATGATTTGCGACAGCGCGCCGGGGCTTCCGGCCAGGAATGCCGAGGTCTGGTCCCAGCCATGGACGCGCTGCAGATAGAGGCTGCTGCCGAAGGTCGAGCAGAAGGTCGCCAGCGCCAGCAGCCCGATGGTCAGGGGATAGGCGCCGACATGCTGGATCAGCTGCCGCGACACCAGCGAGCCCAGCGATATCCCGAGCAGCACCAGCACGGTCTGGGTCAGGATCGGCGGCACCGCGAGCGGCCGCCCGGCGAGGGCTGCGATACCGACGGCGATCATGGCGCCGGAAATCAGCCCGCCCGGAAGATGTGCCCATAAAAACAGCAAGCCGCCGGCGCTGCCGATGGCCAGCGTCTCGAGCGTGTTGAGAATGTTGGCGCGGCTGGGGGCGGCAAAGGCCATCGATGCGGGAATTTGGCTCACGCCGCCTTATGGCAAATCCGCTGAAAGGGGACAAATGCGTTTGCGCGATGCAGCAATGCGCGCCGCTTTTTTTACCCTCCCCTGGAGGGGCAGGGTCGGCTCGCATGGAGCGCAGCGAAATGCGAGACGGGGTGGGGTGAAGGTCCCTCGGCTCGGATACTGTCCGAAACGAGAGACTGTCACCCACCCGCCGCTCCGCCGGACGACGCTTCGCGTCGCCGGGGCGCGTCGACCCTCCCCCTCCAGGGGAGGGTCAGAAAGTCACGACGTCATCTGGCTCAGATCACTTGGCCTTGTCGGCCGCGCCCTTCTTGCATTCGGAGCGGAATTTCTTGCGCTCCTTGCCGTGTAGCCCCTTGGCGTCGGCTTCCTTGGAGCATTCGAGCGAGGCTGCGGTCCGCGGCTTCTCGGCCTTCTTTTCCGCCGGAGCCGGCGCTGCGGTCTTGGTGGCGTCCTTGGCGGCGGGCGCCGCCGTTTGCGCAAATGCGGTGCCCATCAGCAGCATGGATGCAAGGGCAGTCGCGGTCGCAAGGGAGGAAAGCTTCGTCATGGGGCACCTCAGGTTGAAAAGGACCGGGCAACCGTCGCGCGGTGATGCTGAACCGCGGATGAATGAAGCGGACGATCCGGCATTTTCGCGGCGACAATATTTTGAGCGAACCATTGGCCCTGCGCGTTGTCGCTAGTTCCGGTTGCGCTAGGATGGGCGCCCGGATCTTCAGTACCCATCGTCAATGCCCAGGAAGTGAATAGGGAGACCAAGGATGAACATTCAAGCAAAACTATTGTGTGCGGTTGCGGTATCGGGCTTCGCCGCGTTCGCGGCAACAGCTCCGGCGCAGGCGCTGACCAGCCAGGAATGCAGCGCGAAATACCAGGCCGCCAAGACCGCCGGCACGCTCGAATGGCCAGAAGTGGAATGACTTCCGCAAGGCCCAATGCGGCGCCGATGCCACCGCAGCACCCGCAGCGACGCCTGCCGCGGCGCCGGCTGCTGCTCCTGCACCCGCCGCGCCGAAAGAGGCCAAGAAGGAAGCCGCGCCTGCGGCTGCACCGGCAGCACCGTCCGGCCCCGCGGTATTTCCGTCTGCCGTGGATCCGAAATACGCCAAGGAAAGCGCCGGCAAGGGCCGCATGCACACCTGCGTCGACCAGTACAACGCCAACAAGGCCACCAACGGCAATGGCGGCATGAAGTGGATCCAGAAGGGCGGCGGCTATTACAGTGAGTGCAACAAGAAGCTGAAGGGCTGAAGCCGCTTCACCGACAGGCGCGGCCGGCATTCAGCCGGTCGCGCCTAGCCGTCTTCGAGCAGTTTCTCGGCTGACTTTGCGACCAGTTGCGCGCGCTTGCGCGGTCCGAGGTAAGGCCACATTGACAAGCGTCCGCGGCGGTCACCTGATAGGGCCGTCTTCGCGCGGACGGTCGCATGATTGCAAGCCTCAGCCTGATCCTGCTCTGTCAATTGATCGGTGAAGTCTTTGTGCGCGGCCTTGGCCTGCCGATGCCGGGTCCGGTGGTCGGGATGGTGCTTCTGCTGCTGTTGCTGCTGGCGCGGGACCGTTTTGTCATGCTGGCGCGCGGGCCGCTGCAAGGCGATGGCGTGGAAAGCGCCAGCCGCGGCCTGCTGGCGCATTTGTCGCTGCTGTTCATCCCCGCCGGCGTCGGCGTCGTGCAAAAGCTCGATCTGCTCGCCGAGCACGGCATCGCCATTCTGGCGGTCCTCGCGATCTCCGTGGTGATCACCTTGCTGGTGACGGTTGCGACATTCCGGGTCGCGAGCCGCTTCCTCGCGCGCGGGCAGGAAAAACCATGAGCGACAATCCGTTCTCGCTGTGGGTCTACCTGTCGCAGTCGCCGCTGCTCTGGTTGACGGTGACGCTGCTGACCTATGCGATCGCGGACGCTGTATCGCTCAGGACGCACCGCCATGCGCTGGCCAACCCGGTGCTGCATTCGACATGGATCATCGGCGCCTTCCTGCTGCTCACCGGCACCTCCTACACGACCTATTTCGGCGGCGCGCAGTTCGTGCATTTCCTGCTTGGCCCTGCGACGGTGGCGCTGGCCGTGCCGCTCTACGAAAACCGCAAAATCGTCGCGGCGGCGATCCTGCCGATGCTGGTGGCGCTCGTGGTCGGCTCCATCACCGCGATCGTCTCGGTGGTGCTGCTGGCCGAGGCCGCCGGCCTGCCGCGCGCGATCATTCTCTCGCTGGCGTCGAAATCGGTGACCGCCGGCGTCGCGATGGGCATCGCTGAATCCCTGCACGCCGATCCGTCGCTGACGGCGGTTTCGGTGGTCCTCACCGGGATCATGGGCGCCATCGTCGTCACGCCGCTGATGAACCGGACCGGAATCACCGATTTTCGCGCCCGCGGCTTTGCGGTCGGGATTGCAGCCCACGGCATCGGCACCGCGCGGGCGTTCCAGGTCGATGCGGTGGCGGGCGTATTCGCCGGCATCGCCATGAGCCTGAATGCGCTGGTGACATCGCTGTTGGTGCCATTGGCGGTGACGCTTTTGGTGCGCTGAAGCCCTTTGCAGTGCAGATTTGTGCTACGGCCATGGCAGTCTGCAGAAAATTCTTCTATAGCGTCTTGATGCGAAGCAAAGCGCCGTCTTGAGGCGCAAGGGAGTCTTGGGGCGCAAGTAAGTCTTTCAAGTTGATCATCTCCACAACGCAAAGCCTGCTTGGACTGGCATCGGGAATGCTGGTCGGATTTTCCCTTGGCCTGGTCGGGGGCGGCGGATCGATTTTGGCTGTGCCGCTAATGGTCTATGTGGTCGGCGTGCCCGAACCGCATATCGCGATCGGCACCAGCGCGATCGCGGTGGCGGCCAATGCGGCGGTCAATCTGTCGAACCATGCGCGCGGCGGCACGGTGATCTGGTCCTGCGCGCTGGTGTTTGCAGCGGCCGGCATCATCGGCGCCTTCGGCGGATCGATCCTCGGCAAGATGGTCGACGGTCAAAAGCTGCTGGCGCTGTTTGCGCTGGTGATGCTGGTGATCGCGATGCTGATGCTGAAGACCCGTGCGCGGATCGGGCTGCCCGACGTCAAGATCAGCCTGTCCAACATGCCCGCCATCGTCGGCCTCGGTCTGGCGACCGGGACGATGTCCGGCTTCTTCGGCATCGGCGGCGGATTTTTGATCGTGCCGGCGTTGATGCTGGCGACGGGGATGCCGATCATGAATGCGGTCAGTTCCTCGCTGGTCGCCGTCACCGCCTTCGGCATGACCACGGCCGCCAGCTATGCCTGGTCCGGGCTGGTTTCGTGGGAATTGGCGGGTCTGTTCGTCGCCGGCGGCATCGCCGGCGGCGTGGCCGGCACGCGGTCGGCACGGCATTTGGCCGAGCGGCGCGGTGCGCTCAATATCGTGTTCGCCGTGGTCATTATTGCAGTGGCGCTCTATATGCTGGCGCGTAACTTATCCCTATCTTGAACGTAGTGAATTAGGACCGCAACGGGACCAGTCGGAACCAACTATGAATGATTTGATGAGATTGGGACGCACCCGGCGTGACACGCTTCGCTTGTTCGGCGCGGGCGTAGCGGTAATCGGCGCCGGCATCGCGTCTCGTTCGGCATTTGCTGACGACGATGAAGAGAAAGTGCTGACGGAAGCGCTGGTGCTGCGCGATCCCGAGATCCCGGTGGCCGGCAATGTCGATGGCGACATCACCATCGTCGAATGGTTCGACTACCAATTGCCCGTATTGCCGGAAGCTCGATCCCGAACTGCGCCAGGTGGTGCAGGACGACGGCAAGGTCCGGCTGGTGTTGAAGGACTGGCCGATCCTGGGTCCGGTCTCCAAGGTCGCGGCGCGGATGGCGCTGGCCGGCAAATACCAGGACAAGTTCCTGAAGGCCCACGAGGCGATGATCGGTGTCGCCTCGAAGCTCACCGAGCCGCGCATCGGCGAATTGCTCACAGGCGCCGGTGTCGACATGGATCGCCTCAACCGCGATCTGGTGACCAATGCCAAGGCGATCGACGCCATCCTTGCGCGCAACAACGATCAGGCCAAGGCGTTCGGCTTTAACGGGCACGCCGTCCTTCATCGTCGGCAAATTCCGCGTGCCCGGCGTCCTGACCATGGACCAGTTCGAGCATGGTCATTGCCGACGCGCGCAAGGCGAAGGCGGGCAATTAACGCTCTCCAATCGCAAAAGCGTCCCCGTCAAAGACGAGGACGCCCCGATTTGATGCTGAATCGCCGCGATTACTTCGACGAGATCTTCACCCAGTCGTCATGGGCGCGCCCTTTCAGCGCCTGCCAGTCGGACGCCGCGACATCCCAATTGACGATGGTGCGATTGGTCTGCGCGACCTGGCCGTTGGCGACGCGTCGACGTCTGCATCGAATCATAGACGTAGACGCCGCCGACCAGCAGCAGCGCGCCCAAAATCATTCCGAAAAACGTCTGCATGGCAACCTCCGATGATGGCTGATAACGGAGGTCGGGCGGGATGGTTCCGCCTCGGTCCGGTCACCGATTGCCGTCGGCGTGGAAAATATCCACCGACTATTCTCCGTTCAGCCAATCCAGCATCTCCGCGTTCATCTCGCGCGGATAGGTGTGGCTGAGATCGTCGAGCTCGCGGTAGGTGACATCGGCGCCGGCGGCCGCGAGCGCTTGCTGTGTTTGCCGCGCCACCTGCACCGGAAACATCCAGTCGAGCCTGCCGTGCACGATGTAGATCGGCAGGCCCGCGCAACCGCTCGGCATCGGCCATCTCCGCCATCAGCGGATGAAACGTCGCCGACGACCGGCGCGAGATGGGTGAAGGGCGAGGCGCTCTCGAGTCCCGTCGACGTAGCAGAACGTGCCGCCGTCGCTCATGCCGGTCAGCAGCATCTTTCTGGAATCGATGTTCCAGCGCGACCGCACCGGATCCGAGAATGCGCGCGAGGTTCGGCGTGTCGGTGTCGTCGCCCATCAGCGCCCAGGTGGTGCCGGTCGCGGTCGGCGCGACCAGGATCGCGCCGCGGCTGCGCGCATCGCGCAGCCAGCTCCACAGAAAGCCGCGGCCATTGCCGCTGCCGCCATGCAGCGCCATCACCAGCGGCCAGGCGCGATCGGGCGTGTAATATTCCGGCACGTAGAGCGAGAAGCCGCCGCGGCTGCCGGGCTCGTTGTGGTCGTGGACGATGCCGGTGTTGTCGTTGGCAGGCTGAGCGAGCCGCGCCGTGAGACTTGCGTCGTCGCGCAGCGCAGGATCGACGAAGAACGCGCTGACCGGCGGCAATTTCGCGGCACAGCGGATAGAGCGCCTCCTGCGCGCGCGGGAGCATAAGCGCAGCGCGCGAAACACCGCGACGAGATCGCCATTGCCGTTCTGCACCGCGCGCAAACCGTGCGAAGGCGGCCAGCGCCGCATCGCTGGCAGCTTCGAGCGACGTTCTGATGTCGCGAATTCCGCCGGCCATTGCGCGAGCCGCGGCCGGACTGCGCGCAGCGCCTGGTCCGGCGCGCCGGCGGCTTCCATCACGCGGCCGAAATCCGGCGGGTTCAGATGGCGTGCGACGAAGCCGAGCGCTTCGAGCGATTGCAGCAGCGGCGGCAGCACGGCCACGATGTCGTCCACCACGGCCTCGCTCATCGAGCGACTCTCCGTATTCGCCGTATTCAGTGCAGCCGCGGTGCTTTGAGCAGTTTGGCGCGATCGGTCGAGGTCAGCGTCACGTCGAAGGTGACGCCCTCATGATAGACCGTGAGCGGCACGTCGACGCCGGCCGGCCCGAGCGACCAGAGTTTTCGGTAGAAGCCGGTCTGGCTGGTGATCTTGTCGCCGTTGACGGCGAGGATCACGTCGCCGGTCTTGAGTTCGGCGCGCGCCGCCGGTCCCTTTGCCGGAGATGCCGACCACCACGACGCGGTTGTCGATCTCGGTCGAGTACATGCCGAGCCAGGGCCGCGGCGGCTTGTTGACGCGGCCGAACTTGCGCAAATCGTCCAGCACCGGCTTGAGCAGGTCGATCGGCACGATCATGTTGACGTGCTCGGCCTTGCCCTCGCGCTCGCGTTCGAGCTGCAGCGAGCCGATCCCGATCAATTCGCCGCGACTCGATGATCAGCCCGGTGCCGCCCCAATTCGGATGCGCGGGATGGGTGAAGATCGCCTCGTCGAGCAGATACTCCCAATAGCCGGCGAACTCCTGCTTGGCCGCGATCTGGCTTGCGACCGACCGCGTGCGCCCGCCGGCGCCGCCGACCACCACGCGGTCGCCGATCTTGGCGGCAGCGGAAGAGCCGAGCGGCAACGGATCGATATCGATATGGCCGAGCGCCTGCACCAGGCCGAAGCCGCTTTCGAAATCGAAGCCGAGCGCATGGCCCTCCACCACGCGGCCGTCGCCGAGATGCAGCCAGACGGTTTCGGCCTCGGTGATGAGATAACCGATGGTCAGAATCAGTCCGTCGTCGATCAGCACGCCGTTGCCGGCGCGTTCGGTGCCGAGCGTCTCCGCGCTGAAGGCGTCGGGCGGGATGATCGAATGCAGCCCGACCACGGAAGCGAGCGCGCGGTCGAGGTCGAAACTGTAATCGCCCGGGCGCGGCTGGTTCGCCGGCGGCACCTTCCATTCGGTCAAAGAGGGCATCACGATCTCCTGGCCTGCATGGGCGATCTTACACCAGTAAATCCGAGCTTTCGCCGGCAGGGAAGATGAAATTGGCCTGTGCCGGCAGTTACCTACGCCATTTATGTGGCGCGGTTTTCGATTCCCGCAAGGTGCGGCCGCGCGGCGCAAGGTTCCTTGCCCGCGATTACTCCGCCTTCGCTCGCGCGCGAGCCGGCATGATCCGGAACGCGCGGTTTTCCCTCAGCCAGCCTGCGCGCTCGTCGCGCAGCAGCGTGCGGCGGACTTTGCCGGAATCGTCGCGCAGGCCGACCGAGACGATCTCGAAGCTTTCCGGATGCTTGTAGCGGCTGAGCTGGTCGGCCAGAAAGGCGCTCATGCCGTCGACGACGACGGCAGCGTCGGCGGCCTCCGAGAGTTCGAGGATGGCATGCACGCGCTGGCCGAATTCCGGATCGGGCAGGCCGACGACGACGCAGGAGCGCACGTCGGGATGCGCCGTCACCGCGGCCTCGACCTCGGCCGGATAGATATTGGCGCCGCCGCGCAGGATCATGTCGGCGAGCCGGTCGCCGAGATAGAGATAGCCGTCGGCGTCCAGCCGGCCGATATCGCCGAGCGACTCCCAGCCGTCGGCGCGGCGCTTCGGTTCGGCGCCGAGATAATGATAGGTGCTGCCGGCGCCGTCATTGGGCAGGAAATAGATCTCCCCGGTCTCGCCGGGCGCGACGTCATTGCCGTCCTCGCCGATGATCCGGAGGCGCGCGGTTTCGCCGATCTTGCCGACCGAGCCCTTGTGCGCGAGCCATTCGACGCCGGAGATGACGCACGCGCCCTGCCGCTCGGTGCCGCCATAGAGCTCCCAGATCCGCTCCGGCCCGAGCCACTCGATCCACTTTTCCTTCAGCCAGGGCGGCATCGGCGCTGCCATGTGAAACACGATCTGCAGGCTGGAGAGATCGTAGCCGTCGCGCACGGCCTCCGGCAGCGCCCAGATCCGGTGCATCATGGTCGGCACGAAATTGACCCACTGCACGCGGCTGGCCTCAATCAGGCGCAGCGCCTCCTCGGCATCGAATTTCACCATTCCGGTGACGCGCCCACCCGCGAACAGCGCGACGTGCGACACGATGAAGGGTGCGTTGTGATAGAGCGGGCCGGGATTGAGCAGCGACGCGCCGAGCGGCATTCCCAGCATCGGCGCCGCCGCCGTGTCGATCACCGCAGGACTGTGATCGAGGATCACCTTCGGCCGTCCGGTCGAACCGCCGCTCGTCATCGCCTTCCAGTAGCGCGCCACCGGATTGCTCAACGGTTCGTCCGAAAAGCCCTCCGGCAAGAAATTGGCCGGCAGCGAATTCGGCGCATTCCAGTCGGCCTCGCCGCCGACCACCAGAGCGGGTTTGAGAATCTCCAGCACGGCAGCCGCCTCGCCGCGTGGCAGCCGCCACGACAGCGAGGTCGGCGTCGCGCCGCACTTCCACACTGCAAAAGTAGTTTCGAAAAACGCATTGCTGTTGGGCAGGCCGATGGCGACGAAATCGCCGGGTTTGACGCCTTTGGCGGCAAAGGCGCGGGCGCGTCGGTTGGCGCCGCGCTCGAGCTGTTCCCAGCTCAGCGTATCCGCGCCATGGCTGACGGCAATCGTGTCTTTCGGTTTGCGTTCGGCATACCAGCGCGGGACGTCGGCCAGGGGAATCAGCATCGGGGACGTTTCCGCTAACGGCGGCGTCTTGACGCCGCTCTTGTGATTTGGACAGGTAGCGCTCAGCCGTTTCAGGCATTTCACCAACAGGAGAGGTCGCGAGTCAAGGCGCGGAATCCCTGCTGGACCGAAGACCGCGTGAAATCGGCGACCTCCGCCTGGAGGAACGCCATGGAAGCCGTCTTCAAGCGCCGTCAGCGCGGCGTGAACTGGGCCAGATCGTTGATTTCGATTTGCTGCTCGAGGCCGGCGACCCGCCTCGCCATCATCTCAAATCCGTCCTCGCCGAACAGCTGATGCTCTTTCTTCTCGAAATCTTCGGCCATGGCGTCATACTCGTGGGCCGAGACGAGACTTCTCAACAACGGAAACAGATCCGTGTCCTCGCGCGCCGCATGCGGGCGATACATGGCGATGAACGCCTGGATCGAGCTTGCCAGCCGCTTTCGATCATCGCCGTCCTTGCGGCTGCCGGGAGCGAACTGGAGGATCGCTTGCGTGACACGGCGGCCCGCCTGATGTTGCGCGAGCAGGGTGTCCACCAGAGGCACCATCTTTCCGGCTTTCCTGAAGCGCGGAAACACCGCTTCCTCTTCGGACTTCTCGTGATAATTTTCGATGAAGTCCCGGACGATCTCGGCCGAGCTCACGATGACGGCGGGATCAAAATCCTCGTTTGACGAGAATTTCCGGACACCCGCTTCGTAAACCAGAAGCAGGCGATCGAGCACGCCGTGTTCCCGCATCAAATCTTCCGGCGGGGTCACTTCGGCTTGCTTTTCGGACTCGCTTTTTCTGGACTTCGCGGCGAGCGCGGATGGCACCATCACCGCCGCCGCGAAACTCGCGCCGGCAATGGCCGTCCCTTTCAGCAAATCACGCCTTCCGGTCTGGGTTTCGGCGGCCATCGCAGGCTCCGTGGGTGGTCCGGTTACGCGGACTTGCGCCAGGCAGCTTCGTTCTTCGTTCTGCTTCGGCTCCGCGCTGAAGGACCTGAAACGCTTGGCTACAATATCGGTTCCCGATATCGTAATGCGATTGCGGGGCCTGGATCACATGAACTTGAATGATGGAGTGCGACGACCGGCTCGCTCCGGCTTCACATTCTGCAGACGCGGCGGAAATGGAAATCCACGCGCAGCGGATGAATCTGGTGTTTTGCAATGAGTGGTGAAGCTTCCGAAGGTCGCGTCGGCGAAGTCTTCGCGGCATTCCTGAAGTTGGGCCTGACCTCGTTTGGCGGTCCCATCGCGCATCTCGGCTATTTCCGGGACGAACTCGTCGTGCGGCGCAAATGGCTCGACGAGACCGCCTACGCGGATCTGGTCGCGCTCTGTCAGTTTCTGCCGGGACCGGCTTCCAGCCAGGTCGGCTTTTCGCTTGGCGTTCTGCGCGGCAACGGCCTCCTGGGTGGCCTTGCGGCATGGTTTGCCTTCACGATCCCGTCGGCCCTGATCCTGTTCGCCTTTGCGATGGGTGCGGCCGCATTCACCGGACCGGTTGCCGAAGGTTTCCTGCACGGCCTCAAGCTCGTCGCCGTCGCCGTCGTCGCACAAGCCATCTGGGGCATGGCGCGGACCCTCACGCCTGATCGCGCCCGCGCCGCCATCGCGCTTGCCGCGATTGCGATCGTGGTATTTGTCGCCGGATCGTTCGGGCAGATCGCTGCGATTGCGCTCGGCGCGTGCGCGGGCCTCTGGCTCTGCCAGGGAGAAGCCGCGCCGGTTTCCGGACGCCTGAATTTTCCGGTCAGCCGATCGAGGGGCATCATCGCGCTCGTTCTCTTCGCGGCATTGCTTATCATCCCTCCGCTGGTGGTCAGTGCGGCCGGCTCTCAGGGGCTCGCTCTGTTCGATGCCTTCTACCGGTCGGGAGCGCTGGTCTTCGGCGGCGGCCACGTCGTCTTGCCGCTGTTGCAGGCTCAGGTTGTTGCACCGGGATGGGTTACCAACGAGGCATTCCTGGCGGGCTATGGATTGGCGCAGGCGGTGCCCGGTCCGCTCTTCACGTTTGCGGCCTATCTTGGAGCTGTGATGGTCCCGCCGCCGAACGGTGCGGCCGGTGCAGCCATTGCCCTCGTCGCGCTGCTGCTGCCGGGTATGTTGCTGGTCTATGGCATGCTGCCGTTCTGGGATGAGCTGCGCACACGTCCAGCCGCCCAGGCGGCGATGCGTGGCACCAACGCAGCCGTGGTCGGCATTCTCGGTGCCGCTCTCTACAGCCCGGTCTGGACCAGCGCAGTGTTGACGCCGCGCGATTTTGCACTCGCGCTCGGCGGCTTTCTTCTGCTCACCGTCTGGAAGCTGCCGCCCTGGATCGTGGTCGCGCTGCTGGCCGCCGCCGGCACGCTTTCGGGTCTGGCGTGACCCGCCCGGCATTGCGGATAGCGACGGCATCGACGGAACCGAGGATGCCGCCGGCGCGTTCGTCACACCGGATACACTCGCGCGTGCTTCTATCGCAACGCTTGACCCGCGAGGCCACCTTGCGGCACACGACAGCGACAGCTTCTTTGCCGAAATCGGCGACCTCATTCGCACAGGGCCGACCGGCACCGACGTCAACGACACCAGGACCCGTTCGCATCAACAGAGGCGGCCGCACAGGCCGAGTGAATCATGCGCCGCAATCGCCGAGCTAAAATCGTCGCGACCGTCGGTCCGGCGAGTGGATCGCCGGACATGCTGGAAGCGCTCTTCCTCGCGGGTGTCGACACCTTTCGGCTGAACTTCAGTCACGGCACCCACGAGGATCACGCCAAGGTGCATGCCGCGATACGCGCGCTGGAACTGAAGGTCGGCGCGTCCGATCGGCATCCTGCAGGATCTGCAGGGACCGAAAATTCGGGTCGGAACCATCAAGGACGGCAAGATCGCCATCTGTCGCCGGAGACCATGTGCGTTTTGTCCTCTCCGGGAGCGGACGGCGACAAGATGTCGATCCCGCTGCCGCATCCCGAGATCTTCGACGCGGTCGCGCCGGGCGATGATCTCTTGATCGACGATGGGCGGGTCCGCGTTCGTGTGACCGGGCGTCGGTCCCGAGTTCATCGATGCCAAAATCGTCACCGGCGGCGTCATCTCGAACCGCAAGGGCGTCAATGTGCCGAGTGCGGTTCTGAATTTGTCGCCGCTCACGGCGAAGGACCGGGCCGATCTCGCCTTCGGTCTGGAACTTGGGCGTCGATTGGGTGGCGCTGTCGTTCGTTCAGAAACCCGGCGATGTCATCGAGGCTCGCGGGCTGATCGGTGACCGCGCCGGGATCATGGCGAAGATCGAAAAACCCGCGGCCCTCGAACAGATCGACGACATCGTCCGCCTCTCCGACGCGGTCATGGTCGCCCGCGGCGATCTCGGCGTGGAGATTCCCCACGAAGACGTGCCCGGCCGACAGAAGGAACTGATCCGGTGCTGCCGCCTGGTCGGAAAGCCGGTGATCGTGGCGACCCAGATGCTCGACTCGATGGTCGCGGCGCCCACCCCGACCCGCGCCGAAGCATCCGATGTCGCCACCGCGATCTATGACGGGGCCGACGCGGTCATGCTGTCGGCGGAATCGGCGACCGGCCAATATCCGCGTGAGGCCGTGGCGATGATGAGCCGCATCATCGAAAGCACCGAGCGGCACAAGATGTATCGCTCCATCATCGATGCCTCGCAACCCGGCGAGGAGGAAACCGCGCCGCACGCCGTCGCCGCCGCTGCCGCCGATCTCGCAGCGGCCATTCAGCCTCAGCCATCGTCGCGTTCACATCGAGCGGCACCACGGCAGCCCGCATCGCCCGCAAGCGACCGAAGGTGTCGATCCTCGCTGTCACGCCGGATCAACGTGTCTCGCGACAGCTTTGCCTGCTGTGGGGCGCCCACAGCGTGCTGTCGAAGGACGTCAACAGCTACGAGGAAATGGTCGATCGCGCGACGCGAACCGCGCGGCCGAAGAATTCGCGCGACGCGCCGATTTCATCGTGGTGGTCGCCGGTGTGCCGTTCGGCGAGGCCGGCACCACCAACAATCTTCGCGTGGTGCAGATCGGCTAGGGCCAAGGTCGCGCAGTTTCGGAAGTAATCGTCGGCGAGTTCGGCGTGGGCACCGGCGGCCGGACGTGGAAGCTCGCGGGAAGATCGAGTAAAAGTTTACGCAAATTGCCAACCGGCGGACAACCGTCCCGGCAAAAGCTGCGCGACCTTAAACCTGGGTTTTATGGCGAGCGATGCATCCTTTCTTCAAAAGAAGGAGGCTTGCGTCCGGATGCCCATTTTCAAATATTTTGCCGTCGTAGGATCGGCGCTGCTGGTACTCCTGTTCATTTCCGACGCCTATCTTGGCGACGACGATTTACGCTTCGACGGCTCACTGTATGACAGCGCCATCTACGCACCTCGAATGGCGGAAGTCGCGGCCACAACGGAGCTTCGCTTTACGCGCGATGTCACTCCCGCGAACCGCGTCAGGGAAGTGTTTGCCCAGTTCGTTCCCAATGAAAGCAGGCGTGGCAACCGTTATTCCTCCAACACGACGGTCATTCGGTAACGGCGTCGACGATGGTGGTCGAGTGCCCTCAGCCCGTCACCACCACAACGGCTTGTGGTGCCCGTCGAGGCTGGGCAAGTTGTTCGGTCAAACGACGGGGCTGGGGTAGAAGCGTTTGATCGGGAGCCAGAGCGGGATATTTGTCCAGAAGGCTTCCAGAACGGGCTGGATGCGGCTTGAAGCGGCGCTGAACGCGCGTAAGAGCGCTCGGAATAGCTTTGCCATGCAGGCGGTGAAGCCCTCGAAGCCGAGGATATTGAGCGCGCGGGTAAAGTTATAGCAAAGCGCCATCAGGCTCCATTCACCGCGCACCTTGTCGAAGCCGCGAACGAGGAAGTGGCGATAGCCGGCGCGGCATTTAAGCGTGCCGAAAGGATGTTCGACGATGGCGGAACGACGGCGCATCAGCTCGCTTGCGCCTTCCATCCGCGCCCGGTGACGTTCGAGAACATCCTCGTGCTCCCAGCGATGGATGACGCGTTGGGATGCCTTCGGGGAGAGGCAGTTGGTTCTTAACGGACACGCCCGGCAGACCTTCGTACCGCTCGTATAGCGAATTCGACGCGGCCACTTGTGTTGGTCCAGCGCCCCTCCATCGGACGCAACAGCTGGCCTGCCGGACAAGTGTAGGCATCGGCCGCGCCGTCATAGCTGAACTTCTTGCGGCTGAAGCGGCCCGCCTTCTCGAGCAGCCCGTTGCCCTCAGAAGGCGGCACATAGGCCGTGATGCCGTCGTCCTCGCACGCCTTCAGTTCGGTGCTGCTGTAATAGCCTTCGTCGGCCAGCACCTGCAGTGCCTCCGCTCCAAGGGCCTCCTTGGCAGCTTTTGCCATCGCATGGAGCTGGTTGACGTCGCTGCTATCGTTCACGACCTCGCTGGCGATGATGAGTTTGTGCTTGCCGTCGACGACGGCCTGCACATTGTAACCCGCAACACCCTGACCGCTC
>CAVTYA010000001.1:0-46009 GCA_963738765.1 uncultured Alphaproteobacteria bacterium | reverse complement strand
TCGCCAATCCCAAGCCCACACGGATCGAACTCACCGAGCAGGTTCGCGGTCGCGTGACACTACGAACGACCGGAGGGAAAGCGCAGGTCGCATCACGTGCAGATCACGCTGACCACCGAGCCGGCTGCGCTCAACAAGCTTTTTGCCTGCGAGGCGAATGGACAGCGCAGCCTCAGCATCGCACCGGGCAAGGGCACGCTTACAATATTGAAAGCAGGCAGGCACTTCGATGCAGTGTCCGACCAGGCGCGACGTGACGACATCGCATTGGAAGCCAGCATCTCCGGGCAATTGCGCCTGTTTGAGTTTGCGCCTTCCAATTCGCTTTTTCGAACGCGTGCGCGCGTTGTGGGCGTGGGTCCGCAACCGTGGCCTGCGTGACTTTGTGCAGGATCGGCTGCAGTGGCTGCAGGAAATGCTGCATTTGCGCCCGCGTCCCGAACGGGTTGGACCGGAAGCCGGCGCTCCGCGCGCAGGATAGGGCAGTTTGTCAGCGGAATCGTATCGGTTTGTTCGCGTGCCGGCGCCACCCGCCTGATCAATTACGATCTGACGATCGGCGAGGTCCGCTTAAGTCCGGGGTTCGATGCCTCGCGTTTTGAGAACCAGTCCGTTCGCGCGGTCAAGCGTCTCACGTACCGGCGGGCGGCCAGCCCCTTTACACAGCTCCTCGAAATGTCGGTTGAGCGTTTTCCGGAGATGCGCAGGCCGATCATCGGCGAAATTCCTCTATTGAAATTGAACAAGCGCTATCTCGCGCGCCAACAGATACCGCTCTTGCGCGTCGTGGATCAGCAGGACGGCATCGCTGCGTTGAGCGACATGCTCGCGTTCGTGCTATACGCCGTTCGGGTCACTTTGCAGGTTCACGCCTTGAGCTTCCGCCGGCCGGACGCTCCGCTCGCTCGGATCCCGCAACGACTGCCTGGAACGGCACCCGGCCTTCCCGAGCCGCAGATCGAGTGGCTTACGGTCGATGACAAGACCAAGCCGCCCGTCCGCATCCGCCTGACAAGGTACAACGGCGCGGCGCTGCAACCTGCGGCGGCGACCATTACACGGCCCGTACTGCTGATTCATGGTTACAGCGCGAGCGGTACAACATTCGCGCACCCGGCGGTGCCGGGCAACCTCGCGCAAACCTTGTGCGAGGCCGGGCGCGACGTGTGGATCCTCGATATGCGCTGCAGCGCCGGTCTACCCACGGCAACCAACGACTGGCCATTCGAGACGATGGCCAGCCAGGACATTCCGACTGCCATCGAGCATGTTTCAGCCGCGCGCACCAAGGGCAATGACGAACCTGCGAGAGTCGACGTTGTCGCCCACTGCATGGGAGCTGCGATGTTCAGCATGGCTATGTTGGCTGACGGGCCGCGGCACGAACGATTGCATCGGAAGGTCGGCAGAGTTGTATTTTCGCAGGTCGGGCCGGTCATGATGTTGAGCCGGACCAATGTGCTGGCGGCCTACATCATGCGCTACGCGCGTAACTTCGTCTCCATGCGCGAGTATACGTTCAGCCCGCAAGGCGAAAGTACGCTCGCCGGTCAGCTGTTCGATCGCGCGCTCGCCGCGATGTCGATGCCGCGCGCCGAATTCAAGCGCGAGAATCCGTTCTTTCCTCCTAGAGCCACGCCATGGGCGGGGACGCGGCACCGCATGGATGCGCTCTACGGCCGCACCTTCTCGCTGAAGAATCTCTCGAAGGGAGTGCTTGAGCACCTGGATGACTTGTTCGGTCCGATCAGTGTCGAAACCGTATCGCAGGTGATTCACTTTGCCGGCTTTAACACCGTCACGGACCAGCGCGGCGTTAATTGCTACGTGACGCCGCATCGGATTGCCGATCGGCTGATCTTTCCGATGATGTCAATTCATGGCGAGGACAACGGCCTCGTTGATGTCGCCACGCTCGCTCTCATGCGCAACACGCTCGAAAAGGCCGGTGTGCCGTACCTCAATGTCGTGCGCCGTCCTCGCTCCGGTGAAGCCGACCCTGTTGCAACGTCGCAGACCGTTGAGGAAATCGAGAACTTGATCGCCAGCAACGCTGCGGCTTTGGCACCCGGCCACGCATCCTATCTGACCTGGCGAATACAAGGGTATGGCCACCAGGATTGCCTGATCGGCAAGCGCGCACAAGACAACTGCCGCGTGATCGCCAAATATCTGTGCGTTTCCGACCCGCCCGCTGCCACGCCACACCGGGCTGAAGCTGAACTCAAGAGCCGAAACCACGTCTTCGCCATTCGAGGCGATCGCGCCCGCCTACGGGGTGCGAATCCGCGTGCTCAAACATCCGCACAAGGTCCGTATTCTCGCGAGCGACAGCACCGGCCGCGGTCGTCCGCGTCGGGCGCTTGTTGTCCCGGTCACGCGACAAGGCGCGCTGCTGGTACCGCTACATCGCAATGGCTCGACCGACATGCCGACGGACCGCCAAGGCCTGAAGGACGTCGGTATCTGCGTCGGCAAACCACTAAGGATCCGTAAGCGGAGGCGCCGACGGATCGGGCCGTATTTTTTCGACGTGCCCTTCAGTGCTTGGCCGCGGCATGCTTCCGAGGTTCTGGTGCTGCTGCTATATAATCAGGCGGAAGGCATCGGTGGCAATCCGCGTCCGCCCGGGCGGGTGATCCAGGCGAACTCGCTTCTGGTCAAGGCCGTGAGCGAAGCACTGACTTATGACACGATCAGTGACTTGCGTGGCGGCCTGATCCGAGGCTCACTACCTGATCCGGCCTCACCGGGCGATCTTACGCCGCAGCGGCGCGTCACTTTTGCCCTCGGTAGCTGCCTCTATCCCAACGACATTCTGAACCACATGCCTGCCGCGGAAGATGCGACTTCGGGCCTCGCTGATGCTTCGCTGCTCAAGCTTGGCGAACGGCTAGGTGAGGCCGATCCGCCGACGCTGCTGCTGCTGGCCGGAGATCAGATCTATGCCGATGCGACCGCGGGCCTGTTCGACCCGAAATTGGAGAACGCGCAGTACCGCATGTCGCAGGAGCGCCTCGGCGAAAGCCGAGGTGCAAAGGCAGCGTTGCAGCGCCTCGACATGAACGTGGAAATGATGCTTGACGATCATGAGATCCGGGACAATTGGGCGCCGAATGACCCCGGCGCGGCCGCGATCCTACGGCGTGGCAGAGCAGCGTACTGGCTATACGAGCGCGCCTCTCCGGAAGCGCTTCCGATGCTCTGGCACAAGGTATTGCACAAGGGCCTGCCTTTCTTTCTTGCCGACGCACGGACGCAGCGGGAGTCCCGCACCGCCACCGACTGGCGCAACAGGGGGATCATGCGGCCAGACCAATTCCGGAAGCTTTGCAAATGGCTTACCGTGGCCAGATTCGCGGGATCGCCAAAATTCGTGATGACTGCTTCCGCCCTGCTGCCAAGACGCCTGACAGTTTCACAGCAGCCGGCCAGCGCGCTCGCCTCTGATGCCTGGGAGGGATACCCCCTGTCGCTGCGTTCCCTACTGCGGTTTGTTTGCGACAATCAGATCAAAGGCGTTGTGTTCCTGTCGGGCGATGAACACGTAAGCAGCGTGACGAAAGTACACGTTACCTGCCTCGAGACCGGAACGGGGAGCACGCTGCACTCCATACATAGCTCGGGGCTGTTTGCACCTTATCCATTTGCCAACGGCTCACCCGAGGATTTCATTGCGAATGAAAGGTTTGAATTCAAGCATTCCTACGGTGCCGGCGGCACGCGTCACTATCGATGCGAGGTCGAAACAAAATTTTTCCCCGGCGACGGCTTTGCGGTCGCAACGGCCCACAACAACTCACTAGCGTGGTTCTTGGACGTGGAGTTTTACGGGACGACCGAGCCGAAGCCGCATGGAAATTTCGGGTTTCAGGTGATATAGACGCTTCGCTGAAGTGCGTCCGTTCGCCAAGCTTTGCCCCGCGGTCCAGGCTTATCGTCGGAGGCATTTTCCCTGCGCGCTGAGACAAGCCTTCTTCCGTCGAAATTGTAACCCAAAGTGCATCCGGGATTGTTTTCGCGATGCTCAAAGTGCGGCGACATGCCGTCTCGCCCAGCACTGTGGGTGCGCACCCTGCCATGGCATTCGGGGCAACGCATGAGACGCCTTTGTCGAGGCCTAATGCCTGCTCAAGCGTGATCGCTTGCCATGCACCCCTCGTTTTAAGCTGGCAGATCGGCCCATCATCCATGTTGGCAATATGCGCCGCGCACCACTCATTTTCCAGCGTGTCTGGTTACGTGTAACCGCAATATGCTGAATACAGCATCCATCAATGCGCGGGATGTGGTAGTTAAGGCACTTCCGGGATGGCGCCCGGTTGGGTCCTACAGGACGCTGGAAATCCACGGGGACCGCGCGACCGCACAACTTATCTAGCTACAGAAATAAATCCGATGGCTAAAACCAGCCCCTCGCCCGCTGCTGCTGACATTGTCGACGCCGCCAAGCTTGGCCGGGTGCTGGGGATTTCGCGTGCAACGATCGCTAATCTGGCAACGGACGGTGTGCTGCCGCGTGTTAATCGTGGTCGATTTGATCTTTCAGCCGCTGTGCAGGCATATCTGCGCCACAAGCTTATTCAGGCACAGGCTTCCGACATCACGGTGCGCAGTCTGGCTGCTGAGCGCTCAAGGCTGGCGCGGCTGAAGGCAGATGCAGTCGAGCGCGACGCCAAGGTGGAATCGGGCGAACTTGTCCCCGCCGATACGATCGAAGCTGCTTGGCTCAGCGTGGCCGGCGTCGTGCGCGCACGGCTGTTGTTGCTTCCGACCACGGTGGCACCGCGTATTGTCGCAGTTAAAACGCCGGCAGAGGCGCAGGCGTTGCTGAGGAAAGAAATCAATGCTGCGCTCGCCGCTATCGCTGCCACGCCAGCCGTCTGATCTATCGCCGACGTTGCGCCGGGTCATGGCGGCGGCACTGGCTGCGTTTGCGCCACCGCCGACGTTGACAGTGAGTGAGTGGGCTGACCGTGAGCGCTATCTGTCGCCGGAAGCCAGTGCCGAGCCCGGACGTTGGGACACCGCGCGCGCGGAGTATCTCCGCGGCACGATGGAAGCAATTTCCGATCCGACCGTCACCCGTGTGGTTGTCGTCAAGGGCAGCCAGGTTGGCTACACCGAATGCCTGGGCAACATCATCGGCTTCCACATCGATCAGGACCCGGCGCCGATCCTGGTGGTGCAGCCGACCGTCGAGATGGCCGAAGCCTGGTCGAAGGACCGGCTGGCGCCAATGATACGCGACACGCCTTGCCTAGCCGGCAAGGTGCAGTCGCCATTGACGCGGGACAGCGGCAACACGCTGCGGCAGAAGGTGTTCACCGGTGGCCGGCTGGCGATTGTCGGCGCCAACAGTCCCGCGGGCCTGGCGTCGCGTCCAGTGCGTCTCGTGGTCGCCGACGAAGTCGATCGCTTTCCTGTGAGTGCCGGCAGCGAAGGCGATCCGCTGGCGCTGGCGTCGAAACGGCAGGGCACGTTCTGGAATCGCAAGACGCTGGTTGGCAGCACGCCGACGCTGAAGGAAACCAGCGCGATCTGGCGCGAGTGGCTGGCGTCCGACATGCGGTACTATCATGTGCCGTGCCACGCCTGCGGGGATGCGCAGGCGCTGGTGTGGTCCAATGTGCGCTGGGACAAGACACCCGACGGCAAGCACCTGCCGGCGACGGCGCACTATGTCTGCGAATTCTGCGGCGCGATCTGGACCGATACAGATCGCCACGACGCCGTTGCCAAAGGGCGGTGGGTGGCCATCAAGCCGGACGTGATCGGTGTCGCCGGTTTCCACATCACCGGCCTGCTGTCGCCGTGGGTGGCGCTGGCCGATATCGTGCGGGAGTTTCTCATGTCGAAAAGTGACCCGTCGCTGTTGCAGGTCTGGACCAACACCGTGCTGGGCGAGCCGTTCGAGCCGGCACAGGAAACCGTCGAAGGGTCGTCGCTGCTGCGTCGTGGCGAGAATTACGGCCCGCAAAGTATCCCGGACGCGGTGAAGCTGCTCACCGCCGGCGTCGACGTTCAGGGCGATCGCATCGAAGTGCAGATACTCGGCTTCGGCGCCTTCGAGGAGACCTGGGCGGTGCGCTACGAAGTCTTGCCGGGAGATCCGGCGCAGCGCCAGGTGTGGGGCCTGCTGGACGGCGTGCTGGCGGAACCCTACCGCACCGAAGCCGGTCGCGAATTGCGGGTGCGCGTCACGTGCGTCGACAGCGGCGGCCACCACCAGCACCAGGTGCTGTCCTATTGCGGGCTTCGCCGCAGCCGCGGCGTGCTGGCGATCAAGGGCGTCGCCGGGCCACGACCGATCTGGCCGGCGCGATCAAGCCGGACCAGGACCAACGCCCAGATTTTCATGATCGGCGTCGATACCGGCAAGGACGTGATCTACAGCCGCTTGCGGATCCCTAAACCCGGCCCCGGCTACATCCACTTCCCGATCGGTGGTGCCTTCGACGCCGAGTATTTCGCGCAACTGACGTCGGAAGCGGTGCAGACGCGTTTCAAGGAAGGCAGGCCTTATCGGGTGTGGGTGCTACCGGACGGCAGGCGCAACGAAGCGTTGGACACCGCGGTCTATGCGCTGGCGGCGCGCCACGCCACCCGCATCCGGCTGGATCTGTTGCCGTCGCCACCATCACCGCCCAAGCCGCCGCTGGATTTGCCGGAGGGGCCGATCGCGGATCCGCCGGCCGACATGCCGCCGCCGTCCTATCGGCTGCGTCGACGCCGCGTCATTGTACGCAGTCGCTGGATGGAGTGAAGCACCGGGGAATTCTCCTGGATGTCTGTCCTGCTTTACGTCGAACGCCCTGAGAATTTGGGCCATGCGTTCAATCCAGAAGCGTGGCGTTCTGATGCCGGGCCAGAGCAAAGGCCACGCAGCGGCCGCGCCGCCTGCCGCGCGCTCGTGTGGCTTTGAGGGGGGACGATGCCGATGGCGGGACCGGGCTGTAGGTCCGCCCGTGTTCGCCTGGTCGGCGAGCCGCGTCACCATCGCCAGCGCTCAGAAACTACTACCGAGCGCAGTAGTTTCCTCGCGCGGCACGACGCGGTAGAACCGCAGAGACCTTGAGAGGCCTCTGGATGGACGGCATCGAAGAAGCAAACGATCCTCATCACAGCGCGATCCACGAAGCCGGTCACGCCGCAATCGCTCGGGTTCTGACGCTCGCCTGCGGCGGCGCAACCATTGTGCCGGACTACGACGCGGGCGAGTTCGGCTACAGCATCACCGCAGACCCATGGAGCTGCGTTAGCGAGTGGGAGAAGCGCGGCAAGGTCCGCGACAGCCCTGACGCCGTCTTCCACGCGCGGATCATCGCGTTCATGGCCGGGGCGGAAGCCGAGCAGGTGCTGCTCGGCGCCACGCAGGGCGGCGACGGCGATGACAGGGATCAGATTGAACTGATGGCGGTTGAACTGATGGCGGTTCAACTCGGTGATGGAAGCTGGAGCCGGATCGAGCCGCGCCTCCGCGCCATGACGCGGATGCTGGTGCGCCGTCACCGGGCGCGGATCGAGCGGGTCGCGGCGGCCCTGCTGGAACGAAAGACACTGAGCCGCGAGGAGCTGGACCATCTCGTCGGTCGCAGCGTTGACGACGTGAAGGTCAACGCGCCCTTTCTGCTGCTGATGCACCAGCACAGGGACGAGGACGAGGACGAGGCATGACTGTCATCGCGCCATCACCACGTCGAGCGCGCCGGCGGCACGTCGAGCAGTAAGCGCTACTAGCGCTGATTCGACCACGCCAGCGTCGAGCGCATCACCATCACCACAACGGGCAGCGGCAGGCGTCGGCCTCGAGGCCATTACAGGGCCGTACAGCGCGCCGCCAGCGCGGGGCTACAGGACCACCGGCCAGCCATCGCCAGCGCACAGGCGGTCATGCTGTGAGCCGTCGGCAGCCCTTAAAATCTCGCCGGGACACTGACAGGACACGCTCGTCGCTTCAAATTTACAACGCATTGAGATCGCGGCACTTTTCCAGCTGAAGCTGACCTAAGTGCTGCCCTTGTAGGGAATATGCATGAACCGCGCTCCGGCCGAAAGCGCGATGAGTTCGGTCGAAATCTGATTGATGCTGCCAAGACCGGCCGAGGCGTAGGTGATCTGGCCCGGTTTGTTCCTGGCCTGCGCGAACAACTCCCCGGCCGATTGCACCGGGAGCTGGTTTGACGCAGTGACCAGCAGCGGCGAGCGGGCAATGAAGGCGACCGGCGTAAAATCCCTGGCCGTGTCGAACGGCATGCTCTTCCTGATCGCCGGGCTGATCGTAAATGTCGGCGACACCAGCAGCAGCGTGTAACCGTCTGCCGGCGCCGCGGCGACGGCAGCGGTGCCGATCAAGCCGCCCGCGCCGGCGCGGTTTTCGACCACCACCGGCTGACCCCACGCCTCGGTGAGCTTCTTGCCGATCGCACGGCCGACCAGGTCGTTCGAGCCCCCTGCCGCGAACGGAATGATCAGCGTGATTGGCCTGGACGGCCAGGTTTGCGCGCGCGAAGCCGGGCTTGCGAGCACAAGCGCTGCGGCAAGCAAAGCTGCAGTCCTGATCATGACAGGTTTCTCCCGCCGCATGATGTTATGGCAACCGCGTGCCGGAAAATGACCTATAATCGTCGCAACCGCGACAGGCATTTTCGAATTGCAGGCATTTTCAGGGACGGGCAATGGATTTCCAGCTCACCGGGCAGCAGCGGCGGATGGTGGAGGCGGTGCGCGACCTCGCCCAGGGAGAGTTCAAGGCCAACGCGCACAAGTACATGGATGGCACGTTTCCATGGGAGAACATGAAGAAGCTTGCCGAGATCGGCGTGCTCGGCATGTCGGTCCCCGAAGAATATGGCGGCCTCGGCCTGCCGGTATTCGATACGGCGCTGGTGCTCGAGGAGATCGCAAAAACCTGTTACGTGACCGCGATGGCCACCCTCGGCGAGGCCGGTGTTCAGACCCGGGTGATTGCGACCTACGCACCGTCAGCCATTCGCGAGCGAATTCTGCCGAAGGTGGTCTCCGGCGATTGCATCCTGGCGGTCTGCATGACCGAGCCGCACGCCGGCACCGACGTCGCGAACTACCGGACCAACGCCGTCATCAGGGGGGACCGCGTCATTCTCAATGGGACCAAGACGCTGATCAGCCGGGCCAGGGAGGCCGGCATGTTCGTGATCTTCACGCGGATCGACGGCAGGCCCGGCCGCGAGGGGATCGGCTGCGTTCTGCTGGAGCCCGACACGCCGGGGTTCGAGGTGACCGGGACCTACCACACGATGGGCGGCGAAAACCTCCACGAGATCCAGTTCAATGATTGCGAATTGCCGCTGGAGAATCTCGTGGTTCGCGATGACGGCTTTCGGAAGCTCTTGAACGCCTTCAACACCCAGCGCTGCCTCAATCCGAGCATATCGCTCGGGCTGGCCGAAGGTGCGTTCGACGAAGCCCGCAACTATGTCCGGGACCGAACGGTGTTCGGCAAGGCGATCGGGGATTATCAGGGTGTGCGATGGAAGCTCGCCGAGATGTACCGCGAGATCGAGACCGCCCGCAGCATCCTCTATCGCGCCTGCATGTCGGCCAATCCGTTTCCGGATCCCTATCTGGCGGCGGTGGCCAAGATCACCTGCAACGAGATGTCCAACCGGGTCACCAGCGAGGCGATCCAGTTGCACGGCGGATTCGGTTTCACTGACGAATTTCCGGTATCGCGGCTCTATCGCGGCGCGCGCTACGGCACGCTCGGCGGCGGCACCTCCGAGACGCTGCGCGATCTGATCGGCAAGCGGATCATGGATGCGACCGAGACGGGCGCGGAACTGCTGGCTTATGACATGATGAACGCCGCCGATCTTGCGGGATGACGATCCGATACCAGGTCACGAGACACCGGCGTGATGCCGCGCGCCCCCAACCGGTGCGGTGACCATGACCTCGCGGCATGAACCGCGGCCGTCCGAAGGCGGCCGCGTCGTCGCTGTCACTCGGCGGCTTGCAGCAAGGTGATCTGGGCAACCAGCTCCTTGCCCTTCGTCTCCGGGCTGAACAGCAGGGTGATGACAAACATGATCGCTGCGCCGGTCGTCGCCACCAGCATCGGAACGGCGAAGCCATGGGGCTGACTGACGGCGAAGTAGGTGAGAACCGGCCCGGTGAAGCCCGCCCAGATCGCGCCTTGATGGTAGCAGAAGCCCGACGCGGTTGCCCGCACCTCGGTTGGGAAACGTTCGGTCAGATACGCCGGATTCTGTCCATAGATCGCGCCGAGGAACGCGCCCTGCAAGATGAACGCGCCGGCCACCATCGGGTAGGAATCAGAGAACAGATAGAGCGGCGTGACGCAGGCGCCGATCGCCGCGGGGATGATCATCGCCCATCTGCGGCCGAAGACATCGGCGACATAGCCCCAGGCGCCGCTCGCCAGGAACGCCACCAAATTGGCCAGCGCGATTGGCATGGCAACCATCCCCGCACTCAGATGCAGGTCCTTCTGCAAGTGGGTGGCGAACATGCCGTAGACCGAGTAGTAGATCACGAAGCCGCTCGCCATCCACAGGCACGCCATGATCGTGTTGCCGAGGAGGCGCCGACGGAAGATGTCGAACAGCGGAGCGCGAAACTCCTGCTTCTGCTCGCGCTGAATGCGGCGGTTCTCCACCCACACTTTTGGCTCCTTGACGTAGATTCGGATCCACACGACGGCCAAAGCCGGCAGAACGCCGAGGATCAGCAATCCGCGCCAGCCGATCTTGTCGTAGAGCAGTCCGTAAGCGAGGCTCGACAGCAGGAAGCCGATACTCCAGGACCCCTGCAGCAGGCCGCTCATCAGGCCGCGCGAGCGCGCCGGCCACGACTCCATCGCGAGTGCTGCGCCCGCGGGCCACTCCGCGCCCATGCCGATGCCGAGCAGCGCGCGAAACAGGAACAGAAACGCGAAGCTCGGCGAGAGGCCGGCGAAGAGGTTGCAGACCGAATACCAGAGGATCGAGATCATCAGCGGGGTTTTGCGCCCGACGCGATCGGCGAGCCAGCCGGAGCCGACGGCGCCCACCAGCCGCAGCCACAGGGTGATGGTGAATACGGCCGTCACCTCGATCAGCGGCACCTGGAACGCTTCGGCGATGGGCACCATGATCAGCAGGAAGATGGTGAAGTCGAACGCATCGAGGGTCCAACCGAGCCAGGCGGCGATCCATGCCATCCACTGATCCTTGGTGGGTTCTTTCCACCACGGGACCTGGCCGGGTATCTCAGCTGTCATTGTCATGGGATTTCCTCCGGTTGTGCTTGAGCAGGCGCATTTTCTGCAGGCGGCCGTCTGCGCGGCCTGAGCACTAACGTCGGGAGGAAGCGAAGCCGCCGGCAAGAAAAGCCAAGAAGAGCCGAGAAGAGCTATGACGAATTCGCTCCGCCTTGATGGCGGGGAGAGCCAAGGGTCAAATTACCAGGGCCGCATCACCGGCAGCTCCCAGACGCTGCACGTTCTCAATCATTCGCGCTGCGAAGTATGTCCATGCGGTCGCATTACGACAAGGGAGCGGTCCACCAACTTTGGGAGGAGACGGTTGTTTTCGACAGTTGGTTGTGACAGCAAGGCTGTCGCATGTATTGCATCGCAGCTAACCTTTCCGGCGTGGTACCGTTCAAAAAAACACTTCCATAAAAGCTCGGCTGGCCACGAATCCTCGGGGGGAGGGAACAATGGACCGTACGCTCGAACGATCGACCATGCGCAAAGTGTATCTGCGGCTGCTGCCGTTTGCCGTCTTGTCCTATGTGCTTGCCTATGTCGACCGGATCAATGTGAGCTTCGCGGGCCTCACCATGCGCGGCGACATCGGCATGTCGGCCGGCACCTTCGGATTTGCCGTCGGCATGTTCTACTGGGGCTATTTCATCTTCGAGGTCCCCAGCAACGTGATCCTGGAAAAGATCGGCGCCCGAATATGGATCGCCCGGATCATGATCACCTGGGGGATACTTGCGGGCTTCACCGCCGCCGTGACGGATTCGACGAGTTTTGCGATCGTGCGCTTCCTGCTCGGCGTCGCCGAGGCCGGTTTCTTTCCCGGCATCATCCTCTACTTCACCTACTGGTTTCCGAGCAATCATCACGCCCGCATCGTGTCGGGCTTTCTGGTCGGTCTGCCGGTTGCGGTGGCCATCGGCGCGCCGATATCGACCGGGCTGCTTGGCCTCGATGGCCTGTTCGGTCTGCGGGGCTGGCAGGTCATGTACATCGCCGAAGCGATCCCGACCATCGTGATTGGGGTGCTGACATTTTTCGTGCTGACGGATCGCCCCGAGCAGGCAACATTCCTGACCGCGGAAGAACGCGACTGGCTCGTCGCCAAGATCGCCGCCGAGCGCCGCGCCACCGAGGCGGTGCGCAAATTCACGCTGTGGCAGGCGCTCTATAATCCCAAGGTGCTGCTGCTGGCGTTGAACTATGTCGGCATCGTCACCGCCAGTCTGGGAATGCTGATTTTCATTCCGCAAATGATCAAGTCGCTGGGTAACTACAGCAACATGACGGTCGGCTGGCTCACCATGATCCCCTATCTTTGCGGCGCTGTCGCCATGGTGGTGTGGGGGCGCGTTTCCGATCGCATGAACGAGCGGCGCTGGAATTTGTTTTTCGGTTGCGTGCTCTCGACCGTGGGCCTGGTCATCGCCGGCATGACGATGGGGACCTGGTGGGCGCTGGTCGGAATGTCGATCGCCGCGATGGGTTTTTACGGCTCCAAGGGCCCGTTCTTCGCCATGCCGCCGATGTTCCTCAGTGGCCCCGGACTTGCGGCGGGCATCGCCTGGATCAACTCGATCGGCAATCTCGGCGGCTTCTTCGGGCCCTGGTATGTCGGCGTCATGAAGGATATGACCGGCAGCTACGCGGGTGGACTCTACGGGCTCGCCTTGCTCGGCCTCATCGCCGCGATCGTTTGCGCGCTGTTTCTGCACATTCCAAATCGCCTGCCGGCGTCGGCGGTCGTCGCGCCCGCCGAATGAGTTCGATCAGGCGCCAAATATCTCAGCTGTTACCATTCTGTCACGGGTTTTGGCCTCTGCCTGTGCCCTAGTATCGAGTGCCCGTCGTCATTTGGGGCCTCGCGGTTCGCGGATCGCTCTTGGCCACGGCCACCGGTTGCAAATACCGTGCAGAGGTTTGCAATGGGACCAATCGAATCAAGAATCCGGCTTGTCGGCTGTGTGGTAACGACTGCGACCCTCCTGCTTTGCCCTGAAGTCTCGCATGCCGATGAGGGGGGCGCTTCATTCTGGCTCCCGGGGCAGTTCGCGAGTCTCGCGGCCGTGCCGCAGACACCCGGCTGGGCACTCGCCGTGAGCTATTACCATTCCGGCGTCGCCGCAGCCGGTAATGTCGCCGCGGCAAGAGAAATTTTGACCGGCAGAATTCCTGCGACCGTGAAAGTCGATTTGAATCTGAGCCTGAGCGGGCGAACCGATCTGGTCACCCTCACTCCATCGTATGTTTTCGCCACGCCGGTTCTTGGCGGTCAGTTGTCGGTCGGCATGTCCAGCCAATACGGCCGAAACAGCAGCAGTATCGCCGGAACGCTGACCGCATTGGCCGGACCGATTGTGGTGACGCGCAGTGGAATGCTCGCGGACTCACTGACTTCTTACGGAGACCTCGTACCGAACGCGGCGCTGGTCTGGAGCCACGGCGTCAACAACTACGGGGTTTATGTCACAGGCAACATTCCCGTCGGCGACTATAGTCCGACCCGGCTTGTCAATATCGGCCTCGGGCACGGGGCCATCGACGCCGGCGGCGCCTACACGTATCTCAACGCCGCGACCGGGAACGAATTCTCAGGCGTTGCCGGCTTTACCTACAACTTCAAAAACCCCGACACGCAATACAGGGACGGCATCGATTTCCACTTCGACTGGGGCGCGTCGCACTTTCTCACCAAGCAGCTGTTTGTCGGCATTGCCGGCTATGCCTATCAGGAGATCACGGACGATTCCGGCCAGAACCCGATCCTGGGGCGCTTCAGGTCACGTACTCTCGGTGTTGGTCCGCAGATCGGATATAATTTCCCGGTGGGAAACATGCAGGGCTTTCTCGGCTTGAGGGGTTATGGCGAATTCGATACGGCCAATCGGGCCCATGGCTGGAACACCTGGCTGACCTTCACCATTTCCCCGGCCGAACCCACCGCGATCATGCCCACCAGGCATCTGGTGGCGAAATAGGCCTTGTCCAAAACGGCGGCTTGTTCGGCGATCGGCCCGATGCTCACGAGCCGCCGTGCAGCAAATCGCTGATCACGGTCAACTGGTTGTCGCGAAACTCGACCATGTAACCGTCCTTGATCGGACGATAGTCGGTCGGCGACGTATTGAGCGTGATGCCGGGCAACAGCAGCGACAGCGACACCTTCTTGAGGTTGGCGGCCTGGGCCATGATGTTGGCACGGCTCAGATCGTTCTTGCACTGCTCCAACACCACGACCAGCGCCTGGGCTACCATGTAGCCATAGCCGGCCGCGAAATTGGCCGGATCGACATTCGGCACATGCGCCTTCATGAAATCCGCATAGGCGAGGATCCCGGCATCGGTGGAATTGGGGGCGTAGGATTTCAGCGCCACCACCGACATGATGCCGGCGGCGGCCTCGAGGCCGGCCGGGACCATCACCGTGTCCTTGTTGGCGCAGCCGGAGGCGATGAAGCGGATCGGCCGCCAGCCGGTCTCATAGGCCTTGCGGACCGCCTGGGCGCAGGCGCGCGGCGTCACGCTGTAGATCAGGAACACGTCGGCCTTGGTGTTGGCGAGCGTCAGGATCTGCGAATCCACCGTGGGATCGGCGACCTCGAAACTCGTCGCCATCGCGATCGCCTTGTCGGCATCGGCGCCGAGGGCCTCCTTGACGCCGCGCAGATAATCCTTTCCGGCGTCGTCGTTCTGATAAAGGATCGCAAACCGCGCGTTGGGATTTCTGGCTCGCGCGTAGCGGATCTCGATGCCGGCTTCCTCGACATAATTGGGCGCCCAGGGCAGCGCCATCAGCCACGGCTGGGTGGCGGGATCGTTCCATTTCGACGCCGAACTGATCAGGAACAGATGCGGCACTTTGGCGCCGTTGAGATATTTTGCGGTCGCCGAACTCGGCGCGGTGCCCATGGTGCCGAACATGAAGGCGACGCCGTCATTCTCGACCAGCCGTCGCGTCGCCTCGACCGTCTTCGGCGGCGAAAAGCCGTCGTCGAGCGAGATCATGTTGAGCTTGCGCCCGTTGACGCCGCCCTTTTCGTTGATCATGTCGAAATAGGCGGCAAACACTTTTCCGGTGACGCTGAGCGCCGAAGCGGGGCCGCTATACGGCATGATGTTGCCGAATTTGATTTCGGTATCTGTGATGCCGGGCTGCTGGGCTGAAGCTGACGTGGCAAGCGACAGGAAGGCTGCCAAAAATGCGGCCGGGGCAATGCTGCTCGATCTGATCACGTACGATCCTCCCCGGCGGAGCGCCGATTTTGTGTTATTTTTGGTTGGCACAAGGCTAGGGCAGGCGAGGGAACCGGTCTTGCGTTCAGTTGCTGGGAACAAATCAGCCGCTCAACGCAAGTTGCGCCGGCCAATTCGGGGCATCGTAGACCGCAGGGAGGCCACTATGCTGGAGCGGACACGGGCGCAAAGCCCATTCTATACCGCGGAGCATGAAGCGTTCCGCGACGTGATGCGCCGTTTCGTGACCCGTGAAATCGAGCCGTTTGCCAGCGAATGGGACGAAGCCGGCGAATTTCCGCGCGCGCTGTACGAAAAAGCCTCCGAGATCGGGCTATTGGGCCTCGGCTTTCCCGAAGAATTTGGCGGCGTCGCCGCCGACCAGTTCATGAAGATCGTGGTCTCGCAGGAACTGGCGCGCGCCGGCGCCGGCGGCGTCTCGGCCAGCCTGATGAGCCACACCATCGGCTCGCCGCCGATCGCGCGCGCCGCCCGTCCCGAGATCAAGGCGCGGGTGCTGCCGGAGGTGCTGGCGGGCAAGAAAATCTCGGCGCTCGCGATCACCGAGCCCAGCGGCGGCTCCGACGTCGCCAATCTGTTGACAAAAGCGCGCCGCGACGGCGACCATTACGTCGTCAGCGGCGAGAAGACCTTCATCACCTCTGGCATGCGCGCCGACTATCTGACGGTCGCGGTGCGCACCGGCGGCGAGGGCGCCGGCGGCGTCAGCCTGCTCTTGATCGAGGGCGATACGCCGGGCCTGTCGCGGACAAAACTGAAGAAGATGGGCTGGTGGGCGTCGGACACCGCGACGCTGCATTTCGACGAATGCCGGGTGCCGGTTGAAAACCTGCTCGGCGAGGAAGGCCAGGGCTTCAAGCTCATCATGCATAACTTCAACAGCGAGCGCATGGGCATGGCCGCAAGCTGCACGGCTTACGCCCGCGTCTGCGTCGAGGAAGCGATCGCCTACGCCAAAGAGCGCAAGACATTCGGCAAGCCGATCTCGCAGCATCAGGTAATCCGCCACAAGCTGGTCGACATGGCGCAGAAGGTGGCGGCGTCGCAGGCGATGCTGGAAATGCTGGCGTGGCGGCTCGGGCAGGGCGAAAGCCCGGTTGCCGAGATCTGCATGATGAAGAACCAGGCGACCCAGACCATGGCGTTCTGCGCTTCCGAAGCGGTGCAGATTTTCGGCGGCGCCGGCTTCATGCGCGGCGTCAAGGTCGAGCGCATCTACCGCGAGGTCAAGGTCAACGCCATCGGCGGCGGCACCGAGGAGATCATGAAGGATCTTGCGTCGCGGCAGATGGGGCTGTGAATTTCGCTCATCTACCCGTCATTCCGGCGCGCGCAGCGGCGAGCTCGGTGCAATTGCACATGAGACCAGACATGACGAGTTCGGATTCGAGCCTGCGCCAGTGCGCGATCCTGGAATGACGAGGATGTAATAACAATGCTCTTCACCGCCGACCACGACGAACCCCGTCGCGCCTTGCAAAAATTCATCGCGGCCGAAATCAACCCGTTCGTCGACGAATGGGAGAAGGCGGAGCAGTTCCCTTCGCATGAACTGTTCAAGAAACTCGGCAATCTCGGCTTTCTCGGCCTCAACAAGCCCACGGAGTTCGGCGGCCAGGGCCTCGATTACAGCTACGCGCTGATGATGGCGGAAGAACTCGGCGCCATCACTTGCGGCGGCGTGCCGATGGCGATCGGGGTGCAGACCGACATGGCGACGCCTGCGCTGGCGCGGTTCGGCTCCGACGAGGTGCGCCGCGAGTTTCTGGCGCCCGCGATATCAGGCGATGCGGTCGCCTGCATCGGCGTCTCCGAGCCCGGCGCCGGCTCCGATGTCGCCTCGATCAAGACCAATGCGCGTTCCGACGGCGACGACTACGTCATCAACGGCGGCAAGATGTGGATCACCAACGGCGTGCAGGCCGACTGGATCTGCCTGCTCGCCAATACCAGCGACGGCCAGGTCCATCGCAACAAGTCGCTGATCTGCGTTCCCATGAAGACCAAAGGCGTCCAGGTCGCGCGAAAGCTCGACAAGATGGGGATGCGCTCCTCCGACACCGCGCAGATCTTCTTCGACGATGTCCGGGTGCCGAAGCGCAACCGCATCGGCGAGGAAGGCAAGGGCTTTACCTATCAGATGGTCCAGTTCCAGGAGGAGCGGCTGTGGGGCGCGGCGGCCTGCCTCAAGGCGCATGAATTCATCATCGCCGAGACCATCGAATACACCGCGCAATCGCAAGGCGTTCGGCAAGACCATCCTCGACAACCAGACCGTGCACTTCAAGCTCGCGGAAATGCAGACCGAGGTCGAGCTGCTGCGCGCGCTGATCTACCGCGCCGCCGAGGCGCTGGTCGCGGGCGAGGACGTGACGCGACTGGCGACCATGGCGAAGCTCAAGGCGGGACGGCTGGGCCGCGAATTGACCGACGCCTGCTTGCAGTTCTGGGGCGGCATGGGCTTTATGAACGAGACGCCGGTGAGCCGGGCCTATCGCGACAGCCGCCTGACCTCGATCGGCGGCGGCGCCGACGAGGTGATGCTGACGGTGCTGTGCAAGATGATGGGCACGCTGCCGGGCACGGGCCAAAAGGGAAACACCTGATGATCACGCTCTATCACTGCGACGGCGCGCGCTCGTTCCGTCCGCTCTGGATGCTGGAAGAGCTCGGGCTGCCCTATGAGCTCAAGATGCTGCCGTTCCCGCCGCGGGTGTTCGCCAAGGAATACATGGCGATCAACCCGCTCGGCACCATTCCCTTCATGGTCGACGGCGAGACCAAGATGACGGAGTCCTCCGGCATCTGCCACTATCTCGGCACCAAATACGGCCCGACGCCGCTGGTCGTCGGCCTCGACGATCCCGCCTATGGCGCCTTCCTGAACTGGATGTATTTTTCCGACGCGACGCTGACCTTTCCGCAGACGCTGGTGCTCCGATACAGCCAGCTCGAGCCGGAGGAGCGCCGCAATCCGCAGGTCGCCGGCGACTACGCAAAATGGTTCCTCGGCCGGCTGCGGGCGGTCGAGGCGGCGACCGGCCAAGCCGAGACGCTGTGCGCCGGACGCTTCACGGCGGCCGATATCGTCAATGGATATGCCCTGCGGTTGGCCGAAAACATCGGTCTGGCCAAGGATTTTGGGCCGAATGTCAGGGCCTATTGGGCTCGGTTGCAGGAGCGCGACGGCTACCAGCGGGCGGTCGCGGCGGAACAAAAGGCAGGCATCGAGCAGAACGTGGCGCCGCGGGTACGGGCCTGATTTAGCCGGTCATTCCGGGTTTGCTTCGCACCGCGGAATGACGTGGTCAGGCGTCGAATTTGCGCTATGGTTGCCCCAGCGCAGCGGCCAAAAGAGCCGCGCCAGGAGGACAAGCCATGGACGACAAGGGCCACGTTTCAGGCCATCTGATGCTGATCACCCCCGATCGCGTGTTTTACGCGGGGCTGCTCGGCCGTCCGCGCGAGCGTTGCCCGGGCGCGCTTCACGTCTATGTCGCGATCAGGGGCGGTCTGTCGCTCACTACCGCTGATGGCCGCGAGAGCCATGGCGAGCTTGCCGTCACCACGCCAAATCAGCGCCACACCATCGCCAGCGACTATCGCTCGGCGATCTGTGTGGCGATCGAGCCCGAAAGCGTTTGTGCCGGCGCACTCGATGCGCTGGCTGCGCGGCTCACGGGTCCGGAATGCCATCTGTTCGCCGACCGGATTCGCGGCGCCTACGCGGCGCTGCGCGATCGGCATTATAGCGACGACCTGTCGAACGCCGAATTCGACGCCATGTGTTTCGGCGAAGCCCTGTCGCAGCGCGCGCTCGATCCGCGCGTGGTGCGCGCGATTGCGCAGATCGGAAAATTCTGCGGCGAGCCGGTGACGGCGGCAAGCTGCGCGGCGGAAGCGGGACTGTCGCCCTCGCGCTTCCTGCATCTGTTCAAGGAAGAGACCGGGATCTCGTTCCGCTCGTTCCGGGCCTGGAAACGGGCGCGGCATCTGCTGCACTTCGCCAACCAGGACATCAACCTCGCGCATCTCGCGCAGGATATCGGCTATCCCGAATTCGACGCATTTCAGCCACTCGATCCGACGATTCTACGGCTTGAAGCCGCGCGCGATCTTTTCCGGCTCGCGCGATCTGGCGATCTACCGCAGCGGCCGGACCGCAGAGGCCGATAGCGGGTGGACGCAAGAAGCCGGCTGATCCAGGACGCATGATCCTCGTCCCTGTTCCGCGATAAAAGCTCGCGCAGATCGAAGGAATTTCATGAGCGACAAGGCCGTCATCACCTGCGCGCTGAACGGCGTGCTGACCGATCCGAAACAGCACCACGTGCCCGTCACGCCGGAACAGATGGCGCGCGAGGCCAAGGCCGCCTTCAACGCCGGCGCCAGCGTCATGCATATCCATCTGCGCCAGCAGGAGCCGAACAAGGGCCATCTGCCGTCGTGGGAGGTAGCCGTCAGCAAGGAGATCCAGCAGGCGATCCGCGAGGCCTGTCCCGGCGTCATCATCAATCACACCACCGGCACGTCGGGGCCGCATTATCAGGGCGCGCTCGATTGCGTGCGCGAGACCAGGCCGGAGATGGCGGCCTGCAACGCCGGCTCGCTGAATTATCTGAAGGTGAAGGCCGACAATACCTGGGCCTGGCCGCCGATGATGTTCGATAACGCAGTCGAGAAAGTGCAGGACTATCTCGACGTCATGAAGACGGCGAACACGATCCCGGAATTCGAATGTTTTGACGTCGGCATCGTTCGGTGCGTCGGCATGTACCGGCAGACCGGGATGTATTCCGGGCCGCTGGAATATAATTTCGTGATGGGCGTCGCCTCCGGCATGCCGGCCGATCCGGAACTGCTGCCGATCCTGTTGAAGCTGAAACTGCCGGACGCGCATTGGCAGGTCACTGCGATCGGGCGCGCCGAAATCTGGCCGTTGCACCAGCGCTGCGCCGATTTGGGCGGTCATCTGCGCACCGGGCTGGAGGACACGTTCTATCTCGCCGACGGCACCAAGGTGACGTCGAACGGGCAGTTGATCGAGGCCATTGCGGCCTGTGCACGCCAGGCGGGCCGCGAGATCGCAAGTCCCGCGGAAGCGCGGCAGATTTTTGGGACCAGGCATTAGTGCCAATACATCGTCATTGCGAGCGAAGCGAAGCAATCCATCTCACCCAGCAAAGGAAGAATGGATTGCTTCGTCGCTTCGCTCCTCGCAATGACGGTTGAGAGAGAGGAACGCCATGACCAACCTCGCAGCCACCGGCGGCGTCCCCGGTCCGGGCCGGATCGGGCGGGTCGCGATCGGCGATCTCCTGAAGCGCGCGGCGGCGCGATTTCCGGATCGCACCGCCGTCACCGACGGCGCGCGGCGCGTGACCTTCACCGAGCTCGAGCGCGACGCCAACCGTTTTGCCAACTATCTGGCGCGGCGCGGGTTAAAACCCGGCGAAAAAATCTCGACGATCTGCAACAACTCCGTCGAGTTCGTCAAAGCGCTGTTCGGCATCCATCGCGCCGGTCTCGTCTGGGTGCCCATCAACACCATGCTGGGTCCCGCCGACATGGACTACATCCTCGAGCACGCCGAGGTGCGGTTCGCGCTGATCGACGATAATCTGCATGCGCAGGCCGACCGCCGCGCCGCGCTGGAAAAGCGCGGCATGGATCTGATCGCGGTCGATCTGACCGGCAACGCCGCCAAAGCGGGCCTTGAGAGCTTCAACGATCTCATCAATGGCCAGTCCGACGTCGAGCCCGAGATCGATTTCGACGAGCGCGATCTGGCGATGATCATCTATACGTCAGGCACTACATCGCGCCCGAAAGGCGCGATGCACTGCCATCTCGCGGTCGTCATGGCGGTCATGAGCAACTGCATCGAGATGCAGCTTGGCCGCGACGACGGCATTACCGGGCAATTTCCCCTGTTCCACTGCGCCGGCCATGTGCTGCTGCTGAGCTATCTCTCGGTCGGCGGCCGCATGGCGCTGATGCGCGGCTTTGATCCCGTGGTCTGCATGGAAGCCATCGTGCGCGACAAGCTCACCGTGTTCGTCGGGCTGTCGCTGATGTACCAGGCAATCCTCGATCACCCGCGCCGCCGGGAATACGATCTTTCGGGCCTGAAGTGCTGCATCTACACCATGGCGCCGATGGGCCGGCCGCTATTGGAGCGCGCGATGGCCGACATGTGCCCGAACTTCGTGCTCTCCAGCGGCCAGACCGAAATGTATCCGGCGACCACGATGTCGCGGCCAGAGGTGCAGCTCAACCGCTTCGGCAACTACTGGGGCGAATCGCTGATCGTCAACGAGACCGCGATCATGGACGATAACGGCAATCTGCTGCCGCGCGGACAAGCCGGCGAACTCGTGCATCGCGGCCCCAACGTGATGATGGGCTACTACAAGGATCCGAAGGCGACCGAAGAGGCGCGCAAATTCGGCTGGCATCACACCGGCGATCTCGCGCTGATCGACGAAAATGGCGAGGTGCTGTTCCTCGACCGCAAGAAGGACATGATCAAGTCCGGCGGCGAGAATGTCGCCTCGGTCAAGATCGAGGAGACGCTGCTGGCGCATCCCGCCGTGCAGAACGCCGCCGTGGTCGGCCTGCCGCATCCGCAATGGGGCGAGGCGGTTTCCGCCTTCGTCAAGCTGAAGCCGGGCGCGCAGGCCGATGAGGCCGGAATTGCCGAGCATTGCCGAAAGCATCTCGGCGGCTTTCAGGTGCCGAAGCTGGTTCGCATTCTCGACGAGATGCCGATGACCGCGACCGGCAAGCTGCGCAAGGTCGAACTGCGGCAGGCGTTTGCCGAACATTTTGCCGGAAAGAAGAGCGCATAGTGGCCATCCTCGAATCGACCATCGCCACCGGCAGCGCCGCCTTCAAGGCCAACCGCGACGGCATGCTGGCGCTGATCGCGCGGATGCGCGGGCTCGAAGAGCGCACCCGTGCCGCCTCCGCCGCGGCCAAGGACCGCTTTCACAAGCGCGGCCAATTGCTGCCGCGCGAGCGCGTGGCGCTGGTGCTCGATCCCGGCGCGCCGTTCATCGAGCTGTCGACCTTGGCCGGCTACATGTTCGACGTGCCGGACGCCGACAAGAGCATCCCGGGCGGCGGAGCGATTGCCGGCATCGGCTTCGTCTCGGGTATTCGCTGCATGGTCAGCGCCAATGATTCCGGCATCGACGCCGGCGCCTTGCAGCCCTACGGCCTCGACAAGACCTTGCGGGTGCAGGAACTGGCGCTGGAAAACAAGCTGCCTTACGTGCAACTGGTCGAAAGCGCCGGCGCCAATCTGTTGCGCTACCGGGTCGAGGATTTTATCCGCGGCGGCAACATCTTTCGCAATCTGGCGCGGCTGTCGGCGGCGGGCCTGCCCGTCGTCACGGTGACGCATGGATCGTCGACCGCAGGCGGTGCCTACCAAACCGGTTTGTCCGACTACATCGTGATGGTGCGCGGTCGCACCCGCGCCTTCCTCGCCGGGCCGCCGCTGCTGAAGGCCGCAACCGGCGAGATCGCGACCGAGGAAGAACTCGGCGGCGCCGAGATGCACACCTCCATCTCCGGCCTCGGCGATTATCTGGCCGAAGACGACCGCGACGCGCTGCGGATCGCGCGCGACATCATGGCCAATCTGGAATGGGACCGGCCGAAGCCGCCGCAAGACGAGTTCAAGCCACCGCGCTACGACACCGAGGAATTGCTCGGCATCATGCCGATGGACCACAAGCGTCCCGTCGACATGCGGCAAGCCATCGCGCGCTTCATCGACGATTCCGATTTCACCGAGTTCGGCGCCAATTACGGGCCTGCGACCATCTGCGGCCATGCCCGCATCGAGGGCCAGGCGATCGGAATCATCACCAATAACGGTCCGCTCGATGTGCCCGGCGCCAACAAGGCGACGCACTTTATTCAGGCGTGCTGCCAGTCGCGCACGCCGCTGCTCTATCTGAACAACACCACCGGCTACATGGTCGGCAAGGCCTACGAGGAAGCCGGCATGATCAAGCACGGCTCGAAGATGATCCAGGCGGTGACCTCGGCCACCGTGCCGCAGATCACGATCTATTGCGGCGCCTCGTTCGGCGCCGGCAATTACGGCATGTGCGGCCGCGGCTTCCATCCGCGCTTTTGTTTTTCATGGCCCAACGCCAAGACCGCGGTGATGGGCGGCGAGCAGGCCGCCGAAACCATGGCGATCGTGACCGAAGCAGCCGCCGCGCGGCGCGGCAAGCCGATCGAGAAGGAAAAACTCGAGGCGATGAAGGCGCAGATCATCAGGCGTATTCGACGGCCAGATGGACGTGTTCTCGACCAGCGCGCGCGTGCTCGACGACGGCGTGATCGATCCGCGCGATACCCGCAGCATTTTGTCCGAGGTGCTGGCGATCTGCCGCGAGGCCGAGGCGCGCAACCCCCAGCGCATGCAGTTCTCGGTGGCGCGGCCATGAACGACGCAACCATGAAGCAGACGCCGTTCCACAAGATCCTGATCGCCAACCGCGGCGAGATCGCGCTTCGGATCATGCGCACCGCGCGCCGGCTCGGCTATGGCGTGGTCGCGGTCTATTCCGACGCCGATCGCGATGCGCTGCATGTGCGCGAGGCCGATCAGGCGGTGCGGATCGGCGAGGCGCTGCCGTCGCAATCCTATCTGCGGATCGATGCCATCATCGCGGCGGCCAAGGCGACGGGCGCCAGTGCGGTGCATCCCGGCTACGGCTTCCTCGCCGAGAACGAGGATTTTGCCCAAGCCTGCCGCGATGCGGGTCTCGTCTTCATCGGGCCGTCGCCGGAATCGATCCGGGCGATGGGCAACAAGGCCGGCGCCAAGGATATCATGCTCAAAGCCGGCGTGCCCTGCGTGCCCGGCTATCAGGGCGCCGACCAGAGCGACGCGGTGATGCTGGCGGAGGCGAAGAGGATCGGCTTCCCCGTGATGATCAAGGCGGTTGCCGGCGGCGGCGGGCGCGGCATGCGGCTGGTTGCGGATGCCGCTGGCTTCCCCGACGCGCTGCGCAGCGCGCGATCCGAAGCGCAAGGCGCGTTCGGCGATCCCAACGTGATCCTGGAGCGCGCCATCGTCGATCCCCGCCACATCGAAATCCAGGTGTTCGGCGACCGCTACCGTAATGCCGTCCATCTCGGCGAGCGCGATTGCTCGGTGCAGCGGCGGCACCAGAAGCTGATCGAGGAAGCGCCGTCGCCGGCGGTCACGCCGAAATTGCGGGCGCAGATGGGCGCGGTCGCGGTCCGGGCCGTCAAGTCGATCGGCTACGAGGGCGCCGGCACGCTGGAATTTTTGCTCGACCAGAGCGGTGAATTCTATTTCATGGAAATGAACACGCGGCTGCAGGTCGAGCATCCCGTCACCGAAGCGATCACCGGGCTCGACCTGGTCGAACTGCAGTTGCGCGTCGCCAGCGGCGAGCCGCTCGGGCTCACGCAGGAGGAGATCAAGATTCTCCGGCCACGCGATCGAGGTGCGGCTGTGTTCGGAGGACGCCGGGCATGATTTCATGCCGCAGTCGGGCAAGATGGCGCTGTGGCAGACGCCGGACGGCATTCGCGTCGAGCACGCGCTGCAATCGGGTTCCGAGATTCCGCCGTTCTACGATTCGATGATCGCCAAGATCATCAGCTTTGGCACGACTCGCGACGAAGCGAGGGGCAAGCTGATCTCCGGGCTGGAGCAGACCGCAGCGTTCGGCGTCACCACCAACCAGTCGTTTCTGGTGTCCTGCCTGCGTCATCCCGCTTTTGTCGCAGGCGAAGCGACCACGGCGTTTATCGGTCAGCATCGCGACGCGCTGCTGGCTTCGCCTGCGGCGGGGACCGATGCCGCATTGGCGGCGCTGCTGCTCTATGTGACCAATCCGCACGCGCCGCCATGGCGACGCGGACGCAGCCTGGCGGCGACGTTCCCGCTGGCGGTGCGCGTCGACCTCGGTCACGGCGCGCAGGAAGTCGAAATCGTGCGCGACCGCGATGGTGGCTACGTCGCGAGCTTCAACGGCGATACGCACCGGTTCGAGATCGACGAATTCGGCCGCGATAGCGTCCGCTTCCACACCGGAGGCGTGATGGAATCGGCAAGGTTTCTGCGTGACGGCGACCGTCTCTATGTCCTGCATCGCGGCCTCACGTTGAACGCGCGCGACCTGACGCTGGCCGCACCGGTTTCGGCCGCGGCCACCGGCGGCGACGGCAAGGTCCGCGCGGCAATGAATGGCCGCGTCGTCGCGGTGCTGGTCAAGCCGGGCGAGAAGGTCGCAGCCGGTCAACCCGTGATGACGCTGGAAGCGATGAAGATGGAGCATGTGCACACGGCGGGAGTCGCCGGCACGATCGCTTCGATCGATGTAGCCGAAGGCGAGCAGGTGACGACGGGGAAGATCGTGGTGGAGATCGAGGCGGCGGTGTAACACATTCGTCGTCCCGGACAAGCGAAGCGCAGATCCGGGACCCATCGCCACCGATGTCTGCTTTGCGAAAGCTGGAGCCACAGCTCGTTCTAACAACGCTCGCCTGTGGTTATGGGTCCCGGCTCAAGGCCGGGACGACGAGGGTGTTACCCCTTCCGCCCCGTGCCCTCATTCAGCCAGCACGCCACCTCGTGCCTTGCCCCGGCCTCCGCCAGCACCGGCCGATCCACCTTGCAGCGGTCCATCACATAGCGGCAGCGGGTGTGAAACGCGCAGCCGGACGGCGGGTTGATCGGGCTCGGCACGTCGCCGTCGATCATCGGCGTCAGCCGCTTCGCTTTGGGATCGGCGACCGGCACCGAGGCCAGCAGCGCCTGCGTGTAGGGATGGCGCGGATTGGCGAACAGTTCGGTCTTGTCGGCGATCTCGACAATGCGGCCGAGATACATCACCGCGACGCGGTGGCTGATATGCGCGACGACGGCGAGATCATGCGCGATGAACAGATAGGAAAAACCGTGCTTGCGCTGCAGGTCGATCAACAGATTGATCACCTGGGCCTGGATCGAGACGTCGAGCGCCGAGACCGGCTCGTCGCACACGATCAGGCTTCGGCCCGAGCGACAGCGCCCGGGCGATGCAGATGCGCTGCCGCTGTCCGCCGGAGAACTGATGCGGATAATTCTTCATCTGGTCCGCGCGGCAGGCCAACCTGCGCGAACAGTTCGGCGACGCGCTCCAGCTGCTTCCGGCCCGACGCCAAGCCATGCACGCTGAGCGGTTCGCCGACGATATCGCCCGCGGTCATGCGCGGATTGAGCGAGGCGAACGGGTCCTGGAACACGATCTGCATCGAGCGCCGGTGCGGACGCAATTCCGCCTTGCTGAGCGGCGTGATGTCCTGGCCGTTCAGTCTGATGGCGCCGCTGGTCGGCTCGACCAGCCGCAGCACGGTGCGCGCCACCGTCGATTTGCCGCAGCCGGATTCGCCGACCAGCCCGAGCGTCTCGCCCGTTGCCACCGAAAAGCTGACGCCGTCGACGGCATGCACGGTGCCGATGCGACGGCGCAGAACGCCGCCGCGCACCGCGTAATGCTTGACGAGGTCGGTGACCTCGAGCAGCGGAGGCGTGTCGGTCATGGCGCACCCACCAGTTCCGCCGCGCGCCAGCACGCCGCAAAATGGTTGCCGCCGAGATCCTCCAGCGGCGGATATTCGTTCGCGGCAACGATCGATCGCGAGCGCGCAGCGCGGCGCGAAGGCGCAGCCGGCGGCAGGTTGGTCAACGACGGCACCATGCCGGGAATCTCGGTCAACCGTGTGTCGGTGTTTGAGCCGAACGAAATTACCGCCGGCATCGAGGCCATCAGGCCGCGGGTGTAGGGATGCCTGGGGTTTTCGAACAGCGCCTCGACGCTGGCTTCCTCGACCTTCTTGCCGGCATACATCACGATGACGCGCTGCGCGGTCTGCGCGACCACGCCGAGATCGTGGGTGATCAGGATCAGGCCGGTGCCGAGTTCCTTCTGCAGCTCGACGATCAGCGCCAGGATCTGCGCCTGGATCGTCACGTCGAGCGCGGTGGTCGGCTCGTCCGCGATCAACAGCGCCGGCCGGCACGTCAGCGCCATCGCGATCATGGCGCGCTGGCGCATGCCGCCGGAAAGCTGGTGCGGATATTCCAGCGCCCGCCGCTCCGGCTCGGGAATCCGCACCAGGCGCAGCATCTCGACGGCCTGCTTCCAGGCCTCCTTGCTGGTCATCTTGCGATGCAGGCGAACCACCTCGGTGATCTGGTCGCCGATCCGCATCACCGGGTTGAGCGAGGTCATCGGCTCCTGAAAGATCATCGAGATCCGGTCGCCGCGGATTTTTCGCATCTCGGCCTCGTCGAGGCTCGAGCAGATCGGTGCCTTCCAGCGTCACGGAGCCGCCGACGATCCGGCCGGGCGGATCCGGCACCAGCCGCATGATCGAGAGCGCGCTGACGCTCTTGCCGCAGCCGGATTCGCCGACGATCGCCAGCGTCTCGCCGCGGCGCACGGTGAAGGAGACGTCGTCGACCGCCCTGAACAGTCCCGAATTGGTGAAGAACACCGTTTGCAGGTTCTTGACGTCGAGAACCACATCTGCCGTCTGCGCTTCGGTCATCAGCCGCGCTGCCTCGGGTCGAGGATATCGCGTAGCGCATCGCCGAACAGATTGGTGCCGAACACCGCAAGGCTGATCGCAACGCCGGGGAAGATCACGAGCCACGGCGCGACGCGGACATATTCCGCCGCCGACTCCGACAGCATGCGTCCCCAGGACGGATAGGGCTCGGGAATGCCGAGCCCCAGGAACGACAGCGAGGCTTCGGTGAGAATGGTCGAGCCGAGCTGTGCGGTCGCCAGCACGATCAGCGGCGCCAGCGTATTGGGCAGCACATGGCGCAGCGCGATCCGCACCTCGCTCATGCCGATCGATTTGGCGGCTTCCACAAACGGCTGCTCGCGCAGCGCCAGCGTGTTGGCGCGGATCACGCGGGCGACGGTCGGGATCAGCGGGATCGCGATCGCAAGGATCACATTCGGCAGCGAGGGGCCAAGTGCTGCGGTCATCACCAGCGCCAGCACCAATAGCGGCAGGGCCTGCAAGATATCGGTCACCCGCTGGAACACGAGATCGACCCAGCCGGACAGATAGCCGGAGGTGAGACCAACCATCACGCCGATGGTCGCGCCCAGGGTCGTCGAACCGATGCCGACCGCCAGCGAAATGCGCGCGCCGTGGATGATGCGGCTCCAGACGTCGCGGCCGAACGAATCGGTTCCCAGCCAGTGCCGCCAATCGGGCGCAGCCAGACGGTGCGCGGAATCGACGCTGAGCGGATCGTAGCGGCAGATCAGGTCGGCCGACAGCGCCACCCAGACGAACAGCACCATGATGACGAGGCCGATGGTGCCGAGCATGTGGCGTTGCGCCAGGAACACGAGCCGGCGCCAGCCATGCGTGGCGTCGGCGCCGGCGCGCCGCAGTTCGCTGTCGAAGTTGACTACGGCCATCCGCTAATCCCCATACCGGATGCGCGGATCGATCACGGCGTAGAGCATGTCGACGGTGAAGTTGGCGAACACCACGACCACGGCGATCAGCATCACGAGGTTTTGCACGATCGGATAATCGCGCCAGCGCAGCGCCTCGACCAGGAAGCGCGCGATGCCGGGAATGTTGAAGACGGTTTCGGTCACGATCAGTCCGCCGATCAGGAACGCGGCCTCGATCCCGATCACGGTGATGACGGGCAGGATGGCGTTCTTCAGCGCATGGCGGTAATTGACCGAGGATTCGGAGGCGCCCTTGGCGCGCGCGGTGCGGATGTAATCCTGCCGCAGGATTTCCAGCATCGAGGAGCGCGTGATGCGCATCGTCAGCGCGGCGCTGCGGAAGCCGACCGCCATCGCCGGCACGCAATAGATCGCAAGTGCCTCGGTCCAGGTTTTCGGGTTCGGATTGAAGATCGGCATCGATCCGAACAGCGACACCGACGCCATCAGGATCAGCAGCCCGAGCCAGAACGACGGCAGCGACAGGCCGCTGAGGCTGACGACGCGCAGGGCATAATCCAGCCGCGTGCCCTGCCGGACGGCGCTGATGACCCCCAAGGGAATGCCGATCGATGCGGAGAACAACAGCGCCAGGCCGGCGAGCCGCGCGGTGATCGGAATCCGCGGCAGGATTTCATCCAGCGCCGGCTTTTCGGAGACGTAGGAGTAGCCGAGATCGCCGCGCAGCAAGCCGCCGATCCAGTGCAGGTATTGCACCACGATCGGATCGCTGAGGCCGAGTTCCTTTTCCAGATTGGCCTTGTCGGCGGGGTCGACGAACCCCGCCGCGTCGAACAGGATATCGACGATGTTGCCGGGAACGACGCGCAGCAGCACGAAGATGATGATCGAGATCCCGATCAGGGTCACGAGCATCAAGGCAAGGCGCCGCACGATATAACCAAACACCTGGCTGCTCTCCCTGACCCGCCCTCGAAGCCGGCTCGCCGGTGGACGTTACTTGTCCAGCCAGACGTCTTCGTAACGATAGCCGTTATAGGAGCTGTTGGACATGATGGTGACGTTCTTGACGTAGGGCTGCCAGCAGGTGCCGGTGCGGGCGTGGAAGATGATCGGACGCGCCACGTCCTCCTGCAGCTTCTTGTCGATCTCCCAGACCAGCTTCTTGCGCTTGGCGAGGTCGGTTTCCGACGATTGCTGATCGAACAGCTTTTCGATGTCCTTGTTGCAGTAGTTGGTATAGTTGCGCTCGGAGCCGCAGGAATAGTTTTCGTAGAACGACTGGTCGGGATCGTCGACCGCATTGCCGGTCAGGTTGAGCCCGAGCGCATAGTCCTTGCGCGCGACTTTCGCGAACCACTGCGCGGTGTCGACGACGTCGAGTTCGCCGTCGACATAGATGCTCTTCATCTGGTCGATCAGGATGATGGCGGGATCGCGATAGACCGCGATGTTGCGCGTGGAAACCTTGATTGGCAGATGCTTGTCGGGACCGTAGCCCGCCTTCTGCATCAGCTTCCTGGCTTCCTCGCGGTTGGCGTTGATATCGGGGCCGTATCCCGGGATCGATTCCATCATCTCCTTGGGCATCGCCCACAGGCCGGCCGGGGCGGGCTCCATGGTGCCGCCGATATCGCCCTGGCCCTCGAACATGATCTGGATGAAAGCCTTGCGATCGAGCGACAGCGCCAGCGCGCGGCGGATGTCGATGTTGTCGAACGGCGGCGCGGACGAATTGATGATGATGTTGGTCGAGACGTTGTTCGGCTCGACCACGCATACCGCATTCGGCGCCTGCGATTTGACGTCCTTGAGCAGCGGGATCGAGACTTCGGTCGGGAAGGTCATGTCGAACTTGCCGGAGACGAAGCCCAGGATCGCGGTCGAACGGTTCGGGATGATGGTAAATTCGATGCCGTCGAGATAGGGCAGGCCCTTCTTGAAGTAATCCGGGTTCTTCACCAGCTTGATCGACTCATTGGCCTTGAACTCGACGAATTTGAACGGGCCGGTGCCGATCGGGTGGGTGCGCATGTCGGCCGCCGACACATGGCAGGGATAGATCGGCGTGTAGCCCGAGGCGAGCAGCGACAGCAACGCCGGCTGCGGCCGTTTCAGGTTGAACGACGCCTCGTAGTCGCCGTTCGTCGTTACATCGTTGACCTGCTCGTACCAGGACTTGCGCGGGTTCTGGCGGAATTTCTGCTGCGACTTGCCCATCAGCATGTCAAAGGTGCATTTGACGTCGGCTGACGTGAACGGCTTGCCGTCATGCCATTTGACGTCGTGCCGAAGCTTGAAGGTCAGCGTCTTGTTGTCGGCGCTCCAGGCCCAGCTTTCGGCGAGTTCCGGCCGGATCGTGTCGACGCTGTTCTGGGCGATGTGCTGGTCGAAGATGACGAGGTTGTTGTAGACAGGCATGAAGGGGATGTTGACCGAATAGGTCGCGGCTTCATGGATCGAGGCATTGCCCGGGCTGTCGCGGTGATAGATTCGGAAGATGCCGCCCGCCTTCGGCTCGCCCGCCAGCGAAACATCGCAAATCGCGAGCACAATCAACACCGCGACGGCAAGCGTTTTCACGCTCCGCATGATCCCCTCCCAATACTTCGGTCTCAACCGGCCGATTTGCGCCGGACGATATCATGACGGGGTGTTCGGGCAACCCGCGAAGCCGCTGCGGGGATTGGCAATTCGGACTAGCCCGGGGAGCAACATTTCACATCGTGGAATTGATTGCGCCCGGCGGCCGGAACTCGCCGCGTTTGCCGCCATGGTGCGGCATATTTGCGTTCGATTCCGGCAAAGAGGGCTGCCCCTGGTGAAGCCATTTGATGGCAGCGACAGTTTGTCGCCGGGCTATGTTGCAGCACCGACTTCGCCGGAGAGTATGTGGTGGCCCTGCCGGCCGTAAAGGTCGCGCTCGGGCCTGGCATGAAACCAGCATGCCTGGGATGTCAGACTTATTCGGCTCAACAGGAGCGTGTCATGAATCTAGGCGGATGGCGCAGAGCGGCTATTGCCACGGTCGCGCTTGGCAGCGCAGCGCTTGTCGCAGGCCCGGCGCGGACCGAGGAGCGGCTGGACGGTTTCAATGCCGATATCAGCGAAAGCTCGATATCCGGCATTTCGTCCGGCGCGTTCATGGCGGTCCAGTTCGCCACCGCCTGGTCTTCGGTGATCAAGGGCGTCGGCGTGGTCGCGGGCGGACCCTATTGGTGCGCGAAGGCGGACGCCGACGATTTCACCAGCGGCTTTACGCTCCCGATCATGACCGCGACCGGCCCGTGCATGGCCGGACCGCCGCCGGAGCTGAGCAGCTTTTTCGTCAAGGCCGACGCCAAATCGGCTTCCGGCGATATCGATCCGCTGCAATTGGTGCGGCGGCAGAAAGTCTATGTCTTCCACGGGTACAACGACGCGGTGGTGGCGAAGTCGGTCACCGATGCGGCGGCGGATTTCTATCGCCATTATCTCGGCGAGCCCAATCGCGGCAATTTGTACTACCAGGCCACGATCGGGGCGGGCCACTCGCTCGTCATCGCGCAGCCGCCAACCAAGGACGGGCTCAACGCCTGCAGCGACAATGCGGTGCCGTATATCGATCAGTGCGGCTATGACCAGGCCGGAATCATTCTCCAGCACATTTACGGCGCGTTGAATGCTCCCAATCGCGGAGCATTGACGGGGTCGCTCTGGCGTTTCGACCAGTCGGCGTACACCAAGCCCGATGATCCCGCTTCGCTCAGCCTCGGCAGCACCGGCTATGTGTTCGTTCCCAAGGCATGCGAGGAGGGCGCGGCCTGCCGGGTCCATATCGCATTGCATGGCTGCAAGCAGGATAGCGGCGATATCGATCGGCGCTATGTCGACGACACCGGCTACAATGCCTGGGCGGACACCAATCGTTTGATCGTGCTTTATCCGCAGACGGTGACGAGTTCGTACCAGCCGTTCAATCCGCAGGCGTGCTGGGACTGGTGGAGTTACGTCAACCACGAGGACAGCTACGTCACCAAGTCGGGGCGGCAGATCAGGACCATAAAAGCGATGCTCGATGCGCTGACCGCGCGGGCTGTGCCTGCAGCCGCGCCTGCTCCGGTAGCTGCCGCGGCGCCGGCGGGGCTCGCGGTCATCGACACCTCGGACACCGCTGCCGATCTGGTGTGGGCCGCGCGGCCGGGAACCACAACCTACCGCATCGCGCGTGCCGGCTCCGATGGCCAGTTTGCCGCGGTGGCGGACGCAGCCGGTCCGAGCTTCGCCGATTCCGGTCTGACGCCGGCCTCCGCCTATCGCTGGCGCGTCTCGGCCGTTGTGAACGGGGGTGAAGGCCCAGCCTCCGAGACAACGGCGACCACGCGCGCGGTGCCTGCCCCATGCGACAATCCCGGCACTTGCCCGGTCGGCAAGTGAAGCAGTTCGGAGGCGGTTCTCTACCTCACACGATGCGTGACGTCTTGTTGCCCCAGTAGCGGTCGCGCAGCAGCCGCTTGTAGAGCTTGCCGGTCGGCAGCCGCGGCAGTTCGGCTTCGAAGTCGATCGACCGCGGGACTTTTTGCCGCGACAGCGACTGGCCGCAGAACGCAATCAGCTCCTCGGCGAGTTCAGGTCCCGGCGAAACCCCGGGCATCGGCTGCACCACCGCTTTCACTTCCTCGCCGAGATCGGCATTGGGGACGCCGAACACCGCGGCGTCCGCGATCTTCGGGTGGGTGATCAGGAGGTTTTCGCATTCCTGCGGGTAGATATTGACGCCGCCGGAGATGATCATGAAGGTCGCGCGATCGGTCAGATAGAGAAAGCCATCCGCATCGACATAGCCGACATCGCCGACGGTGCTCATGCTGCCGTCCGCCGAGCGGGCTTCCTTCGTCCGGTTCGGATCGTTGAAATATTCGAACGGCGTTGCGGTCTTGAACCACACCGTGCCCGCGGTGCCGACCGGGCAGGGCTGCATGTTCTCGTCGAGAATATGCAGGTCGCCGAGATAAACCTTGCCGACGGTGCCGCGATGCGCCAGCCATTCCTGGCTGTTGCAGGCGGTGAAGCCGAGCCCCTCGGTGGCGCCGTAATATTCGTGGACGATCGGCCCCCACCATTTGATGATGTCTTCTTTCACGGCAGCCGGGCACGGCGCCGCCGCGTGGATCGCGATCTCGAGCGACGACAGATCGTAGCGCGATCGAACCTCCTCCGGCAGTTTCAGCATGCGCGAAAACATCGTCGGCACCAGTTGCGTATGGGTGATGCCCCATTTCGGGATCAGTTCGAGGTAACGCTCGGGATCAAAGCTCTCCATGATGATGACGGTGCCGCCGGACCGGATGGTGAGGTTGACCGCGGCCTGCGGCGCCGAATGATAGAGCGGCGCCGGCGACAGATAGATCATGCCCTCGCGGTACTGCCAGAGCTTGTGCAGGAAATCGAAGATCGGCAGGTTCTGCAGCGGCGGCTGTTCCGGCAGCGGCCGCACAATGCCCTTCGGCCGGCCGGTGGTGCCCGACGAATACAGCATCGCGGTGCCGACCGATTTCGTCCGGGATCGGCGTCTTCGGCAAACCCGCCGTCGCCTCTCGCAGGCCGACGATGCGGTCGCTCTCGGTTTCGCCGTCGGCGACGATGCAGAGTTCGACCTTGGGGCATTGCTGCAGCGCCTCGCGCGCGACCTCGAGTTTAGCCTTTGAGGTGATGAGAATGCGCGACTCGCTGTTGGTAAGGATGTAGGCCAGTTCGCTTGATGTCAGGTATGAATTGACGCAGGTAAAATACAGCCCCGAGCGCTCGCCGGCGCCGCAGGCTTCGAGGTAGCGGCTGTTGTTCTCCATGAAGATCGCATAATGGTCGAGCCGCTTGAGGCCGCGGTTGCGAAACAGATGCGCCAGCGCGTTGCTGCGCGCATTCAGCTCGCGATAGGTGACGGCCTCACCGGTGCCGGCCATGATGAAGGCGGGTTGAAGCGGACGAAGAAGCGCATGCTTGCCGGTGTACATGTTGGTTTTGGTTCCCTTATGCCGCCATGAGAAGAATTTCGCGGACCTGCGCCGGGCTCTCGATCCGGCGCGGATTGCGCGGGACCCAGGGCGTCGCCATCGCAGCTTGCGCGATCCGGTCGAAATGTTCGGGGCCGACCCTGACGTCCCCGAGGCTGCGCGGCATGCCGAGGCCGCGAATGAAATTGTCGAGCACGTCACCGGCATCTTCGCCCGGGTGTCCCATCGCCGCGACCACCAGCGCCTGACGCTCGGCATTGTCAGGCTTGTTCCAGCGCATCACCGAAGGCAGCATCACGCAGGACGTATAGCCATGCGGCACATCGAACTCGGCGCCGAGCACATAGCCGATGCCATGGCTGGCGCCCATCGGTACGCCCGACGCCAGCGGCCCGGTCGAGAGCCAGGTCCCGATCTGGGCATCCATCCGGGCGTCGATGATCGGTGGGATCCGCCTTCACCCGCGGCAGCGCCGCGGTCAGCATGGCAAGCCCTTTTTGCGCCTGCGCATCGCCGTAGGGATGCGCACTCGCGGGAGCAGATCCCTTCGACGCAGTGATCGACGGCGCGAATTCCGGTCGACAGGAACAGCCATTGCGGCGTGTGCACGGAAAGCCAGGGATCGAGGATGGTGGCGCGCGGCATCAGCAGCGGATGGCGCAGCCCCTCCTTGACCCGGGTTTTCTCGTTGGTGACGCCGGCAATCGAAGAGAACTCGCCGCCGGCGATCGTCGTCGGAACGCTGATCTGGCGCACGCTCGGGGCCGCCAATGCGCCGCTGCCCTGGCCGCGGATGGCGTCGATGCCCTCGACGGTCGAGACGTTGTTGGCGAGGCAAAGCTGCACCGCCTTGGCGCCGTCGGTGATCGAGCCGCCGCCGACGGTCACGATGATATCCGCATCGGCGGCGCGGGCCTGGTTGGCGGCGGCAATGACGGCCGCGCGCGGCGTATGCGCCGGCATCGCGTCGAAAATGGCGACGCAGCGCGCCCCCAGCGCGCGGCGGATTTTCCCGATCTCGTCGGTCTCGCGGTTGAGCGTTCCGCTGACCATCAGGAACGCGCGGACGGCCTTCAGCCGATCGAGCTGCTCGACGATCGCCTCGGCCGCCGGACGGCCGAATACGACCTCATCCATGGCGCCGAATACGACACGGCCCTTGTGCACGCGCTTGTCCTCCCCGGTCGTTTGTTGCCGGGCAGGTTAGCGGAGGAAATTCCGGACGTCATGTCCGAAGATGACGGCCTAATTTAATAGCGCTCCAACTTCCCCGACGGACACGCATCGCTCCGACAGCAGCACTTCCACAGCCTCCCGCTCCCATTCGCCCTCCCGAGGCGCCAGCGGATCCTGCACGCTCAGGCGATGCTCCAGCACCAGCCGCGCATAAAGCGCCCGGCGTGCGTCCGCGCCGGGCCCTGCTGCTTCGCGGGTCATCAGCACGGCGCTGGTGACGTGATAGAGCGCGCTCGCCGCACTTCGGGCGTTTTGCTCGCCCGCAGGATCGGCGGCGACGCGTTCGGCGAACCCGATCGTTCGCTCGAGCGTCTGTCGCAAGCGGTCGCGGAACGCCGCTGGAATAGCCGTGGCTTCGTCCAGCAATTTCAGAAGGGCTGCCTCCAGCGCCTTATGCGCGCGGCTCTTGCCGACCGCGCGGGCGATGATGTCGAGCGCGTTGATGTTGCTGGTGCCCTCCCAGAGCACGCCGATATGGGCGTCGCGCACCAGCCGGGCCTGCACCCATTCCTCGATGTAGCCATTGCCGCCGCGCACTTCCATCGCTCCGGTCGCCACCGGAATGTTGTCGCGGCAGGCGCGGAATTTCAGAAGCGGCGTCAGGATCCGCAGACAGTTTTCGGCTTCCTTCGAGCCGGCATTGGCGCGGTCCATCGCGTCGGCCGCGAACAGGAACATCGACAGCGATTGCTCCGTCGGCAGCGTGATCTTGAGAAGCTGGCGGCGGAGCAGGGGATAGTCGATGATGGTTTTGCCGAAGGCGGAGCGCGTCCGCGCGCACACCATCGCCTCGTTGACGCAACGCCGCATCATCGCCGCGGCACGCACGCCATGCGACAGCCGCGACAGGTTGACCTGCTCCATCATCTGCTTGAGGCCCTGATCGGCGGCGCCGACCAGATAGGCTGTGGCGCCTTCCAGCAAGATCTCGCCCGACGCCATCGAGCGGGTGCCGAGCTTGTCCTTGAGGCGGACGATGCGATAGGCGTTGCGGCGCCCGTCCTTCAACCGGCGCGGCAACGCGAACAGCGCCAGCCCTCCGGTGCCGGCCGGTGCGCCTTCCGGGCGCGCCAGCAGCAGCGCGACGTCGGCGTCCGCATGCGAACAGAACCATTTGTCGCCGGTGAGCCGCCACTCGCCGTCCTCGAGGCGCGCCGTCGTTTCGATGGCGCCGACATCGGAGCCGCCGGAACGTTCGGTCATGAACTGCGTGCCCTTCCACTGCACAGCCGGATCGGCGGACAGCATTTTCGGCAGCAGGTATTCCTTCAGCTCGGCGCTGGCGAATTTTCTGATCAGGTGGATCGAGGTGTCGGTCACGCTGATCGGGCACATCAGGCCGAACTCGGCCTGCACGAACAGATATTGCAGCGCGTATTTGGCGACCGCCGGCAGCGGGCGATCCATGCCGAGGCAGCCTGCGCGATGGCTCATGGCGTGAAACTGGAAATCGCCGAAGGCGATGTTTTCCATCTCGCGGTAGGAGGCGTGATAGTCGATCCAGTCCTCGTCGCGGCCAAAACGATCGCGCGGGTGCAGGACCGGCGGGTGCCTGTCGGCGATCCGCGCCAGTTCGTCCAGCCGCCCGCCCGCGAGCGCGCCGAGGCGATCGAACTGCGGCTCCAGCCGGCGGAAAACGTCCGGCGAGAGATAAAGCGCGAGCAAATCGCGCAGGCCGCGGTCGATGGCGTAAAAGTTTTGTCCGGCGCAGTCAGGCGCGATGTGATCGGCGCCGCGGCGCAAAGCCGGTGTTACAGTCGCGTCCATGGCTGGCCTCGTTCTGACGTCGTTCCGGCCGCGTGCGCAGTTGCGCATCGGCGCCGGGACCGATAGCCACCAATGTTAGTCACGAAAAGGATTGCAGCTCCAGCCCGATGTAACATCGGCATCGTCGCGCGATCTGCAATATGCTAGAGCCACGGCTCAACCGGATGGATATTGCAATGTCATCATCGCCCGACCTCGCGACGCTCAAGATCGAAGATTTCGCGCCGCATTGCGATACGGCCTTCGACTTGCAGGCACCGGGCGGCGTCGTGCCGCTAAAGTTGGTCAGGGTCGCTCCGGCGGGCGCGAGCGGCCGCGAGGGTGGGGCGTTCGGGCTGCTGTTCGTCGCGCCGCAGGGCCCGTGGCTGCCGCAGGCGACCTATCCGGTGACACATCCGGCGATGGGTACGATGGAGATATTTCTGGTGCCGGTCGGACCGATCCCGGGCGGTAACGGCTATCACGCGACGTTCACGTAAGGTTACGCCGCCGCGCTCCAGCGCATCAGATCGTAGACGCCCTTGTCTTCCTCGGTCGACGAATCCGAGACGGCGGTAGAGCCGCATCGCCGGATTGAGTTTTTCGACATGGATCGACACCGCCTTGCCGGCGGCGGTGGCCTCGTCCATGAGGTCGCGCAGCAGGGCTGCGCCAAAGCCCTTGCCGCAATGTTCGGGCAGGAAGGCGATGTCGATGATGCGATGCTGGGTCGGCCAGCGCTCGATGTAGAGCCGGCCGATGTCGCGGCCCTGGTGCGACCGTCACCAGCCAGTCGGCGTTTGGGTAGTACCGTTGATAATGCGCGTGCTGCGCCTGGAATTGCTGGTCGAGAAACGCCGCCTTGTGCGCGTCGGACCAGTCGGTGGCGGCAAGCTCCTCCGGCGCGGATCGAGGCATAGACCCGGGCGAGGAACGGCAAGTCGGCGTCCGTGATGCGGCGAAAGGCCAGCCCGGATTCGGCCGCGCGCAGCCAGCCGAACGGAGCTGCCTCGCGGCTTGCGGACAGAGCTTGGTCCATGAGGCGACGCTTACGTGCGCGGCGGGTAGACGCCCTGCAGCGCGATGCAGAAATTCAGGGTGAGATAGGGCATCAGATTGTTGTGCGGCTGGCTACCGCCGGCCGGCGAAATCGTCTGATCCGACAACGCCACCGTGTTCGCCGCCGGCACGTAGGGACTTCCTTGCGCAGCCTTCGCGAACGCGTTGCCGGTGGGAACGTTGGTATTGCCTGCGAAGTTGCCCGCCACGCTCATGACGCTGTGCGAGTGCGACGGCATCTCCGATTCGCAGCAGCGTCACGGTGTCCGAGCCGCCGGTCTCGCCGAGATCATGCAGCGAAAGCCCGGGACCCTGGCCCGGATGCATCGGCGCGTTGCCCTGCATGTCCGGCAGCGCGAAGTTGCTCTTGCCGTCGCCGCCATAGGTGGTGCCGAGCAGCGAAAACAGCGCGGTGTTCTGCGAGATCGGCAGGATCTGGCCGTCGCAGAACGCCCAGCCTTTTGGCGCAAAGTTGAAGGGGAAAATGCGGATCTCCGCGACGAACGGATCCATGATGTGCTCCTAGGTCTGGCTCGGGAAGATGCCGAACAGCGAAATGATGAAGTCGACGCAGAGATAGGGCTGAAAGTTGTTGTGCGGCTGCGATGCCGCCGGTGTTGCCCAGGAACTGGTTCGACATCGCGACGGTAGGGTTGGCGTTGAGGAAAATGTTCTCCTGAGGCGACCTTGCCACCAGACTGGTGCCCGGATTTGGCGAATTGGCGAGATCGGACGAAGCGATAAACGCGTGGCTGTGCGATCGGAATCTGGCTGCACGGTCAGCGTGACCGTCTCGGCGCCGCCGGTCTCGGCCAGCGTGAAGCCGTTGCCCAGGTGGATCGGAATGCGGCCGCGCAGGTCGGGCAGGGCGAATGTGGATTGGCCGTCGCCGCCATAGGTGGTGCCGATCAGGTTGAAAAGCGTTTCGTATTCGGAAATCGGCAGGAGCTGTCCCTCGCAGAACATCCAGCCGGCCGGCGCAAAATTGCCGGCGAACATGCGAATTTCGCCGACATAAGGCTGTGCCATGGATGGGTTTCCTCAGGTCTGCGACGGGAAGATGCCCTGCAGGGCGATGCTGAAATTGAGCGTCAGAAAAGGCTGCATGTTGAGATGGGCTTGGCTGCCGCCGACGTTGGCGACCGTGTTTGGCCTCAGGGGCGTAAGGCTTTGCACCGGGCCGTAAAGCAGGTTTGGTGCGGAATTGCCCAGAAGATCGTTGGCCGGGATTCTTGTCGCGTTCCGGCGTTATTGGACGCGTTCGCCGAATGCACGTGCGTCGGTATTTCCGATATCGAGAGCGTGTGTGCCTGCTCGCCGCCGCGTTCGCCAAGGACGTGGCCGTTGCCCATGTGCATCGGCGTTCGCCCCTGCAGATTGGGCAGGCCGAAGTTGACGCGCCCGTCGCCGCCGTAAGTCGTGCCCAGCAACGAGAACAGCGCCTGGTTCTGGTTGATCGGAAGAAGCTGGCCGTCGCAAAGTGCCCAGCCTTTCGGCGGGAAGCCGAACGACATCATCCGGATTTCCGAGAGAAATGGCTCGGCCATGCGCGCTCCTTCCTATGTATGTTGTCTGACATTGCTAGTATGCCACAGCGCAATGGGAAGTCGATAGGAATCTACGCAAGGTGGACGATCGCGCGGTCATCCATCTGCGATTGATAGCCGCGCCTCCGCAGCGTGGCCACCACGTCGATATCAAATGCAGCCGCGTTCGAGTTTTTACGCGATCTTGTCGGACCGTCTCGTTCGCTGAACTCGTTAGTCGGTCTTATCGGCGTATCAGTCAATCTTATTAGCGAACCTCGTTAGAGCGTGTTGTCAGTGACTCTTGGCCTCACACCAGCAGGTCGACATGAATCTGCGCGTGATGCACGGCGCCCTGGCTGTCGATCAGTACGTTGACGGGGTCGCCGATATGCGCGCCGTCGATCTGTGCGACGTTGACCCAATTGGAGCCGACCTTGCTGCCCATGCTGCTGTCGACCGTGTTTACCTGCAGCATGGCGGACCCGCCGGCGCCTTCGACGGCGCGTACCAGCGATCCGTCGCCGACCTGCCAGCTATGGGATTGCGCGGTCAGCGCCGAGAAGTCGAACGTATCACCTTGGGCGAAGCTGTAGTTTACGACCTGGGTGACCGGCGGCGCCGACCCGTGAATGTCGACATTGGCAAACACGAAATTGTCCGCACCCGGCGTGCCGACAAGGGTGCCGCCGCCATGGCCGGCGTCGAGGATGGAGGGTCCCACGGCGACTTGTGTACTGCACCGGCGTCACCGCTGGTCCGATCGATGCCGCCGCCGTTCATATTTTGTTGCGGTATCGCATTGGCCTGGGCGGCCTCTGCGGCATCGGCCAGCACGCGCTCGCCTGTCCCCAGGAAGGCGTACATCAGGCTGCCCTGGTCGGTCGGCGCAAACTTGTCCTCCAGCCCAAGCTGCTCACCCATCTCATGCATGACGGTCGTGAGCAGATCCATGTGGCCGGCGGGATCCGCGCTGGGATCAGCCAGCAGGTCGGTGGCGCTGGCCGCGTGGGCAAACTCGGAATTGTTCTGGGGTGTCGGATCGACGAACCAGCCATGGCCATCGGCGTTGACGTCGATGGTGACGTGACCGGGTGTGGATTCGCCGAGCCAGCCCGATGTAATGTCGGCGATGTCGTAGGTGATCTGATGCAGCGCCGCGATCTTGTCGGGCGATAGGCCGGCGCTCGCCCAATTCGCGATCGCCGCCGCCACCACCGCATTGAGCTCGGCTTGCGTCAGGTGCATTTCACCCGAGGTCGGTGACGAGGCCGCCACGCCGCTTGCCGCGGCGAACAGCGCGGTCGGATTGGACGGCGTCTTGGTGTTTCCACCATTGTGGCCGACCGGAACGCCGGAGGGCAACGGTGCCGGTGGCGTATTGTCCAATTCGACCACGGCACCCGCCTGGTTGCCCGTCGTCGGCGTATTGAACCGGCTATCCCAGGTCGTGGCAGCGTCGGTGGTGAATCCCTGCAGATAAAGATGCGAGCTGCCGCCACCGGTATTCTCGATCGCGAGGGCGGCGTTGCCGTCGGCCGCCGTTACCCCGGTAACGGTATTGTGGTTCAGGTCCGCGGTGAGCGTGGTTGCGTCGTTATTGTCGGCTCCGCTGGAAAGCAGGATGGCGTTGTTGAACGTGCTGGCGTTGAGGTTCTGGCCCGTCAGGTTGATGGTATTGCTTGCGATCGTAACGTCCAGAGCCGCGCTGAATTTCGATATCCCGTCGCCGTGAACGCCGGCACTGATGGCGGCGTCAGAACCCGCGTTGTTGATCGTATTGCCGGTGATATCGACGACCGCGGTCGAGTTGTCCTGGATGTTGAGGAAGACCGGGCTGCCCGGCTGATTGGCGTTGTTCTCGATATCCGTGTTGTTGTCGATGCGGCCGTTGACCACGGCCGCGCCGATCGAAGCGATGTCGATGACCGGACCGCCATTGCCCTTGATGGCGACGTTGCGGTTGATGTTGAAGTTCAGATCCGCGGTATCCTGGGCGCTAAGCCCGATGGCACGGCCGGTGCCCGATCCGGGGTCGAAGGTGTTGCCGTTTCCGATTGTCCCGCCGTCGGTAATGTTGACGTTCAGTGTCGACGTCTGCTTCGCAAAGCCTTCAATGCCGGAGGTTTTGAGGTTGGAGAAAGTGTCGTTCGACGCGTTGAGGTTTATGACCGCCGTTCCCGTGGACGTGACGGCGATGCCGCCCGACCCGTTGGCGGAATCCCGGGTATTGTGGAACGTGCTGCCGGTGACGTTGAGCGTCAGCGTGCCGGTGTCGTTCCTGACCTCGAACAGGTTTTCGCCGCCAGTCGCGTCGCCCGGCACGAAGCCGAAGGTCGAGTTCGTGACCGCGGACGTGCCCGAGAGGTCGAACAGCTTGACGTCGCCCTCACCGGGGGCGTCGCCGAAGCCGGTCACCGTGCTGTTGCTGATGGTGAGATTGGAGACGTTCTGGCCGTTGATGCCGACCTGCGCGCCGCCGGTGCCGCCATTGCCGTTGACGTTGAGGTGGTCGAACGTCACGGTCGATACGTTGCTCAGATTGATGCCGGCCTGCGCCGCGCTGTTGAACGTCGAGTTGTCGACGTTGTTCACCGTGCCGTTGCCGCTGTCCGGGTTGGTGAAGTTCATAAAGCTGAGCGACACGTCCTTGGTCGAGGTGAACAGCGCGCCCTGCACGGTGTTCTGGATCGTTCCGCCCGAACCGGGCGTGGAGCCGTCGCCGGTTACAGTAAGGCCTCCGTTGCTCGCTGCGGTCCCCGTGTTGTTGAGGACGATGCCGTTGGTGCCGCCGTTGGCGCTGATGTCGTGGAAGGTGATGCCCGAGCTGCCGATGTTGGTGTTGACGACGGTGAGGGCTGTGCCGGTCGTGGTGGTGAGATGGTTGGTGCCGGTAATATTGATCGTGCCGCCGCCGGTGGCCGAGAAGGCGTTCGATGTGCCGGTCGACAGGTTCATGCCGCCGCTGAAGTTGATCGTGGCGCCGGTATTGCTCGACAGCGCGATGCTGCCGCCGGTGATCGCGCCGGTGAACGCATCGGTGCCGCCGGTCATGTTGGCGACCGACACGGCCGTTCCGGTGGTGTCGTTAATCGCGCCGTCATCGGTGAAGGCAACCGTGCCGCCGTTCAGCGCGACGTCCGCGCCGCTGGCATTCGAGATGGTGCCGCCATGGGCATGGAACGTGCCGGACGAATTGGTCAGCGAGATGCCGTTGGTGCCGCCACCCGAGGTAATGCTGGAGAGGTCGACGTTGAGGACGTTCGACGAGCCGCCGATGCTGATGCCGCCGCCGGAGGCGTTGTTGATCAAGCCCGAAGTGGTGTCGTCGAGGTGGAGGGTGCCGACGCTGGAGCCGGACACTGCGAAGCCGCCGGTGGTGCCGAAATCGACACCCTCGATGGTGTTGCCGCTGGCGAGCACGAGGCCGCCGTCGAGCACGGCGTTGGCGCCGCTGGCCGTGAACAGCGTGGTGCCGTCGATGGTCACGCCGGCGCTCTGGCTGATCAACTGCTCATTGTTCTCGAGCGTCAGTCCGCCGGTATAGTGCGCGCTCGCGGTCTCGAGGACGATGGTGTCGCCGGTCCCGTCGACGCCGCCGACGCCGGCAAAATGCGTGAGCGTGTTGAACGGATGCTCCGACGAGCCGTCGCCGTCGGTCACAGCGTCCGCGTTGACGTACCAGACATGCGGGGCGGTCAGTGCGATTGTGGCGGTTCCGACCGTATTGCCCGGTCCCGATGCACCGGCGTTTCCGTCGGTCACGGTATAGGTGAAGGTGTCCGTGGTCGCGGTGGTGCCGACCTTCGGGGTGTAGGTGAAGTCGCCGTTCGCAAGCACCGTCACGTGGCCGCCGTCGCTGGTGGCGACGCTCTCGGCCACCACGGTCAACGCATTCGGTCCGTCGACGTCGCTGGTGCCATTGAGCAGGCCGCCGGTCAGGGTGACCGTCCTCTGCGGACCGGCCGGATCGGGCGCGGTGTCGCCGGGATCGTGCACCACGAGGTCGGTGTTGTAGATGGCGCTGCTGGTGCCGTTGAAGGTGAGAGCAGTGATCGTCGGCGCATCGTTGACGCCGTTGACGGTGACATGCAGCGTGGCGGTTGAAGTGTCGCCGGCCTGGTCGCCATGCAGCGTATAGGGCACGTCGAACGTCGCGGTCTGGCCATCCTGCATGTGCTGGAAATTGGCGCCAAGCGTCACCACGACCTGGTTCGATCCGTTGACGCTGACGCCGATGTCCGGCGTCGTGATGCCTTCGCCCGCGGGCGCGCTCAAATTGGCCACCGCGCCGGTCGTGACGTTGTTGGGCGCGCCGTGATCGGCGTCGAGCGTGTCGTTGGCCAGGACCGAGAAGGTGCCGACCTGGTCTTCGGTGATGGTGCCGGTATCGTTCACCGCGACCGGCACGTCGTTGACGCCGTTGACGGTGACGACGAGGTTGGCGCTCGAGGTCTCGCCGGTATCGCCGGTCAGCGTGTAGGGCACGGTGACCGTGGCGTGTTCGCCGAGCGCGAGCTGCTGGAAGTCTGCATTGACCAGCGAAACCTGAACCTGGTTGCCGACGATGGTCGCCGTCGCATCGGTATTGACGAAGGTCTCGCCGGCCGGGCCGGTGACGGTGATGCTGCCGGGGCCGACCGCGATCGTGTTCAAGGCGGTATGGTCGGGATCCTGGGTGTCGTTGGCGATGACATTGAACGAGGTCGGTGCGTCATTCTGGGTCATGGTGCCGGTGTCGGCGACCGCCAGCGGCAGATCGTCGGCGCCATGGATGGTAATGGTCAGCGTTGCGGTGTCCTGCAGGCCGCCGGTGTCCTGGATGGTGTAGTTGAACTTGTCGGTGATGGTTTCGGCTGATGTTGCCAGGGCCTGGACCGCGGGATCGGTCTGGTCCACTTGATAGGTGTAGGAGCCGTCGGTGTGCAGCGTCAGCGTGCCGTGGGCGCCGGTCAGCGGATTGTTGACGGTGCCGGCCAGGATCGAACCGCCCTCGGGGCCGGTGTGAACCGCGACCACGGTCAGCGCGTTGCTCGGATCCTGCGCAAGCAGGCGTGAGGATGGCACAGGCACGTCGAGCGTGTCTGACAAAACGATGTCACTTACGCGCCGACTCCGGATGGCGTCGCCGCTCCAGAAAAAGGAAGTCAGCATGTCTTGCATCGATGCTGTCGAAGGGGAACTCATCTGGGTCATTGTAACGATTCAGCCCGATCACCTCGGTGAAAATCGACCATAAAGCGTAATTCGCGACCAACTTCGCTCAGACATTCAGGCGTCGGCTCCACTCGGAAACCCGCCATTCAATTCGCAATATTGAAGGGTTGCTTCGGCCAGTCCGGTCATTCGAGCCTTTCGGTATTTGGCCAATTTTGGATGACCGGTCTCAGAAAAATCGAACAGGCGCTAACGCCCCTTAGCGCCAGTGCAAACATCTGCAACGGTCGATCCCCTCCC